>NZ_JBFAJW010000017.1:0-155645 GCF_040655395.1 Nocardia sp. NPDC050435
GCTACACACCTACAATCACCACCGCGGCCACACCGCACTGGGCGGTCACCCACCAGCCAGCCGCGTTCCTAACCTCTCGGGTCAGTACATCTAGGTCCGCTCTTCGAACAGGTACACCCGGTAGCGAAGGAGCTCCTCATGACAACTGCCGAACGTCTCCGCGCGGAAGGCCGCGCACGCGGACGCACCGAGGGCGAAGCGCGCGGGCGGATCGAAGGCGAAGCGCGCGGGCGCGTCGAGGGCGAAGCGGAAATGCTGCTCAAGCTGCTGACAGTGAAATTCGGACCGCTGACGAAAGAGGTTGCTGCCACGGTGCGCGGCGCCGACATCCCGCAGTTGGAGCTCTGGGCGACTCGGGTACTCACCGTGGAGAACCTCGAGGACGTTTTCCCGCAGTAGCCGATCCCGAGCACGAAAAGGGCGGCGGATCGACGGCATGTTCCGCTCCTCCGCCGCCGTCGTCACCCCGAGCAGGTCACCGAAAGGCCCTCCAAGACAAAGGAGCTCGGCCTGGGGTACGCCATCTTCAACTTCCCCGAGTCGGCCCGTAAAGATCAGCCGCCCACCAGAACCCGACACGAACTTTCACCGACAGCGATCCCGACATCGGCGTGTCTCCTCCACTCCGCGCGTAGTTTGCCCAAACATGGCTACGACGAAGTCGAACCGGCACGATTCCTACTTCCGGCAGGTCCTATCCTGTCCCATCCACGCCGCCAGTGAGTTGCGGACGGTTCTCCCCGAGCAGGTGGTCGCCCAGATCGACTGGAAGACATTGGAGTTGCAACCCGGCACCTTTGTGTCCCAAGACTTGCGGTCCCTGCACAGCGATCTGCTGTTCCGGACACGCCTGAACCAGCACGATGCCTTCATCTATCTGCTCATCGAGCATCAGAGCCGCCCGGATCGGATGATGGCCAAGCGGATGTACAAATACGTCGGCGCCATCTGGGACAAGTACCTCTACGACAATCCCAAGGCTCAGAAGCTGCCCATGGTGATCCCGCTGGTCGTCCACGTCACCAGTGGCCAGCGACGCTGGCGGGCGCCCACCGAACTCTCCGAACTCATCGACGTGGACCCCGATACCCGCGCGGCGCTCGGGGACTATCTGCCGCGCTTCCGGTTTCTGCTGGAAGACCTCGCCACCGTCGATATCGCCGAACTGTGCGCCCGGCCGCTGACGCCTCAGACGGCGATCATGCTGGCACTGATCAAGATTGTTCGACACAATAAGCAACTCGGCACCGACCTGTGGCCACTTCTGAACACCATGCGCGCGGCATTGCTCGAGCCAGGCGGCAAGGCCACACTGGAAACTCCGCTGTCCTACATCCTGCTCGTTGGCGACACGCCGACGCCCGACATGTATCCGTTCTTCGAGCAAATACACCCGGAAGCGAAGGAGCTCCTGATGACGACTGCCGCACGGCTCCGCAGTGAAGGACGCGCCGAAGGACGCGCTGAGGGGCGCGCAGAAGGCGAAGCACACGGACGCGCAGTGATGTTACTCAGCTTGCTGAAGGTTCGATTCGGGGTTCTCCCACCGGGAATAGAAGACACCGTGCACAGTTCCGGCATCGCCCAGATGGAACTCTGGGCGACCCGGATCCTCACCGCAGAGAGCATCGAGGACGTATTCCGGGACTGAACACGCACAAAAAGGGCGGCCTCCTTACGGAGACCGCCCTTTCGCAAGCCAAGCCCTACAGCATGCAGGACACGCAACCCTCGACTTCGGTACCTTCCAGCGCCATCTGACGCAGGCGGATGTAGTAGAGGGTCTTGATGCCCTTGCGCCAGGCGTAGATCTGGGCCTTGTTGAGGTCGCGGGTGGTGGCGGTGTCCTTGAAGAACAGCGTCAGCGACAGGCCCTGGTCGACGTGCTGGGTGGCGGCGGCGTAGGTGTCGATGATCTTCTCGTAGCCGATTTCGTAGGCGTCCTCGTAGTACTCGAGGTTGTCGTTGGTGAGGTAGGGGGCCGGGTAGTAGACGCGGCCGATCTTGCCTTCCTTGCGGATCTCGATCTTCGACGCCACCGGGTGGATGGAGCTGGTGGAGTTGTTGATGTAGGAGATCGAGCCGGTCGGCGGCACCGCCTGCAGGTTCTGGTTGTAGATGCCGTGCTCCATCACCAGGGCCTTGAGCTGACGCCAATCCTCCTGGGTGGGGATGTGCACGCCCGCGTCGGCGAACAGTTCGCGCACGCGCTCGGTGCGCGGCTCCCACACCTGCTCGGTGTACTTGTCGAAGAACTCACCGCTGGCGTACTTCGATTCGGGGAACCCGCCGAAGTAGCTACCACGCTCCTGGGCGATCAGGTTCGAGGCCCGGATCGCGTGGAAGACAACGGTGTAGAAGTAGATGTTGGTGAAATCGATGCCCTCTTCGGACCCGTAGTGCACCCGTTCGCGCGCCAGGTAGCCGTGCAGGTTCATCTGCCCGAGGCCGATGGCGTGGGACTGGTTGTTGCCCTGCTCGATCGAGGGCACCGAGTAGATGTGGGTCTGATCCGACACCGCGGTCAGCGCGCGGATCGCCACCTCGATGGTCTGGGCGAAGTCCGGCGAATCCATCGACTTGGCGATGTTCATCGACCCCAGGTTGCACGAGATGTCCTTGCCCACATGGGAGTAGGACAGATCGTCGTTGAACAGCGACGGCGTGGACACCTGCAGGATCTCCGAGCACAGGTTCGAGTGCGTGATCTTGCCGGCGATCGGGTTGGCCCGATTCACCGTGTCCTCGAACATGATGTACGGGTAGCCGGACTCGAACTGCAGCTCGGCAATGGTCTGGAAGAACTCGCGTGCCTTGATCTTCGACTTGCGGATGCGCTTGTCGTCGACCATCTCGTAGTACTTCTCGGTGACATCGATGTCGGCGAACGGCTTGCCGTAGATGCGTTCCACGTCGTACGGCGAGAACAGGTACATGTCCTCGTTCTTCTTCGCCAGCTCGAAGGTGATGTCCGGGATCACCACACCCAGCGAGAGGGTCTTGATGCGGATCTTCTCGTCCGCGTTCTCGCGCTTGGTGTCGAGGAAGCGGTAGATGTCGGGATGGTGCGCGTGCAGGTACACCGCGCCCGCGCCCTGACGCGCGCCGAGCTGATTGGCGTAGGAGAACGAATCCTCCAGCAGCTTCATGATCGGGATGACGCCCGAGCTCTGGTTCTCGATCTTCTTGATCGGGGCGCCGTGCTCGCGAATGTTGCTCAGCAGCAGCGCGACTCCGCCGCCGCGCTTGGACAGCTGCAACGCGGAGTTGATGGAGCGCCCGATGGACTCCATGTTGTCCTCGATGCGCAGCAGGAAGCAGGACACCGGCTCGCCGCGCTGCTTCTTGCCCGAGTTGAGGAAGGTCGGGGTGGCGGGCTGGAAGCGGCCGTCGATGATCTCGTCGACCAGCTTGCTCGCCAGCACCTGATCGCCGTCGGCGAGGGTGAGCGCGACCATGCAGACGCGGTCCTCGAAGCGCTCCAGGTAGCGCTTGCCGTCGAAGGTCTTGAGCGTGTACGAGGTGTAGTACTTGAACGCGCCCAGGAACGTCGGGAACCGGAACTTGTAGGCGTAGGCCTGCTTGAACAGCTGCTTGATGAACGCGCGGCTGTACTTCTCCAGCACCTCGGGCTCGTAGTAGTTCTCCTCGACCAGGTAATCGAGCTTCTCGTCCAGGTTGTGGAAGAAGACGGTGTTCTGGTTGACGTGCTGCAGGAAGTACTGGTGCGCGGCCTCGCGGTCCTTGTCGAACTGGATCTCGCCGTTCGGGCCGTACAGGTTCAGCATCGCGTTGAGAGCGTGGTAATCCAAGACCTCACCGGCCTCCGCGCTACGGACCGACTGCTGCTGCTCTAGACGAGCTGACTTGCCTGCCGGTGCTGTCGTTGCTGTTGCCAAAACAATCCCAATCCCTCGCGGACGCGTGCGACGTCCTCAGCGGTTCCCATGAGTTCGAAGCGATACAGGTACGGCACCCCGCATTTACGCGAGATGACCTCACCGGCAGCGCAGAAGGTATCGCCGAAGTTCGTGTTGCCGGCCGCCACCACCCCGCGCAGCAGGGCACGGTTGTGCGGATCGTTGAGGAACTTGGCGACTTGCCGCGGTACGAATTCCTTGTCGTCGCGAGTGCCCCCCAGAACATGCCGGCCGCCCCCGTAGGTGGGGGCGATCAGCACGTAGGGCTCGTCGACGCGCAGCGGTTCGGCGGCGGCGTGCAGCGGTATGCGAGTGGCCGGGAGACCCAGCTTCTCGACGAATCGATGCGTGTTCTCCGAGGCGCTGGAGAAGTACACCAGACCGGTCATGGTCGGGTCTCCCTCCTCGAAGGAACGTAGAAGATCAGGCGGCGACAGTCGCGAGCGACTTGATGCGGTCGGGCCGGAAGCCGGACCAGTGGTCCTCACCGGCGACGACGACGGGGGCCTGCAGGTAGCCCAGGGCCATCACGTAGTCACGCGCCTCCGTGTTCTCGGAGATGTCGATGACGTCGTACTCGACCCCGAGCTTGTCGAGGGCCTTGTAGGTGGCATTGCACTGGACGCAAGCGGGCTTGGTGTACACGGTGATCGTCATGGTGTCCCTCTCTCCAAGTCTCTGATCCACAGCCAGTGATCCGATAGCAGTGCGTTCCCACATGTGCTGCGCAAACTCCTGGATCCGGCTGCGAAACCCCTGTTCGCACCGGTTCGAAGTGGTGCTCCCCGAGAGGTGTCTCGCTTCGTCTTCCAGCAGTGAAGACACTACACCTAGTGGCCGACAGATTCATCCAACACGACATGTAGCGAGTCACAAAGATGAAATTTCCCGGCGGTAAGTACCTGGCCAGTTGATTCGCAACACGACACGACAGTGGCTTAGATCACAATTCTGTACCGCAGCTCTTTCTCAGCAAACATTTTCCGGCGCTTCTGTCACACCGGCCCCCGCTGTCTCGTCCACCTCATGTGAGAGCACACGACACGCACACACCAAGAGGCCGCCCGGTGCGCACCGGACGGCCTCTACTACAGGCGGGAGGCTGCTCAGGCCGACACGAATTCACCACGCGCCGCCTGCACCAACTCGTGCACCGACGCGCTCAGCTCGGTCAGCGCCTCGGCGTCGTCGCGCGGATGGCTGGCGCCGAAGCGCTCGCCGATCACGCCGAAGTGGGCGTGCGCGGCCTCGACGACCGCGCTGCCGGCCACCCCGAGCGCCTTGACCGCGTCGCCGTGCGACCAGCGCGCCGCGTTCGAGCTGATGGACGCGCTGACCACCGCGGCCGGCTTGCCCTTCAGCGCGCCGACGCCGTACGGCCGCGACGCCCAGTCGATGGCGTTCTTCAGCACCGCGGGAATGGTGCCGTTGTACTCCGGGGTTACCAGCAGCACGCCGTCCGCGGCGGCGACGGCGTCACGCAGCGCCTGCGCGGCGGCGGGCACCTCGCCTTCCACATCGATGTCCTCGTTGTAGAAGGGGATGTCACCCAGGCCCTCATAGAGGGTGATCTCGACGCCCTCCGGCGCGGTCTGGGCCGCGGCCTCGGCGAGCTGACGATTGATGGAGGCGGCGCGCAAGCTACCGACGAGAGCGAGGATCCGGGTCTCGGCCATGATGACTCCTGATGTACTGAGCGTTAGTGGTGGGAAGCTTTCACCAGACACTAACCGGACTGTGGTCCGGTTCCATTCCTCCGAGAGTGCGAGAAGTACCGTGACCTACAGCACATCGCTGCCCGGCGACGGGCCGGGCGTGCGCAACCTGCTGCCGCTGAGCTCCGGACAGCCCGCGGGCACCGAGGCGCACGAGCGCGCCGACGCCGCCCGCAACCGGCAATTACTCCTGGACGCGGCCCAGCAGCTGGTGCGGGAACAGGGCGCCGACGGCCTGACCATGGACGCGCTCGCGAAACGGGCCGGTGTAGGGAAAGGTACCGTCTTCCGCCGCTTCGGCAACCGCACGGGGTTGATGCGCGCCCTGCTGGACCACTCCGACCGCAAATTCCAGGGCGCCTTCATGTTCGGCCCGCCCCCGCTCGGCCCGGGCGCGCCGCCGCTGGATCGCCTGATCGCCTTCGGCCGGTCCCGGCTGCTCGACATCGAGGTCGAAGGCGAACTGCACCGCGCCGCCGAACTCGGCGAGGGCACCGACCGCTACGCCGGCCCGCCCTACGGCCTGCTCAAAGCGCACGTCTCGCTGCTCCTGCGCGAGGCGAACGCGCCCGGCGAGGTCCCGCTGCTGGCCGATGCCCTGCTGGCGGTGCTGGGCGCGCCGATGGTGATGCACCAGATGAACGTCCTCGGCTATACCCGCGGACAAATCGGTGACAACTGGGAAGCCTTCGTGCGGCGCATCGTAGAGTGAACTGCCATGGGTAGTCTGCGCGAACAGATCGTCACGGAGCTGGGTGTCCAGCCGAGCATCGAACCGAAGGAAGAGATCCGGCGGCGCGTCGATTTTCTCAAGGACTATCTGCGCGCCACTCCCGCAAAGGGTTTCGTGCTCGGCATCAGCGGCGGGCAGGACAGCGCCCTGGCCGGCCGACTATGCCAGCTGGCCGTGACGGAGCTGCGCGCCGAGGACGTGGACGCCACGTTCGTCGCGGTGCGCCTGCCCTACGGTGTGCAGTCCGACGAAGCCGACGCCCGCGTCGCGATGCGGTTCATCCAGCCCGAACGCTCCGTCGTGGTCAATATCCGGCCCAGCGCCAACGCCGTCGCCGCCGAGGTGGCCTCGGCGGTGAAGGTGGACAAGCTCCGCGACTTCGTGCGCGGCAATATCAAGGCCCGCGAGCGCATGGTGGTGCAGTACGCCATCGCCGGGCAGGAGAACCTGCTGGTCGTCGGCACCGATCACGCGGCCGAGGCGGTCACCGGGTTCTTCACCAAGTACGGCGACGGCGGCGTGGACCTGACCCCGCTGACCGGCCTGACCAAGCGGCAGGGCGCGGCGCTGCTGCAGGAACTCGGCGCGCCCGCCAGCATCTGGTCCAAGGTACCGACCGCCGACCTCGAGGACGACCGGCCCGCGCTGCCCGACGAGGAAGCGCTGGGGCTGCGCTACAGCGAGATCGACGACTACCTGGAGGGCAAGGACGTCACCGACGAGGTGGCGGCCAAGGTGGAGTCGATCTTCCGCAACACCCGGCACAAGCGCACCGTCCCGGTGACGCCGCTGGACACCTGGTGGCGCTGAGCGTCATCCGGCGGTTTCGACTTCGCTGAGGCGGCGGGTCAGAAACCGCCGCACCTGCTCGTTGTCGACTGCCGCCAGCGCCCGGCGGTAGTCGACGGCGGCCTCCGTGTGGCGCCCTGCCCGGCGGAGGAGGTCGGCGCGCGTGGCCAAGATGTGGTGCGTACCGGCCAATCGGGGGTGCGCGGCTACTGCGTCCAGAGCGGCCAACCCGGCGTCGATGCCGTCCCGAAAGGCGAGCGCGACGGCGCGATTCACCTCGATCACGGGCGAACGGGAATACGAAGCGAGTTCGTCGTAGGCGGAAACTATCGCACCCCAGTCTGTTTGGTCCCAGGTGGGCGCGAAAGCGTGCGCCGCGGCGATCCGGGCTTGCGCGAGGTAGGGACCGCCGGGCCCGTCGGCCGCGGCCGAGATCAGGCAGCGCAGGCCGGATTCGCGGGCGGCGTAATTCCAGCGGGACCGGTCCTGTTCTTCCAGGGGCACCAATTCCCCGTCCGGAGAACGGCGTTGGTCGCGACGGCTGTCGTTGAGCAGCATCAGGGCCAGCAGGGCTCGGGCCTCGGACTCGGCGGGCAGCAGTCCGCACAACAGCCGGCCCAGGCGGATCGCCTCGTCGCACAGGTCGTCACGCACCGCCGCCGGACCCGTGGTGGCGAAGTAGCCCTCGCTGAACACCAGGTAGATGCAGGACAGCACGGCCGGGACCCGTTCCGGCAGCAGGTCCGCGGGCGGCACCCGCAACGGGATGCCCGCCTGCCGGATCTTCGCCTTCGCCCGGGTGAGGCGCTGCGCCACCGTGTGTTCCGGTTGCAGGAAGGCGCGGGCGATCTCCGCCGTGCGCAGCCCGCACACCAGCCGCAGGGTCAGGGCGACCTGCGATTCGGCCGACAGCGCCGGGTGACAGCAGGTGAAGATCATCCGCAGCTGGTCGTCGGCGACCGGGGACATGTCCAACTCCTCGTCGAGCGCGGATAACCCGCCCCGGTCGAGCACCGCGTCCGGCGTGCGAGCAGCGGACCGGTCGAGCACCGCGTCCTTTTCCTTTGACGCTCGCGCGGATTCGCGCCGCAACCGGTCCAGCGCGCGATGCCGGGCGGCGGTGGTGAGCCAAGCCCCCGGATTCGCGGGCCGCCCCTGCTCCGGCCAGCTGCGCAGCGCGTCGGCGAACGCCTCCTGCACCGCGTCCTCGGCCAGGCCGATATCACCGGTCAGCCGCACCAGAGTGGCCAGTACGCGGCCGAACTCGGCGCGATAGACGGCGCCGAGACCGGCCACGCCCACCCTATTCGCCGAGGTCGACGACTTGCCGGACCTCGATGTGCCCCTTCGCGGCGCAGGGGATGTGCGCCGCGATGTCCGCGGCGGCGGCGCGATCCGGGGCCGCGAAGAGGTAGAAGCCGTCGACCACCTCGGCGAACTCGGCGAACGGTCCATCGCTGAGCAGTAGTTCGCCCGCGCGCACGCGCACGGTGGTCGCCGCTGTCGGCGGTTGCAGTGCGCCGCCGCCGCGGATCGCCGCCGCGTAGCTTTCGCCGAAGCGCGTGTGCTCGGTGATCGCCGCGTCCCACTCGGGTGTACCGGGCGCGATCACGGCGTCGGGCCGATCCCACAGCAGCGCCAGCCACCAGTCGGCGCCCGGGGTGTCGTGCGGGGAGTACTGCACCATCGGGCGCAGTTCGATCGGGCCGTCGGTCGCCGCCGGGATCTGGCGCGTCACCTGGATGGCCGCGTCCAGATCAGGGCAGTCCAGCACATAGAAACCGCCGACCACCTCGGCCTGCTCGGTGAACGGACCATCGGTGACCAGCACCTGGTTGCCGTCACGGCGCACGGTGAGTGCCGTCGCGGCCGGATACAGCGCCGCGCCGCCGGCGATCGCCGCGGCGGCTCGCTGCTCGAAGTCCGCGTAGCGCTGGACCTCGGCTTCGAACTCCGGGCTGCCCGGTTCCGGGCTCGCGTCTTCTCGTCCTACCATCGTCGCCAGGTAGTACATCTCGCCATCCTCCCTCGAATCGGAGGGGTCCGACACCCCTCGTTATCAAGACGACGAACAACGGGCCGGATTCTCTACATCGACTCGGCCCGGCGGGAGATCAGCCGCCCGCGAAGGGCGGCAGCACGTCGACGCGGGCGCTCAGCGCGGTCGACGGATCGCGGGTGAGTTCGTCACCGATCAGGTAGGCGCAGACGCCGAGCATCTTGTCCAGGTCGGGGCCGTAGGTATCGGCCAGGACGCCGCGCAAGTCGGCGATGGTGGCCGCCGCGGGGAGGTCCAGGGTTTCGCTGCTCTTGCCGACGGCGTCGGCGATGGCGGCGAAGTAGCGGATCTCAACCACCGATGGCTCCCATCGTGCGCTCCGGAGGGACGAAATCGGCGGCATCGATGCCGTGACCGGCCCACTTGTTCCACATCGCGCCGCGCCAGAGGGTGGCGATCTCCGCGTCGCTCGCCCCCGATCGCAGCACCTCGCGCAGATCGTATTCCTGATCGCTGAACAGGCACGAGCGCAGCATGCCGTCCGCGGTGAGGCGGGTGCGGTCGCAGGTGTCGCAGAACTTGCGGGTCACGGTGGCGATGATGCCGACGGTGGCGGGGCCGCCGTCCACCAGCCACTTCTCGGCGGGCGCGGACGGATCGACGCGCCCGGCCTCGACCAGGTCGAAACGCGCGCCCAGGACCTCGAGGAGTTCGGCGGCGGTGACCATCTCCGTGCGCGCCCACTCCTGGTCGGCGTCCAGCGGCATTTCCTCGATGAAGCGCAGTTCGCACTGCTCGTCGAGGCACCATTGCAGCAGATCGGCCGCGCCGGAAAGGGTTTCGCGCATGAGCACCGCGTTCACCTTGAGCGGGGCCAGGCCCGCGTCCCGGGCGGCGCGGATGCCCGCGAACACCGACTCCAGGCGGTCCCGGCGGGTGAGGCGGGCGAAACCGAGCCGGTCGACCGTGTCCAGCGAGACGTTCACCCGGTGCAACCCGGCCTCGGCCAGGCCGCGGGCGCGATGCTTCAGGCCCACGCCGTTGGTGGTGATCGCCAGCGGCACCCCGGGCACCTGCGCGTGGCAGCCCGCGATGATCTGCTCCAGATCCCGGCGCAGCAGCGGCTCGCCGCCGGTGAAGCGCACCTCCTCGATGCCCAGCTCGCGCACCGACAGCACGACCAGTCGCACGATCTCCTCGACCGTGAGCAGATCGTCCTTCGGGATCGGGGGCAGCCCCTCCTCCGGCATGCAGTAGGTGCAGCGCAGCGAGCACTTCTCGGTGATGGAGACACGCAGATCGCGCGCGGTGCGCCCGAAGCGGTCTATCAGGAACGGGGATTCGGGCCGCCCGTCCAGCGAGGGGCGCCCTGATCGCACGGCGGGGATGCCCATCTCGACCAACGTCACCCCCTCATTATGTCTGCCAGTACCGCGCCTGGGCAGAGGCGCGTGGTAAGCCGCACAGCTCTTCGGACGATCTCACGAAGCGGGCCGCACGGCGGTGAGCTCGTATCGGCCGAATCACCGAAGCCCTAGGCTGCTGGTCATGAGCTCCCGACCAGCCAGGTCCGTCGACGAATATCGCGAGACCATCGAACAGCTGCTGCGCCCGCTGGCCGCGCGCGCGGTCGAGTCCGTGCCGGTGCCCGAGGCGCTGGGTCGGCAGCTGGCCGAGGAGGTGCGCTCGCCGGTGCGGTTGCCGGTGTTCCGGAATTCCGCGATGGACGGCTACGCGGTGCGGGCCGATTCGGTGGCCACGACGCCGGTCACGTTGCCGCTGGCGGGCGTGGTCGCGGCGGGCAATCCGGGCGAGACGCCGCTCCCGCCGGGCGCGGCGCTCAAGGTGATGACCGGCGCCCCGATCCCGCCGGGCGCCGATTGTGTGGTGCCGGTGGAGGACACACGCGCGGCGGACGGCGGCGTCACCATCGAACGGGGCCGCGCCGCAGGCGATTTCGTCCGTGAACCGGGCACCGACGTGCAGGAGGGCGATCTGCTGGTGCCCGCCGGGGTCGCGTTGAATCCGCGCCATATCGCCGCGCTGGCGGCGGTGGGCCTGGCCGAGGTGCCGGTGTTCGAACCGATCCGGGCCGCCGTCGTCACCACCGGCGACGAGCTGGTCCCGGCCGGGAGCACCCTGCGTCCCGGGCAGATCTACAACTCCAACGGCATCGCCCTGGCCGCCGCGCTGGCCGCCAACGGCGTCCTGGTGGTCTCGGTCCGGCACAGCACCGACGACCCGGCCCAGTTCCGCGAATTGCTGGACGCGGCAACCGCTTCCGCGGATGTGGTGTTCACCTCGGGCGGCGTCTCGCAGGGTGATTTCGAGGTCGTGAAGGACGTGCTGGCGCCGCTGGGCGGCACCTTCGGCGCGGTCGCGGTGCAGCCCGGCGGCCCGCAGGGCCTGTCGGTCGTCGACGGCGTGCCGGTGCTGAGTTTCCCGGGCAATCCGGTCAGCACCATGGTGTCGTTCGAGGTGTTCGCCCGCCCGATCCTGCGCCGCCTGGGCGGCCTGCCCGAGATCGAGGTCCGGGAGCTGCCCCTGCTGGACGCGGTGCGCTCCCCCGCCGGTCGCCGGCAGTTCCTGCGCGGCCGGGTCACCGCCGAGGGCGTGCGGCCCGCGGCGGGCACCGGTTCGCACCTGGTGGCGGGGATGGCCTGGGCGGACGTGCTGATCGACGTCCCGGCCGAGATCACCGAACTGCCGGCCGGCACGACCGTCGGCGTGCGCGCGCTGTGAGGACGGGGAGGCGACTGTGCGAGGCTGGACGGTATGAGTGAGTTGTCGCATGTCGACCGCGAGGGCCGGGCCCGCATGGTCGACGTGAGTGCCAAGAGCGAGACCACCCGGATCGCGGTCGCGGCCGGTGAACTGCAGACCACCGCCGAGGTGGTGGCGCTGGTGCGCGCCGACGACATGCCCAAGGCCGACGTGCTGTCCACGGCGCGCGTCGCGGGCATCATGGGCGCGAAGAAGACCTCCGAGCTCATCCCGCTGTGCCATCAGCTGGCGCTGTCCTCGGTGAAGGTGGAGTTCGGGTTCACCGACACCAGCATCACCATCGAGGCTTCGGCCAAGACCCGGGGCCAGACCGGCGTCGAGATGGAGGCGCTGACCGCCGTCGCGGTGGCCGGGCTGACGCTGCACGACATGGTGAAGGCGGTGGATCCGGCGGCGACGCTGAACGGTGTCCGGCTGCTCACCAAAGAGGGTGGCAAGCAAGGACATTGGGAGCGCTCCCCCGAAAACGGCAGTGCCCCGGCACAATCCGCGAGCACCCCGGACGAGCCGATCGCGGCCGCGGACCCGCTGGGCCAGCTGCACGAGGCCCAGCGCCGTCGTCCGGATGCCCCGGAGACCGGATCCGCGGTGGTCCTGGTCGCCTCCACCGGCGCGGCGGCCGGCACGCGCGAGGACACCACCGGCCCGGTGCTGGTGGAGTGGCTTGCCGGACTGGGCTTCTCGGTGCGCGGCCCGCTCGTCTACGCCGACGCCGACATCTCCTTCGGCCTGGCCGACGCCCTGCGCTTCGAACCCGACCTGGTGATCTCCACCGGCGGCACCGGCGCCTCACCCACCGACGCTACCCCCGAGGCCACCCTGGCACTGCTGGATCGGCAACTGCCGGGCGTCGCCGAGGCGATCCGGCAGCGCGGTGTCGCGAAGTTCCCGCTGGCCGCGCTCAGCCGGGGCGTGGCCGGACTGGCCGGGCACTCGGTGGTGGTCAACCTGCCGGGCTCGCCCGGCGGAGTGAAAGACGGCATCGCGGTGCTCGAACCGCTCCTCGATCATCTGCTCGCGCAAGTAGCCGGAGGCGGCAACCATGAGTGAAGACGTAGCAGTCGCCCGGATCAGCGATCAGCCGCTGGATCCCGCCGAGGTGGAACAGGCGGTGACCGGGCCGCGGCACGGCGCGGTCGTGGTGTTCACCGGCAAGGTGCGCGATCACGATGGCGGACAATCGGTTTCGGCGCTGGAGTACTCCGCGCACCCGGAGGCCGAGCGGTTCCTGCGCAAGTGCTGCGCCGAGGTGTCGGCCGCGTCGGGGCTGCCGGTCGCGGCCGTGCATCGCGTCGGCCCGCTGCACATCGGCGATCTCGCCATCGTCGTCGCGGTCGCGGCGCCGCACCGCGCCGAGGCGTTCGCCACCTGCGCGGAACTCGTGGACCGGATCAAGCACGAGGTGCCGATCTGGAAACGGCAGCTCTTCGCCGACGGCCTCTCCGAATGGGTCAACGCCTGCGGCTAATCGCCGCGGTCGATCAGTGCGGGGTGTAGCGCCAAACACCCAGCAGCGCTTGCTCGTCCAGCGGTTCGGCGGCGGTGTGGACGGTCTCGCGCAGCCGCCGCACCGCCGGCTCGGTGTCCAGCCCGGCGCCGATGAGCACCAGGTCGGTGCGGCGCGCTTCGCCGCGCGACCACGCGCTCGGCGCGAAGACCAGGTGCCGGCCGACCAGGTGGAAGCCGAACTTCCGGCGTTCCCCGGCGACGGCGAAGGCCGCGAAACCCTTGGCGCGGAACAGCCCGGCGGGCGGGTCCTCGAGGAAGTCGACGAAGCGGCGCGGATCCAGATCCTGCTCGCTGCTGAAGGACACGCTGGTGTAGTCGTCGTGCAGGTGCCGGTGGTCGGGGTCGGCGTGGTCGTGGTCGTCGGCCAGCAGTTCGTCGAAGCTCAGTTGCTCGGCCTGCGTGGGTGCTTCGCGCAGCGGCTCGTCGAAGAGCAGGCCGGGCTCGATCCGCCCGTGCGTGGTGCTGTAGACCGGGACCTGCCCCACCAGCTCGGCCAGCTCGGCCCGCAGCCGCGCCGCGTCCCCGGCCGGGACCCGATCGGCCTTGTTGAGCACCACCAGGTCCGCGAGCCGCAGGTGGGTGACCAATTCCGGATGCCGCTCCCGGGTGGCCGGAAACTGTTCGGCGTCCACCACCTCCACCAGCCCGCCGTAGCGGATGCGCGGATTCGCGCTGGCCACCACCATCCGGATCAGGTTGCGCGGCTCGGCCAGGCCGCTGGCCTCCACCACGATCACGTCGATGCGGGCGCGCGGCTCGGACAGGGCGGCGAACATGTCGTCGAGTTCGGAGACGTCGACCGCGCAGCAGACACAGCCGTTGCCCAGCGAGACCATGGTGTCGACCTGACCGGCGACCAGCATGGCGTCGATATTGATCGCACCGAAGTCGTTGACCACCACCCCGACCCGGGTGCCGCGGGTGTTGCGGAGCAGATGGTTGAGCAGCGTCGTCTTCCCGGATCCGAGAAATCCGGCCACGATCAGAACAGGAATCCGCTCAGCCACCCGGACGAGCCTAGTAGAACCGGCACTGCCGGACGCCCGGCCGGAGGGTGGGCTCCGACGGGGCGTCCGGCAGTCCGGGCGGCCGGGACAGGGTCGCGGATCTATTTCGCGGGACCGAGCAGGGTGCTCGCCAGCGTGTAGGCCAGATTGATCAGCTCCGAGGTGATCGCGGAGTTGTCCATGCCGAACGAGCGGATCAGCGGCATCAGCAGTTGCATGCCCGCGCTGAGCAGCGTGCCGCTGTCGAGTTGCTCGGAGTCCTGCTTGCCGGTGCCCGGAGTGTCGGTGCCCGGTGTGGACTTCGGGGTCGACTGGGCACCCGGCTCCGGGCAGCCCGGCGTCTTGGCGGCGCCGGTCGACGGACAATCGGATGTGCGCTGGCTCTGCGGTTTCTGCGTCGTGCTCGGCGAGGTCTGGGTGCCGGGCACCACGCGGTAGCCCTGCGAGAGCGGCATGGTCTCCGGCGTGGACTCCGGCACGCCGCGCGCCGTGGTCGGGGCCGTCAGCTGCTGGGCCAGGGCGGCCGCGTCGGGCGCCGCCGCGGACCCGGTGCCGCCCGGCGGCACGCCCAGCAGGTAGCTCGCCAGGCCGGTGGTGATCGCCATGGCGTGACGCAGCTGCCCGGCGTCGCTCTCCAGGACCGCTGCGTCCTCGGGGTTGGCCCCGTTGCCCATCTCGACGAAGACCGTCGGCACCGTGGACAGCGCCGGACCGGCGATGTCCGCGCGCGTCTGCAGACCGTTCTGCACACCGGCGTAGTTCGCGGACTCGAAGCCCGCCTGTAGGTAGGCGTCGCGCACGACCGTCGTGGCCGCCAGGCCCGCGGCCGACTGGGCCTGGTGGACGGCCGGATCCGGGATCGGCAGCGCCGGGACGATGAAGTGGAAGCCGTGGTCCGCGGGCGGTGCGCTGTCGGCGTGGATGCTCACCGCGACCTGCGCGCCGGAAGCGCCGGCGGCGCGGGCGCGGTCGTCGACGCAGCCGCCCCAGCCGCTGTCGTCGCCGCGGCTCAGCACGACCTGCGCGCCGAGGCCCTCCAGCGCCGACTTCACCAGCTGGGCGACATTCCAGTTGATGGTGTGCTCGGGAATGCCGTTGGCCGTGACCATCCCGGTGGTCTGGCAGTCCTTGGTGCCGCCGCGGCCGTCGTTCACCTGCCGCGACAGGTTCTCGCCGTGCTGCGGGCCCTGGTGGCCGGGGTCCAAGAAGATCGTCTTGCCGAGCAGTTTCGTCGCCAGCTCCGGCGGCACCGGAGCGGCGTGCGCGGCGGCGGGCAGCAGGCCGGATACCGTGGCCACGACCGCGGCCGTGACGCCGGTGCAAAGGCCGGTTTTCAGAGTTCTTGGCTTCATGTGCGGTGTCGGCGCCCCGGAATGGAGCACCCCTCCCTTCCCACTAGTCACACCAAACTCACCGGTTAACTGTCGCAACATAAGTCACGGCGATGCAAGCACCGTTATCGAACTGTGTTGCTCATCGGTGCTGGTCAGGCGGCCAGTGGCACCCTGCGCAGGGCCTGCAAAGCGTAGAAAACGCGGGTTTTCACGGTTCCGACCGGGACGCCGAGGTCCGCGGCCACCTCGCGGTAGGCGCGATCGCGCAGGATCACCTCGACCACCGCCTCGCGCTGCAACGCGGGCAGACGGGCCAGCAGGTCGTCCACGACCATGCCGTCGAGCAGGCTGTCGGCGAAGTCCGGGCTGGCGTGCCGCAGCTCGAGCAGATCGCCGTGCTCGGACCATTCCGCGTCCACCGGGCGAGCGGCGCGGGCGCGGCCCATATCGATCAGAACATTGCGCTGGATGGCCAGCAGCCAGGTCCGCACGCTGCCCTTGCCGGCGTCGAAGCGCGCGCAAGCCCGCCAGGCGCGCAGCAGTGTCTCCTGGACGGCCTGCTCGGCCAGCCCGGAATCGCCGAGCCCGCGCATGGCGCGCCAGTGCAGCAGCGCGCGGTCGGCCTTCAACACAGCGGAGATGCCTTGCTCGGTGCACAAGCCGGCGCAGGGGGTGCCACAACCTTTCACGCCATGGATATCGCGGCGGACCGTCCGAATGACAACCGCCCGGGGCGAATCCGCGCCCCGGCGTTGTGCAGGTGATCAGAATCTCCGGAATCGACTGCGGCTATGACAGAGTTCTGGTATCTCTGACCGCTGGGGTCGGGCCCGCTTCACAAGGGAGAGCAGATCATGCGTGCACGCGCGTTCGTGGTCGCGGGCGCGATGGCGTCCGCGCTGACGATGTCCATGTCCGGAGTGGCCGCGGCCGAGCCCGCGACCACCATGCCCGGCGACGGCCTCTACCTGGTCGGCGTCGATATCCAGCCGGGCTGGTACGAGGCGCCCGGCACCCCCGACCCGACCTACGGCTGCGACTACCGGCGGCTGTGGAAGGTGGAGGGCGACAACACGAATCAGAACTACATCATCGGCAACGACTTCACCCGGGTGCGGCCGGTGCGGGCGCTGATCAAGCCGACCGACGTGGCGTTCAAGACCACCAACTGCGGCCCGTGGCGGCTGGTGGGGCCGCCCAGCACCGGTTCCTTCGGCGGCTGAGACAGTTAGGGTCCTCGGTATGACGAGGACCAAGATTCTGATCACCGGAGCCAGCGCCGGATTGGGCGCGGGCATGGCGCGCGAGTTCGCGGCCAGGGGCCGCGACTTGGCGTTGTGCGCACGGCGATCGGACGCCCTGGAAGCCCTGCGCGCGGAACTGACCGCGGCGCATCCGGAGATCACCGTCGCGGTGCGCACACTCGATGTCGACGATCATGCCGCGGTGCCCGAGGTTTTCGGCGAACTGCGCACGGAACTGGGCGGACTGGACCGGGTGATCGTGAACGCGGGCATCGGCAAGGGCGCGCGCGTGGGCGGCGGCCGCCCGGACGCCAATCTCGCCACCGCGACAACGAATTTCGTGAGCGCGCTGGCCCAGGCCGAGGCGGCGCTCGAGGTCTTCCGCGCGCAGAACGCCGGGCACCTGGTGCTGGTGTCCTCGATGAGCGCGGTGCGCGGCCTGCCCGGCAAGAAGGCCGCCTATTCGGCGAGCAAGGCCGGACTCGCGGCGCTGGGCGAGGCGCTCGCGGTCGAACTGGCGCGCTCCCCCATCGCCGTGACCACGCTGCTGCCGGGCTTCATCGCCACCGACATGGCCGCCAAGGCGGGCGACGCGAAGCTGGTCGCGCCGCTGGACAAGGGCGTCGGCGCGATGGTCCGGGCGATCGAGAAGGAGCAGACGCGGGCCTGCGTGCCCGAATGGCCCTGGCGCCTGCTCGATCTCGTGCTCCCCCGGCTGCCGGGGTCGGTGATCGCCCGGATGGGGTGATCGCTCCTTTAAGGGTGCTTTAAGGCCCTGTCAAGTACCCCAAGGCATTGTTCTTATCAACCCCACGGGGCCTGCTCCAGGAGGGGGGAGCAGGGCACGCGGGGGAAGTGAGAAGCTCGACGGCACCGGGTGCCGTCGAGCTTCTCCGTTTCCGGGCCTCAGCCGAGCACCACCAGCGCGGCGGCCCCGAGGAAGACGCCCTGCACCACGGTGCGCACCGGCAGCGGCATGGTCTTGATGCCGAGATCCGCCCGGGCCGCCCGGATGTTGGCGGGGAACATCGCGAGCATCATCAGCGCCAGGGCGATCGCCGCGATCTTCGCGGTGGCCGGAATCAGCAGCCCGATCGCGCCCGCGATCTCGAGGACGCCGGTCAGGGTGACCCAGGCGCCCGGGTTGGGCAGCCGCGGCGGCACCATCGCGATCAGCGCGCTGCGGCGCGGTTCGGCGAAGTGCGCGGTCGCGGTGAGCAGGAACATGGCGGCCAGCCCGAGCGTGGCCGCGTGCGGCCACGAATCCAGCCAGGCGAGGTCGGCGAGCGAGCCGGTCAGGCGGGCGATCGCGGTGACGACGACGAGAACGATCAGCGGTGCCATCGGGGTCTCCTGTGCAGTGGCAGCGAATCTTGACAGTGACAAGATTAGCCACGTGCCGGGAAACTTGTCAATGACTAGATTGACGGTCATGATCGAGACATGGCAAAGAGCAGCTACCACCACGGCGATCTGCGGGCCGAGATCCTGGCCGCCGCCGCCGAGCAGATCGCGACCGAAGGCGTGGACGCGGTGTCGCTGCGCGGGCTGGCGCGCCGCGCCGGGGTCTCGCACGCCGCCCCGGCCCACCACTTCGGCGATCGCGCCGGCTTGCTCACCGCGCTCGCCATCGAGGGCTTCGATCTCCTGGCTGCCGAACAAGCCCGCGCCGGAACGGATTTCCGGGAAGTCGCGGTCGCCTACGTCCGTTTCGCGCTGGCACACCCGGGCCACTTCGACGTGATGTACCGCCGGGACCTGCTGCGCGCCGACGATCCGGAGCTGGCCGCCGCCCGCGACCGCTCCGGCGCGGCCCTGCGCTCCGGCGTCACCGACCTGGAGCCCGCCCGGCCGCGACAGCGGCAGCGCGCCATCCAATTGGCCGCGTGGTCGCTGGTCCACGGCTTCGCCTCGCTGTGGCGCGACGGCGCGCTGTCGAACTCGGCGCTGGCCGGCACCGACGATCCGGAGGCGCTGGCCAGGGAGATGCTGGCCACCGTCCAACTCGATTGAACCGCAGGCGATTTCTATCTGTGATAGGCAGAACCATGCAAGTGCATGCCTATCCGACCGATGCCGCCGTACCGGTGGCGCTGCCCGAGGCCGAGCGGATCGCGGCCACCCACCTGTCGGATCCGGGCGATGCGGTCGCCGGGGTCGAGAACGAGATCACCGAATTCGAGTCGTGTTTCACGGTGGTGGCGCGGGTGCCGAGCACCGCCGACCGGACCGCCGCGCCGCCGCTGGCGCCGGTCGCCGTCATCGACAAGGCGACCGGCGCTGTCTCATACTGGCCGAGTTACCCGGTCGCACTGGTCGCCGAGCGGTACGGAGCGATGCTCGGCGACGACGGCCTGGTCATCGTGGACGAATGGCCTGGTGCGGCGGAGAGTTGACCGCTCCACGGGGAGGGACCCATGAGTTCACCTGCGGCTGCCGGAGATCCGGCCACCGACATCACCGACCGGGTCGCACGGACTCTGCGCGCCGCGCTCCCGCCCGGCGCGGCGCGCCTGCGCGCCCGCGGTGACATCGGTCCCGGCTGGGCCCGCACCACGCTCGAATTCGACGACGGCGCAGGCACTTTCCGCCGCTTCGCGCTCGACCGGGTGCCGGCCTACGAGACGGCGGCCGTCACCGGCGACATGATGGCGCTGCACGAGCTGCATGCCGGGGCGTGGCAGAGCTTCGTCGTCACGGTGGATCGAAATGGCTGTGTGACAATCGATTACAGCTGAATGCGGTCCGGTCTGCCGGGCGCGAGTCCCCGGTCACCTGTTGGCGTCCTCGTCCGCGACGCTCGGTACGACGACCGAGGTATCCGGATACGAGTGATGCTCGTGGGCGATCGCCCATTCCCGCTCGTCCTTGCGCAGGCCCAGCGTGAGCCGCAGGCGGCGATCGGGCGCGGCGGCGAGGTCGTCCGGTGTGGCGCAGCGCAGCAGGGCGTGGGCGAACGCGACGTCCGTGCCCGCGGTCACCTCGAGGTCGAGGATCTCGAAGACCGCGCCGCCGGCCAACCAGGTGAAGAACGGTGGCCAGGTAGCCCGGTAGTCGTCGATACCGCGGACACCGTTCTGCGGGGGCGGGACATCGAACATGACCACGTCCTCGGTGTGGCCGGTGAGCACCCCGGCCAGGTCGCCGGCCTGAACGGCGGCGGCCCACCGGTGGATCAGGGCGCGGATCTGGGCTTCGTCTTGCGACATCGTCGGTATCCCTTCGCTGGGCCGGAACCGTTCCGGCCGGTGGGGAACTCCCACCACCCGTATGACCCCGCGCGGGAGGGCGGAATCATCGCCGCGCGGCGGACTCCTCCGGCACGGCCTCGGGCAGCCCGAAGCGGGGGAACAACGCCGGGTCGAGGAAGGACACGACCTCGGTGATCGCGCCGTCGCGCACGGTCAGCACGTCCAGGGCCATGGCCTCGAATACGCCGTGCTCGGCGTTCCACATGTAGGTGCCGAAGGCGGGCTGGCCGTTGGCCACCGTGGGCCGGAAGCGCCAGCGCCACCGCAGCGGGTGGGCGATCAGGAATTTCCGGATCGCGGGGCGGCCCAGATACCACTCGGGCATCGGCGGCATCGCGTACCGGGCGTCGGCGGCGAGCAGGGCGATGATGGCTTCCAGGTCCTCGGCTTCCCAGGCGGCCGCGTAGCGCACCGCCAGGCGGCGTGTCTCCGGATCGTCCGGAGGCCGCCCCGGCGCCAAGGCCCGCTGGCCGACCTGGGCGCGGGCCCGTTGCAGAGCACTGTTGGCCGAGGCCACCGTCACCTCCAGCAGTTCCGCGGTCTCGCTCGCCGTGAAACCCAGCACGTCACGCAGGATCAACGCGCCGCGCTGCACTCCCGGCAATTGCTGGAGCATGGCCAGAAAGGCCAGTTCCAGCGCCTCCCGAGCGGTATAGCGCGCCTCCGGGCCCGGCTCGACGGGGCCGGAGCCGGGATAGGGTTCGAGCCAGAAGCGTTCCGCCGCAGGCACTTCCGCGGCGCTGTCCATCGGCAGTTCCCGCCGGCCGCGGCGCTCGAGCATGGTCAGGCAACGGTTCGTGGCGATCTTGTACAGCCACGGGCGGAAGTTCCGCGCGTCGGCCAGGTTCGCCCGCGCCCGCCAAGCTCGCAGCAGCGCCTCCTGCAACGCGTCGTCGGCATCGTGCACCGAACCCAGCATCCGATAGCAGTGCACATGCAACTCGGCCCGCAACGGTCCAGCGAGGCGGTCAAACTCGTCTCGATCGGCGGCGGAATCCTGCGGGTCGTCCATCGCCTCGATCTTGGCACAACCACACCGATCTCCGGCGGGGCCCCGGATCACCCGCATCACGTTTCTATGCCGAATCTTAATTTGTTTGCCTAGCTAGAGACGGCCGAGAGATGTCGGATCCCAGTTGAATTGGTCGGTAGATCTAATTCGATAGTCGGACTGCGGGGCACTGCAGGTTGGTAGCGTACGGCTCAACGCGGAAGGGGAGACAGATGCTACTAGTAGACACAGGCCGCGACGCGCCGCCCTCCAGTGGACGTAAGGCATTCTCACCGACGGAAATCCTCACCGGCGCAAGGCTATTGCTGGTCCCACTCCTGATAGGCGGCATCGCCGTAAATTCCCCTTACCTGACTATCGGGACCCTCTCGACGTTCGTTCTCGTGGACGTGACAGACGGAATCCTGGCACGGCGGCGCGGCGAAGATTCGCTACGGCGGCGGGCAATGGATTCGACCGTCGATCGCTTTGCGATTCATGCAGCTTTCCTGACCTATGGACTCACAGCTATGGCGGTGCCGACGCTATGGATAGCCTTGCTGGCGCGAGACTGCCTGCAATTGCCGATCTCGGTAATAGCCGTACGGCGCGGCTTCATCGGAGTAGGTGCGGGTTCGCACAAGGCGATCGGGATCGGTACAGCCGTCACCGGCGCCATGCTCGTGATGTTCGGACAGGTGCCGACGACGCTGACATTCGTCCTTGTAGCGGCGCTGACGTGGTGCACCGCCACCTATCTGGCGCACATGAGAACTCTACTGGCCCAGGGTGCTTCACGCGGCGTCATCTCGATACCCGCAAGCCTGCCCCGAACACGAGGGAATGAGGGTGACGAATAACCCACCGGATCGCGACAAGTACACGCCGGGCGAGTCTGCGGCACTCCTGACGACCGTGCCAGCCGAGCTACAGGCCAGCATCATCTGCCATGTCTCGTTCCTGCTGTTGATCTTCGTGGTGATAATGAGCTGGGCAACCCGGGAACATATTGCAGTCCCGGTAATCCTGCTGGCCGTTGACCTGATAGTGGTCATCCTGGCCTACGGCTGGCGGTATGTGGCCCGGCCTGCGGTCGAAGATATCCTCAAGACAGTAAAAATAATCAGCGGAACCGAAAACCCACGCGGATCGGAAAGCGCGACTGGTCACTACCTGCTCGACAAGAGTGCGATGACCCTGTTCGTCTGGATCTTCACCATATCCGAGTTTATGTTTCTCGGTCTTCTGATATTGCAGACCGGCGGCATCCCGACCAGTCCATACATTCCGGCTGTGGCGAGCTTTCTGACTCTCGCACCCAACGTTATGAACGGCTACAAGTCGATCCTTGCGCTCCTGGTGGTCGGCATTGTCTATCTGGTTGGGCTGTACAACGTCCCACCCCCGATACTCGTACCACTACAGGAAACCCCGCCGAGCCTGCCGTACCTCATGATCGTCATCGTCACAATCAGCATCGCCATCGGCATCCCGGTCGTGGTCAAGTGGCGGCAGCAGCGGGAGCCGGAGGTTTCAGCAGGTGAAACCGGGCATGAGAACACGGCAGGCGACTCGTCGGATCCTTGATACACGAGGGGATCCGGGTCAGAGAGGCTCGCCGATCACTCGGTCGGCGATAGAAGTCTTCAGGTGAGCCTGGATGCGGGCGCGGTCGGCGGCGGTGGCCGGGAGTTGGGCGACCAGGAGGAGTTCCGGGTTCTCCACCAGGCGGAGCTGGAAGAGTTCCAGGTCGAGCGGGCCGGCCTCGGGGTGGTCGATGCCGATGGTGGTGGGCTGGAAGTCCTGCACGGGGTATTCCGCCCACCAGGTGCGAAATTCAGGGCTGGCGGCGCTCAGTTCGGTGACCACCCGGGTCAGGCGCGGATCGCCGGGAGCGTTGCTCAGCAGGACCCGGAATTGGCTCAGGATGGCGCGCGCCGCGGGCTCCCAGCGGCGCATCATGGACCGGTTGCGCTCGTCGGTATACATCCACCACAGCAGATTCCGGCGCTCGGGCGGCAACGCGCTCGGGTCGGTGCGAATCCAGCTGAAGGCAGTATTCCAGACCATGAAATCCAGGCGGGCGTCGTGCACCACCGCCGGAGCCGGGTGCATGGTGTCGACCAGCCGTTGCAGGCGGCTGGTCTCCTCTCCCCCTAGATACTCCACCGCCGGATCGGCCAGCCCCGCCAGCCGCCGCAGCTGCCGGTGCTGCACCGGATCGAGCCGCAGCGCCCGCGCCAGCGCGTCCACCACCTGGGGACTGGCGGCGATCTTGCGGCCCTGCTCCAGCCAGGTGTACCAGGTGAGACTCACCCCAGCGAGCTCGGCGACCTCCTCGCGGCGCAGGCCCGGGGTGCGGCGGCGGCCCGGGACCATGTCGCCGGGCAGGCCGACGTCTTCGGGGCGCAGGCGGGAGCGGTGCGCTTTGAGGAAATCGGCCAGTTCGGCGCGGTGGTCGTCGCTCATCCGAGATCCCTTTGTGGGTAGCAGTATTGGTGCCAGGACCAAGGCGCTACGCGTCTTTAGCGTTCTTGTCATGAGGTGATCGAGCACCGGTCACCCATGACAAGGAGCATGACATGAACAGCGACAAGGGATCGATCCTGGTCATCGGCGCGACCGGACAACAAGGCCGCGCCACCACCCACCACCTCCTCGACCACGGCTGGAACGTCCGCGCATTCGTCCGCGACCCCCACACACCCACCGCCCAAGCCCTCCACGACATCGGCGCCGAACTCACCGTCGGCGACCTCGACGACACCGACACCCTGCGCACCGCCATGACCGGCGTCCACGGCGTCTTCCTCATGCTCACCATGATGGAAGGCGTCCACATCACCGACGCCGGCATCACCGCCGAAATCCGCCGTGGCACAACGGTCGTCGAACTCGCCGTGGAACTCGGCATCACCCACCTCGTCTACAGCTCCCTGCAAGGAGCGGCCGACCCGCACTCCGGCGTCGACTACTACGCCGCCAAACGCACCATCGAACAAGCCATCACCGACGCCGCGCTCCCCGCCACGATCCTGCGCCCCACCTTCTTCATGGACAACTTCCAAACCTTCAACCGCCCCGTCCGCACCGACAACGGCGACATCCAGCTCAACCTCGCCGTCCACCCCGACATCCCCATGTCCCTCATCGCCGTCGACGACATCGGCGCCTTCGCCGCCCTCGCCTTCGACCGACCCGGCGACTACATCGGCAAAACCATCCCCCTGGCCGGCGACCGGCTCACCCCACCCCAGATCGCCGAAGTCTTCGCCCGCGTCACCGGCCTACCCACCCACCACAACCAGATCCCCGTCGAACAGGTCAAAGCCTTCGACGAACAAGTCGGCAAAATGTTCGCCTACTTCAACCAGGGCCTCGACCGCCCCGTCGACACCACCACCCTGCGCGCCGAGCACCCCGAACTCCACGACCTCGAAAGCTACCTGCACTCGGTCAACTGGAAACCGTGAGCGGGTCAGGCGAGCAGTTCGAGCAGCCGGTGCGCGTCCTCGAGGGCGTGATCCAGAGACGCGGAAAGGTAGGTCAGGTCGAGGAAGAAGTCGTCGAAATCGGATTGCTCGGCGGTGCGGCGGACAGTGGCGGCGATCTGCTCGAGCGGGGTGCCGGCTGCGACGTTGACCCGGACGATGGTCTCGATCGCTGCGGGGTCACGACCGGCCTGTTCGGCGGCGCGGTCGACGACGCCCCGCAAGGTGCGCAGCCGCGCACCCCATTCCGGCGAGCCGGGGACCGGGACCACGGGCAGCCAGCCGTCGCCGCGCCGCCCGACGCGTTCCAGCGCGGCGGGCTTGAACGCGCCGAGCAGGATCGGCGGCCTGGGCCGCTGGACCGGTTTCAGTTCGGCGCGGTGCCGGGGCACCGACACCAGGCTGCCCGAGTACTCGGCGGGATCGGTGGTCCAGATCGCCTCCAGCGCGTCCAGCGTCTGCTCCAGCCGCGCGCCGCGCCGGCTGAACGGGACGCCCGCCGCCGCGTATTCCTCAGGCGACCAGCCGATTCCGAAGCCCGGCCGCAACCGGCCGCCGCTGGCCACGTCGAGCGTGGTGAGCGCCCGGGCCAGGACGGCGGGCGGATACAGCGGCGCGATCAGCACATTGGCGCCCAGGCGCACCCGTTCGGTGGCCGCCGCGGCCAGCGCGAGGGTCAGGAACGGATCCAGCACCTGGTTGAATTCCGCTGGGATGCGGTCGGATCCGCCGTAGCCGACCGTCGGATCGACGGCGGCGAGCAAGCGGTCGCCCACCCAGAAGCTGTCCGCACCGGCTTGCTCCAGCGCGGCGGCGAACCCGGGAATCCGGGCCGCCGCCCGCGCTTGTGGACCGATCTGCGGCAGCGAGAAACCGATCTTCATTCCACCGTCGTACCAGCCTCGGTCAGGCCGGGGCCTGCGCGGGTGCGGTCGACCCGGAGTCGTCCGCGTCCGGCCCGTCGCTGATCTTGTCGAAAACGGCGGTGTCCTTGATCGGGTCGAGCACCGAGGTGGTGGTCAGCGCCGCGGCGGTGTCGGGGACCTCGGCGGCGTCCGCGTCCGGAACCTCGGTGCCGCGCAACGACGTTCCGGCCGTCTCACGCAGGAACGTCCAGGCCACCAGGCCGATCAGCGACGCGCCGATCATGTAGGCGGCGGGAAACAGCGACCAGCCGGTGTTCTCGATGACCGCCTCGTTGACCAGCGGCGCGGTGCCGCCGAACGCGGCGGTGGAGACGTTGTAGCCGAGCGCGAAACCCGCGTAGCGCACGTGCGTCGGGAAGATCGCCGGGAAGGTCGAGCTGATGGTGGCCAGCTGCGGCACGTAGAACAGGCCGAGCACGACGAACCCGATGACGGCCCAGACGATGCCCTGCCCCATCAGCCAGTACATCGGCAGGGCGAGCACGGACAGGCCGATCAGCGAGACCAGCCACATCGGCCGGCGGCCGACGCGGTCGGACAGACTGCCGAAGAACGGCAGCACGACCATCATCACGAGCTGACCGATCAGCATCATCGCGGTGGTGGTGGAGTCGCTGAGGCCGATGGTGTTCTGCAGGTAGGTCGGCTGGTAGGTGAGCAGCGTGTAGTTCACCACGTTCAGCGCCACGACCAGGCCGATCAGCGTGAGCGTCTCGCGCCGGTAGGTGGTCAGCACCTCGCGCAGGCCGCCGGGCGGGGTCTTCTCCTGTTCGGAGACCTCTTCGAAGACCGGGGATTCGTCGAGCCGGGCGCGCAGGTACCAGCCGATCAGGCCGAGCGGCACGGCGATCAGGAACGGGATGCGCCAGCCCCAGTCGTGCATGGCGTCGGTGCCGAGCACCAGCTGGCAGGCCAGCACGGTCGCCGAGCCGCCGACGAAGCCGGCCAGGGTGCCGAATTCCAGGAAGCTGCCGAAGAATCCGCGCTTGCGGTCGGTCGCGCATTCGGCCAGGTAGGTGGCGGCGCCGCCGTACTCACCGCCGGTGGAGAAGCCCTGCACGACCCGCAGCAGGATCAGCAGGATCGGCGCGGCGACACCGATGGAGGCGTGCGTGGGAATCAGGCCGATCGCGCCGGTGGCGGCGGCCATCAGCAGAATCGTGGTGCCCAGCACCGCTTTCCGGCCGATCCGGTCGCCGATCGGGCCCCAGACCATGCCGCCGAGCGGCCGCAGCAGGAAGGAGACGGCGAAACCGAGCATGGTGCCCAGGGTGCCGAGTTCGCCGGGGAAGAACGCGTCGGTGAGGTAGGTCGCGGTGGCCGCGTAGACGCCGTAGTCGTACCACTCGGTCGCGTTGCCCATCGCGGACGCGGCGACCGACTTGCGTAATGGTTGCTGTGACCCCGGCGCGCCGGATTCGGCGGCTATGGACGCGGTCATTCGTACCTCCTTCGGCCCGCTCCCCCGCGGACCTCTATCGGTTCTCCCCAGCCGCCCCTCCCGGATTTCGGAATGCACGACACAGAATGAACCGTTACCCAGGTTTGCTGAGCAGCAAACACCGGCGACCCCGCCCAGGTGCAGCTGGTACCAGCAGCTACCTGCGCTTTACGCCCAAAATGTGAGCCCGGTCACATGCTGATCAATGCATGCGAACCCCCGGTCGGCGGAGCCGCTAACCGTGAGCGTCAGATCCGCGCCCGGTGACGACGTGGCGGCCGCCCCCCGGGACCGGTCAGCGCAGGTCGGCCCCGCACTTCGGGCAGGCACGCAACTTGTGGAACGGTGATTCGGGCGGCAGGCACCGATCGCAGAAGCCGGAGCGGCACGCCGTACAGAGCAGGAACCGGACGGCGAAATGTTCCGGATCGGCACGCGCCACCGGATTGCCGCCCGGAATCACCGAGATCGACAGCATGCGCCGGCAACCGTCGCCGGAACAGAATCGGACGGCCATGGCGGCAACCCTTCGGACTGGTTGACCTTTCTACTACTGCAATCGGCCGCCCTAGAGCGGTGTTACATACGCTCCGGCGATGCCGCCGTCGACGAGGAACTGCGACGCGGTGATGAACGAGGCGTCGTCGCTGGCGAGAAACGCCACGGCCGCGGCGATCTCCTCGGGCTCGGCGAAACGCCCCACCGGAATGTGCACCAGGCGGCGCGCGGCGCGCTCGGGGTCCTTGGCGAAGAGTTCTTGCAGCAGCGGCGTGTTCACCGGCCCGGGGCACAGCGCGTTGACCCGGATCCCCTGGCGCGCGAACTGCACGCCGAGTTCCCGGCTCATCGCCAGCACGCCGCCCTTGGAGGCGGTGTAGGAGATCTGCGAGGTCGCCGCGCCCATGACGGCGACGAAGGAGGCGGTGTTGATCACCGAGCCCTTGCCGCGCACCAGCATGTGCTCGATGGCGTACTTGCTGCACAGGTACACCGAGGTGAGGTTCACCTCCTGCACCCGCCGCCAGGCGTCGAGGCCGGTGGTCAGGATCGAATCGTCTTCCGGCGGTGAGATACCCGCGTTGTTGAAGGCGATGTCCAGGCCGCCGTAGGTGTCGACGGCCGTCTGGAACATCGCGCGCACCTGGGTCTCGTCGGTGACGTCGACCTTGACGAAGGTGCCGTGCACTTCCGCGGCCGCGGCTTCGCCGGCGCCCGCGTCGATATCGGCGACAACCACTTTCGCGCCCTCGGCGGCGAAGCGCCGGGCCGTGGCGAGGCCGATTCCGCTACCGCCGCCGGTGACGACGGCAACGCGATCCTCTAGACGCTGCACACTTGCTCCTTCTACTCGGTGGCGATGAAGACGTTCTTGGTTTCGGTGAAGGCCAGCGCGGCGTCGGGCCCGAGTTCCCGGCCCAGCCCGGACTGCTTGTAACCCCCGAACGGCGTCCAGTACCGCACCGAGGAGTGCGAATTCACCGACAGATTCCCGGCTTCCACTCCCCGCGCGACCCGCAGCGCCCGGCCCACGTCGCGGGTCCAGAGCGAACCGGACAGGCCGTATTCGGTGTCGTTGGCGATGCGCAGCGCGTCGGCCTCGTCCTCGAACGGCACGACCGCGACCACCGGGCCGAAGATCTCCTCGGTGAGCACGCGGTCGGCGGGGCCGTCGGGCAGCACCACCGTGGGTGGATACCAGAATCCCGGCCCCTCGGGGGCGCTGCCGGTGAACGCGACCTTCGTCGACGGTCCCAGGAAGGCGGCGACCCGGTCGCGGTGCGCGGCCGAGATGAGCGGGCCCATCTCGGTGCCCTCGGCCGCCGGATCGCCCACCGCGACACCCTGCACAGCGGGTTCGAGCAGCTCCAGGAATCGATCGAACACACTGCGCTGCACGAGAATGCGCGAACGCGCGCAGCAGTCCTGACCGGCGTTGTCGAAGACGCCGTACGGCGCGGTGGCTGCGGCCCGCTCCAGATCGGCGTCGGCGAAGACGATGTTGGCGCTCTTGCCGCCCAGCTCCAGCGTGACCCGCTTCACCTGGTCGGCGCACCCGGCCATGATCTGTTTGCCCACCTCGGTGGAGCCGGTGAACACCACCTTGCGCACCCCGGGGTGGGTGACGAAACGCTGCCCCACCACCGAGCCCTTGCCGGGCAGCACCTGGAAGACGTGCTCGGGCAGCCCCGCTTCCAGCGCCAGCTCGCCCAGGCGGATCGCCGTCAGCGGCGTCAGCTCGGCGGGTTTGAGCACCACCGCGTTCCCGGCCGCCAGCGCCGGGGCGAAACCCCAGGCCGCGATCGGCATCGGGAAATTCCACGGCACGATCACCCCGACCACGCCGAGCGGTTCGTGGAAGGTGAGATCCACGCCGCCCGCGACCGGAATCTGGTGGCCCAGCATTCGTTCCGGCATGCCCGCGGCGTAGTTCAGCAGGTCGCGGACGTTGCCCGCCTCCCAGCGGGCGTTGCCGAGGGTGTGGCCCGCGTTGGCCACCTCCAGTCGCGCCAGCTCCTCCAGATTCGCCTCGACCGCGGCGGCGAAGCGGCGCAGCAGGCGGGCCCGATCGCCCGGCGCCACATCGCGCCAGCTCCTCCACGCGCGCTGCGCGCGGTCGATCGCCGCGTCGGTCCCCGCCGCGTCGACGAGTTCGACCCGCGCCACGACTTGCTCGGTCGCGGGATTCAGCACCTCGGTGGTCGTCACCGGTTCACTCCCTTCCACACACTCTCGGCGGCACGGTCCGCCGGCTTTTCATCCGCCTGCCGCGGCCGCCACGAGCGCCCGCATCAGCCGGTCGTCGCCGGCGTCGGCCTCGGGATGCCACTGCACGCCGACCAGGAACGGCCCGTCGCGCACCTCGACGGCTTCGATCGTGCCGTCGGCGGCGTGCGCGGTGGCGGTCAGCTCGGCGGCCAGCCGGTCGATCGCCTGATGATGATGACAGTGCGCTTTCGCTTCGGGTCCGAGGATCCCCGCCACCCGGCTGTCCGGCGTGGTGGCCACGCGCAGGACCGAGAAGGAGCCCGCGCCGCCCGAATGGTCTTCGTGGCCCACCACATCCGGCAGATGCTGGATCAGCGTGCCGCCCAGCGCGACATTGACCAGTTGCAGACCGCGGCACACCGCCAGGATCGGCAGCCCCGCCGCGTGAGCGAGGCGGAACAGTTCGAATTCCGAGTCGTCGCGGTCCGGCCGGGTGTAGCCCAGCGCCTGTTCCAGCGGCCGCCCGTAGCGCGCCGGATCGATGTCCGCCCCGCCGGTCAGCACCAGACCGTCGAGCCGGCGCACCAGCTCCGGGTGCGCGACGCCCAGCGGCGGCAGCAGCACCGGGATGCCGCCGGCCCGCTGCACCATCGCGGCGTAGCCGGTGTGCAGCACGGTGCTGTCGGTGTCCCAGGTGCCGAAGCGGGCCTGCTCGCGGTAGGTGGGCAGGCCGATGACCGGCCGCTCAGAGACGTTCGAAGCCACGGATGCGCTCCCAATCGGTGACGGCGGCGTCGAACGCCTCCAGTTCGACCCGGGCCGCGTTTCGGTAGTGGTCCACCACATCATCGCCGAAGGCCGCGCGCGCGAGTTTGCTCTCCCCGAACAATTCCGCCGCCGCGCGCAGGGTGGCGGGTACGCGCGGGCGCTGCGATCGGTAGGCGTTGCCGTGGAATTCCGGCTCCAGCGGCAGCCGGCGTTCGATGCCGTGCAGGCCCGCCGCGATGGTCGCCGCCACCGCCAGGTAGGGGTTCACGTCGCCGCCGGGGATGCGGTTCTCCATACGCAGCGAAGGTCCCTCGCCCACCACGCGCAGGGCGCAGGTGCGGTTGTCCCGGCCCCAGGCCAGGGCGGTCGGCGCGAAGCTGCCCGGCACGAAACGCTTGTAGGAGTTGATGTTCGGCGCCAGGAAGTAGGTGAACTCGCGCAGGCAGTCCAGTTGCCCGGCCAGGAAGTGCCGCATCGTCGCCGACATCTCGCCGTCACCGTCGGCGAAGACGCCGTTGCCGTCGGCCCCACGCAGGCTGAGATGGATGTGACAGGAATTGCCTTCCCGCTCATCGTATTTCGCCATGAAGGTGAGACTGCGGCCGTCCTGCGCGGCGATCTCCTTCGCGCCGGTCTTGTAGATGCTGTGGTTGTCGCAGGTGACCAGGGCTTCGTCGTAGCGGAAGGCGATCTCGTGCTGACCGGGGTTGCACTCGCCCTTGGCCGACTCGACATAGAGTCCGGCGCCGGCCATCTCCTTGCGGATGCGGCGCAGCAGCGGTTCGACGCGGGACGTGCCGAGCATCGAGTAGTCGACGTTGTACCGATTGGCCGGCCGCAGCCCGCGATAGCCGCTGTCCCAGGCCGATTCGTAGGTGTCGTCGAAGAGCAGGAACTCCAGCTCGGTGCCGACGTAGGCACGCAGGCCGTGCTCGGCCAGGCGGTCCAGCTGGGCCCGCAGCACCTGACGCGGCGAGACCGTCACCGGCGTGCCGCTGGGGCGCACCTGTTCGAGATCGCAGAGCACCAGGGCGGTGCCGGGCAGCCAGGGCAGCGCGCGCAGGGTGCCGAGGTCGGGGCGCAGGACGAAGTCGCCGTAGCCGGTGTCCCACGAGGACATGGCGTATCCGTCGACGGTGCTCATCTCGACGTCCACGGCGAGCAGATAGTTGCAGGCCTCGGTCGCGTGCCCGATCACCTCGTCCAGGAAATACTGTGCGGCACAGCGCTTTCCCTGGAGCCGGCCCTGCATATCGGTCATCGCGACCAGGACGGTGTCGATGTCGCCCGACTCCACCCGCACCCGCAATTCCGACAGACTCAGCATCCCCGATCGCATCGCAGGCCCCTCTCGGCATCCAATCCGGTGCTCACGCTAAAGGAATTCCGGCCACTCCGTGCGCCGGACACGAAATTCCCGGCCGGCGGGCTGTCGCATCCGCCAATCCGCGGGTCTCGTCGACAACTCGAGTTCGGAGATAACAGCAATTGATCTCCGCATATACGGTTGTAGAGTTCAGCTAGTGTCGTATTTGCGGGTTGATGAGGTCGCCGAGCTGGTGGGTGTCGGCGAGGAGGCGGTGCGGTGCTGGATCGACCAGGGCAAACTCACCGCGATTCCCTCGGCGAGCGGACGTCACTGGCTGAGCGGACGCGAACTCGCCCGGGTCCTGTGCGACGAAACCGCCGTGCCCGGCGCCCCGAACCGGATTCGCGGCCTCGTGACCCGCATCGTGCAGGACCGGCTGCTGGCCCAGGTCGAACTCCGGGCCGGCCCGCTCCGCCTGGTCGCGCTGCTCGGCACGGAGACGGTGCGCGCACTCGGCCTCACGGTCGGCTGCGTCGCGATCGCCGCCGTGCCTTCGACACAGGTCGTCGTAGAGATTCCCTGACGCCGGGTCAGCAGTCGGTGCGCGGTTCGGGATGGAAGAGGGTGAGGGTGTCCGGACGGCTCTCGAAGACGAAATCGCGGCCCTTGTAATCGACCTCGCCGTCGGTGGCCAGCGAGACCGACGCCTCGGTGACCGACACCTCGAGCCGGTGCCGCTCCTCGCGGACGTAGGTCGGCGACTTGCCGAGCGTGCCGGTGAGCGTGGACCAGATCAGCCGGGTGCGCGAGAACGGCACGTCCGCGCGCAGATAGCGGACATCGAGCGTGCCGTGGTGCAACTCCGGGCGAGAGCGCGGGATCTGGTTGGCGGGGTGGTAGCGCCCGTTGCCCACGAACAGCATCCAGATGGCGGCGGGCCGGCCGTCGATGACGGTGTGCATCGGCTCCGCGCGGAACAGGACCCGCACCATCGAGATGGCGGCGGCGGGCCACTTGCCCAGGTGCTCCTGCCAGCGTTCGCGCAGGCGCACGAAATCCGGGTATCCGCCCATGCTCGCGGTGTTGACGAAGATCCGCGGCTCCGAATCGTCGGACCGCACGGCCGCCGCGTCACAGGCCGCGACCTGCCCGGCCGTGACGGCGGCGAGCGTGGACTCGACGTCCTCGACGCCCGCGTCCCGGGCGAAGTGGTTCAGGGTGCCGCCCGAGCACACCGCCAGCGGCAGCCGGTGCCGCACCGCGAAACCCGCCACCGATGACACCGTGCCGTCGCCGCCGAAGACGCCGACGGCGCGAATATCGTTGCGGCGCAGCTGCTCTTCCAGCTGCGTGTCCAGCCCGATCGCCGGGTCCAGCTCGACGAAAACCGCCTCGGGCAGGCGCTCGCGCAGCAGCGTGGCGTCGTAGGCACCGCCGACGCTGCCCAGGCCCGCGTTCGGGTTGATCACCATCAGCAGGCCGCGGCCCTGCTCCAGCGGTTCGATGCGCTGGGCGGGCCCGAGCAGGGCGGGCTCGTCCTCGCGCACCGCCCACCACCGGTGCGTGGCCAGCGCGACACCGGCGCCGAGCGCCACGCCGGCCACCACGTCCGAGGGCCAGTGCACACCGATGTGCACCCGCGAGTACGCGACGGCGGCGGCCAGCGGCACGACCGCCACGGCGGCGACGGGGTACTCCAGGGCGACGCCGGTGGCGAAGGCCGCGGCGGAGGCGGAGTGCCCGGACGGGAACGACGACGACACCGGCGGCTTCACCAGCCGGCGCACGAACGGCACCGACTCGTCCGGCGGCCGCCGGCGCGGGAACATGGGTTTGGCAATGCCATTGGCGACGCCGCTGGCGAGCCCGACGGCGACCAGGCCGCGCGCGCCGGCGCGGCGGGCCGCGGGGCCGCCGAGCAGGATCATGGCCGCGCCAGCGCCGATCCAGAGCCGGTTGTAGTTCGCGCTGGTGCTCAATCCGCGCAGCATGCGGTCGGCGCGCGAGGGCCGGACCCGGGCGCTGCGGTCGATCAGCCAGGCGTCCAGGGCACCGGCCAGGTCGTGCGGTCTGGCGGACTTGCGATTCCGTTTAACACGCATTGTCTCAGCCTAGCGAGGATCGGCCGGACGGGACGCGGGGGTGATCAGCGCCGCTCAGCGGCGGCCGCCCGGGGACGACCGCGTGTCGGCCCCGGATTACCGGCCGCACCGGGCAAGCTCGCCGGGACGCTCGCCGAGTCCACCGTCGGATCTCCGGGGGCCGGACGGTGATCCGCACAACGGGAGGTACCAGGGTGTGGCCCCGAACTCGATCCGCTCGGCCCGCGTGCGCGCTGACGCTCACGCTGCTCGCGGTCGCCGCGCTGCTCGCCGGGTGTGAGACGGCGCCGCGACCGGCGGAGTCCGCCTGCCCCGGCGACACCGCGGACCAGACCGGCTGGACACCGGCCACTACCGAACTCGACGCCGCCATCGATCGGCACCCGTTCGTCGGCAACGGCTATCTGGGCCTGCGAATACCGCCGCGCGGCATGGGTTATCACGCGACGAACGAACCCACCGGCTGGCCGCTGTACACGCCCGCCTACGACGGCGCCTTCGTCGCCGGGCTGTACGGCAACCAGCCCGGGGTGGCCGAGGACCGGCAGGTGGCCGCGGCACTGCCGAACTGGTCCACGCTGCTGGTGGGGGTCGGCGCGCAGGAGTACTCCCCCGCGACCCCGGCCGCGCAGCTCTCCGGATTCCGCCAAACCCTGTACCAGCGTTGCGGTCTGGTGCGGACGGAAGTGACCTGGACCGCGGCCGACGGCAAGGCCACCGACCTGGTCTACGAGGTGCTCACCGACCGCGCCGCGCAGCATGTGGGCGCGGTCCGGCTCACGCTGACACCGCACTGGTCCGGGGAGCTCACGGTCACCGACGCGCTGGACGGCGCGGGAGCGCGCCGGATCCGGCAGACCGGCGGCGGCGCCCGCGACGAGCGCGCGATCGGTGTCGAGTTCCGCACGGCGGGCACCGAGGTCGCCGGAAGCGTGGTGTCCGTGCTGGATTCGGGTCCGGCGCGGCCCGATCGGAGCCGGGAACCCGAGGCCCGCGACCTGTCGGTGCGGCAGACGGCGCGAATCACGGTGCGCGCGGGCGATTCCTACACCGTCACCAAATACGTCGGCGTCGATACGCGGCACACCGCGCCCGTACCCGCCGCGTCCGCGCTGCTGGCCGCGCGGGAGGCCGCGCAGCGCGGCTGGCCGGAACTGCTGGCTCGCAGCGCCGCGGCCTGGCGGGACCTGTGGCGGGGCGACATCGAGATCCCCGGGAATCCGGACCGCCAGGCGTGGATCCGCGGCGCGCTCTACTCGCTGTACTCCGCCACCGATTCCATCCAGGACAACAGCATTTCGCCGGTCGGCCTGAGCAGCGACAACTACGGGGGCCTGGTGTTCTGGGACGCCGACATCTGGATGTACCCGGGCCTGCTGCAATTGGCGCCGCAGCTCGCGAAATCCGTTGTCGAGTACCGCTACAAGACGCTGCCCGCCGCCCGCGCCAACGCCGAATTGCTCGGCTACCGCGGCGCCTTCTATCCGTGGACCAGCGCCACCACCGGCGCGCTCGCCGAATGCCACAGCTGGGACCCGCCGCACTGTCTCACCCAGATCCATTTGCAGGGCGACGTTTCCCTGGCGGCATGGCAGTACTATCTCGCCACCGGTGACCGGGACTACCTGCGCGAGCGGATCTGGCCGATCATGCGCGCCGTCGCGGAATTCTGGGTCACGCGCGTGCACGACAACGGCGACGGCAGCTACTCCATCCTCGACGTCGCCGGGCCGGACGAGTACAGCAACGGCGTCGACGACGCCGTGTACACCAACGCCGGTGCGGCACTGGCGCTGCGCAATGCGGCGCGTGCCGCCGAAATCCTCGGTCTGCCCGCGCCTTCGGAGTGGAACACTGTCGCCGACCGGCTGCGGATGCCCTTCGATGACCGGCGCGGGATCTTCGCGCAGTACGACGGCTACCAGGGCACGCCCACCAAGCAGGCCGACACCGTGCTGCTGATCTATCCGCTGGACTGGCCGATGCCCGAACGCACCGCCGCCGAGGTGCTCGAATACTACGCGGAGCGCACCGACCCGGACGGCCCGGCGATGACCGACTCGGTGAACGCCATCGACGCCGCCCGGATCGGCGCGTCCGGTTGCGCCACCGGCACTTTCCAGCAGCGCTCGGTGGGCCCGTTCGTGCGGGCGCCGTTCGCGCAGTTCGCCGAGTCGCGCGGGGACAAGGCGGGCGCGCACGACCCGCTGGCGGGCGCACCGGCTTTCACCTTCGCCACCGCGGCGGGCGGCTACGTGCAGACCTTCACCAGCGGGCTGCTCGGGCTCCGCTTCCACGACCGCGAGATCGAGATCGCGCCGCTGCTGCCGCCCGAGTACGCCGAAGGGGTGCGGGTGCGTGGAATCCGATGGCAGGGACGTGTTTTCGACGCCGAGATCGGCCCGCACGACACCCGGCTGACGCTCGCGTCGGGCGCACCGCTGCCGGTGCGCACGCCGAAGGGCACCGCGGTGGCGCACACCGGGACGCCGCTGGTCGTCGAGACCAGGCGACCGGACCTGGCTCCGACCGCGGATCTCGCGCAGTGCAAGCCCGTGCGCACCAGCTCCGACGCCCCGGGCCGCTACGGCGCCGCCGCGGTCGACGGCAGCCTGGCCACGGCCTGGCAGCCGCAGGACGGGCCGGGCACGCTCACGATCGACCTCGGGCGGGTCACCGATCTGGGTGCGGTGCGGGCGCACTGGGCCGACTCCGCGCCGCCCGCCTACACCCTCGCCGCGTCCGCGGACGAGAGGAGTTGGACCGCACTCGGTTTCGATCCGGCGACCGGGGTGCTGACCGCCCCGGCTTCCGGCCGCTACCTGCGCCTGGAGGTCACCGGCACGGAGCCGTTCGGCCTGCGCGAACTCGATGTCGGCGCCCCGGAATGAGCCGGAGTCTTGCGCGCGGGCCGTCGCCCTGCTCCGATTACGCAACGCGCTCACGCACCCCGGAGGCAAAGATGTTGTCGTTGCAGCAGATCTCGGATCGCCTGGAGATCGAGGACCTGATGGTCCGGTACTCCCACGCCGTCGACACCGGCCAGTGGGATCTCCTCGACGACATCTTCACCGCCGACGCGCTGATCGATTACTCCGCCATGGGCGGCGCCAGTGGAGATCTCGCGTCCACCAAGGCGTTCCTGGCCGCGACGATGCCGAATTTCCCGGCCTACCAACACCTCGTCAGCAATTCCTCGATCACCGTCGAGGGCGACCACGCGACCGCGCGCACTATCTGCCACAACCCGATGCTCATGAAAGACGGGGACGGCAATCAGACGATGATGTTCTGCGGCCTCTGGTACAACGACACTTTCGCTCGCGTCGACGGGCAATGGCGCATCGCGCGCCGCGTCGAGGAGAAGAGCTACATGTATCTCACGCAGCCGACGCCGGGTTTCTGACAGCACGACGCCCGCCACACGTCGCTGTGTGGCGGGCGTCGATCAGTGCCGTCGAGCGGCGAATATCAGAGGTGCGCGCCGCACACCGGCCAGGCGCCGGCGCCCTGGGTGGCGAGCACGTTCTCCGCGACGCGGATCTGCTCCTCGCGGCTGGCGTCGGCCGCGTTGCCCGAACCGCCGTTGGCGGCCCAGGTGGACGGCGTGAACTGCAGGCCGCCGGAGAAACCGTTGCCGGTGTCGATGGCCCAGTTGCCGCCGCTCTCGCACGCCGCGACCGCGTCCCAGTCGTGGTAGTCGGCCGAGGCGGTGCCGGTGGACAGGCCGAACGGGACCGCCACGAGGGCGGCGGCGACCGCGGTCAGGCCGAAGGTACGCGTGCTGACATTACGCATGAAAGACATAGACAATTCCTGCCCTGCGTTTCCGTCCCGGCGCCTACTTCAGCCAGGTCCCTGCCCCCAGGGGATAATCGGGGATCCTCGGACCGCGGGACAGGGATTCCGGCTTGCGGCGGTCGAGTCGTTCGAAGCCCATCGTCGTTCGGGCCGCCCATGACGTTAACCAACAATCACGAGATGGTCACGCCGCGAGAAAGCGCGGTATGTCCGATACGAATTCCGGACATTTCGTATCGATGCAAGTCAGCGTGCGTGGCGCGAAAATGACACAGTTGTCGTTATCGGTGCGTTATGTGGATGAGATCACTCGGAGATAGTGACCCGGGCTACCCCGGGCCCGTATTTCAGAGCGCGAATCGGCGCCCCGGCGCGGCGTAGCCGACGGGCCCCGCGAAGCGGGTGCGCGCCCGTGCGACCGCGTCCTCGGGGGTGACGAACCGGCTGACGTGCGTGAGGACCAGTCGCCGGACCCCGGCCTCGGCCGCCGTGGTCCCGGCGTCCTCGGGTGTGCAGTGCACGGGCGGTCCCTCGGCGGGCGCGCCGTCGGCCTCGCACAGCAGCAGGTCGGACCCGGCGGCCAGCGTGGTGAGCGCCGCGCACGGCGCGGTGTCACCGGAGTAGGTGAGCGTCGCGGCCGAGGTCTCGATCCGGGCGGCGAACGCGGGCACATCGTGCCGCACCGCCGCGGCCAGCACGGACAGCTCACCGATGCGGGCCCGGTGTCCGTCGGACAACTCGTGCACCGCGAAGGCCGACTCGATGGGGCTGCGCCGCGGGCCGTTGGTCAGGAACCCGGCCAGGCGATCGGCGATGCCCGGCGGCCCGTACAGCGGCAGCGGGGCGCGGGGCCGCTGGTCGGCGTAACGCAGGCCGTAATAGGCGGTCAGCAGATCCGCGCAGTGGTCGGCGTGCAGATGCGAGATCCAGATCGCGTCCAGCTGGTCCAGGCGGACGTGCCGTTGCAGTTCGGCCAGCGTTCCGGTGCCCGCGTCCAGCCACAGCCGGGTCGTGCCGTGCGTCACGAGATATCCCGAGCACGGGTTGCCGATCGCGGGGTAGGGCGTCGCGCTGCCCAGCACCGTCAGGACGAGATCACTCACCCCGCGAGCCTAGGACTCAGTCGACGAGCAGGACGACCTTGCCGGGACCGCGGCCGCTCTCCATCTCCTGCTGCGCGCGGCCCGCCTCGTCGAGGCCGAAGGTGCGGGCCGGGCCGGGCAGCCGGAATTCCCCGGTGAGCACACGCTCGGCGACCTGCGCGGCCAACTCGACGGGTCGCGGGCCGGGCGGGCCGCTGGCGAAGGTGACGCCGAGTTCCGCGGCCGCCGGATCGGCGATGGTGACGATGCGGTCGGTGCCGCCGCGCAGGGCGATGGCGTCGGGCAGCGCGCCCTGACCGGCCGCGTCGAAGACGGCGTCGACGCCGGCCGGGGCCAGCGCGCGGACACGGTCGGCGAGGCCGGGACCGTAGGTTGTCGCGACCGCGCCGAGCGAGCGCACCAGCTCCTGGTTGCGAGCCCCGGCCGTCCCGATCACCGTGACGCCCGCCGCGCGCGCCAGCTGAACCGCCATCGAACCCACCGCGCCGGAGGCGCCGTTGATCAGCAGGGTCTCCCCGGGCCGCAAGGCCAGCAGGTCCAGCACCTTGGCGGCGGTGCTCACCGCGACCGGCAGCGCGACGGCGTCGGCCCAGTCCAGCCCCTCGGGTTTGCGGGCCAGCGCGTTGCTCAGCGCGTATTCCGCGTACCCGCCGGCCCGCGCCCAGCCGAACACCTGATCGCCGATGGCGTGCCCGTGCGCGTCGGGGCCGAGCGCGTCGACGAATCCGGCGATCTCGCCGCCGGGATACTGCGGGAACCGGGGCGCACCGAAAACCAGTGCGCCGGAGCGCATCTTCCAGTCGGCCGGGTTCACCCCGGCCGCGCGCACCGCGACCCGGACCTCGTCGCCGACCGGCTCGGGGACCGGGATGTCCACGACCCGCAATACCTCCGGCCCGCCGAATTCGCTGAACGCAATAGCCCGCATACCGCCACCCTAGGCGCAGCCGCGGGCGCCGCCGCGCCCGACACGAGCACTACTTCGAATCACGTTGGCCTGGTGAACATTACGTTCGGCGGCTGGGTAGTACTACGCGTGCCGCGACCCCGGTCGCACGCATAACCTGGGGCCATGCAGATCCCCCGCCGGAACTCCGATGCCAACGACGCCCGGATCCGGAACGACGACACCGACCCGCTCGAGCTCGAATTCCCCTACCCCGCCGCCGTTTTCGTCCCGGAACCGGTGGCCCGGACACGGGATCGGCTCGGCGCGCGACAACCCGCGCGCGATATCTACCGAGGTCGCCTGCACTGCGAACGCGAAGCCGCCTGATCACCTCGGTCGAACCAAGCACTTGCTTGGTTCGACCGAGTCCAGTATCAATGAACCCGGACAGCGCCGGTCCGCGGCCGTCCGAGGGAGGCAGTTCGATGGACGATTTCGCGCACCGATCCGGCGCCGCGCTGGTGCTCGGCGCCAGCGGCGGGCTCGGGCAGGCGATCACCCGCATGCTCGTCGAGCGCGGGAGCGCGGTCGCCATGACCTACTTCCGGTCGGCCGAGCCGCTCGCACCCCTTACCGCCCTCGCGGCCGAACGCGGGCGGAGCGCCCGATCCTGGCAGCTGGACCTGACCGACGCCGCCCGAACCGCCGCGATGGTCGCCGAGGCGGCCGCGGAGTTCGGCGGCCTGCACACCCTCGTCTACGCCGCCGGACCGCACGTCCCGATGGTGCATCTGAGCCGGGTCGATCCGGCCGATTTCGGACGCCAGCTCCGCGACGACGCGGCCGCGTTCTTCAACGCCGTGCACGCCGCCCTGCCGCATCTGCGCACCGCAGCGGGCTCGATCGTCGCCGTCACCACCGCCGCCACCACGCGATACCCGGTGCGCGACAGCCTGTCCAGCGCGCCCAAGGCGGCGGTGGAGGCGCTGGTGCGCGCCCTCGCCGCCGAGGAGGGCCGCTTCGGGGTCCGCGCCAACTGCGTCGGGCCGGGCATGAACACCGACGGCATGGCGGCGCGCCTGTTCGCCAACGGTGACCTCGACGAACGCGCCCGGGAGGTGGCGCGCGGCAACATCCCGCTGGGGCGTTTCGGCGTCGCCGGCGACATCGCCGAGGCCGTCTGCTTCCTCGCCTCCGACCGCGCCGGCTACATCAGCGGCCAGAAGCTCGATGTGGACGGCGGCTACGGGGCCTAATCCTTGAGCGCTTGCTCCCGCAGCTGATTCAGCGTCTTGGACAGGATCCGCGACACCTGCATCTGCGAGACGCCCAACTGCTCGGCGATCTCGGTCTGCGTCTTGGACTCGAAGAACCGCAGGATCAGCACCTTGCGCTCGCGCTCCGGCAGCGCCGCGATCAGCGGCTTCACCGCCAGGTAGTCCTCTACGTTGCGGTACTCCGGGTCGTCGGTGCCCAGGGTGTCCATCGGGGTGAGCGGGGTGTTGTCGTCGTCGCTGTCGGTGGCGGCGTCGATCGGCGAGGTCTGGTAGGCGTTGCGGGCGATCAGCGCCTGCGTCACCTCGACCAGGTCGGCCTGCAACTCGTCGGCGATCTCACTGGCCTTGGGCATGCGCCCCAGCCGTTGCGACAGCGTCTCCACGGCCGGGCCGATGAGCTGCTGAATCTCCTTGAGCCGCCGCGGCACCCGCACCGCCCAGGCGTAATCCCGGAAGTGCCGCCGGACCTCGCCCATGATGGTGGGAATCGCGAAGGACAGGAACGAGGCGCCGTGCGCGGGGTCGAACCGGTCCACGGCCGCGACCATGCCGACCCGCGCGATCTGCAGCAGGTCCTCGAAGTTCTCGCCGCGTCCGGTGAACTTGCGCGCGATGTGCTCGGCCAGCGGCAAGCAGCGCCGGATCAGCTCCTCGCGCACCTCGTGCCGGCGCGGATCCGCCGCGTCGAGCGCGGCCAGTTCGGCGAACAGGGGCTCGATGTTGTCGTAGCTGTCGCTGCCGCGTTTACGTGGTCCGCGGTCGGGGCGAGGCGAACGCGCCTCATCGCTCATCGGTGGTTCCGCCTCTGACCCAGGTGAAAACGACGACCGTAGGATAGCCGGAAACCGTTGCGTCGAACGGGGTTTGAGCGACCGAGATGGAGTCGGTCAGGGTCTCGACGATGTGCCAGCCGAAGTTGCCCTGATCGAGCGCGGTATCGGTGGCCGCGACGCCGGACACCTCGACGGTGATGGCGCCCTCGCGGAAGGAGAAGCCCGTCTCGACCTCGGAGCCCGGCACCGCGCCCAGCATCAGCGCCGTCGCGATCTCGTCCAGGGCGAGCCGGATGTCGGTGACCTCGTCGATCCCGAAATCCGCGATCAGAGTCACGGTTTCGGCGAGCGCCCGCAGCATGGTCAGCTGCTCCAGCTCCGCCGGGACCCGTACCCCGATCGTCGTCGTACCCGTCGAGGACTCCGAAATCTTCTCGTCCATCCCATCACCGCTCTCTGAGTGGTCATCCAGCGCGCACAGTGCTTGCCCGCCCCGGCCGCCGGCGCCACCCGCCATAGCCTGGCGCGGTCGCGCCGACCGCGGCGGTCAGCCTACCTCGAAACGGGAGGACCGAACGCGGCAACCAGCCGTGGGGGCGGGAAGCGTCAGGTCGGAGGCGCGATCCGGGTGATGACGATCGCACCGTCGCGCACGGCCACGGTGACGAACTGGCGGTAGGTGCGCACCGAGGCGTCCGGGCGCATATCGGTGATGACGACGTCGAAGCGGCCGTCCGGCATCGGGGTGATCAGCACGCAGTGCCGGGTGCCCTCGGGGACCGAGGCGATGCCCTTGTCGATCACCGCGGCCGTGGGCACGGACGCGTCGGGAGCGGTCAGGGCGCGAGCCGCGGTGCCCGAGCGTTCCACGTAGTAGGCGTGCTGGAACGCCAGGATCGCGTCCGGGCCGGTCTCGGTGGAGCCGACTCCGTTGCCGCGCACGAACTGTTCGGTGCGGGCCGCCTCACACCCCGGGCCCCCGCCCAGGGCCGCGCCCGCGACCGTCGGCGAGGACTCGCCCGGGCCGGTGGCCTGAGCGGCGGTGTACACGGCGACGATGGCCACCGCCGCGAGCGAGGCGCCGCCCGCCACCGAGACGACCACCCACGGCTGCCGCCCGCGTTTGCGATGGCTGTGCGGGCGGGAGGCGCGGGCCGGCCAGAGCCGCTGATGCGGCTCCACGCGGCGCGCGGCCACCGGCTGCCGCGGTTCGATCCGGCGGGGTGCGGCGCGCTGCGGCGTATCGCGTAACGGACTGGTGTGCGGCTGGGTGGTCTCCCCCGGCGACGGCGCGGGCCGCTGGGCGAGCTTGCGCTGCTGCTGCGCCTGCTGGGCCACCTGGTGCAGCGGAATCATTCCCGGCCACAGGGGGACGCGGCGACCGGTCTGACGCGCACGGGCGTGACCGGCTGGTTCGGATGCGTACGCCGACGACATGTTCGCCACACTCCCTTGACCGACGCCTTCACGGCGACCAGCGGCATCTCCTCAATGCCGTTGCGCAGTACCAACATTGCATAACTCACCGGCGGATGCAGGGCAAATGGGGACACAACACCCCGGCGCCGGAGAATCTTCGGCCGCGCTTTACCCAAACTCGCACCCCCGCAACCTTTTATCTCGCTTTCGGAGAGCGCGCAGCTGCCCTGCGGCTACCCCCGTGCGCTGTTGCGCCGGGGATGCTGCCGCGCCCGCGAGCAGCGGTTTCATCGTCTGCCCCAGCGGCTTCGCGCGCCTCGCAGCGCGGCGGGCGCGCGATTTGCCGCGAGCCAGCAACCCGACAGATCGTCCTGGAGGCAAGGTGTTCGCGCGTCCGCTCCGATGTTCGACTTCCTCCGCCGGGTTCGGACACGCGGTGTCGCGCTAGATGATCGGGTGACGAACCGGACGGGGTGCGCCCGGGGGATAGATCGTGTCGTCCGCCCCCGGCTGGGCGGGCGCGGCCGGCGCGGTGGCCAGCCATCCGGCGGCGAGGGCGAGTGCGGTGGGGCGGTGCACGGCGAGGAAGCCGAAGGGGCGGTCGAGGACGCAGTCGAACAGACGGGTCTCGTGGGTGCGCGGCGGCGGCATGCCACCCGGACTGACGGCGAAGGCGGTGACCGCGGCGGCCTTGAAGCCGCGGGCCGAGAACTGGGCCAGGGCGTCCTGTTTGCCCTGGCTGAGGAACAGCGGGATCGGGCTGATGGCGGGGAAGTTGTCCAGTTCGGAGGTGGTGGCCGCGCGCAGGCCGAACACCTCGGGCTGGGCGAGCAGGTCGTGCGTCGAGCGGATGTCGAAGGGCGGCATCAGGATCCGCAGTTGATCCTGCGCGTCGACCCCGGTTTCGGTGCGCACGATCAGGCCCGGGGCTTCGGTACCGACCGGCAGATCGGTGCGCACCGGGACACTGCCGCCGAGCGCGCCGAGCCCGGCGGACAGCACCTCGCCGGCGGCACCGCCGAGCAGCAGATGCACGTCCAGATCGTTGTCGCCTTCGACCACGATGCGCGTCACGGGCGCCTCGGCGTCCAGGATCGCGACGGCATGTGCGTCCGGCGAGTGCCGCAGCAGCGCGATATCGTCGCGCCCCGCCCACGGCCCCGACCGAATCGCCAGCCGCGCCGGCTGAAACGGTGTGCGCCAGCCGGTCTCGGCGAACAGCGCGGTCGCCAGCACCAGCACGGTGGCGGCGGTGAGCCGCAACGGAAACTTCTCGATCATCCCGCCCGTCCGCTCCCGCGCCCACGCGTCCAGCACCTCCTGCCCACCCAACTGCCGCACCACCCCCTCGGGCAGACCCCGCACCCACTCCGATCGCAACGGCAGATCCGCGCGCGCCCACACCCCGAGCGCCGCCGCGACCGCCGCCGAATCCTCCAGAACAGCAAGCACTTCCAGCGCCGCCGCCTTCGCCTGCCCGGCCGGAATCCTGATCGCCCGCTCCAGCTCCGAGCGCGCAGGCCCGCCCGCCGCATCCGCCAGGATCCCGAGCAGCGGCCACACCCCGACCCCGGACAGCACGAAATCCCCCGCCCCTGCGGAGCGGCACCACCGGGCGGTGAGCTGGTTGACAGCAGTGACATTCGAAGTGGCAGCTACAGACACGAACCCCAACGGTAGCCGCGAACCCGACAAGCCGGTTCGAACAGCTTGTCACGACCGCCCGCCCGGCTCCTCCCACGCGAACAAGCGCCAGGTGGGAAGTTCAGGTGGTAGTTCCACAGTGGCGGGATCGACGTCTTCGACGTGAATCCGGTAGTCCGGATTCCACTGCCGCAGCGCCGCAGCGAACCGCGCGATCACCTCGGCCGATGCGGTGTAGCTGATCGCGGGGTGCCTCGTCCCGCTTCCGATTCCGAAATCGACCCGCACGACCGTTCGGCGTGGCAAGGTCGGATAGTCGTCGGTGTTCACTTCGCCCCCTCGACGGTTGACTGAGTAAGCGCCCACCGCCAGGAATCGTTCGATGCGAGCCAAGTTCCGGCGGCGGGACCAGGTACCAGCGTTCCGGTTGTCCGAGCCGACGGACAGCGCAAAACTGTAGGCAAACAAGCCTCGGACTCACGCGGGGGAGCCGACGAACGAGCAGTTCAGGACATTTCGGCTGGCTGCCGGCTTGACACAAGCACAGCTGGCCGAGTTGGTGTGCGATCACGTCGAACGCGCCACCGGCCATCGACCCGCCACCGATGAACAGGCGATCAGCCGGATCGAATGCGGTGAGATCGCCTGGCCGAGACGTGCGACGCGCCAAGCCCTCGTGGCAGTGTTGGGTAGCGATTCGGAGACATCTCTCGGGCTGTATCCGAAGCGAACCAATCGTGACGCGACAAGGACGAAGCCACGAAGCGCAGACAGTTCTTTTCGATCGCGGGACTGGCCGCGCCGTTGCTGGGCGGCCGAGTTCCGGCGCGTGTCGGCGGGATCGACGTCGAGCGTATGCGCCGGAAATTCACGACACTGGCGGCGCTGGACAGCGAGCACGGCGGCGGTGACACCTTCCACCTGTACTTCACGGAGCTCGCCCGAACCGAGCAGCTTCTTCGTGTCGCCTCCCAGCGGGCCGACGTCACGGACCGCCTTGCCGAACTGGCCGCACAGCAGGCGCAGCAGGCCGGCTGGGCGGCCTTCGATGCCGGATTCGATGACATCGCCCAGAGGCTGTTCCACTACGGCCGCAGCGCGGCCCAGGCTGCCGGCAACCGAGAGTTGGAAGCGAACGCTCTGGCCCACATCGCCTACGCGACAAGAAGGTCCGAGTCGATCGAGGCCGCGGATGCCGCCTGCGCAACGCTGGGACGAAGCACGCCCGGCACCGCCGCGGCCATGCTCCAATCGCGTCGTGCATGGTCCCTGGCCACGGCGGGGAATGAGGATGGAGCTGCTCGGGCGCTCGACGCCGCGCGCTCGGCGCTGGATGGCGCCGACGATTCGCCCAGTTGGTATTCATGGATGAACTACGCCGAGCTCGACATCATGGCGGGGCGCGTCTGGTCGGTCCTTCGCAAGCCCGAGCGTGCCATTTCACCGCTACAGCGTGTCCTCGCGGACTACCCGGATGCCTGGGCCAGAGATAAGGCCCTGTATCTGACCTGGTTGGCAGACGCCTACCTCGACGCGGAAAACCATGCGCAGGCGCTGGACGCTGCCGAGCACGCTTTCACCCTCGCCCGAGAAGTCGCATCCGTCCGGCCGCTCGTCCGTGTTCGCGAGACCGCGCAACGCGCCCTTTCCGCCGGCGTGACCGGAGCGGACGACCTTGCGCGCCGAGCTGCTGCCGCCTGCGCACCTATTCCGCTGCGGTTGTGAACTTTTCGACCCACTCGGTGTATCGATCGATCGCCCACTCGACCGGAAAGGCGACGATCTCGGAGCCATCCGCCCATGGGTGCAACTCCAGGATTCGATCGGCCAGCCGATCCCTAGCGGCGGCCGACGTCTTCAAGGTCACCCGCCACTCGAGGCCTTCGCCCAACTCGTCGTTGTGCCAGAAGACCGACGTCGCCGGGCCGGTGACCTCCGCGCCGGCGGCGAGCCTCTCGGCGACCACGGTTCGCGCGATGTTCCGCGCATCCTCCTCGGTCGGCGTTGCCGACGTCACTGACCACACCCGTGCCGATGCCATGGTCCAACCCTAGGTCTTGCTGGACGCGGCCATCGGAATTCCACCCGGTACAACCGCCGCTACTCGCCCTCGGGATCCGTGTCAGGTCGGTGTCAGGCCGGTATCAGTTCGTCCGGCGACTGTATTCCCATGAGCAACGCAGCGAACGACACGACCCTCTCCCCCTGGACCGGCATGGTCACCGTCGAGGACACCGCGCTCGCGGTGAGCGACACCGGTGGTCACGGCCAGACGGTTGTCTACCTCAACGGTGCCTACGCCGACCAGTCGCACTGGAAGAAGGTCATCGCCGACCTCGGCCCCGGCTACCGGCACATCACCTTCGACGAGCGGGCCCGCGGCAAATCCGAGCAGTCCGCCGACTACTCCTTCGCGGCCTGCCTGCGCGACATCGACGCCGTCCTCGCCGCCCGCAAGATCACCGGACCGGTGATCTTGGTCGGCTGGTCCTACGGCGGGGTGATCAGCTGGCACTGGGCCGACGCCAACCCCGACCGCGTCCTGGGCGTGGTGACCGTGGACGCCTTCCCCTACGGACTCACCGGCGCCGAGGGGGCCGAACGCATCCGCAAGCTGTTCAACAAGATGCGGTTCCTGCTCCCCCTGACCCGCCCGTTCGGCATGGCCGCCCGGTTCAGCGCGGCTCAGCACGCCGAAACCAACATCGAACTCAACGAAATCGCCGCGGCCAGCGTCCCCGTCCTCGAACGCGCCACCCGCCCGGTGCGTTTCGTCCTCGCCACCGGCGAGAGCCTGGGCAGCCAGGACGACGAGATGGAGACCAACCGCGCCGTGCTCGACCCGATCCTGGCCGCGAACCCGAACGTGACGATCAGCGCGAAGGTTGCCAGCAACCACTCCAAGATCCTGCGCAAGGATTCGCCCGCGGTGGCCGACGCCGTCCGCGCGACCGCGGGCGCCTAGACCCGCCGGCTCAGCCCGCGCCTGGACCGGTGTGCCGGTCCAGGGCGTGCCGCAGATCGGCGTTGAGGCGCTGGGCTTCGGCGAGTTGGTCTTCCAGGATCACGATCCGGCAGGCGGCCTCGAGGGTGTTGCCGGAGTCGACGAGTTCACGCACCCGCCCGGCCAGGCGCAGCTGGTAGCGGGAGTAGCGGCGGTGACCGCCGGGTGAGCGTTGCGGGATCAGCAGTTCGGCGGCATCGAGGCCGCGCAGGAACGCTTGGGTGACGCCGAGGATTTCCGCGGCGCGGCCCATGCTGTAGGCGGGATAGGTGTCGTCGTCGAGCTTGTCCTGGGCGGAGGCGCCGGCGGTGGGGTCGGGATCGGATTGCTGCACAGCACCTCTCGAGGGTTCGGATCCAACGCCGACAAGCCCCGGCGCGTGTGCGCCGGGGCTTGTCGATTACGGAAGAGGGGATCGAAGGAATTCACTACGTCTCATCGACCGCGAGGGCCGATCTTGGTGCGCGTCCGACGTGTCCTCGGACGCGGGCCGATAGATGACTACTCAGTGACCACCTCCCAGTTCGTCTGACCTGCGGAAATTTTGTGTCGGGTCCCCTCCGGCGGTCCGGCCGAGTGCACCGGATTCTCTTCTCCGCCGGAGGGGACGGGCGGAACTTTTCCGGGCAGTTCACCTGCCCGGCCTGTGGACTTATCGACTGAACGACACCGACTGTATCGCAGCGACTGACGAATGTCTACATCCGCCACTACAGTTTTTTTGCGATGGGCAGGCTCGCCTATCTTCCCTGCCGATGGCTACTCCAAGGCACCGAGCGCTAACTGTCCTGCCGGTTCCGCGCCGCCCGCGCCCGCCGCTTCCCCTCGTGCATCGCCTGGACCCGGGCCACCGGAATGGTGTGCCCCTCCGCCAGGAGATCCGCCGGAAGAGCTTGGGGCGCGGGCATTTCCGTGGACCACGGGTCGTTGTCGCCGAGGAGGGCGGCGGCGGTGTGGACGGTGAAATCGGCGGGGGCGATGTCGTCCAGGTCGGACCAGGACAGCGGGAACGAGACCGGAGTGCCGGGCCGGATGCGGGGGCTGTAGGCGGCCACGACAGTCGCGCCGCCGGCGCGGGTGGAATCCAGGAAGACCTTGCCCTCGCGGTCTTCCACGATGAACGCGGTGGTGGCCAGGGCCGGGTCGAGCCGTTCGGCGCGGGCGGCGATGGCGCGGGTGGCGGCGGCTGCGTCTTCGATGTCGAGGCCGGAGACGAGTGGGACGAAGATGTGCAGCCCTTTGGCCCCACTGGTTTTCACCGCGCCCGCGAGTCCGTCGTCGGTGAGCGCCTGCCGGATGAGTTTCGCGGCGAGGACGGCTTGCCGGAACGGCTGCCCCTCGGGCGGATCGATGTCGAGGATGAGGTGGGTCGGGCCCTGGGCGCGATCGGCGAGCAGCAGCGTCGGGTGGTATTCGATGGCACGCTGATTGCCGAACCAGAGCAGCGTGCGGACGTCCTCGCCGAGCGCGTAGGTGACCTCGCGATGGGAGCTCTCCGCCCACACCTTGACCCGGGGCACCCAGTCGGGCGTGTACTTCGGCAGGTTCTTCTGCATGAAGGGTTCCTGCCCGGGCCGGATCCGCATGACCGACAGCGGCCGGCCGCGTAATGGCCGCACCATGCGGTCGCCGACGAACTCCAGGTAATCGATCAGATCGCGCTTGGTCGCCGCGGCGCCGTCGAACAGCGGCTTGTCGAGATTGGTCAGCTTGACGCCGGCGCGTTCTTCGTCAGCCATCGGCCTGCCTTCCCTGGATCGCGGTCTCCCGAGCCTACGACGCGGGTCCGACAACACGGCGGTGAACCGCGTGCCCCGAGGGCTACCGCCCCGACAAGTATGGGCACGTCAGGCCGTAATTTCCGGTCGCGGCGCCCCGATGTCCCGGGCAGAGGTTGCCGGGAGTGGAGAGTGTTGTGCGTCGTCTGGAAGTCCTGATGCTGTCGGTCGTCATGGCCGCGGCGGTGCTGTGGGGTGTGCCGAGTACGGCGGGAGCGGATCCCGCACAGCTCAAACAGTGTGCGGTGCGCACGGATCGAGGTTTCGAGACCGCGACACCCGAAGAGGTGGGCTTGGATTCGGCCGCGCTGGCTGAGGCGATGCGGATCGCGAACGATCCCACGCGCCGCACCGTGCACGTGTTCCGCAACAACTGCCTGATCGCGACCGGCGCCCGCAACGCCGAGAACAGCGGCGTGGCCTGGAATCTGTGGAGCAGCACCAAGAGCGTGGTCGCGCTGGTCGCCGGCATCGCCGTCGACGAGCAGCGGCTGCGGCTCGACGATCCGATCGGCGCCTACCTGCCGCCGGGCCTGGGCGACGCGGCACACCGGGCGATCCCGGTCCGGCATCTGCTCGACGAATCCTCCGGTATGCGGGTGGCCGTCGCCTCCGAGGGCATCACCGGCCTGGTCCAGCTCGATCCGAACGTGGTGGCCCAGGCGCTGGCGCTACCGGTCGATCAGCAGCCGGGCACGCTCTGGCAGTACAGCCAGCGCGCGGTGGACCTGCTGGTCTACGTGGTGCAGCAGGCCGTCGGCGAGGACTTCCAGTCCTATGCGCAGCGAAAGCTGTTCACGCCCTTGGGCATTCCCGAGTCGGACTACCACTGGGCCCGCGACCGCAGCGGAAACACCTACGGCTACGCCCATCTGGTGCTCCCGCCGGCCGATTTCGTCAAACTCGGGCTGCTGATCGGCAACCAGGGCGCCTGGAACGGCACCCAGGTGGTGTCCGCGGACTACCTGCGCGCGGCCACCACGTCCTCCCCCACCCACACCTGCTACGGATTCCTGCTGGTCGTCAACGGACCCGGCTGCGCGGGCTCGTTCCCCGGTTTGCCCGCGGACGCGATGCAGATGTCGGGCATGATGCGCCAGGACAATTTCATCGTCCCGAGCCTGGGGCTGCTGGTCAGCTGGACCGGCGTGACGATTCCGGGCGATTCGGTGAGTTTCCCGCACGACGTGCTGCGCGCGGTCGTCGGCGCGTTCCGCGCGCCGGCGCTGCCGGATCCGGGCCCGTATGTGACCCTCCCCGACGTCGCCCTGGCCGACCCGATGGTCTCCAATCCCGACCCGCTGCTCGGCACCCTCGGCATCGGCCCGGCCGCCGACCCGGCCTGCAATCTGGCCAGCTGCCTGGGCAAACCGCTGGCCCCGCCGTTCGGTGACTGGCCGCCCGGCTGCTTCGTCCTGGGCTGCCTCGGCACGGACCCGGCGACGCCGGGCATTCGTTGATCTTGAAAGCGGTTCGCGCGGAATATTTTTCAATCCGGAACGCTCGCTGTTCCGAATGGTGATGTGTAAGCATCGTCGTTCGAATGAGGTCATCCATGGACGCACAGCAGTCCGACATCCCGGCAAGAATCCTCCGCCTGCGCGCCGCCACCCTGGTCGCGTGCGCCGCACCCCTGGCCGTCGCCGTGCTAGGGGCAGGCGCCGCAGCCGCTGAGACGCCCCCCGCTCCGGAGTCCGTCGAATCGGCGCCCGCCGCGCCGGATCCGCTCACGGCCCTGCGCGCTTTCCTGCCGGTCGAGCTGCTGCCCCCGCCGGCGCCGGTCGCCGAGGAAACCCCGGCCCCGGACGTCACCCGGATCCGGATCGGCGATACCCAGGTCGACCGGCCCGAATGGGTCCCGGCCGACACCGCCGCCCAGATCAACGCCACCGCCGACGGCACCGAGGCGGCGCTGACCGAAGCGCTGCACGCGGGCGGCCTGGAGCCGGCGCGAGCCGCCCGGGTCGCGGACGACGTGCTCGGCGCGGCGGTGGTCGGCGCCGCGGTCGGCGGCGCCGTCGCCGCGCCCGTCGCGTCGGCGGGCGCGCTGATCGGCGCGGTCTCCGGGCTGGTCGCCGGACTGCCGTTCGCGCCCATCGGCCTGGTCGTGGTCCCGGCGATCGGGGCGGCGCTGGGCTACGCGATGGTCGCCGCGCCCTTCGCGGTGGTCGGTGCGGCGGCGGGCGCGGCGGCAGGTGCGGTCGAGGGCATGACCGCGCCGCTGCCGGCCGCCTGAACCGAACACGGGTTCGGTCCCAGCGGGGGTCAACCGGTGCAGGGGCCGAACCGTACGCGAGGGCAAGCATCCCGCTCTACCATCGAGAACAGATCGCCAACGGGTAGGAGGCAGCCATGGCTGCACCGAAACACCGGATCGTTCTCGCGGCGACGACGCTCGCCCTGGCGCTGACGGCGTCCTGCGGCAAATCCGAGCCGCCCGACCCGCCGCCGCTGCCCTCGCCCGCCCCGCTGGCGGCGCTGACCCTCACGATCGAGCAGCGCGTCTTCACCGTGGCCCCACCGATCAGTCCCGGCGCCGTCGTCACGGTCGTCAACAAGGATTTGGTGCGCCACAGCGTCACCAGCGACCGCACCGGGCTGTTCGACTACGAGATTCCCCCCGAGCAGACGATCACCTTCGTCGCGCCCGCCGAGGCGGGCGTGCACCCGTTCCACTGCAAATACCACGCGTTCATGGACAGCGCGCTCACCGTGCGGCAGTAGCGCGCTCAACCGCCGAAGAGCAGGTAGAGGCCGGTGAAGGTGAAGCCGACCATGACCAGCATCAGCGCGAGCTGCCCGGTGGCGCGATGGGCGCGCGGCAGCAGAGTCAGACAGCGGTCGTGGGCGGCGGTGACACCGAGGATGTGGCCGGTGAGCACGGCCAGAACCTTCAGCGTGGCCAGCACGGCCGGGTGGGTGGACAGGACGTAGGCGACCTGATGATCGGCCAGGCCCGCGATATTCCAGCCGCGATCGAACGGGTCGGCCAGCAATGCCAGTGTCGCCTGGCCCTTTTCGACCAGCAACGTCAGATAGTGGGCAATCAGGTAACCCGCGATGATCGGGGTGAGGCTGTGCACGAGCAGCCTGGGCAGCCGCGCGCGCTCGGCGCGCTCGAGCCCCGGGACGGCGCGGGCCGCGCGGACGAACAGAACCCCGACGATCGCGATGACGGTCAGCAGGCCCAGCGTCCGGGTCACCGTCGCGGTGAGAACCTCGCCGCCACTGCGGGAATCGAGGAACTCCCGCCAGGCGGGCAGGGCGGACAGGCTGTCGAAGGCGGTCGCGCCGAGCAGCGTCGCGGCCAGCGCCACCGCGCCGGGCAGCACCGGACCGGCCGCGAGGTTGTTCAGCGGCGCGCGCAGGACCGGGTGGCCGGAGCCGTCCCGGCCGAACCAGCTGACGCGCGCGAGCAGTGTGCTGTATACCTCGAACGGGTCGGCCCGCTCGGCCCAGACGCTGCCGAACAGGGCCAGCCCGGCGCCGGTGCTCAGCACATAGGCCAGCAGCCAGATCCCGATCGCGGTCAGCGAATCCGGTTCCGGCGCGGCCAGTTCCAGCCAGGCGAAGGCGAACAGGCCGAGCACCGCCGGGCGGTAGCCCCAGGATTCCGGGTAGGCGAGCGGTCCGGTCCGCGGGTCGCGGCGCAGCAGCAGGCAGACCAGGCGGTGCGCCGCGCGCAGCGGCGAGAGCAGTTTCCAGACCGGGCCGAACACCAGCGACGCCGTGGTGACGCCGACCCAGAGGTAGATGTAGAACACGCCCGGCGCCGGATTGCGTTGCGGGTCCGGCGAACCCAGCACGAGGATCAGTCCGAGCAGGACGGCGCCCGCGATGGTCGTCAGGTCGATGGCGCGGCGCAGGGGTGCGGCATCGAGGAACGCGGGTAGTCGCCGCCCGGGCGATTCGGGGTCCAGCCGCGGTTCCCGCCAGGCCAGCAGCAGGATCGCGAAGGAGAACGTCAGCGCCCAGGCCGCCCCGATCAAGGCGTAGGACAGCGGAATCGGCAGATCGTCGGCTCCGCCCAGTCCGTGCGCGAGCACGGTCACGGGCGTACCTGCAGGGTGGTGACCGTCTGGTCGAGCTCGTGCAATTCCACCGCCACCTGCCCGGGAACGCCGACGGTGAAACGGAACTCCTGTCCGGCCCGGGGCGCCACCGCGAAGGTGTGCGCCGGATCGGAGTGGACGTGCAGTTCATCGGCGGCGTCGCTGTCGACCCGCAGCACGATCGGCTGCCCCACCTTCGCCTCGGTCCGGGTATTGCGCGGATCGACTGCGCCGGAAGCGATCCGGATCGTGACGACAGTTTCCACGCCTCCGGGCGAGGAGCTCGGTTCGTCGGCGGTCGACCCGCACCCGCAGGTGATCGCGGCGGCCAGCGCCAGCCCCAGCGCCCACGGCGACCTCATTGTTCCTCCTCGCCAGGCCGTCGCGCGGACTCCCGGCGCTCGGATCGCCGATCCCGCATCGCGAGATAGACGACCACCCCGACGATCGCGAACGCGGGCGCGAACGCCGGAATGGCCAGCAGTGCCGAATGATCGGCAAGAATGTCGACTCCCGGCTCGTAGCTCATCCGCGCACCGACTCCGGTTCGGCCCGGCTGGTCCGCTGGAAGGCCAGGCCGACCCGCGCCGCGCCCCAGGACAGCGCGCCGATCAGGATGAGCGAGCAGAGCAGCACGACCAGACCCGCCGCGGGCATCAACCACGCGGGGCTGTCGAAGGAGCGTTCCCGTTGCAGCACGGTGATTTCGCTGACGAACGGCCGGGTGAACTCGGCGTCGGCCTTGACCTCGGTCGCGCCGATGCCCGGATCGTCGGGCAGGAACACCGGGAGCGCGGTCAGCGTGCGGCCGTTCTGCAGCCGCAGCACCGTCTTCCAGCTGCCGTGCACCGGAACGGGTTTCGTAGTCACGTACTGTCCCGGGCCGACGCGGCGCAGGTGATCGACGACCAGGCCGCGGCCCGGGCTCTCGACGCCCTCGGCGCGCCAGCGCCCCAGCACCTCGCCGGTGCCGCCCTGCCAGGCCAGCACCTGCAGCCACTCCGGGTCCTCGCGCACCAGATCCGCGGGCGCGAGGGTGATTTCGGCGGTCACCATGCGGCCGCCGTTCACCGGCTCGGCGTCCTGCAGGCGCACCGTCGCGGTGGCCTCGCGCGGCGTCTCGTGGCGCAGCCCGTTGGTGGTGGCGATCGCGGCGACCAGCACCGCGAGCACCACCACCGCCCGCCGGATCGCGGGGCGCGGCAGCGGGTCACCGTTGAGCACCATGCCGAGCAGCGCGCCCAGCGCACCGCCCGCGATGCCCACGGGCACCGCCATCGCGAGCAGCTCCGGCCACATCGACGCGGGCCACGGATCGACGAACATCAGGTCCACCCAGAGCGATTCGAGCCAGAGCCCGGCGGTGGCGGCGGCGAGACCGGTGCCCGCGCCCCACCACACCGGCTTGCGGATCAGCGGCAGCAGGGCCATCAGCTCCACGACCACCGCGATGCCCAGGTACAGCGGGAAAACGTTGTACGGCGCGCCGAGCCCCGGGCCGACGACGACCGCGATGATCGCGCGGACCAGGAACGCGAACGCCACCAGGATGAGGGTGGAGCCGCGACCCAGCGTGTAGCGCGCGGCCACCAGCGCGACCGTGCCGGCGGCCACGATCAGCATGGGGTGCAGCACCAGCCGGAATTGCGGTACGCCGAAGTCGAATTCGACCTGGAAGACCGAGAGCCCGATCACCAGGCCGCCGAAGGCGAAGCTGCGCACGATCCACATGAACGCGCCGTCGGCCCGGTCGGGATCCGGCTTGTCCAGGCGCCCTTCGAATTCCAGCAGCAGCACCGCGATCAGGGACAGGCCCGCGCCGCCGATCAGCATCAGATGGGTCGGGCCCCAGAGGGTCACGTCCTGGCCGAAGAGGCGGTGCCAGATGTCGTCGAGCGGGAAGCCGATCAGGGCGTACAGTCCGGCGCCCGCCATCAGCACGCCGCCGACCGGCGCGTGCCAGGTCCGGGTGATCCTGATCGCGGCCGGTCCGGGTTTCTCGTCCAGGGGCAGGATGACGGCGAGCATGCCCGCGATGAACAGGAAGAACAGCCCGACCATGATGAAGTAGTGCGCCGGGTTCGCCAGCGGGCCCTCGTCGCGGCCCTGGCCGATGTGCAGGCTGACGTCCCAGATGAAGCCGAGCATCGCGGTGAGGATCGTCGTGGTGAAGACCGTGATCGGCAGGGCCACCCAGCCGGGGCGGTTCGAGATCTGCCCCAGCCGGTCTGCCGCTGTCCGCAACCAGGTGATCCGGCGCGTGCGATGCAGATAGGCCACCCACATCAGCACGGCCGCGATCAGCGTCGCCGACGCCGTCAGAATCACCACTTGATCCAGTGCGGCGCCGCCGCCTTCGGTTCCGCGCGCGAGCAGGGGCCTCATCACGAACCGCTCTTTCCTGTAACCCGGAGTCTCTTGTACAGAGCGTATGCCCGAGATCACCGTTGGTATGCAGGACGGACAGACCTGGCGGAAACGGTCAGAACAGTTCGTCGAAACGCGCCGCCAGCACCAAATATTGCTCGGCCCAACCGCTGGATATCGCCAATTCCTGCAGCGGGCCGGTCGGCGCGAACAACACCGTCAGCGTGCGCGGCCGCTCGCCCCGCGCCACTGCGGCGACCAGCCCGTCGTACTCCGCCAGCGCCTCGTCGACGTCATCCCAGGTGGACCAGGAGAAATCGTTGTCCGGCAACACCATGTGCCGCCGCACCTCGCCCAGCAACTCCAGCAGCGTCATCGCCCGAGCCTACGGCCGATCCATGACACGCTACGAAACATGAAGCGCCACCTCGAGTTCGAGCATCTGCACAACTTCCGCGACCTGGGCGGCTATCACAGCGCCGACGGCCGCACCGTCGCCTGGCGTCGGCTCTACCGCTCCGACGCGCTGTCGAAGCTGCGCGGCGACGATTGGGAGCGCTTCCTCGAGCTCGGGATCGGCACCGTCCTCGATCTGCGCTATCCCTGGGAGATCGAAGCCAAAGGCCGCATCCCGCAGGCGGATCGGTTCCGCTACGCCAATCTCAGCATCGAGCACCGCCCCTACGAGCAGGCCGAGATCGATCCCGAGCTGGATCCGTGGCGATACCTGGCCGACCGGTTCGCCGAGGTCGCCGCCGACGGCGTGGTGGAGATCCGGGCCGCGATCGAGTTGATCGCGGCGGCGGACGGGCCGGTGGTCTTCCACTGCGCGTCCGGGAAGGACCGCACCGGCTTGCTCGCGGCGCTGCTGCTCGCCGCGCTCGACGTCTCCGAGGAGCAGATCAGCGCGGATTTCGCGCTCACCGAGTTGGCCACGGGGCGGTTGATCGCGGAGTGGGAGCTCGCGCATCCCGGGCGGGTGCTGCGCTGGCCGGGGTACGGGCGGGCACCGGCCGAGGTGATGCGGCTGGTGCTCGCCGATCTCGCCGGGACCTATGGTTCGGTGCGCGAATACCTCACGGGCGCGGCCGGAGTCGCGCCCGAGAGCCTCGAGCGATTGCGTGCGCGGCTGCTGGTGGGTTGACCACGTCAGGTCAGGGCGCGCAGGTAGCGACGCCGGTAGACGCGCTGGGCGATCAGCAGCAGCGGGAAGATCCGGCGCCACGGGCCGTGCGGCGCGGGCCGGGTCAGTGAACGCAGGGTCAGCGAGACCGTGCCCTCGGCGTCGCGGTGCACGATGAACGCCTCCTCGCCGGACACCGGGTGGCCCGGCTGGGTGCCGTAGGCGAAGCCGCAGCGGGTGGCGGTCTCGACGACCGCCACCACGCGCACCGGTTCGTGCACGGCGATCGGCCCCCACCCGGCGGTGATGCGATACTGGGCGTCGACGCCGACCCGCTCGTCCGGGTCGACCCGGAAACCGCTGCGGCGCTTGACGCCCCAGCGCAGGACCGATCGTGACGCGCGCTCCCAGTCGGCCTCGCCGTGCCCGACGACCACGGTCCGCTCGAACCGGCGGAAGCCGGGCGGATGGGCGGTCCAGGTCGTTTCGGCCGGAGCCGTCAGCCCGGCGGGACCGTAGCTCAGCTCGTTCATTCGCTGACCAGCCGGGTCGGGGCGGCCTGCCGCCAGGAGTCGGCGACGATGGCCAGCAGCTCGTCCCGGTCGTCCAGCGCGGCCAGCCGGACCCGCACCCAGGCGTTGTTCGCCTCGTGGGCGGCGATCCAGAACTTGCCGGGTTCGGCGAGCACGAGCTCGTCCCGGTCCAGGATCGGGCAGCGCACCGCCATGGAGGTCTCGGCGTCCGGCAGCGTCAGGAACAGTTTGCGCGCGACCCGGAAGATCGGCATTCCCCAGGCGAACTCCTCGGTCACCTCCGGCAGCGACAACGCGACCGTTCGAACATCATCCCCAGTGGCACTCACCCCGGCATTTTCCCAATCGCTCTACTGTCGTCGCATGGCAACTCCCGACTTCATCCGAGAACTGCGGGTCACTGCGGGCCAGCAGCTGCTGTGGATGCCCGGCGTGGCCGCGGTGGTCTTCGACGACGCGGGCCGGGTGCTGCTCGGGCGACGGGCCGACAGCGGGCGCTGGACGGTGATCGGCGGCATCCCGGAGCCCGGCGAGCAGCCCGCCGACTGCGCGGTGCGGGAGGTGTTCGAGGAGACCGCGGTGCACTGCGTCCCCGAGCGCGTCGCCCACGTCCGGGCCATGCCGCCGCACACCTTCCCCAACGGCGACACCTGCCAGTTCATGGACATCACCATGGTGTGCCGCGCGGTGGGCGGCACCGCGCGGGTCAACGACGACGAGTCGCTCGAGGTGGCCTGGTTCGCGCTGGACGCCCTGCCCGAACTCTCGCCGCACGAGGCGCTGCGCATCGAGCACGCCCGGACCGACGGCCCCACCTGGTTCCAGCCCGCCCGGCGGGCCCCGGGCGGGCGTGGTTCGATGACTCCATGACCGACGATATCGACGTGCCCCGGGTGGTCCTGGCCAGCCGGGAGATCCCGGTGGCGGCCGCGACGCTCTTCGAGCTGATCGCCGACCCGGCGCGCCAGCCGAACTGGGACGGCAACGACAACCTGGCCGAGGCGCCCGCCGGGCAGCGGGTGCGCGAGGCGGGTCAGGTCTTCTCGATGACGCTCACCAACGGGCACGTGCGGGAGAACCACGTCGTCGATTTCGAGGAGGGGCGCCGAATCGCCTGGCGGCCTTCCGAGCCCGGCAAACAGCCGCCCGGCCACCTGTGGCGCTGGGAGCTGGAACCGCTGGACGCGGGCCGCACCCTGGTCACCCACACCTACGACTGGTCCGGCCTGACCGACGAGAGCCGGTTGCCGCGCGCCCGCGCCACCACACCGGACAAATTGCGGGCCTCCGTCGATCGCCTCGCGGAGTACGCCGAAAAGCTCTGAGCCACCGCCCGATTGCGCCCCGGCTCGGCGGGTATTCGCCCCGCAGAGCGACGGCGATCGAAGGCGGTGCCCCGTGCGAACCATCTCCACCGACATTCCGGCCCGGTTGGATCGCCTGCCGTGGTCGCGCTGGCACTGGACCATCGTCATCGGGCTCGGGTCGGTGTGGATCCTGGACGGGCTCGAGGTCACCGTCGTCGGCAGCGTGGCGGGCCGGTTGTCCGAGCCGGGCAGCGGACTGGACATCACCGCCGCGCAGGTCTCCGGCCTGGCGGCGGCCCTGTATGTGGCGGGCGCCGGCGCGGGCGCGCTGTTCTTCGGCTGGCTGACCGACCGGTTCGGGCGCAAGAAGCTGTTCCTGCTCACCCTCGCGGTGTACCTGTTCGCGACCGCCATGACGGCGCTGTCGTTCGACCTGTGGTGGTTCGTGTTCTTCCGGTTCCTCACCGGATTCGGCATCGGCGGCGAGTACGCGGCCATCAATTCCGCCATCGACGAACTGATCCCGCGGAAATATCGCGGGCGCATCGACATCGTCATCAACGGCACCTACTGGCTGGGCGCGGTCGGCGGCGCGCTGCTGTCGGTGCTGGTGCTCAATACCGACCTGTTCCCCGCGAATGTGGGCTGGCGGCTGACCTTCGCGCTCGGCGCGGTCTTCGGCCTGATCATTCTGTTCGTGCGCCGCACCGTGCCGGAAAGTCCGCGCTGGCAATTCATCCACGGCCGGGAGCAGGACGCCGAACGCACCGTCGCCGACATCGAGAAACAGGTGCGCGCCGATACGGGCGCGGAACTCGAGGACGTCTCCGGACAGCAGCTGGAGATCGAGCAGCGGCGCGCCACCGGATTCGGGGAGATCGCCTCGGTGCTGGTGCGGTTGTATCCGAAACGGGCCGCGCTCGGCTTCTCGCTGTTCATCGGACAGGCGTTCCTGTACAACGCGATCACCTTCAATTACGCGCTGATCCTGACCAAGTCGTTCGACATCGCCGACGACAAGGTCGGGTACTACTTCGCGGTGATCTGCTTCGGCAATTTCCTCGGACCGCTGCTGCTGGGCAAGCTGTTCGACACGGTCGGCCGCAAGCCGATGATCGCGGGCTGCTACATCGGTTCGGCGCTGCTGTTGTTCAGCACCGCCTGGCTGTTCCAGGGCGGGCACCTCACCGCGATGACGCTCACCGCCTGCTGGACGGCCGTGCTGTTCATCGCCTCCTGCGGCGCGAGCGCCGCGTATTTGACGGTGAGCGAGATCTTCCCGATGGAGACGCGGGCGATGGCGATCGCGTTCTTCTACGCCATCGGCACCGTCGCGGGCGGCGTGGCGGGGCCGCTGGTGTTCGCCAATCTCGCGGAAGACGGCGATCCGGGGCGTACCGCGCTGGCCTTCGCCATCGGCGCGACGGCGATGCTGCTGGCAGGTTTGGTCGAGGTCGCCTACGGGGTCAAGGCCGAGCAGCGGTCGCTGGAGGACTTGGCGCGCCCGCTCAGCGCCACCGCGGCGAAGTAGCTCAGCGGGTTCCGTAGCCCGTTGCGCCCCAGACTGTTTCCACAGCAACCTGGATGGTCGCCGTCTGCGCCTCGGTGCTCGGCGTCAGCAGCCGCAGGTGGCCCCAGTTCCGGGTCCAGTCGTGCGCCAGGTAGGCGGGCAGGGTGTGCGCCCGCGTCAGCGGAGCGGCCCAGCCCGGGGGTGCACCGTCCGGCTCGTTCGTGATCCACCAGACCGGCAGCTCCGCCACACCGTGGCGGTGGCCGGAGGGGCGCTGACACGGGAAGGCGAACCCGGCGTCGGTGTGGACGGGGTCGTCGCTGCCCACCAGGGATTGCAGGGTGGTCAGGCGCGGCAGCCGGGGCGGGACCAGGGCCACCCACTGCGCGCCGGAGGGTTCGGCGACGGTGGCGATGACGCGAACCGCGTTGGCCTCGGCTGGAATTCGGTCCAGCGCCACCGGGAGGTTGCGCCACGCCGGACTCCCGGCTGCGGCCGGCGGGACCAGTTCGCTCAGCCACCGGATGGTGCCGTCGCCCGCCCGATCGGCGAACTCCACGCGCAGCCGCTCGCCGTCGACGCGCCCGGCGACGGTCAGGACCAGGACGCGGTACGCGGGATCCTGTTGTGCGGCGGTCATATCCAGGCGGTACCACTGCGAGATCAGGTGGGCGGGCTGGGTACCGCCGGTGTGACTGCCCAGGACCGGGGTGCGCGCGGGGTCCAGCCGGAACGGCAAAGCGCCCGTGCCGCCGCCGTTTTCGGCGGGCAGATCTCCGACACCGTTGGGGGTGAATCCGACGTTCTCCGCCGCCAGGCCCGAACCGATGAAGGGCTGTAACAGGGAATCCGCGGTGTCGGTCTCCACCAGCACAGAATCGGCCAGAGCGCACCGGTCCGCAGGCTGGACCAGGCGGCCGGGTACCGCGTGGACGCTGCCAGCGACACCACTTGGAGGAGCACCACGGCGGCAATGGCCGGAGCCGCGACCGGGAACCGCCGCCGGAGCGGACCGTTTCCGAGTGGCTTACCCGCTCGGTCCTCCCACGCGACCACCGCCACTGCCGCCGCCAAGCCCGCGTACACCGCGAAATCCGGCGACCACTCGATCGGCAGGATGGTCATCAGTACCAGCGCCGCACCCACGGCCACGGCCAGCCGCGCCACCGGACCACGGGTGGTCCGCGCACTCGGCCCGCGGTTCCGCAGCGCCGCCGCCACGCACACCGACAGGACCAGCACCCCGAACAGCCGCGCGAGCCAATTCTCCTGTGCCATATCGAATAACGCCGCCCAGCGCTCGACTCCGCCGAACCAGCCCCGATCCGGACCGGCCGACCACCGCACCCGGATCGCTTCGCGCACCGCCGCGAACGTCTGATCGGCGAACACGACGACCAGCACCACGGTGCCCGCCGCCAGCAGCGGAATCGCCCGTGCGAGAACGTTTGTCACCGATCGCCCGGTAGGCAGGCGCGTTCTCGCCGCGGCCTCGGTGGAACTCCGCAGGATTCTCCGGGAACCGGCGACGAGGACGACCAGACAGATCCATCCCCCCGGGGCGGCCGCCGACGCGAAAGCGGCGATCAGCAGCGCGAACGCGGCGGGCAGCAGGCGCCGGGTGGCGATGGCGCGTTCCATCGAACACCAGGTGAGCACCGCCGCACCGGCGATCAGGGCAGCCGCGCCGAGGCCGCTGCCGAACGGCAGCCAGATCGCCAGGAAGGCCAGGGCGGCGATCCAGGGCGCGGCGGCATCGGTCCGGATCCGTGATCCCAAGCGCGGCAGCATCTCCCGGCTGAGCACCCACCAGCAGAGCAGGCCCGCGAGCACCGCGGGCAATCGCCACCACAGGCTCGAACCCCCGAGCACGGTCAGTCGGCTCAGCATCTCGTAGGGCCAGCCGAATGGCGCCGCCGCCACTCCGGACGAGTCGGCGAGGTATCCCACGTCCGGCCGCGCGCGCAGCATCGTCGCGATGCCGTCGTCCTCGGCGGTGCTCGCCCCGATCACGAGCCACAGCAGCAGAATTCCGCCGACCACCCCGTCGCTCGCGCGCACCCGCCACGCACCGGCGGGCACGAGCCGGCGGTCCCGGCGACCGTCCGCGCGATCGAGCAGACGCAGGCAGATCAGCGCCGCGAAGGTCGCCGTGATCGCACCGGCGATCGCCGCGATCTTCCACCCACTCGGGCTGGACGAGAACCGGGTATCCAGCTCGGCGCGCACCCGTGCCCCCGCCAGCTGGGCCCGATCGAAATCGGTGAAGAGCCCGGCGAATCGCGGCCGGAGGTCACCGGCGCGCACCGTCCGGAACGGGGTGCCGTCCGGACGTTGCAGACCGGACAGCTCCGCGGTCGTCCGCGCGGCTGAGGAGTGCACTACCAGCGCGTCACAGGCGCTCTTCGGCGCGGAGTCGAAACCTGTTTCCGCACCGGCTATTTGGGTGACCGCCGCCGTCAGCAACGGAAACTCACGCAGCGAAACCGTCAGCGTGCGGCCGATTTCGACGCGGTGCTCGATCCGGACCAGCAGCGCGCGATCCGCGGATTCGGTCGTCGGCACGGTGGACAGCACGGTTCCGGTGGGCAGGTCGCGCAGCGTCGAACACGGGATCGAGAGGTCCAGCGACAACGGGGCGGAGCCCAGGAGCGGAGCGGCGACTCGAACGGCTTGGGGCTGCGGCCAATCCAGACTCGCCCGTTCCTGCCGGACCGGGAGCAGCGGGGTCAGCACCGCGAGCAGGACGCCGAGACTCCCCGAGACGATCGCGACCAGGCGAACCAGAGGTGAGCCCGGCGATACTGCACGCACGATGCACGATGCTAGCCATCCGGGCCGCCGAGCACCCGATGAGCCGGAGGCGAATGTTCATTACCCCCGCGGCGCGCGGGGAAGTACCGTCGGAGGTATGGCGGAGTTGGTCTTGGGTCCGGTGTTGCGGCATGTCGACGCGACGTCGGCGACCGTCTGGGTGGAAACCGATACGGCATGCGAGGTGGAGGTGCTGGGGCATCGGTCCCGCACCTTCCAGGTCGGTGAGTTGCATTTCGCGCTGGTGTGCGTCGAGGGCCTGGAAACAGGCGCCTCTATTCCGTACCAGGTCGCGCTGGACGGCGAAACGGTCTGGCCCGAGCCGGATTCCGACTTCCCGCCGTGCCGCATCCGGACCAGGCCGGTGCGGCGGATCCTGTTCGGTTCGTGCCGCGCGGCCAAGGCGACGCCCGGCGTGCTGGAGGCGGACAAGGTCGGCCCCGACGCGCTGGACGCCTACGCCCTGCGCATGCGCGACCAGTCCGAGCAGCACTGGCCGGACGCCCTGGTGCTGCTCGGCGATCAGGTCTACGCCGACCAGCCGACACCGCAGGTGCAGCAGTGGCTGGACGAACGGCGCGACGGCGCGGAGCCGGCCCACGAGGTGGTGTCGTTCCGCGAATACGCCGAGCTGTACCACGAATCCTGGTCCGACCCGGAGATCCGCTGGCTGATGTCGACCACGCCGACCTCGATGATCTTCGACGACCACGATGTGCGCGACGACTGGAACACCTCGCGCACCTGGCGCGCCCAGATGGCCGAGAAGCCGTGGTGGCGCGGGCGCATCCGGGCCGGGCTGGCCTCCTACTGGGTCTATCAGCATCTGGGCAATCTCGGCCCGGACGAGCTGGAGCGCGACGACCTCTATCGCGAGATCAGCAAGGCGGGCACCGATGTGCAGGAGCTGCTCGAGGATTTCGCCGAGCGGGCCGACAAGGAGGTCGACGGCCGCAAACCCTTCCGCTGGTCCTACCGGCGCGATTTCGGCCGGGTCCGGCTGCTGGTCATCGATACGCGCAGCGGCCGCATCCTGGATGGGGAGCGGCTCATGGTCGGCGACGAGGAGTTCGACTGGATCGAGGCCAATGCCGCGGGTGATGTCGATCACCTGCTGATCGGGTCCTCGCTGCCCTGGCTGATGCCGCACGCCGTCAGCCACCTGCAGTCGCTCAACGAGCGCGCGGCGAGCCTGCCCGGTCTACGCGGCCGACTAGGCGAAACGCTCAGACAGGTCGCCGACCTGGAACACTGGCCCGCCTTCCGGGCCTCCTTCGAGCGGCTCGCCCGCCTGATCTTCCGGCTGGGCACCGCCGCGGACGCACCGAGCACCATCTGCGTGCTGTCCGGCGACGTACACCACAGCTATGCCGCGCGCGCCGAGTACCGGGAGCCGACCAAATCCGAGGTGCTGCAACTGGTGTGCTCGCCGGTGCACAACGATCCGCCCAGGCGTTTCCACGTCCTGTTCGCGCTGTCCTGGGCGCGCCCGCTCGCGGCGGCGCTGCGCCGGCTCGCCGACCGGCGCGGGATCTCCCCGGATCCCGTCCGCTGGGACAAGGTGAGCGGGCCACACTTCGGCAACTCCATCGCCGCGCTGGAGATCGAGGGCCGCCGCGCCCGGTTCGTCCTGGAAACCGCCCGCCCGGACGAGGGCCTGATCCGGGTGGCCGAACTCGACCTGCGAGCCGACGGGTAGCACCCAGTAGGCTGCGCGGCTATGGCATTGAGCGCGACCCTGCACACCTTCACCGTCCAGCTCGCCGACGTCGACCGCGGCGTCTACGAGGAGCTGGAGTTGCGGGTCGCACGGCACCCCTCCGAGACGGCGGAGTTCATGCTGACCCGGCTGCTGGCCTACTGCCTGGAGTACACCGAGGGCATCGCCTTCAGCGAGGGCGGCGTCTCCTCCACCGACGAGCCCGCGGTGCTGGTGCGCGATCTCACCGGCCGGATCACCGCGTGGATCGAGGTCGGCGCGCCGGATGCCGAGCGCCTGCACCGCGGCAGCAAGCTGGCCGGGCGCGCCGCGGTCTACACGCACCGCGATCCGGCGAAGGTGCTCGCGCAACTGGCGGGCAAGCGGGTGCACCGCGGCGGCGAGATCCCGATCCACAGCTTCGACCGGGCCGGCATCGATGCCGCCGTGGCCGCACTGGATCGCCGCAACACGGCCACGGTCTCGATCACCGAACGGGAGTTGTTCCTCGAGCTCAACGGCGTCTCGGTGAGCACTCCGGTGCGCACGCACCACTTCGCCTGATCCGGCAATTGTGATGACCGAAATGGGTTGCGCCGCATCGTGATAAAGCATTCGTTAACTTTGTTAATCACATGATCGCCATCCATCGGCTATTACAATTGCGCGACCGGACGGACTCGAAAGATTACGGCATTATCGGATTTACACCGGAATCGATAGTGCTCGCACGGATACGGTCGTATCGTGGTTCTGCACAGACCTCCGGGTCTGCGCTGTTGGATGAGGCGGGGAGGCGCCAACTCTCATTCGCAGGATTGCAAAGGAGAAGTCCGTGAAATCAGAACTGTCCGCGGCACAGTGGTTCAAGAGCCGGCGCAGCGGTGCGTCCCGAGATTGCGTCGAGGTCGCTTTCCTCGACACCGGCCGAGTCGGCGTCCGCGACTCGAAGAATCCCGCCGGTCCGGCACTGGTATTCACCCCCGGTGAATGGACCGCCTTCACCACGTCCATCGCCTCCGGCGACTTCGACCGGTAGGCCTAGCGAACTCCGCCGCCGCCCGAGGCACCGGGCGGCGGCGGAGTTTCGCGCGCTCCGGCTATCGCGAATGTCGCGACGGCGCAGCCGGGTTCACGCCGATCTCAGAGGCAGTTGAGGCAGGCGCCGGCCCGGGGCAGCTGCATGAAGCACTGCGAGCACACGGCCGGGCGCACCGGCTGCGCGATCTCGGCGCCGGTGTGGGCGACCTGCGTGGTCATCTTGGCGGCGGGACGGCGGCGGCTGGCGACCTTCGGCGTGAGCGGCGGGACGGAGAAATCCTCGGGCATCTCGGCGCCGTGGAACTGGTAGCACTGCCAGCGCGCGTAGGCGGCGTGCAGCTCCAGATCGTCGGGCACCGGCAGCGCGGCCAGCTCCAGCACGTACTTGTACGCCTCGCCGACGGTGTGGTTCTGCCGGACGCACAGCGCCGTCAGCGGCGGCTCCCCCGCCTTGTGACAGCGGCGGGCGACCTTACGCAGAATCGCCTCCATCCAGGTGCGGGTCGGCGCGGCGGTGTGCACGCCGGACACCTCCTGCACCCGCTCGGCAAGTTCTGTCACAGTGATGAAATGCCCGTAACCGGTGGCGATCTCGGCCAACTCGGTGTGCGCGGCCAGCGCCCAGGCCACGGTCGCGTCCTTCAACGGCACCGGAGTTCCGTCGCCTGCCTGCCATGCCGCCGCCACCGTGGATACACCGCTCTTCGTCACCCGAACAAGTTAGCGCCTGACCCCGCCCAGGGGCCAATGGCCTGGGCGGGGCGTTGCGCGTGTCACTAGCCGGCCGGCGGCTGCCGGTCGGCGGGAAAGGCCGTTTCGTGCAGGGAACGCCACTGGTAGCCGTGATCGGAGGCGCTCAGGACCGCGCTCACCCGGCGGCGGGCCAGCATGTCGCCGTGGCGGTACTCGGCGACGAACCGGACCGCGAGCACGGGGCCCGCGTCGGCGAGCTCCTCGAAATCGGTGATCTCGATCCGCAGCCCGGGCTGGGCGTTGCGCACCGACCAGACGCCGGTGAGCAGCGCCTCCCGGTCGACCACCTCCGCGAGAATCGTCACCGCCGTGAACTTCTCGTGCAGCGCCGCCGCGAAACGGTCGAACACCTTTGGGGGCGCGTCCGTGCCCATCCAGTCCGCCAGGTCCGCGTGCAGGGCCGCCACCAGCGCGGCCGAACCGGGCTCCGGGGCCGCCGCGGGCGGCGAATCCGGCTCCCGCGCGCGTCTACCCATCCCGTCATCTTTCCGCAATCGCGGTGACGACGGCAAGATCACCACGAATCCCCCTGCGCCAGCGCACTATTGCCGGGCAAGCCCCAGGAAGTCCCGGCCCGGCCGGGTAGCGGGTCCGGCGCAAGGTTGTGGCAATATCGAGCGAGGGGGAACCTGCCAGAGGATCCATAAAGCCGATTGACCATGAGCCGCCGCACCCGACGCCGCACCCTGAGTGCGGTGCAACGCAAAACCGCGCAGTTGCAACCTTTCACGCTCGCCGAGTTCGGCCGGATCCTGACCACCGCCAGTGGAATTCCGGTCCACATCGCGCCCAGCACCGCGTTGCCGCCCGCCGTGGCCGGCCGCTGGCTGCGCACCGGCGCCGGCGACCTCATCGAGTACGACGCGAACCTGCCCGCGATCGCCCGGATCAACACCGTGCTGCACGAGGCCGGGCACATCCTGCACGGCCACACCAGCGTCGAACTCCAGCTCGACACCGGCCAGGCGCTGTGCTCGATCCTCAGCCCGACGGCCATCGGGCACTTCGCACAGGTCCGATACCGCTCGGCCTACGACTCGCGGTGCGAGCGCGAGGCCGAGGGCTTCGCCCGCCAAACCCTGCGCACCATCCTGTGGAGCGATGCCGACACCGGCGAAACCGCGGACATCCGCGGCGCGCTGGGCTTTCCCCGGACTCGAATCGAGTAGGCCAGTGGCACAATTCGTCGTCATCGTCTCCGTGCTGATCCTGTTCGGCGCCTGCGCCCTGGTCTGGCAGGCCACGCCGCAGGGCGCGCGCGGCCAGCGCGTGCCGATCGGCATCCTGGTGCTGCTCTCGCTCAGCTTTCTCTCGCTCGGCCCGAGCTCGGAGACCTTCTTCGACGCCTTCCGCGTCAACAGCGCCTACCTGTTCAGCCATCTGTGCGGGCTGACCGCGATCGCCCTGACCGCTTTCTACTGGGAGCAGGCGATCTCGGCGAAGCCGCCGAGCCGGCGCCGCGTGCTGCTCACCCGCGCGGTCTACGGCATGGCCGCCATCGCCCTGGTCACCCTGTTCCTGAGCTCGCCGCAGCGTCCGCACGGCGCGGGGTTCGCGCGCGAATTCGAGGACAGTCCCGGCATGCAGGTCTACTGGATCATCCAGGCGGGGGTGATGATGCACGCGATGTGCACGCTGGGGGTCGCCGCCGCACGGGCCAGGGCCCGGGAACGGCACTGGCGGCGGGTGCTGCTCGGCATCCTGGTCGGCATGATCGGCCTGTACACGCTGTACGAAGCGTGGGTGATCGTGGTGGTCACCGTGTGGCCCGACCTGCCGCCGCTGTGGGCGCAGCATCTGACGACGGCGTTCCAGATCACCGCCAGCCTGCTGCTGGTGGCCGGCTGTCTCGGCCCCGCCGTGCTCGGCGCGCTGCGCAGCGCCCGCCTGGCCCGGTTCTACATCGAGCAGCTAGATCCGCTGCACGAGTGGCTGACCCGGCGCTATCCGCAGGTTCGCTTCCGCGCGCAGGCCAGTCGCCGGGGCGAAACCCGCGTCACCGACATGCTGATCGAGGTCAGCGACGCCCTGCGCCTGCTGCAACGCGACGAGCCGGCCGTGGCGGCCGCGCACGGGCTGGCCGATCACACCATTCGCGCCGCCGCGCACGGCAATACGCACTGTGCCGCCTACGAACTGGCGGCCGCCCGGCTCTTCGACGGCCGCCCGCAGGCGCCGACCCGGACGCTCCGGCCGCGCTGGCGCGCACCCGAATTGCCGATCCTGCGCGCGGGGCTGAGCTCCCGATGAATGTAACCCACGTCACAATCAACGTATGCTGTAGCATTACGGCGCAACGAGGCGCCGAGAAGTGGAGGAGCGTGTAATGGGGGGCGCAGCCTTCTCGGACCGACTGGAGTATCTGTTCCGCACGATGCCCAACCCGGACGGCCGGCGGTACACCGCCGACGAGATCTCCCGGCGGGCCACCGAACTGGGGCATCCCATCTCGGCCGTCTATGTGGCGCAACTGCGTTCGGGGCTCAAGCAGAACCCCTCGCTCAAACACGCCAGCGGCCTGGCCGCCGCCTTCGGTGTCGACATCCGCTTCTTCACCGACGACGACGCGTGGCAGCGCGGTCGTCAGGAAATCGAGTATCTGCGCCTGAGCACCGCGCCCGGGCTCGAGGCGATCGCGTTCCGCGCCCTCGACCTGTCCCAGCAGTCGCTGGCCTCACTGATCGATTACCTCCGATTCCTGCGCGTGCAGGAGGGCCTGCCGGCCGACCCGCCGGATCTGCCCGAGGACCGTTCCTGACCAGCCCCTTGTCGCAAAACTGTCGAATCGGAATTCACTGAGCCGATCCCGGCCGCCACGCGTGAGGACGGCGACTTTTCGGTGCTTCGTCACCAGTTTGTGGCGCGAGTCACAAACTGGTCACGGCCCGGAAAACCGCGCCCTGAGCGGCGGGCCTGCCCGGACTTGATTTAGATCACAGTCCCATTCGTCCGCTTATGAAACCTTAAGTTACTTTTCAGCAACAATCCCTTGGACACTTGACCATGGGTGCTCGGTCGAGGACCTGCGGTTCCAGCCCGGAGCCGCGCCACTGAGGGAAAGCAAAGTAATGAAGTTCAGCAAGATCGCCGCAACCTCGGCTTTGGTTATCGCGGCTCTCGGCATCGCCACCGGTACTTCGCACGCCGAGCCGGCGCCGTCCCCGGTCATCCCGTCGTTCCTCGACGGCGTGAACCAGGGCGTGCAGCAGGTTCTGCCCGGCATCGGCTGGAAGACCTCCCTCGAGGGCGACTCCGTCGTCGTCGAGACCGACCGCGGTTCGCTGACCACCGACAACGGCCAGTTCCAGGTGCACGACGAGCAGGGCAACGTGCTCGTGGGCCTGCCGCTCAGCTACACCCTGAACGACCTCGAGTACCCGATCAACGCCAGTGTCGACGGCCTGCGCGCCGTGCTGACCCCGGTCAAGGACCAGAACGCCGCGCACCCGGTCGGCCTGCGCCACGACGTGGCCAAGCAGGAGGCCTTCGATGACGCCGTCTCCGCCGCGGCGACCCAGTTCGGCATCATCACCTCGATCGGCACCCTGATCGGCACCATCGTCGGCGGTGGCGCCGGCTGCGCCATCGGCGGCGCGGGCGGCCTGATCCTGGGCCTGCCGATCCTGGACCTCGGCGGCGCGACCGGCATTGCCGGCTGCCTCGCCGGCGCCGCCGTCGGCATCCCGCTGGGCGCAGCGGCCGGCCTCGTGCTGACCGGCGTGCCCGCGGCCATCGTCGTCGGCATCGGCTTCCACAACCGCATCAACGCCCCCGAGAACCAGTAAGGTCCTCGCGCTTTCCGGCCCGGTCCGCTTCCCGCGGACCGGGCCGTTCGCGTTCCACGGCCGGCTAGGAATCCGTCCGGGTGGCGAGGATGCCGGCGATGACGACGCGCAGGCCGTAGTGGAATTCGTGGTCGGGGTCCGCACCGAAGGCCCCGGCCACCAAGCGCGCGGTGCGCGGGAAACGCTGTGTGTCGACCACCCCGGAGACCCCCGCGTAGGGGTTGCCGCCGTGGTATTCCGCGCCCGAGCGGGCTTGCTCCTCGATGACGAAACCGATCGTGTAGTGCAGCATGATCGGGAAGACCCGCTCGGCGTCGGCTGGCGCGAAGCCCGCGTCCTCCAGGGTGCGCAGCGTCAGCTCGATGGTGCGCCAGAGGTGTTCGTCCTCGACGTAGGTGCCCGCGACCACTTTCGCGCCGTCGCGGTAGCGCAGCATGGCCCGCCGCAGGCGCCCGGCCAGGCCGACCAGCCAGTCCTGCCAATCCTCGTCCCGGCGCGGCGCTTCCACGCCGCTGACCGCGGCGACGAAGACCGACCGCGCCATCACATCGAGCAACTCGCGCTTGTTCTTGACATGCCAGTACAGCGCGGGTGCTTGCACATTCAGCGCCGCCGCGACCTTGCGCATCGTCAGTCCGTCGAGTCCGAATTCGTCGAGCAGGCCCAGTGCGGCCTCGGCGACCAGCGCGGCGTCGAGCTTCCCCGTCGTGTCCTTCACGGTTGACAGCTTAACAATGTTCTGTTGTCCTTAACATCGTTAAATGCTTAACGTTGTTAAGGAGACTGACGATGGAAACCACCGAGGTAGTGATCGCGGGCGCCGGGCCGACCGGGCTGATGCTGGCCATCGAACTGCGACTGGCCGGAGTGGAGGTGGTCCTGGTCGACGGGCTCGCCCAGCGCACCGGGGAATCGCGGGCCGGCGGCATCCACGCGCGCACCATCGAGATCCTCGACCAGCGCGGGCTGCTGGAGCCGCTGCTCGCCCAGGGCCGCACGATGCAGGCCGGGCACTTCGGCGGCCTCGCGCTCGACTTTCGCGACTTCGAGACCCGCCATCCCTATGTGCTCGCCGTCCTGCAATCGGTGATCGAACGCGAACTGGACGCCCGCGCCACCGCACTGGGCGCGCCGGTGCGGTGGGCAGCACCGGTCACCGGCTTCCGGCAGGACGCCGACGGCGTCGAGGTGCACCTCGGCGACGGCCGCCGCCTGCGCGCCGCCTACCTGGTCGGCTGCGACGGCGGGCGCAGCGCGGTACGCAAGCTCGCGGGCATCGGGTTCCCCGGCACCGAGGCGACGATGACCGGCATGCTCGCCGACGTCGAGCTGGCGGAACCGCCCGCCGCGCCCTTCTTCGCGCACCGCAACGGCCCGGGCGATTTCTCGGCGGTCCAGTTCCAGCCCGGCTGGTACCGCCTCCTCGTGCAGCGCCACGACCTGGTGCTCGAACGCGGCACCACACTGTCCTACGACGACTTCAAGTCCTACTTCACCGAGGTCGCGGGCACCGATTTCGGCATGCACAGCCCCCGCTGGGTCTCGCACTTCAGCGATGCCGCCCGGCTCGCCGACCGATACCGCGCCGGGCGGGTGTTCCTCGCGGGCGACGCCGCCCACATCCACTTCCCGGCCGGCGGCCAAGGGCAGAACCTGGGCCTGCAGGACGCGGTCAATCTCGGCTGGAAGCTCGCGGCCACGCTGCACGGCAACGCCGCCGCCGAGCTGCTCGACACCTACGAGAGCGAACGCCGCCCGCTCGCGGCGCGGGTCCTGCAGAACACGCGCGCCCAGACCGCGCTGCAACGCGGCGGCCCGCACATCGACGCCCTGCGCGCGATCATGGGCGACCTGATCGGCGTCGACGAGGTCCGCCGCCGCCTCGGCCTGATGATCGCGGCCCTGGACATCCGCTACGAAACCAAGGGTGAGCACCCCCTCTGCGGTCGCCGGATCCCCGACGCCGAGTTGACCGGCCCCGCTCCGCGCGTGCACCGCCTGCTGGGCACACCTCGCCCGATCCTGCTGTGCCTGAACGACTCCCGGCCACCGGCGATCACGGGCTGGACCGGCCGCGTCGACGTCGTCCACGCGCACACCGCCACCGACCACTGGACCCTGCCCGAGCTCGGCGACCTCCGCGCCCCCGCCCTGGCGCTGATCCGACCCGACGGCTACGTCGCCTGGGCCGCGGACGCGCCGACCGAGACCGGCCTGACCGAAGCCCTCGGCACCTGGGTCGGAGTCAGTGACTGATCGGCAGGTCGCGCCGGGCCTGCTCCAGATCCGTGGACCAGATCCACAGCCGGTGCGGCGGCGGAACCTCGTGGTAGCCGTACAGGCCGACCTCGGTCAGGCTGCGGAGGTCGACGCAGACGCGCTGGTACGCCTCGGCGAGGGCGACCGGACGGGCGGCGCCGAGCTTGATCAGCGCGCGGTATTCGTAGGCGAGCAGCAGGTCGGGCCCACCGTGGGCCCAGGCGCCGGATTTCCGCTCCCAGGCCGACGCGGCCGCGTCGAGCAGCAGGTTCAGGTCGGCGGCGGGCGGTATCGACGGATAGATGACGAAGGTCGCCGCCCAGCCCGCCGCGACCAGGTCGAGATTGAAGGTGCGGCGGCGCGGATCGTCGCGCGGCGGCAGCGGATCGGCGGCGGTGCCGACGAACCAGGGCGCGGTGTAGGCCAGCATCCGGCCGTTGCTCTCGATCAACTCGCCGGTCGCGATCACCGCCAGTTTGCGGCGGCTGCCGTCGGGCCTGGTCAGCCTCGTCTCGACCAGCTCGCGGTGCGCCGCTGCGGCGGCCTTCCCCGCGGCCAGGTGCCGCTCGGCGGCGTCGGGGGTGATGCGTCCGATCAGGTAGTCCCGCAGGTCTTTCGGCAGCGCGTCGTAGGTGCCGTCGGCCAACCGGGCCTTCGCGCGTTCCAGGGCCGCCTGTGCCGTCGGCGGGCTGCCGCCGAACTGCGATTCGGGAGTGTCGATGGACACCATCCGCACGGCCATCTCGATGTTCGGCGTATCGCCATCGGTGGTGCTGAGGAAGCGGTGATCGTTGGCGGGCCGGCTGGGCCCGACGAAACCGAGTTCGACCATGACATCTCTCCGGAGAACGGCGCATCCCGACCCCTCCAGCGTGACCGGGATTTCGCTCGGGCGCAACGGGATCAGGGGGAAGCTGGCACGATGGTCGGGGTGTCGCCGTCACTGCAGCCCGTGTACCCGGTCCGGACCAAGCGGCTGCTGCTGCGGCCGCTGGGCAGCGCGGACATCGACGCGCTGCTCGGCTACCGGAGCCGGGCGGATGTGTGCCGGTATGTGCCGTTCGAGCCGATGAGCCGGGCGCAGGTGGTGGAGCGGCTGGAGACCCGCTGGGCGAACACCGAACTCACCGACGAGGGGCAGGACCTCACGCTCGGCATCGAGATAGCCGAGACGGGTGCGCTGATCGGCGACGTCATCCTGTTCTGGCGGAGCCGGGAGCACGGCCTCGGTGAGCTCGGCTACGTGCTGCATCCCGACGCCGGCGGCCACGGGTATGCCACCGAGGCCGCGCACGCCGTGCTGCGCTTGGGCTTCGAAGAACTCGGCCTGCACCGCATCGTGGCCCGGCTGGACGAACGCAACACCGCCTCCGCCGCCGTCGCCCGCCGTCTCGGCATGCGCCAGGAGGCCCGGCTGGTGCAGAACGAGTTCTTCAAAGGCGAATGGACCACCGAGCTCGATTTCGCGCTGCTCGCCGACGAATGGTTCGCGGCGCGCTGACCCCGGGCTACTCCGGGGCGTAGGCCGCCACGAAGGCGGTGTCCACGCCGAGCGCGCCGAGTGCCGTGGCGCCGCCGGGATCGCCCAGAGCGGCCTCGCGCCCGGGCAGCACCTCGGTGAAGAAGCGCGCGTTCTCGGCCACGAACACCTCTTGACCGTCGGGCATGTCGTCCTGGTAGTAGATCGCCTCGACCGGGCAGGCGGGTTCGCAGGCCGAGCAGTCGGTGCATTCGTCGGGATTGATGTAGGCCATGCGGTCACCGACGTAGATGCAGTCCAGCGGGCATTCCTCGATGCAGGCGCGATCCAGGACGTCGACGCAGGCCGCTCCGATGACGAAAGTCATGATGTCTCCTCGATTTTCCGGGCCCGCAGGCGCAGAAATCCACCATCGCCGCCGCGGCCGGACCGCGGTAGCCGCCGCGCACCGACCACCTCATCAGCCGTCCTTATGACCCGGCGGCGCATAATTCCAGCCATGACCCTCCCACCGGGCACACCGGAGCTGGAGGTGCTCGATCTGCTGGTCTCGGTCGCCGAACTGGGCAGCCTGGGCGCCGCCGCCCGCCGCCACGGCATCTCCCAGCCCGCCGCGAGCATGCGCGTCGCCGCCCTGGAGCGCCGCCTGCGCCTGCGCCTGCTCGATCGTGGCCCGACCGGCTCGGCGCTGACCGAGCCGGGCCGCGCCGTCGTCGACCAGGCCCGGCCCGTGCTGGCCGCCGCCCACGCCTTCACGGTCGCCGTCGCCGCGTTGCGGGCGGCCGACCGCCCCAAGCTGCGGGTCGCCGCCTCGAAAACCATTGCCGATCACCGGATGCCGCACTGGCTCGGCGCGCTGCGCGCGGCCCGGCCCGAGGTGTCGGTGGCGCTGGAGGTCGGCAACTCCCGCCAGGTGCAGGCCTGGGTGCAGCAGGCGCAGGCCGACGTCGGTTTCGTCGAGGGACCGCACCCACCGGCCGAACTCGCGAGCCGGGTGCTCGGCACCGACGATCTGGTGGTCGTGGTCGGCCGCGGTCATCCGTGGGCCCGCCGCCGCCGGCCGCTGACCGTCCGGGAACTGGCCGGCACCGCGCTGCTGTGGCGCGAACCCGGCTCCGGCACCCGCGACACGGTCTGGGAACTCCTCGCCGCCGACACCGAACCCCGCTCCCCCGCCGCCGAATTCGGTTCGACCGCGGCCATCCTGACGACGGCGCGCACCGGTGCGGCGCCCGCCGTGCTCAGCCGCCTGATCGCCGGACCCGCCCTCGCCGCGGGCGAGCTGCTCGAGATCCCGCTCGCGGACGCGGTGCTGACCCGCAAATTCCGCGCGGTCTGGCGCCGGCAGGCGCCGCCCGCCGACCCGGGCGATCTGCTCATCCGGTATGCCGCGCGATTCGAACAGGACCGCGGCGCCTGAGGATCGGCCTGCACGCCGCCGTAACCCCGACTACTGTTGCGGGGTGGCGGATTTCACGGACGAGTCTCGGGATCATTTCGCGGCGCTGGCCATGGCGCACCTGGCCGAGCTCGGGCGCGGCCCGGCGGTCTACGACGCGGCCGAGTTCACCCTGGAACTGCCCGACGGCTGGGAGATCAACCTAACCAACATCTATCGCGAAACTTACGAACTGCCCGCCGACGCGCGGGCCGAGCGCCTCACCCGTTTCCTGTCGTCGCTGCCCACCGACGACGAGCCCGCGAGCACGTGGGAGCAGGTGCGGCCCCGGTTGCGCCCGATCCTGCGCCCGGTCACCTACGCGATCGACCAGGCGCCCGAGTCCCGGCCGCTGGCGCGGCCCGCGTTCCCGTTCCTCAGCGAGCTGGTGGCGGTCGACAAGCCGGATTCGCGCACGATCGTGGCGAATTCGCACGTCGCCGAATGGGGTGTGACGCCCGAGCAGGTCTTCGACGCGGCCCGCGAGAATCTCGCCGGGCTGGTGCGGCCGCACGACAGCTCCGGCGACGCCATCCTGCGCTATGTCGACGACGGCAACGCCTACTTCACCTCCTGGCCCCTGGCGCCCGGCTGGCTGGCCTCCTTCCGCGCCCGCTACGGCCATCGCCGCCCGGTCGCCTTCATGCCCGACAACGACAGCCTGATCGTGGTGCCGGACGCGCCGCAGGTGCTGGGCCGGATGTACGAGCTGGCCGAGGAGCAGTACCGCACCGCCACCCGCCCGCTCTCGCCGCAGGGCTACACCCTCGACGACACCGACGCGGTGGTGCCGTTCGACCTGGCCGGCCCGCACGAGCAACTGCCCGCCGCGCACCGGGCGCGCTGCGGTCTGGCCTCCGCCGAGTACACGACCCAGACCGGGTGGCTGAACCAGGCGGTCGAGGATTTCCTGGAGTACCCGGGCTTCGACCTGGAGCCCGCCTACGCCGCGGAGTTGAAGTTCACCGAGGGCCCCGACGGCCCGCGCACGATCACGATCTGGTGCGAAGGCGTGGAATACCTGCTACCCGAAGCCGAGTACGTCGCTTTCGGCGCGGACGACGGCGCGGGCGGGCTGCGGCCGCTGTTCGAGGTCCCCTTCGACGCCGTCGCCGCCCTCACCGGGCTCACGCCGGTGCCCGGCCTGGATCCGCCGCGCTACGAGGCCCGTAGCTGGCCCACCCCGGACCTGCTCACCCGGCTGTCCCAGGCCGCCACCACCGTGCACGCGCGGAGCTGACCGGCGTGGCGCCGCTGATCGTGCACGCCGGGCCGAGGGCCGCGGCGGCCGGGCTGGAGGCGCTGATCGACTTGTACGCCGAGGTTTTCGCGAGCCCGCCCTATTACGAGGGCCCCGAGGACGTGCTCCGGTTCCGCAAACTGCTGACCGCCGAGTTGGAGCAGCCGGGATTCGCCCTGGTCCGGGCGATCGAGGGCAGCGAATTGGTCGGCATGGCCTACGGTTTCACCTTCGCGCCCGAAGTGTGGTGGCCGGGCTCGGCCACACCGGCGCCGCCGGAGGCGCTCGGCGTCCCGAAGTTCGCCGTGATGGAACTGGCGGTGCGCGCGGATCATCAGGGCCGCGGGCTGGGCCGGGCGCTGCTCGGCGCGCTGCTGGACGACCGCGCCGAGCCGCTCGCGGTGCTCACGGTCGCGCCGGCGGCGCCCGCCGACGCGATCTACCGGGCGTGGGGCTGGCGCCCGGCGGGTCACACCATTCCGGACCCGGAATCGCACAGTTTCTACAACATCCTGTGTTTCGATCTGCCTGTGATGACGGAATGAGTACCGAGGGTCTCGACGCACAACTCGCGCGCTGGCAGGGCTACCTGCGGCAGCAGGGCGCACCGGTGGAGACGCTGGACGAGCGCCTGCACACCGACATGACGGAATTGACCGCGGCCGGACTGCGCCCCGAAGAGAGTTTTCTCGTCGCGCTCAAACGCCGTGCGGCCGAGGACGGCCCGGCGCGCGAGTTCGCCCGCGCGCACGGCAGCCGCCTGTGGCGCGAGCTGGTGCTCGGCGAACGGGCGGACAAGGCGGGCAACCGGGACGCGCTGCGCACCATGCTGGCCTGCGCGCTGCTGGCGATCGTCGCGCTCAAGGCGCCCACCCTGTTCGGCGTCGACTTCGACGACGACGAGTTCTACCCGCGCAATCTCGCGCTGCTCGCGCTCGCGCCGCTGGCGCTCTACTTCGGCGTGCGCCGGCGGCTGCGCCCCGCCGTCGCCGCGGTGGTCGCCGGACTGTTCGCGCTGGGCGCGGTCGCCGCCAATGCCTATGGGCTGGACTTCGATTCGCAGTCGATCGTGCTGACCGCCATCCATCTGCCGCTGGCGCTGTGGCTGGTGATCGGCGTCGCCTACGCGGGCGGCGACTGGCGCTCGCCTCCGCGCCGCATGGATTTCATCCGGTTCACCGGCGAATGGGTCGTCTACTTCGTCCTGATCTGCCTGGGCGGCGGCGTGCTCACCGGCATCACGGTCGGCACCTTCGGCGCCATCGGCATCGACGCCGAGACCTTCGTAGGCGAGTGGCTGGTGCCCTGCGGCGGCGTCGCGGCGATCGTGGTCGCGGCCTGGCTGGTGGAGACCAGGCAGGGCGTGATCGAGACGATCGCCCCGATGCTGACCAGGATCTTCACCCCGCTGTTCACCGCGGTGCTGCTCGCCCTGCTGATCGGATTCGGTCTGAGCAGCACCGGGCTCGAGCCCGACCGCGAGGTGCTCATCCTGTTCGACGTGCTGCTGGTCGTCGTGCTGGGCCTGCTGCTCTACGCCCTCACCGCCGTCGACCGACCGGCCGAACCGAAGCTGTTCGACAAACTGCAACTGGCCCTGGTGGTCAGCGCGCTGCTGGTCGATCTGCTCGTGCTGATCGTCATCACCAGCCGGATCACCGAGTACGGCGGCTCGCCGAACAAGATCGCGGCCCTGGGCGAGAATCTGATCCTGCTGGCCAACCTGGCCTGGTCGGCCTGGCTGCTGTTCGGTTTCCTGCGCGGTCGCGCCCCCGTCGAACGCCTGGAGCGCTGGCAGACCGGCTACCTGGTGGTCTACGCCGCCTGGGCGTGGATCGTGGTGCTGGTCTTCCCGCCGCTGTTCGGTTTCCGCTGAGCCGGGCTACGCGACGCCGATGACGATCACCGGCTGGTCGGCGGGGTCCAGCCAGTGCAGCACGGCGTCGAGGTCCGGTGCCGCGATGGCGACGCAGCCCGCGGTGGGCTCGCCCGTCGCGACATGCAGGAAGAACGCGGAGCCGCGGCCGGCCTGGGCGGGCCAGCGGTTGTAGTCCAGCACCACGGCGCGGTCGTAGGCAGGGCCGACCGCGCCGAGCCGCTCGCTGGCGCTCTCGTCGAACGGGCACAATCCCGGCGGGCACAGGAACGGCATGTTGTAGAGCAGCGAGCCGGAGTCGCCGACCCACCAATCCCACGGTGTCACTTGACGATACGGCAGGCGGGTGCCGCCGCCCGGCCGGTTGCCGAACGCCTGGTTCAGCCCCCAGACCCCCGCCGGGGTGCGCGCCAGCCCCTCGCGGGCCGCACCGACGCCCGCCGCGCCGACGAAAGCCGGGTAGGGCCCGAGCGCCCGCACCCAGCCGCCGTCCACCCGATCCCAGGCCGCCAGCACCGCGGTGGTCGCCGCGGAGTCCGCGGCCACCACGGTGACGACCTGCCGAGCCGGACCCGCGTACGGCACGGGCAGCGAATCGGCCCGCGCCGGGCCGCCCGCCGACCCGATCGCCGCCAGCATCAGGCACACCACCAGGGACGACCGCAGCGAGGGCATCCGGCATTGTCTCCGCCCGCGCCGCCGCGCGGGCCGACCGCCCGCACCACCGGCGTGTCGCCCCCGACTGAGTAGAGACACCTAGGGCGATCGGGTAGGCGCACAGGTCCGAGCCGGGGCGCGCTCGGCGAAGCTTGCGGTATGAACAGAACTTTCACCGGGGGAACGCATCGGGCGACGGTGCGGGAGCGGACGAGAAGCGTTCGGCTGCAAGCCCTTTCCGGAGCACTGACCGGCGTCTACCATCTGGCCGCGGCCCATCCGGCGCTGTGGCGGCGGATGGCGCGCGGCTACCATCCGAGCCTGACCCGGGTGGCCGCCGGGCACGCCGCGCTCGCCTGCCGATCGGCCGCCGTGCAGGTGCCCGCCTACCGGGATTTCCTGCACCGGGCCGGCGCCGGGAACGCCAAGCGGCTCAGCGACTTTCCCGAGACCGGCAAGGCCGAATACGCGGGGCGCTACGACGAGGAGAGCCGCTGCCGGCACGGCCGGCTGCATCGCCCGGGGGTGATCGTCGACGAGTCCTCGGGCTCTACCGGCACCCCGTTCAACTGGGCGCGCGGGCCGAAAGAGCTGCGGACCATCTACCGCAACGCGGCGGGCTACGTGCAGATGGCCTTTCCCGGTGACCGGCTGTTCGTCATCAACGCCTACTCGATGGGCGCGTGGGCGACGGGCACGACCACCGGCGCGGCCCTGGCCCGCATCGCCATGGTGAAGAACACGGGCCCGGACCTGGACAAGATCATCGACACGCTGCGGCACTTCGGTCCCGGCTACGACTACATCGTGGCCGCCTACCCGCCGTTCCTCAAGCATCTGCGCGATCGCCTCGACGAACTCGAATTCGACTGGGACGCCTATCGATTGCAGGGCATGGTCGGCGGCGAGGCGCTCACCGAGGCCCTGCGCGACTACCTGGAGCAGCGGTTCACCCGGGTGCGCTCCGGCTACGGCGCCAGCGATCTGTCGATCGGCATCGGCGCGGAGACCAGTTTCACGGTCTGGCTGCGCAAGCAACTGGACGCGGACCCCGAACTGCGCCGCGAACTGCTCGGCGCGCACGAGCAGCGCCTGCCGATGATCTTCCACTACAACCCGCTCGAGACCTACCTGGAGGTGAACGCGCGCTCGGAGTTGCTGTGCACGCTCACCTCCCGGCACTGCGTGCAGCCCAAGCTGCGCTACAACATCGGCGACGAGGCGCGGGTGCACACGCTGCCCGCGGTGCTGCGGGCGTTGCGGCGGGATCCGGCGCGCTGGGCCGAGTTCCGACGGCACCGCGGCGCGGACACGATGAACCTGCCGCTGCTGTTCCTGTTCGGGCGGGCCGACAGCACCGTCTCCTACATGGGCGCGAACCTGTATCCGCAGGACGTCGAAAACGGTCTCTACCAAGACAATCCGTATGCCGACCGGATCTCCCGGTTCTGCCTGTCGCTGGAGGAGGCGCCGGATCTGGAATCGCGTCCGGTGGTCAACCTGGAGCTGCGCGACGCCGGACTGGACGCCGACCAGCGGCTGCTGCTGGCCGCGGCGTGCCGCACCGGGGTGCTGGATCACCTGGCGCATGTCTCCCGGGACTTCGCCGCGTCGCTGCGCGAGGATCCGAGCGCCGCCGACCTGCGGGTGCGCCTGTTCGAGCCCGGTGCGGGCCCGTTCGCCGCCATGACCAAGCTGAAGAACTCCTACCTGGTGGAGGCGTCGTGAGAACCACCGATTTCCGCCTCGCGCCGCCACAGGGCCAGGCCACGGCGATGTTCATCGGCGCCACCCGCTACCGCGGCCCGCGCTCGATCATCACGATGAGCCGCACCTGGATCCGCCTGGTGCGCGATATGCGCCGGATGCGCGGATACCGCTGGCACAAGGTCTATTACGAGTTCCCCTTCACCCTGGGCACCATCGCGTTCTTCGCCGATCGCGACGCCCTGCTGGCCTTCGCGCGCAGCCGGCACCATCGCGAGCTGATGGTCTGGGTGACCGACGAGACCAAGAACGCCACCGGCGGCTTCATCCGGCTCTACTACGCCGATCCGGCGGGCTACAGCAACGGTGTCTGGCGGGCCGAGGGCAATCAGATGGGCCACATTCCCACCTTCACGCCGCTGTCCACCGAGCAGGCGGGTCCGCCCGTGGTGCGGCGATGAGGTTCGAGCGGGTGGCCGACGCCCGGGCGCTGCGCGAGTTCCTGGCGTTGCCGGGGCGGCTGCACGATCACCGGTACGTGCCGATCACCCATCAGACGATCCGGCGCTGGTATCGCGAGGGCGTCGCGCTGCACCTGCTGCGCGACGACGCGGGCCGGGTGATCGGGCGCACCACCCTGCACACCGACGCCGCGCTCGACGCGAAGCTGGGCCGGCGGTCACAGTTGTTCGGGCTGACCGAATTCCGGCCCGGCGCGGGCGAGGCGCTGTTCGAGCAGATCCACGCCGCCGCGGTGCGCGCGGAGCGCTCGGCAGTGTTCGGCCCGGTGTCGTTGCTGCCCAATCAATCCGGCGGCGTGATCACCTCCGGGTTCGCCGAGCGCGGCTTCCTGGACAGCGCCTGGAACCCCGAGCACTATCCGCTGGAGTACGAATCCTTCGGCTTCACAAGGCGTTTCGAGTCCGACACCTGGATCTGCCCGACCACGGCCGATCCGGACAGCGTGTTCGACTTCGACGACAACCGGCCGGCCGCCGAACAACTACGCCTGCACCGCGGTGACAAACGGCGCATCGCCGAGCAACTGCCGATCCTGCGCACCATGCTGAACGCGGCCTTCGGCCAACTCGGGTACTACACCGATATCTCCGGTGGCCAGCTGGCCGCGCAGACCGACGGGCTGGCCTACCTGCTGGACGAATCGCTGCTGCTCTACCTGACCAAGGCGGATCGCCCGGTGGCGTTCGTGCTGTGCGTGCCCGACATCTCCGAGTTCCTGAGCCGGATCGGCGGCGATCTCGGCCTGCGCAATCAGCTGCGGCTGCTCGCCGGGCGCTCGCGGTACCGGCGCGAGGCGGTGCTGGTCATCAAGGGCACCGTTCCCGAGGAGCAGGGGCACGGCTACATGCGCTATCTGTCGCGCGAACTGCTGCGCAATCTGCGCGCGGGCGGCTACGAGGGTTTACGCAGCACCTTCGTCGAGCGCTCGAATCCCGCGTCGGCGGCGCACTTCCGGGCGCTGGGCGGACGCCCGCTGCACGGCTACACCTTCTACGACAAGGAGCTCCGGTGAACATCGATGCCGTGCGCGCCCTGGAACCCACCTTCTGGCGCGCGCCCAGCGCGCACAACACCCAGCCGTGGACCCTCACCTACCACGCGGACCACATCGAGGTCGGCTGGGATCCGGAACGCACACTCCCCGAAGGAGATTCCGACGCGCGCGATCTGCTGCTCTCGCTGGGCGCGTTCGTCGAAGGGTGCCTGATCGCCTGTGCGGGTGCGGGTCTCGCGATCACGTTCGAGCCGGATCGCGGCGCGCACCGTGTCGGCCGCCTGGTCGCGGCGGCACTGCCCTACGAAACCCCCTACACGATCGGCGATCTGCACCGCCGCCGCACCCATCGCGGCGCGTTCCATCCCACCCCGCTGAACCGTGCGCTGCGGTGCCGCCTGCTGGGCATCGCCCGCGCGGCGGGGGCCGAACTGCGCTTCCTGCCGTGCGACAGCGCAGATCCGCTGGTACGCCGGGCCGATCGGTGGCTGTTCGGCACCGCGCCCGTGGTCCGCGAGCTCCGGGACTGGTTGCGGCTGAGCACCCGTCATCCGCGCTACCGCCACGACGGCCTCACCGCCGCGGCGCTGCACCTGAGCCCGGGCCAGGCGCGCGGGCTGCGGCTGGCGCTGGCCGGGTATCCGGCGCTGCGCCCGCTGGGCCTGGCGCGCGTGCTGGCGGCGCAGGGCGGGATCGCCGGGGCGGGCGAACTTTTCGTGCTGATCGCCGACCCGGACGACCCGCTCGCGGCGGGCCGGGCGCTGCTGCGGATCTGGCTGGAGCTGACCCGGCACGGTCATGCCACGCACCCGCTGAGTCAGGTCATCGACTGCGCGGCGACCCGCGACGAACTGGCCGGACTGCTCGGCGTGGCCCCGGAGCGGACTCTGCATCTCGCCCGGGCCGGGCAGCCCGCGAGCCCGCCCGCGCCGTCGTTCCGACGCGACTTCCGCAGCTCAGTAAAGTTAGGCTAACCTTCCGTCCGCGAGATTTAGCCTAACCCGATTGCCGGCCCGCGTGCGCGCCGCACTTGCCCTGTTCCTGCTCGCGGCCCTCGCCGTGGTCGCGGGTTGCAGCAGCTCCGACACCGAGGGCACCCAGTCCTCCGGCACCCGCGAGGTACAGACCGACCGCGGCCCGGTGACCGTGCCCGCCGACCCGCAGCGCATCGCCGTCGTCAACGGCTCGCTCGGCGGCTACCTGTTCGACCTGGGCGCCAAGGTCAAGGCCGCGGATCCGCGCCTGCTCGGCGTCACCCTGCCCCCGGGTGAGTTCCCGGCCCTGTGGTCGGCCGACGCCAAGGCTCAGGGCACCGCGGTGCTGCCCTCCGGCGACAACATCAATCTGGAATTCATCGCCGCCCAGCAGCCCGATCTGATCATCGGCGGCGGCCAGGGCTACCCCGGCCAGCAGTCGATCGACGCCTACGACAAGCTGACCGCCATCGCGCCCACGGTGCTGATCTCGTCGAAGCTGACCAACTGGCAGGACCAGTTGAAGGCGGTCGCGGACGTGATCGGCAAGTCCGACAAGGTCGAAGGCCTGATCAGCTCCTACAACCGCAAGGTCGCCGAGGTGAAGGCCGCCATCAAGGTGCCCGCGGGCACGATCTCGGTGTTCCAGTCCCGCAAGGACAACAAGCCCTCGGTCGTCGCGCCCACCACGCCGCTGGCGGCGCTGCTGACCGAGGTCGGCTTCACCGTCGACAGCGCGGTCGAGGCCAAGGCCGGCAACCCGGCCCGGCCCGCGGCCGCGGACTGGGTCAACTTCAGCCCCGAGCTGACCAGCGTCGTCGTCGACGCCCCCGCGCTGTTCATCGTGCAGCTCGACGGCGGGCGCACCATCGCACAGCTGAAGCAGGACCCGGTGCTGGCCGCGCTGCCGGCGTTCCGGTCCGGGCAGCTCTACGAACTGCCCTCGACCAGCCAGCGCCCGGACTATCGCCACGTGATGGCGACCCTGGATCTGATCGCGAAGACCTTCAAGTAGGCGAAGGTGGCACCATGGAGGAAGGTGCCGGGCCGCGCGCCTCGGCATTTTTCCGAGTCTGTTCCAGATCTACTTCCGCTAACCAGGAGGAACGAGATCCATGGCAGCAATCCAGAACTTCCGCCCGACCCTGGCCCTCACCGTTTTCGGCACCCTGGGTGCGGCGGTCCTCGCGACCGCCGCGCCCGCACTCGCCGAGAACACCATCGATGCCACGGGCCTGGGCCCCGCCAATGTCGCGGTCGACTACGCCTGCGACGCGGCGGCCGGTGTCACCGCCATCAAGGCGATGGTGGGCGAACCCCAGGCCGACAAGCCCTCGGCCGTCGGCGCCCAGACCGACATCACCTGTGACGGAGCCAAACACAACACCGTGGTCGTCCTGGACGGGGCGCCCCTGTCCAAGGGGCAGCAGGTCCAGGTGCGGGTCGCGCTCGTCGACGGCACCGACAATGTCGTGCAGGGGCAGGCCAAGGTCGCCAACACCTGAGTTGTGAACCCACCGGGCCGGTTCGTGGCGGGCAATCCGCCCCGAACCGGCCCGGTGCTGTCACATCGTGGGCTTCGCCGGTGTCACGTATACGGGAACCACCGAACCTCGTGACACACAATGGAGCTCGATGACCGACGACGAATTCCTCAGCACCGTAGCCGCACAACTGGCCGCCCTACCGCGCGTACAGGCCGTCGCGCTCGGCGGCTCGCGCGCCGAAGGCACGCAGAACCCGGGCAGCGATTGGGATTTCGCGATCTACTATCGCGGCGCGTTCGACCCCGCGGACCTGCGCGCGATCGGCTGGCCCGGCGAAGTCTCCGAGCTCGGCGCCTGGGGCGGCGGCGTCTTCAACGGCGGCGCCTGGCTGACCATCGAGGGCCGCCGGGCCGATGTGCACTACCGCGATCTCGACGCCGTCGAGCACGAACTCGACCAGGCACGGCAGGGGCGATTCCACTGGGAGCCCTTGATGTTCCACCTCGCGGGCATCCCCAGCTATCTGGTCGTCGCGGAACTCGCCGTGAACCGGGTGCTCGCCGGAACACTCCCCCGTCCCGCATTTCCGGATCCGCTGCGCACCGCCGCCGCCGCGGCCTGGCGGCAGCGCGCCGACCTGACCCTGGATTACGCGCGCGGCGCTTTCGCCGCGCGCGGCCAGCGCACCGAGGTGGCCGGTGCCCTCGCCACCGCGGCGATGTACGCCGGGCACGCGGTGCTCGCGACCCGCGGTGAGTGGGTCACCAACGAGAAGCGGCTGCTGCGCCGAGCGGGGCTGCGCGACATCGATGCGATCGTCGCGGGTCTCACCGCCGAGCCGGAGGTGCTGACCGCCGCCGTCGACGCCGCCGCGGGCCTGTTCCGGAACGCACTAGCGCGGTAGTTCTACGGCGTGCGAACACGTTTCGCGTCGGCGTCGGCCCGCCAGCGGTGCGCGGACCGCAGGATGTCGGCGCCGATCTGCTCCAGCAGGTCGGCGGCGGTCTCTAGGCGTTCTCCGGCCGCGGTGCCGGTCCCCAGCGCCCCCGCGCCGCGACGCACCGTGTCGGCCAGGTGCTGATTGGCGCGGACGCTGGCCAGGATGGTGCTGAAACCGGCGTCGTCGCCGAGGAAATAGCGTTGGCGGCGGCTGTCGCCGTCCCGCCCGCGCACCAGCATGCCCTGCTCCTCCAGGAGTCGTACCGCCTGCGACACGGTCGGGGCGCTGACATGCAGGCGGCGCGCCAGTTCCGCCGCTGTGGCGCTGGCGGTCTCCGAGGTCAGCAGGCACGCCATCACCCCGGCCGCCGTGCGTGGGACGCCGGTGCCGACCAGGGCGTCGGTGAGCTCGGCGAGCAGCGCGGGCGAGACCTCGGGGGTGGGCGCCGACGCGATCCGGCGCGGGATGCGCCGGGCACGGTGCCGCGTGGCCAGGTGCGCCAGTTCGGCGCTGTAGCGGCCGGGACCCCCGTTGCGGGCGATCTCCCGGCTGATGGTCGAGGTGGGCCGGCCGAGGCGGCGGCCGATCTCGGCGTGGTCCAGGCCCCGCGCCAAACCGTCCGCTATCCGGCCTCGATCGGATCTCGTCAATCTGCTTCCCGGCACGCGGCGCTCCGATCTGTTGCTCGGAGCCAGTATCCGGCCGACCCGCGCTCGTTGCAACAGGGCAGTGCGTTCGCCGACTGTGTCATTGCAACCACTCACTGCGGTTTGACGTGCAGTTTCTGTGAGAGCAGCGCCCTGCGTGGTGGTTTCGATTTTCGGTTCATACCTAGAGTTCGGGCAGCCCGAAACATTCGCACAGAGGAGAACACCGATGCGTGCCCGAGGCATCACCTACGACACCGGCTTCGCCCCCGGCGGCCGCGACTCCCGCCCGGATTTCGACCCCGGCGCGGCCCGGCGCGAACTGCGCATGATCGCGGACGAATTGCACTGCGACGCCGTCCGGATCACCGGCGACCGCCCCGACCGCCTGAGCGTGGCCGCCGAAGCCGCCGCGGCGGCGGGCCTGGAGGTCTGGTTCTCGCCGTTTCCCTGCGAACTCTCGGCCGCCGAGCTGCTGCCCTACTTCGCCGACTGCGCCGAACGCGCCGCGGCCGCCGATGCGGCGGTCTTCGTCACCGGTTGCGAATTCAGCCTGTTCGCCACCGGATTCCTGCCCGGCGCCGACACCTTCGCGCGGATCGCGTCGTTCACCGGGGACGAACAGGCGGCAGTGGCCGCGCTGCCCGCCATGAACACCGCGCTCAACGCCACGCTCGCCGACCTCGTGGCCGTCGCGCGGGAGCGCTTCCGCGGCAAGCTCACCTATGCCGCCGGTACCTGGGAGGACGTGGACTGGACGCCGTTCGACATCATCGGCATCGACGCCTACGGCGACCCGGCCCACCCCGCCTACCGCGCGGGTCTGCACGCGCTGCGCGAGCTGGGCAAGCCGATCGCGGCCACCGAGGTCGGCTGCTGCACCTACCGCGGCGCGGCCGAGCGCAACGGAATCGGCTGGGACATCATCGATTACGATCTCGACCCGCCGCGCATCGTCGGCGACTACCGCCGCGACGAGGACGAACCGGTGCGCTACATGCGCGAACTGTTCGCCCTCTTCGAAGAGGAGGCCGTGGACACCGCGTTCTGGTACAACTTCGCCGCCTACACCCTGCCGCACCACCCGGACCCGCACCTCGACCTGGACCTGGCCTCCTTCGGCGTCTGCAAGCTCCTGCCCGACGGCACGCTCGCCCCCAAACGCGCCTTCGCCGCCCTGGCCGAGATCTGCCGGCGCGACTAGAGCCGGCCGGCCTCGGGCGACTCCACGGTCTTCAGCCGGAACGCGGTGTACAGGAACGCGATCGCCGCGGTCACCACGAGCAGGGCCAGTCCGACGGTGTAGTCGTTGCCCTGCTCGTTGTAGGTCGCGCCCATCACCAGCGGCGGGAAGTAGCCGCCGAGGCCGCCCGCGGCGGCCACGATGCCGGTGACCGAGCCGACCGACTTGCCGGGCGCACGCCGCGAGACCCAGGCGAAAACGCCGCCGGTGCCGATACCGAGGAAGACCGCCAGCAAGATGAAGGTGACCGCCGACCACAGGTCCGGCGGCGGCTGCGAGATGGCGAGGGCGGCCATGACGGCCGTGCCCGCCAGCGAGGCCAGCACCACGAACTTCGGCGGAATGCGGTCCGAGAGCGCGCCGCCGATGGGGCGCGCGATCACCGCGGCGAGGGCGAAGCCCGCGGTACGGGCGCCGGCGTCGACGGCGGAGAAGTCGTAGACGTTCTTGATGTAGGTCGGCAGGTAGGTGCTGAAGGCGACGAACCCGCCGAAAACGATCGCGTACAGGAACGACATCTCCCAGGTCACCGGAAGTTTCAGCGCGGCGGCCAGTTTCGGCACGACCGGATCGGTGTTCGGCCGGAACTCCGGTGAGTTGCGCAGCGCCACCACGCAGACACCGGCGGTGACGGCCAGCGCGACGGCGATGATGGCGTGCGTGGTGAACAGGCCGAACCAGTTCACGAAGCGCGGCGTGAAGAAGGCCGACAGCGCGGTGCCGACCATGCCCGCGCCGAACACTCCGGTGGCGAAGCCGCGACGGCTCGGCTCGTACCAGCTGTTCGCGAACGGGATACCGACCGCGAAGATGGTGCCCGCGATGCCGAGGAAGAACCCGAACACCAGCAGCAGCGGGTAGGAGTCGGCCGAGCCCGCGAGGCCGACCGCCAGCACCGGAAGGATCGAGGCCAGCGAGATCGCGATGAACATGATCCGTCCGCCGTACCGGTCGGTGAGCGCGCCGACGGCGATCCGGCCGAGGGAGCCGACCAGGATCGGCGTCGCCACCAGCATGGACGCCTGGCTACTGCTCAGCGACATGTCGTTGGCGTAGGTGGTCGACAGCGGGCCGATCATGTTCCAGGCCCAGAAGTTGAGCGCGGAAACCCAGGTCGCAAGCGCGAGATTCAGCCCCGGACGGGGGCCGTGCACCGACTCGGAGGCAGTCACCGCTACAGCAAACCACGCCGAAACCACTGCGCACCGACATTGACCGACCCGTGTCGGTTATCTCTTCGCAATCATCGGCTCGTCGTCGAGGCGCAGCACCCGGTCGGCGAGCCGATCCAGGACTGCCTGCTGGTGGCTGATCACGATCAGCGCCAGCCCGGCCCGCCGCAGACGGTCCAGCAGATCCAGCACCAGCTCCTGATTGCGCGGATCGAGCGAGGAGGTCACCTCGTCGCAGAGCAGCACCCCGGGCCCGGCGGCCAGCGCCCGCGCGATCGCGACTCGTTGCTGCTGCCCACCCGAGAGCTGCCCCGGCCGCCGCAGCGCGAGCTCGTCGTCCAGCCCGACGTCGGCGAGCAGCTCCGCGGCCCGCCGCCCCGCGTCCGCCTCGCCGAGCCCGCGCAACAACCGCAACGGCCGCCGCACCTGCGCCCCCACCCGATACGAGGGATTCAGCGAGGTCGCCGGATTCTGGAATACCAACTGCAGCGCCCGCCGCTGCTCTCGCGACCGCCGGTCGACCATCCCCGCCACCTCCTCCCCCGCCAGCTCGATCACCCCGCGCTCGGGCCGATGCAACCCCGCCAGCGCCCGCGCCACCGTGGTCTTCCCGATCCCGGACCGCCCGGTGACCGCCAAACACTGTCCCGGCCACAGCTCGAACGAGAGCTCGGCGACGACCGGACGCGCCGCGTGCCCCACCGTGAGACCCGACACCCGCAACACCGGAACGCCTGCCGCGCGCGGCACCGGTGCGGTCGGCGCGGATTCGGCCACGCCGACAGCACGCGAAGACCTCTGCTCCACAACCGCATCGAACAACCGGAGCGCGGGGCTGCTCGTCCGCACAGCCGAATCGGGCACTGCGCAGGACGCGGCCACTGGCCCCGCCGGCGCGCCGACCGGGTTCGGCTCCACGGATGCGCCGGACTCCGTGCGTGCCACCGACGGCGAGCCGACTCCGTCGGGCACCTCGGACGACTTCGCCGCGCACTGCTTCCCGCCGGGCACCTCGGACGACTCCGCCGCGCACTGCTTCTCGTCGAGCGGCGTCTGGGCGGCAGCCACCAGTTCCGCCGCCTCGGCAGCGGAATCTCGACCGACCGCCGCGCTTCGCGCGGGGCTGGGCCGCAGGGCTTTTCGGCGGCCATCCTCCAGTTCGAGGACCTGATCGACCAGCGGTGCCAGCGGTTCCAGATCGTGGGTGATCACCAGGAGTATGGTCGTGGTCGTTCGGCGGAGGCGGTGCAGGGTTTCGAGGAAACGGTCGCGGGTGCGGGGGTCCAATCCGGTGGTCGGCTCGTCGAGCACGAGCAACGCGGGGTCGCCGAGCAGCGCCATCGCCAGCAGGACGCGCTGCTGCTGCCCGCCGGAGAGCTCGTGCGGGTAGCGGCGCTGGAAAGCGCGGTCGGCCGGAAGGTCGACGTCACACAGCGCGGCGTGGATCTGGGCATTGGTGCCGGGAAGCCCCTGGGCACGGGCGATTTCGCGGATCGCCGTGCCGATCCGCAGCGCCGGGTTGAGGCCGCTCGCCGGATCCTGGGGCACGTAGCCGACGGCCCGGCGGCCGGGCGACGCGCCGAGATCGACATTGCCCGACATGCGGAGTCCGGGCGGCAGCCCGCCGAGCAGCGCCAGCGCGAGCGTGGATTTGCCCGCCCCCGAGGCGCCGATCACAGCCAGACCGGATCCGGGTGCCAGCGCGAACGAAACCTCCTCCAGCACCACGGTTCCGCGAGCATCGCGCACCGTCAACGCCTCGGCCGACAGCCCGGTTCCGCGCCGCCCCGGACGCGGCGCGCGGGTGGGCCGGTCGGGGCGCAACGCCCGGTCGGTCACCATGTTCACCGACACCACCAGCACCATGATCAGCAGCGCCGGGGCGAGCACCGCCCACGGCTGCACCCCGAATCCGGGCCGATTCTCGGTGATCATCAGCGCCCAGTCCGGCGACGGCGGCCGCAGCCCGAGTCCGAGGAACCCGCTCACCGCCACCATCGAGATGCTCGCCGAGATCCGCACCCCGGCATCGGCGAGCACCACCGACCGCAGGTTCGGCAGCACCTCCAGCAGCGCGAGCCGCCACAGCGGTTCGCCTCGGGCCCGGGCGGATTCGACGTATCCGGTGCCGGCGAGTTCGAGCACGCAGGCGCGCACGATCCGGATGATCCAGGGCACCGAGGCCAGCGCGACGGTCACCACGATCGCGACGGGTCCCGCGCCCAGCACGGTGGCGATCACCGCGAGCAGCAGGAACCACGGGATCACGACGATCGCGTCCACCGGCCGGGCGATCCACCCGTCCAGCGCCCGGCGCAGTCCCGCGAGCAGTCCCAGGCCCAGCCCCAGCGCGTAGGCCACCAGCAGGGCCAGCCCCGCCAGCGAGAGCAGCGGCAGCCCGCCGTGCAGCAACCGCGACATCACATCGCGCCCGACCACATCGGTGCCGAGCGGAAAGCGCACCGAGGGCGGCTGAAAGGGCGGCCCGACCGGAGCGGTCGCCGCGTGCGGCGCGAGCAGCGGTCCGAGCAGCACCAGCGCCAGTACCGCCAGCACGCACAGCAACCAGAACGAGCGCACGCGCCGCCGCCTCACGACAGCATCTCCCGGCGCGCCCGCGGACTCACCAGCAGCGTGAGCAGATCGGCGGCCAGGTACACCCCGATCCCCACGGCCGCCATCAGCACCGCGGCCGCCTGCACCAGCGGAAAATCACGAGCCTCGATGGCGCGCAGCACCTCCTGCGACAGCCCCGGGTACCCGAACAGCGTCTCCACCACGGCCACGCCGCCCACCAGCCCGACCACCGACCCCGCCAGCGGATGGATCGACGCCGAGACCGCGTTCGGCGCGACGTGGCGCAGCATGAGCCGCGCCCCGGTGACGCCGTTGAGCCGGGCGGTGCGAATGTAGTTCCCGGCCATCACCTCCGCGGTCTGCGCCCGCACCATGCGCACCGGGTGCGGCGCCAGCCCGATCAGCAGGCAGGTCACCGGCAGCACCAGGATCTCCGGGCGGCTCCACGGGCTCGCACCGGTCGGCAGCAGCGACACCGCGGGCAGCAGCCGCAGCGACAGCGACACCGTCGCCACCAGCAGCACACCGAAGACGAAGGAGGGCACCGATTCCGCCGCCAGCGCCAGCGTGCTGATCACCCGATCGGTCCGGGAACCGGGGCGGGCCCCGGCGGCCAGGCCGAGGGCGAGCGCCGCGGGCAGCAGCAGGCTCGCGGTGAGCCAGGCCAGGGTGACGCTGTTGGCGGTGCGGCCCAGCAGCACCTCGGCCACCGGCCGCCCGGAGATCAGCGACTGCCCGAAGTCACCGCGCACGAACCGGGACGCCCACTCCGCGAAGCGAATCGGGGCCGGCCGGTCCAGTCCGAGCTGGACGCGCAGCGCGGCCAGCCGGGCCGGATCCGGGTCCCCGCCGCCGGTGCGCGACAGCATGACCGTGGCCGCGTCCGAATCCAGTGCCTCGAACAGCACGAAAACCACGAGCGCGACGGCGGCGAGCACCCCGAGGCCACCGCCGACGCGCCATGCGACATAGCCGAGCACGGTCGCTACCGCGCGGCCAGCCAGGTGGTGGCGTAGTTGGCCCAGTCGTCGGTGCCCGGCACCCCGTTGCGCACACCGCCCACGTACTTCTTGGCGGCGTCGGGCCGCTTGGCGAAGCTGTGCAGGATGTAGCCGCCCTCGTTCCAGAGTTCTTGTTGCAGTTCGGCATAGAGGGCGCGACGGCGCTCCGGATCCATGGCGGCGCGGGCCTGGGCGAAGGTGGCGTCCCAGCCGGGCCGCCGCCAGCCGGTGCCGTTGCTGGGCGAGGAGCTGGTCATGGTCTGGCCGTAGAAGTAGTCGAGACTGTAGTTCCACCAGCCGATGTGGCTCAGCGACGCCTTGCCGCTGACCTGCGAGAAATAGGTGTCGGCGGGCACCGATTCCAGCTTGATGGTGATGCCCGCGGCTTTGGCCTGCTCGGCGAACAGGGTCGCCGATTCGAGCATGCCCGGCATCCCGTCGGCGGTCGGCAGCGTGACCGTCAGGTTCTCTTTTCCGGCCTCGCGCAACAGCTCCCGGGCGCGCCGCGGGTCGTAGGCGCGCTGCGGCAGCGCGTCGTGGTAGAAGGGCGCGCCCTTCCCGTAGACGTCGTTGCCGACCTCGGCGTAGCCGTAGTAGACCGAGTCGACCATGGCCTGCCGATCCACGGCCAGCCGCATGGCCTGGCGCACGCGCGGATCGTCGAAAGGCGCGGTGTCCACCCGCATCTGGAACGCGCCCATCAGTCCGGCGGGCGGCACCACCACGGTGGTGTCCGCGGTGTCGGACAGCGTGCGCGCCTGCAGGTACGAGATCTCGTGCACCACATCGGCTTCCCCGGACAGGAAGGCGTTCACGCGCGCCTCGGTCTCGGCGATCTGGATGATCTCGACCTCGTCCAGCAGCGGCCGACCGTCCCAGTGCTGCTCGTTGCGCCGCAACAGCGTCCGGTCGCCGGGCGACCACCGCTCCAGCGCGAACGGCCCGGTGCCCACCGGAATCCGGGAGCCGTCGATGACGCCGGTGCCGTCCTTGACGATGTAGCAGTACCAGCCCGCCAGCACCGAACCGAAGTCCGCCAGTGGGGATTTCATGCGCACCAGCACGTCCAGGTCGCCCTCGGCGCGGGTGTTCGCCAGGTCGACGACGGCCAGGTCGCCGGAGGAGTTCTTGGCCGGATCGAGCATGCGCTCGAAACTCCAGAGCACGTCGCGCGCGGTCAGCGGGCTGCCGTCGCTGAAGCGCACGCCCGGGCGCAGCCGAATCCGCCATTCGCTGCCGTCGGCGTTGGGCCGCAACGACTCCGCGAGCCGGTAGCGCAGCGTCAGGTCGTTGTTGTAGGCGACCAGCTTGTCCCAGACGTTCTTCGACACCGCGCCGCCGGCGGAACTGCCGGCCTGGTGCGGGTCGAGCACGTCCGCACTCGCCGAGCGCCCGGCGATCGCCGTGCGCAGTCGCCCACCGGGTTGCGGCGGCCCTTCCGCGCCCAGCGGGCCGTTCTCGGTGCCGCAGCCCGCGAGCATCGCCGTCCCGCCCAGTGCGGCGACGCCGAAGGCGCCCGCGCCGCCGAGCAGCAGCTTGCGCCGCCCGACCTCGAGCCGTGCCGATCTGTAGTTGTCCATTGCCATCCTCGTGGGTGATCCCTGCCTGCCGGCGCAGGTATCCTGGCTCCCGGATCAGCGCTCTCCGCCGGCCTTCCAACCTGGGTAGGTCGTGACCATGTATCGGCGGATCGCTCCTCGGTGACAGTTGCGGGACAGCCCCGGATTCGCACCGGTGTTCCCTACGCCGGTCACGAACCCTACCGGCAGCCCGGTTCACCCCGGCGCGCCCGCTCGCCGTTGCGCCGGCTTGCCTGCACCGACCAGCCCTTTCGGCTGGTACCGGTACGCAGGCCACACCACGGGCTGTACCGGCGACAACCCGTGACCGACACCGAAGAGCTCAGCTCGCACCGAAGGCGCAGGGCACCACGGGCCGCCGATCGTGCCGCGCCGCTACCGCATTCCGGTGTGCAGGGTGAATCCGACCACCGCGCCGCTCGCAGGATGCGCGTCCGCGCGAACGGTGCCGCCGTGCGCGGCGATGATGTCGTGCACGATGGCCAGACCGAGACCGGAGCCGGGTGTGGCGCGGGTGTTGTCGGCGCGATAGAAGCGGTCGAAGACGGCGGCGCGGTCGGCGAGCGCGATGCCCGGCCCGTGGTCGCGGACGGTGAGTTGGTGGGCGACCACGGTAATTTCCACCGGCGTCTCGGAGGAGCTGAACTTGAGGGCGTTGTCGAGCAGGTTGTCCACGCAGCGGGACAAGGCGCGCGGTCGGCCAGGCAGCCGGACCGGGTCCCGGCGGACGACGGTGATCGTGCGCCCGGTGCGGCGGCGGAAGCGCTGGGCGCTGTCCTCGGCGAGTTCGCCCAGATCCACGCTCACCGGCTCCTCGTCGGCGTACTGATCGGTGGCCAGGTCGACCAGTTCGCCGACCAGCGCGTCGAGCGCCTTGGCCTCCTGCACCAGGGTGGCCAGCACTTTGGCTTCATCCTCGGGGGCGAGCCGCCCCTTCGCCCGTTGCAGCAATTCGGCACTGCCGCGCACCGACGTCAGCGGGGTGCGCAGTTCGTGCCCCGCGTCCTCGGCCAGGCGCTGCTGCTGGGCGCGCGAAAAGCGCAGTGCCGCAAGCATCGTGTTGAAGCTGCGAGTGAGTTCGCCGACCTCGCCGGACTGTCCGGCGGGCAGCGTGACGGCCAGGTCCTGGGTGCCGGCGATGCGCTCGGTGGCGGCGGCCAGGCGGTGGATCGGGCGCAGGATGCGGCCGATGGCCAGCCAGCACAGCAGCGCGGCGGCGGCCAGCGCCAGCAGCGTGATCCAGGCTGTGCGCCACAGGAATTCGCGATCGATCCGCTCGACGTCGGCGTAGTTCTGGCTCACCATGACCGCCCCGCCGCCCGGCCGCCCCTTGGTGAGCACCCCGTAGCCGACGCCGTCCACCTCGATCTCGGTCTCCCCCGCACCCGCGCCCGCCGCGGCGATGGCCCGATCGGAGGCGTTGACCGGCAACGGGTTCCGGCCCGGCGTGAGCACCCGCACAGCGCCGTCCGGCGACAGCAGCTGCTCGGTCATGTCCGGGCGCACCGGCACCGGCGCGTCCACGGCGAGCAGCGCCAGGACGGTGTCCGCGCGATCGGACAGACCACGATCGACCTGGGCGGCCACCAGTGGGCTGACGTTGCGATAGGCGATCACGATGGTGCCGACGATCGCCACGGCCACCGCCAGGACGGCGACGAGAGTGATTCTGGTGCGCAGCATTACGCGCCCCGGATGGTGTAGCCGACGTTGCGGACGGTGTGCACCAGCCGCGCCGCCCCGCCGTCCTCGGTCTTACGGCGCAGGTACCCGATGTAGACATCCAGCGACCGCGACTCGGTGTCGAAGTCGAACCCCCAGATCTCTTCGTAGATCCGGCTTTTCGGCAGCACAAGCCGCTCGTTGCGCATGAGCAGTTCGAGCAGGTCGAATTCGGTGCGGGTCAGCTCCAGCGGCCGGCCGCCGCGGCGCACCTCACGCGTCGCCGGATCCAGGGTCAGATCGGCCACCTCGAGCACACGCTGCTCGGGATCCGGTGCGCTGCGGCGCAGCAGCGCGCGCAGCCGGGCCAGCAGTTCCTCGACGTCGAAGGGCTTGGCCAGGTAGTCGTCGGCCCCGGCGTCGAGTCCGGCGACCCGGTCGCCGACCTGGTGCCGGGCGGTGAGCACCAGGATCGGCAACCGATCCCCGCGCCGCCGCAGCAGGCGGCACAGCGAGAGGCCGTCCAGCTCGGGCATGACCACATCCACCACCGCCAGATCCGGCTGCCGGGACTCCAGGATCGCCAGCGCGGCGGAGCCGTCGGCGGCCTGGAGCACCTGGTAGCCCTCGAAGCGCAGCAGCTGATCGAGGGTGCTGCGGACGTTCGGGTCGTCCTCGACGACGAGCACAGTGGGGGCGGTCACCGGACCATTGTGTCGATCCGCGGTAGTAGACATGGCAACCGGTCGGTTCAGTTCGAGACCGGGGTCACCGGAATGGGCGGCAGGCTCCGCACACACTCGGTGGGCCCCGGCTCACCGGTGCGCAGGAAGCTGGTGACGATGCCGGTCACGCAGCCACCGGGCGCCAGGTCCGGGACGTGGCCGACATTGGGCACCGAGACGAAGGTGGCGTGCCGGAAGCGTTCGGCGACGCGCAGGCCGTTGGCGTCCGGCGTGATCGCGTCCAGGTCACCGGACAGCACCAGCACCGGCACCTCGGGAAGCGGCCGGCTCGCGTAGTCGATCCGCGTGGTCGCGGGCCAGCCCAGGCAGAGGTCTCCGCCGTCGCGCTGCGCGGCGGAGAAGCCGGCCGCGCTGAAGGCGCCGCTGGGGCCAGCCGCCTCGATCGCCCGGCGGTACTGCTGCTCGCGCTGCTCCGGCGCGGCCTGCGGAGACCAGATCGTCGGGTAGTCGTTGCAGGCCACGGTCACATAGAGATCGATGTTCTCGGTGGGCGCCTGCGCCGCCGCGCGCAGCGCGAACTCGCGCAGCGGGCCGTCGTCGCCGCGGACCGCCGCGCGCAAGGCGGCGGGGATCGTGCCGAGCAGCGGTTCGGGATCCGCGCCGACACCGGAGGTGGCGTTCTCGAAGAGCAGCGTGCCCAGTTTGTCCTCGGTCAGCGCGAACGGCCGCGCGCCCGGCACGGGCAACGGCCGCTCGCGCAGCCGGGCGTTCACCTCGCGCAGGTCCGACACCGCCCGCGCGCCGTCGCAGCTGCCGCTGCGCTCACAGATGCGCTGCAAAGCCAGCGAGACCGCCTCGGCGTTGGGCCGGTTCAGCGTGTCGAAATCGTGCGGGTAGGCACCGGAGAGCACCATCGCCTGCACGTGGTCGGGGTGCCGCTGGGCGTAGACCGGCAGCAGGTAGGTGCCGTAGGACAGGCCGTAGAGCACCAGCTTCGGGGCCCCGACCGCGGCCCGGACCGCGTCGACGTCGTCGACCGTGGCCGCGGAGGTGTAGCCCGCCGCGCGGGCGCCCAGCCGCTCGCCGCAGCGGGTCACGCTGTCCCGCTGCTCGGCCCGCGACTGGGTCAGGTAGTCCTGGTCGGCCATACCGCAATCCAGCGGCGCGGACCGCCCGGTGCCGCGCGGGTCCACCAGCAGCAGGTCGTGATCGGTGAGCAGCTCGCCCAGCGTCGCGACCGCCAGCTCCGTGTTCTCGATCAGCGGCACGCCCGGGCCGCCCGGGTTCGGCGCGATGACCCCGGCCGCGGGCGCCGTGTCCGCGGCGCGCCGCACCATGGCGTAGGCGACCTCGATCGTGCCGAGCTCCGGCTGTCCGGCCACCAATTCCCGCGGCACCGTGCCACATTCCACGCGATGTTCCGGCACTACCGGGCACCACTCGGGCGCGGCGCTCGCCGGGGCGGGCGTGCCGGTACATGCCGTGAGGGCACCTGCCGTCACCAAGATCGCCGCGGCCGCCGCCAGCACACTCCTGCGCATCCTCGAAACCTCTTTCGCCACCGTGCCTCCCAGCGAGGCAACGACAGCGATACTCGGCCGCCGATGTCGGACGCCCGGGAGAGCAATGACAAAAACACGTAAGAAAACACCGAATCGGGCGCTCGCACCGGGAAACACCAGCTCGTCGACGCGCGGTCGGATCAGACACGGCCTCCGGTAAACCCCGGTTGCCAGGAATTTCCAGTCATGATGGTTAGCCGCACGCGTGCTGGGTATCACACCTGGCGGGTGGTTGCCCCCTGATGAATTGGTTCCGACGCTGCATCCGCGACTTTTCCGTCGCACCCGTTTGGTCGTGCTTCACACTATTGAGGAGGCATTTCCATGATCAGTTCGCCGTCCGGTTCCGATTCCCTGATCTACAATCTTCGGGAATCCGGTGCGCCACTGAACATCGTCATGGTTGCCCCACCCTACTTCGAGGTTCCACCGGCCGGTTACGGCGGCGTGGAAGCGGTGGTGGCACAACTGGTGGACGCATTGGTCGCGCGTGGGCATCGAGTCACACTGCTCGGCGCGGGCCGGCCCGGGACTGCCGCCACCCGGTTCATCCCGGTGTGGGACAAGATCCTCGCCGATCGCCTCGGTGATCCGTTCCCCGAGGTGGTCAACGCGCTCAAGGTGCGCGAAACCATCATGGAACTGGCACGGACCGAACACATCGACGTCATCCACGATCACACCTTCGCGGGCCCGCTGAACGCGCCCGTGTACGAGGCCCTCGGCATCCGGACCGTCGTCACCGTGCACGGACCGGTGGACGGCGAGGAGCAGGCCTACTACAGCGCGCTCGGCTCCGCCGCGCACATGGTCGCGATCAGCGACCGGCAGCGCAGTTTGGCGCCGAATTTGAATTGGGTGGACCGCGTTTACAATGCGGTGCGCCCGAGCGAATGGCCGTTCCAGAAGAAGAAACAGGATTTCGCCCTTTTTCTGGGTCGCTACGCGCCGTATAAAGGCCCCGATCTAGCATTGGCGGCCGCGCATACCGCGGGAATTCCACTGGTGCTCGCCGCGAAAATGAACGAGCCCGCCGAGAAAGCGTATTTCCAGCGCTCGGTGCGCCCGATGCTCGGCGAACGCGATTTCATCTTCGGCGAGGCCGACGCGATGGCCAAGCGGTTGCTGCTGTCCCAGGCCCGCTGCCTGCTCTTCCCCATCCGCTGGGAGGAGCCGTTCGGCATCGTGATGATCGAGGCCATGGCCTGCGGCACCCCGGTGGTGGCACTGCGCGGTGGTGCGGTCGAGGAGGTCGTCGAGCACGGCGTCACCGGCTTCATCTGTGACGATCCCGCCGAACTGCCCGCCGCGATGGCCGCGGCGGCCGAACTGGATCCGGTCGCCTGCCGCAATCGCGTGATCAAGCACTTCTCGGTCGACCAGCTCGGCGCCGGCTACGAGGACGCCTACTACGCCGCGCTGGACCGCACCGATCGCCTCCCGCGCCTGGCGGCGGGCGCGGAGTTGCGCGGCGCGCCGTCGCAGGTGCGCACGATCCCGAAGAGCGGCCGGGTCCCGAACCGCGACCTGTCGATCGTCGCGAACAAGTAGTGCACGCCCGCGCACCGGCCGATCCGCGATCGGCCGGTGCCGGGTAGCGCACGATTCCGAACTGCGCGTTCTGAAAACGCACAGGTGTCTTTGAGTCGGCGGGGACAGGGTTGTCCACGGCGCCGCCCACGCGGGCCGTCCTGCTACAGAGAGACACCTCGGATATGCGCAAGACTCTTCGCACCCTGACGCTGCTGGGTGCACTGACCGTGGCGCTGGCCGCCACCGCCTGCTCGTCGGCGGACGAGACACCCGCCGCACCCGCGCCGCGACCCTACCCGGCCGAGCCGAACGTGCTGCTCGTGCACGGCGCCTTCGCCGACGGCTCCAGCTGGGGTGCGGTGGCGGAGCAGTTGCAGCGCAGGGGCTTCCGGGTCACCATCGCGGCGGTGCCGCTGCGCGGACTCGACTACGACAGCGCGTACCTGCGCGGCCTGCTCGACGCCATGCCCGGAAAGACCCTGCTGGTCGGGCACTCCTACGGCGGCGCCGTCATCACCAACGCCGCGACCGGGTCCCGCAACGCGGCCGGTCTGGTCTACGTCGCGGCCTTCGCTCCGGACCAGGGCGAATCACTGGGCGAACTCGACGCCCGCTACGGCGGGCCGGCCACGAAGATCACCGTCCCGCACCAGATCAGCGGTGTCGCAGCACCCGAATTGAGCATCGTGGCCGAGGAATTCCCGGAGTACTTCGCCCAGGATGTCGCGCCCGCCCGAGCCGCGGTGCTGGCCGCCGGGCAGCGTCCGATCTCGGTCACGGCCTTCGCCGAGCAGACCCGCGACCCGGCCTGGCGCACGCTGCCGTCGTGGTATCTGGTCGCCGCGGACGACCGGATGATCCCGGCCGCCGGGCAGCGCGCGATGGCGGCCCGGGCCGGGTCGACCGTCACCGAACACGCGGGCAGTCACGCCCTCGCCGTCTCCCAGCCGGAGGCCGTGGTGGCGGTCATCGAGCAGGCCGCCGCGAGTACGCGCTGAGCGCTACTCCGCCGCCGCGCGCAGCAGGTCCTCGATCTCGGCGAGATAGCCCGCCGCGCCGATCCGCTCGGCCAGCGCGCGGGCCTCGCGCAGCGGCGCGGGGTCGCGACGCAGCCGCGCGAGATCGAGCAGGGCCAGCATCAATTCGCGTGGATCGTCCTGGCGGCGGAGCAGATCCACCGACCGCAGCAGCAACTCCGGCTCCGAGCGCGCCAGGGCCTGGGCGCGCAGCGCGCGCCCGATGGTCGCCGGCGTGCCCCAGCGCTGCGCGAGGTCGAATTCCTCGTCCGCGAGTTCGCGAGCCTGCTCGTGCGCACCGAGGCGCACCAGCTCCAGGGCCGCGGCACTGCGCCAGGCGATGTGCGCCGGATTGGTGAGACCCACCGCCGTCCCGCGCCGCCCGCATTCCAGGAAATGCCGTACCGCCTCACGGGATTCGCCCCGGGCCGCACACAGCAGACCACGAATGTGCAGCGCGATCGTCCATTCCCAGGTCTCGGGGTCGGCGTTGGCGGTGCGCACGTCGAGCCAGCGCTGTGCCTCGGCGAGGCGGCCGAGGCCGAGCAGCGCGTGCGCGTACTGGGCGGCCAGCGCGGCCGGCGGAACGACGAGCTCGTCGTCGAGATCGCCGAGCACCGGACCCAACTCGGCCAGCACCTCCCGATAGGCGCCACCGCGTAACAGCACCTCCGAGCGCAGCACCGCGCGGTAGGTGTCGATAGCGCCGAAGTGCTGGTCGGTGCGCTGTTCGGTGAGCGATTGCGCCGCCGGCAGATCACCGGCCCACATGTTCAGGTGCGCCAGCAACCCGAGCAGCGGATCCGGCAACCGGTCCACGGGCCGGATGGGGGTGAGCCGGCGCAGAGCCGTGCGGGCGTCGACGCGCACGGCGAAGGCGTCGGCCCAGGTGAGGACCGCACCGTCGACGCGGTCGGGTGCGGGCAGCGCGCGCAGCTCGGTGATCAGCGCGTGCCAGGTCGACGCCGTGAGCCCGGCGACCATCCACCGTGAGGCGCGCAGCACTTCGGCGTAGCGGTGGTCGCGGGCTTCGGTTTCGGCGATGACGGCGTTCAGCAGCGGCATCGCCGCCTCGGCTTCGTGGCGCATCGCCATGGTCCAGGCCAGTGGGATCGCGGCGGTGGGCGCGCTGCCGCGCTCGCGCTGACCGCGCAGGGCCGCGTCGAGGTGGGCGCGGGCGGCGGCCGGGTTCGTCCACAGTTCCCACTGCCCGATCCGGACCAGCAGATCGTCGCGCTGCCGCGGCGGACAGATCCGCAACGCCAGCTCCAGCCAGCGCACGGCCTCCCCGAAAAGGCACTCGCGCAGGCTTTCCTCGGCGGCGTCGAGGAGCACGACCGTCCACTCGGCGTACTCGGAGCCGCACAGATCGCGCAGCAGCCGCGCCACTCTCCGTGCCGGATACCCCAGGCCGCGTTCGTATTCGGCGGCGGCGGTCTGGAACCGTTCGGCTTCCCCGCGCCGCCCGAGCCAGCGAATGGTGTTGGCGATCAATGGATGCCGGACCCTGGGCGGTTCGGCGGCGGCGAGAACGCCCGCCTCGGTGAGCAATGCACAGCGATGCCGGACCTCGGTGGGCGGCTGGTCGCAGGCCGCGGCGAGGGTGCGCACGTCGGGGTCGAAGTCCTGGAGCGCGGCGAGCGCGCGCAGCATCGTCGCGCCGCGCGCGGAAAACCCTTGCAGCAGTGTGGCTGTCACGCGGGTGTAGCGGCCGTCGAGCAGCCGGTCGGGCACCTCGGCGGGATCCGCGCGGTCGGCCAGATCGGCGATCAGGGCGTCGACCAGCAACGGTATCTCCCCCGCCGCGTGCTGGATTCGGGTGGCCAGCTCCGGCGCGCAGTCCAGGCCGGTGCGCTCCCGGTAGCGCGCGGCGATCGCCGCCAGGCTGCGGCGGCGCAGCCGCAGCACCTCCGCCGCGTGCGGCTCCAACCGGCTGTGCAGCTCCACATTCCGCTGATCCCAGAAGCTTCCGTCCAGGGCCAGCACCAGCAGGGCCCGGCTGTCGCGCAGCCAGGGCCCGAGGGCGACCAGCGCGCGCACCGAGCGCTCGTTCATCCAGGCCGCGTTGTCGATCAGGATCAGCAGCGGTCGCTCGGCGGTCCGGCGGGTCAACGCGGCGCGCAGCTCCGCGCCCGGGTGCTGGTCACTGCTCGAGCCGATACCGCCGAGCCGGGTCAGCAGCCCCCCGGCCAGATCCTCGTCCGGTGTGGTCAGATCGAAACGGGTCGCTTCCGGATGACGCCGCGCGATCGCGTCGAGCAGCTCGGTTTTGCCGTAGCCGGGGCGGCCGGTGATCAGGATCAGCCCGCCGGAGCCGCGCCGGGCGTAGGCGTCGACCAGGGTGAGATCTCGATTGCCGCCGGAGCGCTCGGCGACGGGCGGCGAAACCGCCTCGGCCGCACGCTCTTCGGTGCGGGTCGGAGTCCAGCCGCGCAGGATGCGATCGTGCAGCTCGCGCAGCTCGGCGCCGGGCTCCACGCCCAGTTCGCCGACCAGCAGACGCCGGGTGTCGCGGTACCCGGCCAGCGCCTCGGCCTGCCGTCCACGATCGGCGAGCGCCTGCATCAGGATCGCCTGTAGTCGTTCGCGCAGCGGGTGTTCCCGGGTCAGCGTGCGCAGCGTATCGATCGCCTGATCGGCCCGGCCGCGCCGCACGGCGAGCGCGAGGCTGTCCTCCTGGAGCGCGAGACGGCGCTCCAGGAGGACCGCCCGCTGCTGCTCGGCCCACGGCCCCGCGATGCCCGCCAGCGGTTCACCCACGAACAGCGCGAGCGCCGCGGCGTAGTGCGCGGCGGCCTGCGCACCGTCGCCCGCGCGATCGGCCTGCGCCGCGGCGGCGGCCAACCGCTCCAGGATTCCGACGTCGATCCGGTCGTCCTCGAGCCGCAGCTGATAGCCGCCGTGGCCGGACAGCAGCGTCGTCGGCGCGGAGCGCGGCGGCCGGTCCGGTTCCAGGGCGCGGCGCAGTGCCGAGATATGCGTCTGGATCACCGCGTTGCCGCTGGTGGGCCAGCTCTCCGCGTACAGCGCGTCCAGCAGCGCCGACGCCGACACCCACTGGCGGCGGCGCACGGCCAGCACGGCCAGCACGCCCCGCCGCTGCGGCGGCCCGAGCGGCAGCGCCTGCCCGCCAAGCCGTGCCGTCACGCCATCGAGCAAGATCAGCTGTAAGTCGCCCGCCTGCCCCATCTACCCGCACGCCCTTCCGCAACTACCCGCCCGGATCGGCGTGCCGAATCATCCGGACGGACAACAGCTCCGTCGATGTTCGGATTGATTTTACCGGCCACCGGCCGCATCCGGCCCGTCCACCTCGCTCGGCGGCCCGCCGGTGAACGCGCCCGCCGCCGCGGCCAGCGCCGCGGCGCGGGCGGCCTGCGCGGGCAGGAGCGGATCGGCCGGACTGCGCAGCAGCACGAGGTGGTGATAGAGCGGGGCGGTGGCGGCGACGAGCAACGGCCGCGCCGCGGTGCCGGGCGGTATTTCTTCGCGCCCGATCGCGCGCTCGACGATCACCGCGCACTGCGCGTAGCGGCCCTCCCAGAGGGTGCGCAGCGCCTCGGCGGCCGCCGCGGAACGGAACGAGACCGCGATGAGCGCCACGGCGATCGAGGATTCCTCGAGCAGCGAATCCTGGATCTCGGTATTGAGGACCGTCAGATCGCCGAGCAGGGATCCGGTGTCGCTCGGCTCCCATGCGATGTCGGCGGCCGCGGCGAAGAGGTCGGCGAGCAGACCGCCGACATCGCGCCAGCGGCGGTACACCGTGGCGCGGTGCACGCCGGAGCGGGCCGCGACCGCGTCGACAGTGACTGTGTCGTAACCGTTTTCGAGCAGCTCGGCGTGTACCGCCGCGAGGACCTGGTCACGGATGCGGGCGGTGCGGCCGCCGGGGCGGGTGCGCGGCGGCGTGGCGTTCATCTGGGGCCTGCTTGACGTCTCGGGAGCATGCCGTCTAGCTTAGTGCGACACTTGTCGTACTAGTGAGTCGGCCCGCCGAAGGAGATCCCCGTGCCCGAGCATTCCCCCGCGCCGCCCGCCGACCCGACCGTGCTGCACCCCATGCCCGGTCAGCCGCGGGTGACGCTGCTGCGCCCGCTGATCACCTCGCCGCTGATCGAGGTCGGCGAGTTCTCCTACTACGACGACCCGGACGAGCCCACCGCCTTCGAGACCCGCAACGTGCTGTACCACTACGGCCCGGAGAAACTGATCATCGGGAAGTTCTGCGCGCTGGCCACCGGCGTGCGGTTCATCATGAACGGCGCCAACCACCGCATGGACGGCCCGTCGACCTTCCCGTTCCCCACCATGGGCGGCTCGTGGGCCGGTCACTTCGACCTGCTCACCGGCCTGCCCAGCCGCGGCGACACCGTGGTGGGCAACGACGTCTGGATCGGCAACGGCGTCACCGTGATGCCCGGCGTGCGGATCGGCCACGGCGCGATCGTCAGCACCGGCTCGGTCGTCACCGCCGACGTGCCCGACTACGGCATCGTCGGCGGCAATCCCGCCCGCCTGCTGCGCCGTCGTTTCGACGAGGCCGACATCGCCCGGCTGCTCGCCGTCGCCTGGTGGGACTGGCCGCTGGACCACCTCACCGCCCACATCCCGGCCGTCATGTCCGGCAGCATCGCCGACCTCGAGGCCGCCGCCGCGGCCCTGTCCTGAGGAAGCACCCGCATGCCCGCACACCTGTCGATGATCGGCGTACCCATCGTCAGCCATGTCCTGCCCAGCCTCGAGGTCCTGCGCGAACTGGTGGCGCGCGGACACCGCGTCACCTACGCCAACGATCCGGCGGTGGCCGACCTCGTCACCGCGACCGGAGCCGAATTCATATCCTGCACGTCGACTTTGCCGGTCGCCGACAATGCCTGGCCGGACGACCCGATCGCCGCCATGACCCTGTTCCTGGACAACGCCGTGCAGGCCCTCTCGCAGTTGCGCGCGGCCTATGATGCTGATCCCGCGGACCTGTATCTCTATGACATCGGCGCATACGCCGGACGAGCGCTCGCCGAAAAGCAAGGGCGGCCGCTGCTGCAGTTGTCGCCGAGTTTCGTTGCCTGGGAGGGCTATACGGAGGAAATCGGCGCGCAGGTCCGCCGAATGCCGGGCGCAGCCGCCTATTACGCGAAGTTCGGCGGCTGGCTGCTCGACAACGGGGCCACCACGACCGAGGTGGATGCCTTCTCCGGCCCGCCGGAGCGCACGCTCGCCCTGATCCCGCGTGCGATGCAACCGAACGCGGACCGCGTCGATAGCGGCCGGGTCACCTTCGTCGGTCCGTGCTTCCCCGCGCGCGGGGCCGAACCCGCCTGGACGCGTCCGGCGGCGGAGCGGGTGCTGCTCATCTCGCTGGGCTCGGCCTACACCCGGCAGCCCGAGTTCTACCGCAACTGCCTGCGAGCCTTCGGCGAGCTGCCCGGCTGGCATGTCGTCCTGCAGATCGGAAAGCACGTCGACGCAGCGGAACTCGGGTCGATACCGCCGAACATCGAGGTGCACTCCTGGGTCCCGCAGCGCGCCATCCTGGCCGCGGCGGACGCCTTCCTCACGCACGCGGGCATGGGCGGCTGCGGGGAAGGGCTGCTGGCCGGCGTGCCGATGATCGCCGTCCCGCAGGGGGCCGAGCAGTTCCAGAACGCCGATCGGCTGGTCGAACTCGGGGTGGCACGCCGCCTCGACACCGCCGACGCCACCCCGGAGGCGCTGCGCGACGCGCTGCGCGAGATCGTGTCCGATCCCGAGATCGCCGGCCGCTGCGCGGTGCTGCGCGCCGACGCGCAGCGCGAAGGGGGCACGGTCCGCGCCGTCGAGTCGATCGAGCGGCTCGTCGCTACCCGGCCGGCTGCCGCGCCAGGAAGTCGGTGACGATGTCGATGTAGTCCTGCGGGCGGCTCACCAGCAGCGAGTGCCCGCCCTCGGGCAGCAGTCGGAATTCGCTGTCCGGGTGCAGGTCTCGCAGGCGCCGGGTGTGCAGCTCGGTGATCAGCGGGTCGTCGGCGGCGCGCAGGATCAGGGCCGGGCCCGGCCAGGCCGGGTCCCGCTGCCACTGTGGCAGCCGCTGGACCAGGTCCAGTAGCCAGCCGAGCGCGTGCACCGCGCCCTGCCGCCCGGATCGCTCGTAGGCGGAATCGACCTGCTGGACCCAGAATTCGGCGGCGCCGGAATCTTTCCAGGTGGCCCGCAGCGCCGCGCGCGCGGCGGCGCGGGTCTGCTCCCAGGGCGTCGACTCCGTCGCCGAGATCCGATCCCGCAGGCGGGTCTCGTCTTCCGGGCCGTAGAGGCCGGTGCCGGTGAACACGATCGAGGAGACCCGGTCCGGCGCGCGCCGGGACAGCACCTCCGCGAGCATCCCGCCCGCCGACTGACCGATCACATGCGCGCGGGCGATCCCGGCGACGTCCAGCAGCCCGGCGATGCCGTCGGCGAGTTCATCGAAAGTGGTTGCCGTGGGCGGATAGTCGACCGCGAGGACCCGGTAGTCCGCGCACAGGGCGGGCGTCAGATCCAGCCAGCCGATCGCGATGCCCGCGCCGCCCGCCAGCAGGAGCACGGCCTGGGGGCCCGTCCCGCCGAGATAGTAGGACCAGTCGTGCGCGCCGATTCGGTCATGACGGTGTTCGAGGTCGCGCTCGAACACCGCCGCGCGGCTTTCTATCGTCTCCACGTAGTCAAGTTAACATATGCTTACTTGACAATGGGTTTGCTCGTTACGCCGTGCACCGTGCCTGCGCGGGCGGGGTTTTCAGGTCGATGAGGTAATCGGCGACATAGCCGTTCACGCACGCGTTCGCACCGGAGAAGGCGATGGTGTGCTGCTCGCCCTCGACCGTGAGCGACGCACCGTTCAGAGCCTTCGCCAGCGCGAGACTGCCCTGGTACGGCGTGGCGGGATCCCCGGTGATCGAGATGGTCAGCGTTGTCGGCAGACCCTCGATCCCGGTCGCGTACGGGTAGCCCAGGCTCGGTTCCACGGGCCAGGATTCACAGCCGTCGCGCGCGCCCTCCGGCCCACGGCCGGGATCCATGTACGGTGCCACCTCGTAGAGCCTGCGGCGCAGTTCGGTCTCCTCCTCGGGCGAGTGCCGCTGCTCGTCCTGGCAGTTGATCGCGTAGTTGGCGTCCGCGGTATTGGGCGTGCGACCGTCCGCGCCCCGGCCGCCGAAGGCATCGCTGATCGCGGCCAGCGTGTCACCGCTTCCGGTTCCGATTTCCCTGAGGCCCTTGATGATCACCGGCCACGCCGCGGAGTCGTACAGGCCGGCGGTGACCGCGCCCCACGCGCCGGCGAAGTCCATGATCCGGCCGTCCGACAGTGTGATCGGGCGATCGAAGAGGGGCCGGACGATGTTCTGGAAACGCTCGGTGAACGCCGCCGGATCAGTGCCCAGCGGACAATCCGGCCGGGTCGCGCAGTCGGCCGCCATCTTGTCGAAAGCGCGCTGGAAGCTGGTGAACTGGTCGATCCGGCGCGCGGTTGTCCCGGCGTTCGGATCGATCCCGCTGTCGAGCACCATCGCGCGCACGTGCCGCGGGAACATCTCCGCGTAGACCGCGCCCAGCCGGGTGCCGTAACTCTGCCCGAAATAGCTGAGCTTCTCCTCGCCCAGCACCGCGCGCAGCACGTCCATGTCCCGGGCCACATCGCGAGTTCCGCTGTGTGCGAGCACATCCCGGCCACCGGATCGCTCGGCGCAGCGCTGTACCAGCGCCTCGCTGTCGGTCGCGGTCCAGCGGCCGACCGCCGACGCGGTGATGAAGGTGGCTTTGCCGGCGTTGATCTCGGCATCGGTGTAGCAGCGCACCGCCGGTTGCGAGGCGCCCACTCCGCGCGGGTCGAATCCGATCAGGTCGAAGCGCTCGGTGACCGGGCTCTGCCCCCAGCTCTTCGCGCCGAAGGCGGCCATCGACATGCCCGGTCCGCCGGGGCCGCCGGGATTGAGCAGCAGCGACCCCAGCCGTTCACCCCGCGCGGGCGCCTTCAGCACCGCGATCTTCATCGTGCGCCCGCCCGGATCCTGGTAATCCACCGGCACTTCCAGCCGCGCGCACCGGAAGTCGGGGCTCGCGGCGAAAGCCTGGGTGTCCCCGATCGTCTGGGCGTACTCCGCGCAGGCTCCGAAAGCCAATTCCTGGTCGTAGAAGCGCTGCAACCGCGCCGCGTCGTCCGGCTCCGACTCCTGTCCGCACGCGGCCAGCCCCAGGGCCAGCAGCACCACCGTCGTCATCCTGGTCAGATTGCGCATCGAACTCCCGTCGGTGAAGGTGGCACGCCGCCCTGCTGGGGTTACCCCGCCATGATCATCTGAAGCGGACACGATCCGAATCAGCCCGGAAAATGATCTTGATTGCGATACCTTCTGCTCCGCTTCTTCCAATCCTCGACAGGGCGGAGACCACCAGCGATGACAGTTGCGCAGCGGCCGGAAGGCAGCATGTTCGACCGGCTGGACGACGCCGTCGCCGATATCGCGGCGGGCCGTCCGGTGATCGTGGTCGACGACGAGCACCGGGAGAACGAGGGCGACCTGATCATGGCCGCGCAGGCGGCCACGGCCGAGACGCTCGGCTTCTACATCCGCTACACCGGCGGCGTGATCTGCGCGCCGATGCCAGCCGAACGCGCCGACCTGCTCGCGCTCCCGCTCATGACGACCGCGAACGAGGACTGCAAGCAGACCGCGTTCACCGTCACCGTCGACGCCGTGGCCGGTGTCGTCTCCGGCATCAGCGCCGCGGATCGCGCCGCGACCCTGCGGGCGCTGGCCCACCCCGCGACCCGGGCCGAAGATCTGCAACGCCCCGGGCACGTGTTCCCGCTGCGCGCGCACCCCGGCGGACTGGCCGCCCGCCAAGGCCACACCGAGGCCGGGGTGGCCCTGATGCGCCTGGCCGGGATGGCGCCGGTGGCCGCCATCAGCGAGGTCTGCCACGACGACGGATCGGTGATGCGGCTCGCCGACCTGCGCGTGTTCGCCGACACCCACGGACTGCGGCTCATCTGCATCGACCAGCTGAGCGCCGATCTCGACCGGGCCGCGCCCGAGGCGCCGGTCCCGGCGTGAGCGAGCCGGTCCGGGCGGTCCTGTTCGACCTGGACGGGACGCTCGCCGCGACGATGGAGCCCTGGGACACCTGCTGGTTCGACTACGCCGCCCGGCACGGGCACGCCTGGACCGATGCCGATCGGCAGCAGACTCACGGCTGCGGGGACTGGGCGCACCACCTCGCCCAGGTGTGCGGTGCCCGATCGCGCGATCAGGTGGTCACGGACTGCGTCGACCGGATGCTGGAACACCTGTGCGCCGGGAACATCGAACTCCTGCCCGGCGTGCGGGAATTGCTCGCGGCCGCCGCCACGGTGCCGACCGGGGTGGTATCGGCCTCGCCGCAGCGATTCGTGCACGCCGTCCTCGAACACTTCGATCTGCACCGGACCTTCGCGATCGTGGTGACCAGGGAAGACCACGAATCGACCAAGCCGCACCCCGCCCCGTACCTGCATGCCGCCGGGCAACTCGGCGTGCACCCGAAACACTCGGTGGCCGTGGAAGATTCAGCCGCAGGCATCCGGTCGGCGTACACGGCGGGCATGCGCGTGCTGGCCATCCCGAGCTGGCCGCCCACCCGATCCGCGCACGAGGCCGCGCTGGCGGATCACCTGGCCGCCGACGCCGCGCAGGCCGGGCGCTGGCTGCGCGATCAGCTCTCGACGACCGCGCGGCGAACCGGCTAGCGGGGGTCAGCCCTGGAACCGCCGATCGACGTAGTCGGCGAAATCGACCTTGCCCGGAATCGCCTTGGCCGCGGTGAACGCGTCGGCGATCTGCTGCTCGGAGGCGACGATCGCCTCGCTCAGCGCGATCGGCTGCTTGATCGAGCGGGTCCAGGTCACCTGCGCGGCGGCCGGGCTGATCTGGGTGAGCTCGGCGTACTTGGCGCTCCACTCGGCGACGTTCTGCTGCGACCAGGCGGTGGCGGCGGCATAGCGGCGCAGGAAGTCCTCGATGGCCGCGACCTTGCCCGCGTCGGCGAGCGCCTTGTTGCCGCTCACCCAGAAGTTGTTGCCGTTGGAGACGGTGTCGGCCGCGATGATCTGCTTGGCGCCGGACTCCTGTTCGGCGATCGCGGTGTAGGGGTCCCAGGTCGACCAGGCCTGCACGTCACCGCGTTTGAGGGCGGTATAGCCGTCGGCCGGCGAGAGGTAGACGGGTTCGATGTCCTTCAGCGTCAGCCCGGCCTTGTCCAGGGCCAGCAGCAACAGCGCGTTGGACGAGCTGCCCTTGAACACCGCGACCCGCTTGCCCTTCAGGTCGGCGACCGAGCTGATCGGGGAATCCTTGCCGACCAGGATGGCATCGCCCTTGCCGGTGGCGGCGAGCGCGCCGATGACCTTGATGTCGGCCTTGGCGGCCGTCCCGAAGATCGGCGGCGTATTGCCGGTCTGCGCGATATCGATCCCACCCGCGCTGGCCGCCTCGACCAGCGGCAGGCCCGCGGTGAAGGTGGAGAACTCCAGTTTGTACGGCAGATTCTCCAGCTGACCGGACGCCTTCAGCAGCACCTCGATCGAGATCGCCTTCTGGTCACCGACTTTCAGGGTGACCGTGCTCAGGTCGACCGGCCCGTCGGCGGCCCGCGGCGCCTCCTCGCTGCCGCAGCCGGCGAGAGCCAGGGTGGCGGCCAGCACCAGGACAGCCGAACGGAACAACTTCTGCACAGTGATCTCCAGAGATAGAACTACTGCTCGACACCGAGCAGTTCGAGCAGGCGCGCCGCGTACACGGCGCCTTCCGGTCCGGCGTGCCGGCGCGGACGGTCCAGGGGGATGTCGATCTCGTCGGCGATCCGGCCCTCGTCGAGCACCAGCACCCGGTCGGCCAGCGTCACCGCCTCGGCGACGTCGTGGGTCACCAGCAGCACACCGAAGCCGTGCTCGGCGAACAGCCGCAGCAGCAGGTCGTGCATGGCGATCTTGGTCAGTGCGTCCAGCGCGCCGAAGGGTTCGTCGAGCAGCAGCAGCGCCGGCTCGGCGATCAGCGCGCGGGCCAGCGCGGCGCGCTGGGCCTCCCCGCCGGACAGCGTGATCGGCCACGCGGCTTCGCGCTCGGCGAGGCCGACCTCGTCGAGCACCGCGCGCGCTCGGGCCAGGCCCTTGGCCCGGCGCCGCCGATCCGGCTGTCCGAGCGCGACATTGCGGGCCACCGACAGCCACGGCACCAGCCGGGCCTCCTGGAAGGCGACCGAGACGCGGCCGTCGATCTCGACGCTGCCCGCGTGCTCCCCCGCCAGACCCGCCAGCACGCGCAGCAGGGTGGACTTGCCCGAACCGCTGCGCCCCACCAGCGCGACGATCTCGCCCTGGCGCAGGTCCAGGTCGACGCCGTGCAGCACGCGACGATCGCCGAAACTCTTGCCGACGCCGCGGATCCGGAGCAGCTGCCCGGTCGCGGGCGCGGTCATCGCTTGCTCCAGCGCAGCGCGCGACGCTCGACGATCCGCACCAGCGCGTCGGTGATCAGGCCGAGCACGCCGTAGACGAGCAGCCCGAAGATGACGATGTCGGTGCGCAGGAATTCGCGCGCGTTGTTGACGATGAAGCCCAGGCCCGCACTGGCATTGATCTGCTCGGCGACGATCAGCGAGAGCCAGGCGATGCCGAGGCTCTGCCGCAATCCGACCAGAACCTGCGGCAGCGCGCCGGGAAAGACGATGTCGCGCAATCGCTCCCACGCGGTCAGCCCCAGGACCCGGGACAGTTCACCGAGTTTCGGGTCCAGCTGCCGGATCCCGGCGTAGGTGTTGAGGTAGAGCGGGAACGCGACGCCGAGGGCGATGAGGAAGACCTTGGGCTGCTCGTCGATGCCGAACCAGATGATGAACACCGGGATCAGGCCGAACAGCGGGACCGTGCGCAGCATCTGCATGGGCGGGTCGACGAGATACTCGCCGATCCGGCTGGAGGCGGCCAGGATCGCCAGCAGCACCGCGGCCGTCGCGCCCAGCGCGAACCCGAGCAGCACGCGCTGACCGGACACCGCCAGCGCGTCGCCGAGTTCACCACTGCGCCACACCTCGAGACCGGCGTCCACGATGACCGACGGCGCGGGCAGGATCCGTTCCGCGAGCACACCCGTCGCGGAGCCGATCTGCCAGGCCAGCAACAGGGCCAGCGGCGTCAGCGACCGCAGCAGCCACGGGCTACGCAGCACCCGGCCGCGCGGCGGCGTGGGCGCGGCCGGGACGGCGCGCTGCCGGTCGGCGGTTTTCCCGCCGATCGCGAGTGTCATGGTTCTCCTGGGACGAAAGGGACGCCTGGCAGTATCACCGCCGGGGTTCGCCCATTTGAACCCTTCGAATCACCGTGACCGGAATGGGGTTGTCCGCCGGGTAGTGGGTATCGCCGGCGGGCGGCGTCAGGTCGTAGGCGTGATCCATCCACCGATTGCTCGGCGGGGAGTACAACCCGATCAGCACCACGGTCACGCTCACCGCGAGCAGCGTGCCGGCGACCAGGTCGGCCGGGAGGAACCGGGCCTCGGCCAGCAGGACGCCCGCCGGCGGGATCAGCAGGACCTGCACGATCGTCGCGATGGCCCGGGGCCACCAGCGCCCCCGGAACAGCGCGATACCCGCCCAGACGACCACGACGGCCGGCGCCAGCGCCAGCGCGACCAGCACCTGGTCACGGGGGTACGGGCCCGGCCAGATCGTCGCCACGAAACCCGCCACGCCCTGCACCGCGACCAGAAGGCCGGCGAGCCGCAGGAGCACCGGCGGTTCACCCCAGTCCTCCGGTTTCGGTTCAGGCATTCGACAAGGCTAAGAGGGCCACGCCCGGAATCACAGGAACAACCCGGCCTCACTTTGATTACGGATTGGCAGTTGTCTTGCTAGACAACCGATTAGACGGCGACACCGGTTAGATCCCCCTGTCGGGGCCCGCTTCTACAATCCTGGGCGTGGCTCTAACTGTCGCCGACCTCGTCGGCTATACCGATCGCGACCTCGATACCGATCTGCGTCGCTGGTTCCCCGCGGCCGAACCCGTCCTGATTCCCGAGCAGACCCGCCCGGTGGCGCCGTTTCTCGCCCGGCTCGCCCCGGAGCACGCCGCCGCGCTGGCCGCGTTCGACCGCCGGGTGCGCTCCGGCCGGATGCCGCAGTTCCTGGACGTCTTCGACTGGACCTACGGCTTCGATTTCGCCGGAAACGACTGCGGAATCCTCGATTCGGACTATGAAACCGAGCTCACCGACGACGACGTCTACTCCATCGGCGCCGACGGCGGCGGCAACCTTTACGTGGTGCTCACCAACGGCCAGGTGGCGGTGTGGTTCCACGAGGAAGAGGTGCTCGAGGAGAACACGCGCTTCGACAACCTCGACGTCTTCCTCTGGTCGTTCGTGCGGTACCGCGCGGTGCGCGACGGGGTTCTCGCGCGCTCGGCGGTCGAGCAGGATTTCCACGCCCTCGGTCAGGACGGTGCGCTGGTTCCGGAACTGGGCCTGCTCGCCCTCATGCCGTCCTGATCTCGGCCGGGCTGCGCTCGAAGGCGTAGTCCGAGAGCTGGAACCGGCGGCTGCGCCAGGCGGTTTCGACGGTGGTGGCCGCGCGCAGCGGCACGTCGCCGTGCTTGTCGAAGTAGTAGCTGTTGGCGTTGGCGCAGCTGGCCTGCCAGAAGATCTGATTCTTGCGGCGGGCCAGCATCTCGGCGAAATAGCGCTGGTTGGCGGCCTCGGTCACCTCGATGCGGTCGGCGCCGACGCGCCGGGCGTGCCGCAGGCAGCGCAGAATGTGCTGGGTCTGGGCCTCGATCAGGGTGAAATACGACGAGCCGTTGTAGCCGTAGGGGCCGAAGATCGTGAAATGGTTGGGGAAACCCGGCACGCTCACGCCCTCGTAGGCTTGCAGCCGGTTCTCGTTCCACCATTTCTCCAGCTGCCGTCCGCCCGCTCCGACGAGTCCGTAGGTCGGCATATTGCCCGGGTCCATGACCTTGAACCCGGTGGCCAGGATCAGCACGTCGAACTCGTGGGCGGTGCCGGTGCGGGTGTGGATCGCGCGGGCGTCGCCGTGGCTGATCGGATCCGTTTCCAGATACACGTTGTCCCGGTTGAAGGTGGACAGGTAGCTGTTGTGGAAGCTGGGACGCTTGCAGCCCAATCCGTATCGGGGCGTGAGCTTTTCCCGCAGCACCGGATCGGCGACCTGGGTGCGCAGGAAGTTGCGCGCCACCGCCTCGCCCACCCGCCCCGTGGGCAGGATCCGGCCGTAGTGCGCCGCGATCGGAAAAGTCAGCTCCACGAACGCCTGGCTGGCGATCCGCGCGGCCTGCCGCGCCGCCGGCAGATGCCCGAGCACCCACCCGGCCGGGCGGGCCAGGGGCGCGTCGAGTTTGGGCAGACACCAGATCGGCGTGCGCTGGAACACCGTCAGCTGCGCCACCTCGGGGGCGATCTGCGGGATCACCTGCACTGCCGACGCTCCGGTCCCGATGATGCCGACCCGCTTGCCGCGCAGCGGCACCCGGTGATCCCAGCGCGAGGTGTGCATGGTGATCCCCGAGAACTGCTCCAGCCCAGCGATTTCCGGCAGCTTCGGCCGGGTGAGCACGCCGGCGGCGTTCACCACGAACCGCGCGGTGATCCGCGCACCGGACCCGGTGGTCAGCACCCACCGGTTCCCGGGCTCGTCGTACTCCGCCGACTCGATCGCGGTGTTCAGGCGCAGATAGGGCCGCAGGCCGTACTTGTCCACGCAATGCTCGGCGTAGTTCTTCAGCTCCCGACCCGGCGCGTAGGTGCGCGACCACGCGGCGTGCTGCTCGAACGAGAACTGATAGCTGAACGACGGAATATCCACGGCGACACCGGGATAGGTGTTCCAGTGCCAGGTGCCGCCCACGCCGTCGGCATCGTCGACGATCAGCAGGTCGGTATACCCGGCCGCCTTCGCCTTGATGGCGAACCCGATTCCGGAGAATCCGGCGCCGATGATCACGATCTCGTGATCCACCCCGCGTCCGTCGCTCGTACCGGCTGTGTTGACCACGATGTCCACCTCGCCCACTCCGCCGGACATCTGCTCATCGATGTCGACGGCACCACTGTCGCACCGTGGGGCGGGCGGGCGCAATGCCACTGTCCCGCCCCAGCGGGGGTTCCGGCTCGACCACGTTGGGACGTGCAGGTCAGGATGCTTTGCGGATCCCCGCGTATTGCAGGGCGGCGAAAGCGCACGGGCAAATCCCTCGCCGCCGACCGCCACGACGACCTCGAGGAATTCAGCCGCCGCCTGCGCGCCGAATGGAACGCCGAGTAGCGGCTCCGCCTACCACAGCGAATCCCGTTCCGGCCAGGGTGGATTGTGGTCCGGCCAATATCGCGGCACGTCCGTGCGGCGCACCTCGTGCGGCGGCTGCCGAACAATCTCGACGCAAACCGGATCGAGTCCGCGCTCGAGATAGGCCGCCAGCTTGTGATGACCGTCCAGCAGATACCAGAGGTCGCCCCCGGACTCCGAGTGCGCCAACACGATCAGGGCCGGACGCCGCCCGGCGATCAACTCCTTGCGGAAGTGCGCGACGGTACCGGCATCCGGCGGCGGCCAACGGTGCGTGGGCATCAGCTCGAAATCGAAGCTCGGACCCCACCCACCGCGATACCAGCCCGACCGCCGATCCGGCGCGACAGCAACGACTTTCGGATCCGGAATCGGCCGCAGACTCAGCCGGTACTCCCCCGCCTCCAGAATCGACAGCAGTGGCGCCAACGGCCCCGCCAGCCCGTCCGCTGCCGTCGGCGCGGCCAGCCACCGCCTCAGCCCCTGCCACTCGACGTCCTCGATCCACTCACTGACCAGGTAGGTATCCCCCGTGCGCGGCCACGGCACATACCGATTGGCAAGCCAGCCCAGACTGCCGCTGAAGTCACTGGACTCCGATTGCACGGGATCACCCGCGATCGAGAGAACGGATCCCGATTGCCCGCCCCGGATCGAGAGGACTTCCAGTCCCGCACCGACCGACACGATCTCGGATGGGTAGTCCCGCTCGCGCGCCATACAACCCATCTTGCTCGCCGGTGGAAGTTCGGGCTGGACTAATGCACCAAAAAATGCGTTTGTTGGTAACGGATGCCCCGCCGACGCCGATCATCCAGCCGGGCGTGCCGCTCGCGGCGAACCCCGCCTGCCGAATCACGTTGCACACCAACGAAAGAATGGGACCTTCGAATGAAGAAGCTTGTTGCCGCCACCGCGGTGATCATCGCCGGGCTCGTCGTATCCGCCGGACCGGCCGCGGCGGCCACTGCCGCCCCGTCCGCGCCCACCGCGATCGGCGCGGGCTGGCCGGCGAACCTCTGTGATTCCCACCCGCTGCTGCAGGTCTGGTGCCTGCTCACCAGCGGCTCCGACTAGCGGCGTCAACGCTTCCTCGGGAAGCAGGACAACCAGGTCCGATTTCGGACCTGGTTTTCCTTGGAGTACCGCGTCGAGCGTTGAGATCAAGTCAGGTACCCGACCCACAGAAAGTCTCTGGGTCGACTCATGGCCACCAGCGCCTGCCGCGCCAGCAGTTCGGCTCGATCACGAGCACCGCCGGTGAGCTCGCTCAGCGGGACTTCCGGCTTCTCCGTGATGTGGAAGACCGCAGCGAAGTCCATCCCCTTGGCTCGATGCACCGTACCGACCTTCACCGCGTCATGCTGGGTGCCGTCGTATCTGTCGAGCGAGAGCGTCGCCAGACCTGCACGGTCGAGAACCTGCTGGTAACGAATGGCATCTCGCCGACTGCCGACTATCACCGCGGCGTCCGAGGAGGCGTAACCGGATTCGGTTATCGCGCGAACGAGTTCGCCGTCGATGTCGGCGCGGCGAACCTCTCGATCGATGGCTTTGCCCCCGGTTAAGACGATCTCGCTGTCACGCAGAACGAATCCGGGCCCGCCGTCCAAATCATCGACGGTGTTGGCTGCCTCGACGCGCTGCGCCGACCTCAGGACGGCTTCACGATTGCGGTAGTTCTTCCGCAGCACTCGCCCACGACCACCTGGCAGTGGGATCCCGGCGTCGGACAGCTTCCATCCGCCGGCATACACCTGTTGCTGACCGTCTCCAACGAGCAGCAGCTGAGCATCCGAACCCCCACCAGCGATCTGATGCACGAGCATCAGCTGCATCAGGGTGAAGTCCTGTACCTCGTCGACCACGACCATGCCGTAGCCCTCTGTGTCGTCGAGCGGGCGATCGCGAGCCTCATCGATCGCCTTGCCGATCACATCGTTGAAGTCGTCGATTCCGCGTTCGTTCAGACGCGCCTGGTACGGCTCGTAAAACAGTTTCCAGACGTCTTCGCGGCGTTTCGGGCCGAGGGCTATACCCTCGCGACCGGAGCGCCCGACTTCTTTGTAGGCATCGAGGTCGGGCAGACCGCGGCCCTTGATTACCCGATCGACCTCGTCCTTCCAATACTGGTAGTCGGTATCGCGGATCTCGCCGAGGACATGCCGGGCTTTGGTCCACGCACGGGCGAAAGCATCCTCATAGGCGTCGTCATCGCCGAGGGTATAGGCGACCTTGCGCCGGTTGAGGAACCGCGTCGTCCAAGCGTGCAGGCCCGTGAACTCCGCTCGGTCCAAGGCTTGCGGAGCCAGCCGCCGAAAAGCAGATTCGTGATAGGTAGGCAGGGTTTTGACGAAGCTGGTGAACAGCACTCGACCAGGGTTCATCTTCACGAAGCGCGCCATTCGGTGCAGGGCCACCACCGTCTTCCCGGTTCCCGCAGGCCCGCTGAAGCGAGCCGGCCCCGTGAAGTTGATGTTCACCAATCCGATCTGATCCGGGTCCAGGAAGGTCATCCATTCCTTGAACGGCCGGCCGAGCATCTTGCCTCGCTCGTCTTCCTGGAGTTCGGCCGCACCGAAAAGCGAGTCGGCAACGACGGCTTCCGCCACCGGCGCCTCGTCACCACTCAGCCACTCGTATCGACCGCTGCGGCTGGCGACGGTCGCAGAGAACTCGCGAATCCACTTGAGAGGCAATCTGTTATCGCCATCGAGCAGAGTCCGCCGCATCGTGGACTCATCCACGGAGACGAAGTGGTCGTGCGCCTCGGTAGCCACTGCCCGGGGCATGAGCAGCAGGATCTCGATCATGTGCGGCACGTACTGACTTCGTCCGAACACCAGGCTTGCGAACGTTTCCTCCGCATGCTTGCGGATCGCACGAAGATTCTGCCGCTCGGGTATGTCTGTGGTGAACACCAGCGCATACACCCCGGTAGGCCCGATCGCGAAGCCCGATGCCCGATCCGGCCTGGTTGGAGCGCGATCGATGAGGACATGCCAGCGGCTTTCCATCATCGGAATCGACAGAAACCGGCGCTGGTCGGTGCTCAGCGCCGGGAACTCGGCCAGACTGCGCTCAACCCAGCTCCGGCGTCGCTCACGGTTGATATCAGGCATCGCTTCCCCCTCGATCCTTGGATGAACCTATCGATCAAGGTAGAGGACGAGCCTCACCCATGTCAGCGAATTCCATTCTGGGGATGGACTTTTCGCCGAACGCGCATGCTGACGGAATGGGTGGGCGGCCAGATCTCTCGAGGCTCTTGCCGACGAGGTTCTGAACGGCACGACGGTATGAGCAAAGCGGCCACAAGGGCGGCAACCCACCCTCGTGATCGACGCGGTGATATTGCAGTCCATTCCGCTCACCCGATACGCGACGCCGTGATGCCTGTCCGAATCGCACCCACGACGGATGCTCCGCCCCGACCTACACTTGCGGCCGATCCATCAGGGCGCGGCAAACAAAAAGGTCAGGCCCGGTCTTAGACCGGGCCTGACCTTTTCCTTAGGTGGAGCTAAGGGGACTCGAACCCCTGACCCCCACACTGCCAGTGTCATTTACACGTGCCTGCGCGTCCCGCTCATCCCCGTTTGTCCAGTTCAGCGACGGTTTCGCATCCCGGTTGTGCGGCCTCGTCCGTGCCGTATCGGCGCGTCTTGGCAAGTTCTCGGCAAGTTGGTGGCGATCGGAAACACCTGCTCAGCCCCAGTATTCGGCAGGCACCGATGCCTCGCGCACCAAGTCGATCCATACGCCCCCCACAACTATGCCGTCAGCAAGATCTGATTGGGCGCCGGCAAACACCGAAGCCTCCTCGGGGCACAACTCCTATCTGCTAGTTGCTGGCTGGCGCCCGGGTACTGAGCTCGGACCTCGGTCCTGCTCACGCGGCGGGCGCATCGTCTGCGCATGGCATCGCCTCACCGACCCTCGTTGGAGCGGTCCGGGTGAAGCACGGTCACTACTTGATCCAAGGCACATCTACCCTCAGTTGGGCACCACACATTCGACGCATGTGCCTTTCAGGGCGGTACCGCCCCGGAATACATCGCGAGCTGGTGCTACGAACGGCCCGGAGACGGCGCCTCGCTGCTCCGACGGGCTATGTTCCACTCTTGGAACAAGCACCCAGGAAACCTCGGCAGGCAGGTCAGGACTCGAAATCGAACTCTGCCAAAAGCTTTGGATTGCCAGCCGGCGCATTAGATAGACACCAAGTGTCGAAGTCCTCCCGACGGTACATCGCCTTGGCAGGCACAAGGCGTATCTGAGCCTTCTTTGGGTCCATCCACCAGATGAGAAAATCTGTGACCGTGCCTTCGATTGGCCATCGGCCAACATCGAACGGCAGCAGCAGAACATCCACGAACCCTTGAACTGGGAGTCCCAGGTCGATGACGATGCCAACTGCGCCGGGCCGCGGCACGAGGGCTACGGATCCGGTCAAACGTTGGCCTAATTCTAGGGAGCTCCGCAGACTGTCCCAGTCAGGCTGATCGTTGCTTGTATTTTCGTCGTTGCACACAGCAGCACTCCATCGCGTCGGGTAAGTATTACATCACTACTGCCTAGACCGTTCGCCACGTGCGACCGAACGCGGGCGCTGATGCCGCAGCACCAGTGCCCGCGTTCAACTCGACCGCAGACAGGCCAATGGAGAGTCGCCCTCGACTGGATCTTCCTGGTGGCGCCCACCCACATCGGAAGACGTCTCCGCATCGCCAGGAACGGCGGCTATATATAGGAGGAGTTTCGCGGATATTGGTTCAGCCGCTCGATCTCGCTATTTGGTATCGCAAGCTGAGGCTTGCTCGGATCACCATCCTCGTAGCTTTCATACTGTTTGAAGTACCGATCATAGTCCGATTTCGGGATGTGCACAGCGATAATTTGACCGTCATACCCGCCCCTGCCTGCATATTGAAGGGCAACAACTAGGCCATTGTTGCCAACGCCGAAATACGCCTTCCCGTCCGGATACGAATTTCCGCTACCGGGATAATCTGACGCCCGGAACCCCTCAAGCATAATGCGAGCGGTTTGGCCTTCATACGGCGCCTTGTAGATCGTGACTATCTCTGATTCTTCTTTTTTGTTCTGGGTGGCATCAGGGCCCGGAGTTTTCGGATCGGGAGCCTCCTCGGGATCCAGCAACTGTTCTGTCAGGACGCCCGCAATAATCAATTCGATAGCCGGGACGACAAGCGGCGCGATTACAGGGAGTCTACCGGTGAGGTCGGTGCTGTTAATCGGATCGGCGTTGCAGTAGTCGTAAGCGTTAGCCGAACCGCCGAGCACTGGATCTACTTGGAGAAATCGACCGAGTATCGGCAGGTAGGAGCGGTCGCCCATCTCGATTGTTTGCTGACTTGCAATGTGCTCAATTGGCACCGCATGACTTCCGAGGTAACCAAAATCCATGCCGCCTTCAGCGGTCGCCGGCAGCGGTATATCTCCAAAATGTCCGGTGACTGGATCGATATTTTGACCGTATGGGTCGTATAGCCGGATCGAGCCGGTGCGATTTGCCGCTTGGTCAGCGGTCAGCAGGATATCGCCGTGGATATTCGGGTAGGACCAGTTGGCGGGTTGGTTGGCGAAGTAGCTCTTGGTGAGAACTACGCCACCGGGCAACTTCAGGACGCGTTGACGCAGTGCGCCGGAACTGTCCAGGACAAAGTCGGGACTGCCTGCGTTGGAGACGAAGCCATAGCGTGTGACTTGAGTCGGTTTGCCATCCTCTTCCGCCGTCCGGGCCACAATGCGGTCGTTGACATCTCGGGTGTAGACGACTTCGTTGCCTGCAGCAGTCCTGGTGGATATGTGACGCAGCGTGGAGTCATATTCGAGGGTGTCAGTGCCGACTTTAGTTGCATTCCCGTACTGGTCGTACGTGAACGACAATGCAGTGGCGCCGTTGGTGGACAGCAGCCGGTCGGCGTCGTCATAGCAGTAGTTCGTGACTGTCGGCGCAGCCCCATTGAAGCTGTCGACGAAAGAGGTGCGGTTGGTGTTCAACCCCGCCTTCGTATTCGTTCCACAACCGTTTTCTGCGTCGAAGCGGTAGGCGAGTTGGTGGAATGGAACGTTCGCTCCCACCAGACGTCCCACGCTGTCATAGGTGTAGCTGTAATTGTAGGCGCTGCCGGGGCTGGCGGTATCTGTGACTGACTCATCGAGTATGCGCTGGTCACGGTCACGGGTGACCGCGCTTGTGACCTCCCCGCCGGCCAGCCTCCACTTCAACGCAACGGCCGAGCCAGCATCATTGTGGGTTATAGCGAGGTTGGAATTGTTTGCATAGGAGACCGCAGATACGACACCGGCAGCGTAGGCAGGCGCCGCTACAACCGAGCCGTCTAGCTTTACTTGCGCCAGCCGGAGCGCGTCGTCCCAGGTGTACGCGAGGGTGGATGTAATCCCCTTGACGGTGCTGGTCTCGCTCGTCTTGAGACCGAAACTGTCGTATGCCGTGGTAGTCGTTGCTCCGTTGGTGTCTGTGTATGACACGACCTGGCGGTGCAGGTTGATCAACGTGCTGGTGGATCCACTGCCGTCGCTGACCTTTTGCTTCAGCGGGTCCCCGGAGACGGCAAGGTCGTAGTTGATTACCCGTGCCGGCTGGTCACCCATGGCAGGGAATGTCTTCTTCACCGTCCTGCCGCGAGAGTCGTAGCCAACACACGACCACGGCTCGCTGTTGGTTCGCGCGGCGACGATTAGACCCCGCACGTTGTAGACGGTTTCGAGGACGCTGGCAGCCCCATCAGAATTCTTCGCGCCACGCACGGCCTTCACGCGACCACCCTGGTGGACAGCCGACGAGTTGGGGTCGCAGGGGTTGGCTCGGGTTTCGTTGTCGCCGTAGTAGACGGATGTACCTCGCTTGTCCGGGTCCGACAGATCGCCTGCCGGAAGGTTCGCTGCTACTTGTCGAAGGAAGCCGTCGCCCGGCTTCTCGAAGACACGACGTGTCGTCAGGTTGGTTCCACCAGGGTCACTGGTGACCGACACTGATAGACCGAGAACCGGGTCGATTCCGTTGGTGGGATCCGAGTAGTCAGTCGAGATCTTCTTGGAAGGTGCTCGTTCAGTGGCGTTATGGCTGACGCTACTTGTCTGCAGACCGTAGCGAGGTTGCAGATTTTGGCCGGGCACTGTTTGCATGGCCCCCGAACCTGGTAGGGCCCACTTGAAGTCGAGTCCGCCGGTGCTGCCATTGCGGTTGTAGTAATCGATGCGAATGCGGTGCCACGTTCCGGCTGCGGTGTTGTTGAAGGCTCCAGCGACCGCCGAGGCTCCCTTGTCTGTCCAGCTGTCGAGGACGAGCAGGTCGTCGATCCACAGCCGTGCGCCGTCTACGACCGTGAACCCGAGCTTGTACTCACCAGCGTGAGCGAGATTGATCTCGCCGGTGAACCGCGCCGACCAGCCATTGGCATTCGAAATCGGCGGATTAGATCCCCAGTTCCGGTTCAGTGTGCCGTCACCGGTACCGACGCCAGTGGCCCACTCCTTCGGCACCCCTGCGAGGTATGGATTGTCGTAGAAGGCTGCTTCCAGACCGTTCAGAGCCTCGTCGTACTTCTTGTTCGTGTGGGGCATTGTCTGCGCGCACTCGGATTTGGGCAACTGGCCATTGAAGCACCCTGCGGGAGCTGGCCCGAAATGATCCGTCGGACGATCCGCACGGTCATACACCACTGTCGAGCGGCGTCCCGTGGCGTCAGTCTGAGCGATCAGCTGGTCTTTGGCATTCCACTCAGAGCTTGTGGTGTCACCGACCGAGTTCGCAGAGGTCAGCTGTCGGCCTGCTGCGTCCCAAGTCACAGTTCGAACACCCTGTTTGGTGCCGAGTCCGCCGATATCGAGAAATGCCTTCTTCTGGGCGATGTCGTATCGATAAATGTGCCGAGTCCGATAGAAGCCAGCACCATCTGCTGAGCTGCCCTGCGGATGCGGGGCCGTGACCGATACGGCCCTTGAGTGCGGAGGTCGATCGCTCTGCGGTTCCTCAAGGAAGGCCGAGTATTCGATCATCCATCTTTCGGGGTTCCCATAGAATGAGGACTGCGTGGCGCGCCAATCGACGGCCAAACTGTCACGAATCTCGTTGAGCTGACCGACCATGTCGATGGCCTTCAGCTTCTTTTCGGTATCGTTTCCAGCCTGATCGTAGAGGTTTTTTGCACCCGCCAGGTCGACATAGCTGTAGTCGGTAATTTCTGAGCCGGGATTTTCAATCCGCCCAAGGGCGCCAACGATGTACCACAGGCGGGTTTCGGTGCCGTCCCAGTACGTTATACGGCACAGCTTCTGCGACGGTGCAGCGTTCGTACCGGGCGGAAACGAGGCTCCGCCATAGCAGTTGTTGTTATTGTCGATGTTGTAATGAAGGACGTGGGCTCGTCCCGTTACGGGGTCCTTGATCTGGGTCAGCCGAGCCGGTGCCCCACTGTAGAGATACTGCAATGAGGCAGGCTTTTTGGAGTCAGCCACCGAGGAGACCGCAGCAAGCGTACCGTCAACGTTGAAGACCGAAACCACACCGCTTTCAGTGACCGAGATCCGCCCACCAGCGTCGATCGCCAGGACGCCGTCGCCGGTCTTTGGTGGCGTGTAGCCGCCTTCGGAGGCCTTCGCCCAGGTATGTTTGCCGCCTGTAGTGTCGGTGAGAATGATTGATCCGTCGAGCATTTCGGCCTCAACGTACTTGCTCCCCATCAATCCGAGGGTCCAGCCGCCGGGCAGCGGGGAAGGATCTTGGGCGAAAAGCCATTCCGTCGTCACCATGCGGGGTGCCCAGTTGTGACTGCGCTGGGTGGTGCCGACGGTACTCTTGGCCCACAGCACCATTTTGGGCTTTTCGGTCGAGCGGTGATACATCTCGACCTTAATCGGCAGGCGCTGCCCCGCGATCATCGATACATCGGTGGTCTTTTTTGCTGTCGCGGTTGAGAAATCCGTGCCGACGGCTGCAGCATTGGGGTTGTCGTAGACCAGTTTGTTGTCGACCCAGATCTTGGCGCCGTCCGCGTGAGAGCCCGCGAAACTGAAATCGCCGGTTACCTGGGCGCGGAAATAGCCTTCCCACCTGATGACGAACCATTGCTTGTCCAAGGCGGCCGGCATTGGATCTTCCTTCCATGGAAGATTGCTCGGCACACCTGTTCCGATGGTTCCCCAGTCGAGGTTGACTTGAGGTTCACTGCGCACCATAACCGGGGTGGCGTCGGGGGTTCCGTTGTGGTCGGAGTCGTTGTAGTACGACGCTCGCACACCGTTGCCTTCTCCAGATTGGCGCGAGTTGTAGGTGAACGTCACGCCCGCGGAGCCGCCGAGGGTTTCGAACACCGGACCTGCGGCCGCGGTGCTGGCGTTGCCGTTGAACATGTTGACCGTGACCGGACCATGCTGGTCACTCGGCGCTGGTCCGGGTCGGCCGATGCGTTTGTCGACGGTGAAGTGTCGCACCCAGTTCGACAGGGTTGGGTTGGTGGCACCGGATGCGACGGTGTAAACGGTCCAGCTGTAGCGGCCGCCATCACGCAGCACATCGACAGGAACGGTCCACTTGGGTGTGGTCAGACACCCGGAGTCCACTACCGCGCCGGAACGCCCGTCGAAACCAGTGGAGATCTTGAAGCAGTACTTGGTACCCGCTGCCCCAGCGCCCACCTCCAAGGTCGGGGTGTCGGTGGCGATCACCGAATCTTCCACCGGAGCAACAGGGTTGACTGCCGGGCCAGGCGTCGGATCAGGGTTGGTGGAGCCGTCGCCGTAGTCGACCACCAGCGCCACCACGAGGTTCTTGAAGGAGGTGGCGGTGGTTTCGGTGCCGGTGAGCATGAACCACGTGTTGTTGTTGGAGGCCTTGACGCTGTTGGAGATCGATGTGGTCAACGCTTCGGACTGCATCGCGCCGGCTTCACCGAGGCTGATCGACGCCAACTGCGGCCCAAGTGCGTCATAGCCCGCAGGGGTGCCCGCTTCATATAGGTTCACTTGCGAGGCGGGCTTCTGGTCTGCGATGTTGGCGGCGAGCTTCACATCCAGGCGGGCGCCGGTGATGTTCTTTCCGAACAGCGGCTGGTAGTTGAACCGGAATGCCGACCGGTAGTAGGTGTACTGGTTGAGGAAGTTCTTAGAGGTACCTGTACTGATCACGCATTCGGAGGAGCAGCCCTGCGGGGCCGCGGTGCCTCGTTTGCTGTAGACGATCTGCTGGGCTTGGGTGCCGAAGCCGTAGGTGTAGGTCGGGTCGACCACGATAGGGAATTTGCGGGCGGAGTCCTTCAGCCACTTCTTGTCGACCGCGACGACCAGCTGCCAGCCTTCGCCGTCGCGACGCAGGCTGTAAGTGCCGCCGGTGCGGGAGGAGGGCTTGTCCTTGCTGGCTGCGGAGTCCCATACCTCGATCGGGGGTAGGGCGGCAACGACTTTGCCGGCTTTGTCGGAGATCTTGACGGTGTCGCCGTCGACCTTCGGTGTGAGGTCGCCGGTGTTGAGCGTGAATTCCCAGCGTCCGTCACCGACAGCGGAGGCGGACTTGAGGATGATCGACTCTTTGATCGCGCCCGCGGACACCTCGTAGGTGAGGTCGGCGCCGGGCAGCGCGTCGGCGTAGGTCGCGGTGGAACCGTCGATCTTGCGGCCGGCCTTGCGGGCTCCCTTCAACTCGAGGCTGATCGGGGTGCCGTCCTGGTTGACTCGGAAGAGTTTGGGGTCGTTGGCGAACTCGGCGAAGTCGACGCTGACGTCGCTGCGTACGGGCGTGGCGCGCTTGGAGTCTTTGTTTTCGACCAGGCGGGTATCGACTGGGTCCCAGCCTCCGGTGCGGTTGCGTACGCTGATCGGGTTCTGCGCCAGCACCATCGTTTTGGTGCCGTTGGTGTTGGTGAACTCGACCGAGTTCTCGGTACGCGCGGACTCTTTCGAGGTCTTCGGGTCGAACCCGCTCTTCTTCGGGACCGCTTTGGTTTGGTCGAGCAGCGGCGTGAAGTCGGCGACCGGGGACGCCGGCCGCTTAGCCTCTTGCTTGGAGGTTGCCTTGGACAGCATCAGCGGAACCTCGCGCGGGTTCTTGCCTTTGGGCGCCGCTGAGGCTTCGGGGGTGACGACAACTTGGATCAGGGTCGCGATCAATGCCGCGACAAGGATGGCCGACCACGTGATTCCGCTGAGGCGATGCCTGCCAGCGAGTAACCAACGCGTTAGAGAGCCGCCTTGATGGCGAAACCTCATGACACTCCACTACTCGAGAGGGATTGGAAAAGAAAAGGACAGTCCAGTGATCGCGCCTGTTCACCTCACGCATCCAGCGAAGGGTTTGACAAATGGCGCGGCTGGGCTGGTTTGAGCAATTCGCGTTCGTCACCGTCGGGTTCGATGCAGCCGACAAGCACAGCGCTCTGCTGCGCTGCTGGCATGGCCCGAACCGATGCACGCACGGTCCCCGGACGAGTCGCTATCCGCGGATTCGGTTTTCAGGCACGGTCATTCGTCTCGGTCCGTGGAGTCCTGGTCGTTGTCGCCGATGCTGATCGACGAGCCAGCGCCCGCGCTGCCGGTGGACAGCAGCCCACCGATGTGATCAGCGATGCTCGCCGAAGCGGTGGCGGCCGAGCCGAGCATCAGGACGGCGGCGGAAGCGACCGCGAAACTGTAGGCAAAGATTCTGTACATGAATTCCCTTACGTGAGTTGACTTGTCGCACGGACAGCAGCGGCGTTGCCGATGTAGCCCGGAATGCCGATGTGGAAGTGCGCCGTCGGAGCGGTGGTGAGCGGCGATGACGAATTCCTTTTCCGTCGATCGCGTTACGCGTGGGATGTCGACACGGGTGGAGCTATTTGGTGTAGGTATCGGCTGCCTGGTGGACGTTCCGGACGTAGGCTTCGGAATGGTTGTAGGCGAATATCGCCTTTCGCCATCCGCTGTAGGTGGACAGATTTCCGCCGGAGGCGCACAGGTATCGTCCGGCGGCCAGGGCGGCGTCGTCGATGTCATCCGGATTGCCGGGGACCTTCGGTGCGGTCTCGACCGCGGCGGCGCGGGTCACCGCGTCGTAGCCGAGGTCGGAGCGTATCCCCCACCGTTTCCAGGTGTCTGGGATGAATTGGAACGGTCCCGACGCCCGCGCATAGACGCTACGTCCCTCGGGATTGGTGTCGGTGATGCGAGCGTTGCCGTTGGTTCCGTCCAGGGGCACACCGCGAATGGGAGGGCGGACAAGGCCATCGGCGGCGATCTTCGCGCCGCGGAACCGACCGTGGTCGCTTTCTATTTGCGCGATTCCGGCCAGGGTCGTCCAGCCGAGATGGCAATCCGGCTTCGCTCGGGCCAACACTACCGTCGCGTAGCCGTAGGCCTGCAGGGCACGAACGGGGATCCCGTATTTGCCGGCATGGCGTTGTGCCCACCTGTACAACATCGTGTTGTCACGATCAGCTGCGAGAAGGTTGATCGCGGGTACCGGGTGGCTGTCCTTGGGCGCGGCGGCACCTACGCCGTTCCCGAGTTCGTGGCTGCGGTTCAGCATCAGAAACGCCATGGCCACCACCGCTACGGCAATGCCGCGACTCCACCATCTGAGCCGATACGCTGTCGAATCATCTCGCGCTTCGAGGTCGACCGACCTCGGTGCCGGGGTCTCTACCGGCATGGGGGAAGCGCTTTCGTCGTCTTCGTCGTCGTGGTGGGCTTCTTCTTCGTCGTCGTGGTGGGAGACGAAGAGGAAGTTTTCGGGGGGGTCGTCTTTTTCGGCGTGGTCGTCGACGGCTTCGCCGGTGTCGTGGTGGGACGGCACTGACCGGGTTTCGGGGTAGTCGTCTTGTTCGGCTTGGTCGTCGTCGCCGGTGTCGCGGTGATAGTGACCGTCGACGGGTCTGCGGGGACCACCACGGTGACAGTCGACGGGTTTGATCCGTTGCTGCCGATGTCGGGGACCGAGGCGCTTACCGAGATGTTCGGCCAGTCCGGTCCCGAAGGGGTTTCGGTAATCGTGGTCGGCGACTCGGTGGGGGTCTCGGTGATCGTCTCGGTCACGGGGTTGCTGTCGACGGGATCGACCGGGACGGTTTCGGTGATCGTGTCGCCTGGCAGCGCGATGGGTTCGGCGCTGGGGTCGATCGGCGCGAGCGGATCGGCGTCCGGCAGCGGTTCCTCGGTGGGAGTCAGCTCTGGAAACGTTGTGGCCTCTACCGGTGACGTCGTGTCCAGGCCGGCATTCAGCCCGGATAGGTCATCGAAACTCTGGGTCCCCCAGTCTTCGGAGGAGGCTGCGGTGTCGGTTACATCGTCGGCGGACTCCGGTTTGGTGGTCGTAACGATCAATGCGCCGACGACAGCGGTCGCTGCGATGGCCGCTACGGCGGCATAGGGAAGGTGGCGTCGTACCTGGGCGGACCGGAGATACTCGATGCCCTGGTTCCAGCTCCGCCGCCACCGCGATCCCTCGTCAGCTGGGCCGTGGTCGAAGTCCCCGTATTCCGCATCCTCGTCATCGTCGGTGAACGCCGCGGAGGATGCGGACACGTCATCGTCGTGGCCAGTGTCCTCGTGATCACCCAGCGGCTCGTTTACGAGGTGGCCCCGCGCGACCCCGATGATCTCCGTCGGTTCGGGATCCCGACCTTCTGCGTCGTCTACTTCTGTGCCTTGCACTCCATGCAACTTTCCAACTCGTGCTGAACTACCGCGTCTCGAGCTCTACAAAGAGTTCAGAACGCGTGACTAGCAGATGACTCCAGCGCGCCTGCGCTGACGGCGAGCGGTCAGGACCCTGTGATCAGTCCGCGGAGAAACCGGGCGGTGAAACCTTCCACGCTGCTTCCGGTTCCGTCCTCGCCGGATCCGGTGTCGAACGAGCCTCCCGAACCGGTGGTGGAGGAACCAGAGAAGCCAGGCCCCGAGAACGAGGAGCCGCTGCGCGGCGTGGAGTTCTCTGCTTCGAAATCTTCGTCCACCGCGGTGTAGGTCTCTGGCGGAGTCATGTCAGCGGCGGCTGGTCCGGCCGCACTCAACATCAGTCCCGAGGCCACCGCCATCGCAGCGCCGCCGGCCCACAGCTTCTTCTTCACAACACTCCTCAGCTTGTGTGGCCGTGCGCCGACGCCTCGCAGCCAGGTCTGGGACTTCATGGCTGGGAGGTTCGAACACGCTGATCACGGCCGATCGACCCGGATCGCTCTCAGGAGCTCCTCAGGTTCTTGCGACAGCACTGTGCAGCCGGGACTTGAGGTTCTCCAAACAGGCAGCGACACAAGGCAGACCCCACTAAACGAGTCAGCAATCCAACCGCTAATTACATGGTTGTAACTCATTTTGCTCGTTCCAACGGAAACTACCCTGCCTGTCAGGGGCAACTACTTAGACGAGCGGCATCAATCGTCCACGCGAATCTCAAAGTCAGCTTATCTACGGCAATCGATGATGTAACAACCTTTTGCGTCAGCACTTTCGGCGGCCCCACAGCAAGAAAGCCCTGGCCGAGGGGCGTATTTAACGGCACACACAGCGCCGGGCAACCCTCAAGCCGAGGTGGAGGTGACACAAGATGTCCCACTCGAAGGACCAGCCGTTCAGCGGCCGCCAGCAGGGGCTGCGGATCATGCGCCAGACGATCACTCGCAATTTGCCATTTCAAGTTGCGTAGCGCTGAGGCTCGATCCCTACCGACTACCGACACCAACCGTCGACGGCCTCACGTCGCTCGCGAACACACGCCACAACCGAACGGGGGATGCCCCTGTAACGCTATGAACAGCAGACCTACCCACTGGGGAGCCAGAAGCCAGTCAGGTGATGATCATCACGTTTAAAGTATCTTTTCCTTCGCGTATATCTTCTCTTTGCAATTCGATGACTATCGCCAGGTATTCGCCAGAGGTGGCCTAGAACCTTGCCAGCATCGGTTGGCGGCCTGGACCTTTCGGGGGTGTATCGGGCTCTACACAGGTTCGAGAAAGGTTTCACCGTGCACAGTGCTGCCGCGACATCGCTGCCTCATGCCACCCGTCAGCCCACTGCACCGCGACCTCAGCTGGCACCCGCAGTTCGCGAACGACCCGGGCAAGACGGGCTTTCATGGGTCCTGGATCGCCCTGAGATCGGCATCTATCTGCGCCGCAGACGAGAAGCGCTCGGCATCAGCCAGGAGGCACTCGCGCTCGCGGCAGCGACCACGGTCTCCTCGCTTCGCAAATGGGAAGCCGGGCTCCGCAACCCGAGCATCGAAGGCTTGATTGCGTGGTGCCGAGCACTCGATCTGCCGGATTGGACCGTGCGCAAAGTGATCTCGATCGTCTTCGACGGTATCGATACCCTGCAAGCAGGCAGCTGGCCGCCGGCAATCTCCGAGGACGACCGAGATCATCTCGATGACTTCCGCAGTCCCGCCTACTATCTGAGCTTTCCGCAGCTCGATGTCCTTGCCGCCAACCGCGCCGCGCTCCGATGGGTACCGAGCCTCGCACCAGCGCAGATCTCGGCTCCCCGCCCCTCCAACATCGTGGAATGGATCATGTCGGCCGACGCCCGCACGCGGATCGGAAACTGGGAGACCGTCGCCACCCGGCTGGTGTACCTGCTGCGCGTCATGGGCCCAGGCATTGTCCCGCAGCACCGCATGGATGAGATATTCAACACCGCCTACGCTCTGGCGCCTAAGCACTTCACCCGCATCTTCTGCGCATCACCCAGCAAAACCGTCATGAACGACGACTTGGTCCTACTCCGGGACCCTCTGACCAATCAGCACGTGCAATACACCTATAGGCTCTCTCGACCGAACCAGCCGCTACGACCCCACGAACAGTTGAACCTGGTGAGGCGGAGCAATCCCGTGGGCCTGCTCGCCTAGAAAACCGACACTCGCCGCAGCGCCCGCCTGCGCGATACCGCATCCGCGCCGCGAGCGAGGCAGCTGATCCCCACCAACTCGCCGTTCCTTCGCCGTGGTGTGCTACTCGAAGCCGGCGGTCGGCCTCAAGTGGAACCACCGTCCCCAAACTACCGTCAGCGCAAGGTGAAACCCGACCACGCTGAGCAGTTCGATCAGCTCCTCGATCGCGCCGAGGTTGTCCTGACCGTGGACTTCGATGACACCGGCATGGACGCCTATGAGGCCGCGAACGCCGCCGTGCTCGATTCCTGCGATCGTCTCGTCGCGGCGTGGGACGGCGAGAGGGGGAACAAAGGCGGAACGGGGGTCCGTAGTCGAATGGCACGCGAGCGTGGCCTCCCGGTGGACGTGATTCAGCCGGAAGGCGCGATGCCGCTGACGCTATTCCACGGGTGCAGTGGCCTGCTCAGCCCATTTCGTATACTCCGGCGAGCATGCACCGACCGGGAGACCGACCAATTCCGGGTTGTCCCACGGGTGCAGAACTCTGATCCGGTCCATGATGCCGGCGGGGGTTCCGGAGCTCGACACACCATTCCCGTCCGTTTCCGGACTCTCCGAGATGCGACCACACTGACCTCACCGGCCCGCTGATCCATGCGGCCGCGGCAAGCTGTTCCCCGACTACGGTTTCCGCAATCTCTTCGGCAGACTGCTCGGTAGGCGTTGTGGTGGTCACAGTCCAGACAGTCACAGATGCCATTCCTCCAGACTAGGTCTCGTCCGTTCTGGGCCTCGTCGGTGGTCGGTCGCGCTCGCGCGGCTAAGCGAGCGCAAATGACTTGCCTACTGACGTCGCTCCGCATCGCCGCGGCGTGCCACTTCAGAACTAGCTCACTCACCCTCCGGAGCCGCAACGCCTCGTCCGCTCCGTACACCCCAATGAGCTCTTCATTACGAGTGATCCACGAACCGTCCAGTCCGTCCGGCTGGTGTCAGTACGTCCAGTTCAGAGGCGTTTTCCGTATCGTCGCGTTTCCAGGCGTCCAGCTCGTATCGTCCTTGGCAAGTTCTCGGCAAGATGGCAACGGGCGAAATCCATATCGCTACCTGCGGATTCGGTCAGCACGATCACGCCCCTCACGCCGGACACCGACCCACAGTACCGACACCCACCAGCCGGGGGATTTCGACCTGCTCGGCCCTCAGGTAGTCCAGAGGTTTGGCGAACCCTCGACATTCGCATCCGAACTGTGTTCCATATGAGGACCAAGGCCATCGTGCGCTGCGGGAGAACCGAGGCGCTTGTCTGTTCCGGTCCTGAGCCCCTGGGAGGAAGCTCGACATGGAGATCGACATCAGCTGCCCGAACTGCGGGCGATCCGACTGGGTCCAAAGCGTTCCCGCGGTCCGGGCTTCCGACGTTCAGACAGTGACCGGTGTGGACTACTTCACCGGCGTCGGCGTCGCGCCGTCGGGGCTCGTTCCTGCGTTCGGCACCGCCACCGTGGAGCGCACCGCCGTGTCGAACCTTGCTCGTTCTCTTCCACTGACACCGTACGTACGGTCATCGGGGAAACTGATCGCACTGGGCACCGTTCTGACGATCCCCGGCCTGATGGTCATCGTGACATTCACCGCGATGCTGGTGAACCCCGAACCCGGCCGCACCGCGGTGACCACGTTCCTGGCGGGTGTGCTGGCCTTCGCGCTTTTTTCCTGGCCAGCGGCACTGACGTTCACAGTGGTCGTCAACCGTCTGCGGCGCAAGCGCCGAGTCGCGCGCGGCCGCAACACAGCCTCGGCGGTGTGGCGGGCGGGCCAGTACTGCCACGGCTGCGGGTTGTGCTTCTGGCCGTATTCACCGGCACCGCACATCCCTGCTCGGCAATCGATGCCACCGCGGCAGTTCACGTGGCTGGTATGGAGCATCGGCGGCTACGCCAACCTGATGACCTGGTAATCGTGCCCGTTCGGCTTCAACGCATCTGATCCGATCCGTCGTCTGAACGCTGCTCAACGGCTGGCTCTTCTCCGATGATCGGCGCGTCGTCATGCACTACGGCGTCGATTTCACGCAGCGCCCGACTGGTCGTGCTCGGCTTGTCCGTTGAGCTCTCCCTGCTGGTCGATTCAACGTTGACCGCAGCGATGAGCCGGCGTGCCTGCTTGACCGAGATTTCCAGTAGCTCGGCGGTCTCTTCATCGCTGTGTCCGTGCGCCCGGATAGCCGCAGCCGCTACCGCTTGTTGCTGGTGATGCTCGGCGATAGCAATCTGCGCCCGAGCTTTAGCGTCCAGAATCTGCTGTTGCAGGTCGGCGACTTCGCCGTCACAACTCTGCTCGATCCGGGAGATCGCCTGCCAGGCCGCGAGGTACTCCTTCACCGCGGCCCCTACCAGCCGTTCGCGGAGCCGTTGCGCCGCACGTAGGTCCCGCAGCCGATCTCGTGATCGTTGCAGCCGTTCAGTCACCTCGGGCGGGCGAGAACCGCTGCCACGCCACGGTTTATCTGTGCTGTCCATGCCGCTTCCTTACCGGCAGACCCGCACGTCGATCCCACGCCCGAGAATACCGGGCCTCTCCAAGTCCACTCGAATCGGGAGCCGCACCATGTCCGACGAGTCCGCAAAGGACCGGCCGTTCACGCCACAGCCTGGCGATGTCCTGATGTTGTTCCGCCTCGAACCCGGTAGCACCGCTTCGCCTCTCGCCGCTCAGGACGCGATCCTGGCCGCGTTGCGCCAGACCGGTCTCCTGCCGAGCTCCGGCTCAGACAACGACTCCGACACCAGAGAGATCGCCGAATTCACCGATCGCGCGCGACTGCGTGTCCCTGTCGTGGCTCGGCTTGGCCGAAGTGGTTGGGCCTGATGGCTTCCTCGACCAGCCGCAACCCGACCGAAGGTGTCGAACAGCACGTTCTGTGTGGATGTGGTTGCAAACGCCTCACCAGCGGCGAGTTCCGCCGAGGCCACGACCTGCGAGCGCTGCGAAACCTCGTCAGCGCCATGTTCGCAGGCTCACCGCTGCGGCTGATCGCCTACGTCCACGCCATGGCCGCCGAGCCCGGAATCCCCCACCCCATCACCGGCGAACTCCAGCCCTGGCCGCGCCGGCTGATCGACACCCTCCCCGATCTCGACCTCTGAGCCACCGCGAGCGAGCCCACGTCTTCCCAGAGGACCATCGCCGCGGCGGTGGCAGACGGCCAGACCCCCAATGCGAACAGCAGGATCGTGGACGCGTACTTCGCGACACCGGCCTCGTTGGCGGCCCAGCTGGTCACCGACGAACACTCCGGCATCCCCACACTCGGCGCTGGGGCTCATGTCCTCGAACCTTCGGCCGGTGAGGGCGTGTTCGTGCGCGCGATCCTGCAAGCGAATCCGGGCGTGCATGTGACTGCGGTCGAACCCGATCCCGAACGTGCCGCCGCGATCGGCACCGACCCGCGGGTGACGGTTGTGGTCTCCACCTTCGAACAGTTCGCCTCGACCGCTCCCCCGCAGTTCGCGGCTGTGGTGATGAACCCGCCTTTCGCATTGCCCGGCCGGCCGACCGTGTGGATCGATCACCTGCACATCGCGTGGAGCCTGTTAGGCGAGGGCGGGCGACTGCTGGCGATCGCACCGGGCGGCTACACCTTCCGCAGCGATCGCCGCCACCAGGCGGTACGTGCTCTCATCACCCGCCACGGCGGCCACACCGACCTACCCTCCGGGACATTCAGCTCGGCCGGAACACAGGTCAACACCGTGATCCTGCACGCCCGTCGCCCACTGGACAGCGAAGGCAAGTCCGCCGAGGCGTGATACCGGTTACCGCCACCGAAAGAGCAGCGCCGATGGACGAGCATTCCGACGGATTATTCGCTCTCCCTAGCCTTTTCGATGACGGGGCCGTCCCGCTGTGCTGGTCCTACGGTCTTGGTGTCGAGAGCACCGCAGCGATTGTGCGGTTGTTGCTCGATCCGGGGTTCCGCCCAGCAGATCAGGCGAAGCGCCCCGGCCACGGAGAGGAACCCGATGACCCGACCCAGTTTCGAGAAGTTGATCGCCCAGGCCGAACACCGATACTCCCCCGAACTGCGGTTGTTGCGCAGCCTCGGATTCGACGCCGGGGTCCAGGTCGTCGGGCACGTCAACATCCACATTCCGCTCGGGGTCATGCGTCGCGGTATCCCGGCGGAGATGCTGGTCTGCAACGGCGACGGGCTGATCCTCGACGACGAGCAACCCGAGAATTGGTGTGCCGCGGTCTATTCCAGTCACGACGGATCCCCGCTGGACATCTTCTGCTACGCCGAGCGCGTCGAGGACGCGGTCCGGGCCGCCACCGCACTGCTCGAGACACCCGTGCGCGTCGCGGTGCGCACCCCCGAGCACCGCTGGCGTGACGCGATCCTGCCCGCAGCGGCCTTGGGCGACCGCCACGCAGAGGCGGCCCTGCTCGCACCACAGGACTGCCAAGGTCGGCTGCACGGCGTGAATGTCATCGTGCTCGACGAGGACGTGGCGGGCTGGGCCAGGGGCTGCTCGACCCACTCGGCCTGCCAGCCCATCGAACGCCGTGCCGCCGCGGCCATCCACCGCGACTGCGCCCACGCCCTCGTTCAGGAGTGGGTGCGCAGCGGCCGCGTCGTCGACTGGTCGGACTTGCTCCCACCCGCGCCGACACCCGCACGGACCGACACGAGCCCGCAGTCAGCAGATGGTCGTTTCCGCCTGCGGCTGCGGCGACTCCGACATCCTCGAAAGGGACTGCATGTATCGCGACTTCGACTACCGCGACTCCGACGCAATGACCGCGCTGGCCGCAGCCACGCATCTCGAGATCGTCACCGCCCTGGCGGTGCTGCCTGAGCCGATCGTGCTGCCCGACTCCGACAGGTCGCTGTCGCTGGCGTTGCAGGCCCGCACCGCACTGCACCAGGTCGCGAACCCTTCCCGGCTCGAGCGCGCGGCCCGGGAGGCGGTGTTGCAGTGGGCCAGCGCGCTGACGTTGATGGCGATCGAACACGGGCGCACCGCCATCGAGGGGGACTATCTGCTCGAAGCGGCCTGCGAGCAGCTGTTCACGGCGGCCAAGACCGCACAGGCCATCCGGGAGTTGCAGACACCGCTGTAGGCCGGCGACCGAACTGCAAACGGCGCAGCACCGGCCCTCATGGGTGGGACTGCCGACATCTCCCGCGCCCGGACGAGCGGCACCGACGGCCTCGCGCGCCCCTCCGGGAAGCCGTAACGGGGCGCGCGCCAACGCTTCTGCCGCACCTCACCCGCTTGTTAAGACAACTCTCCAGCGACCCTGCGATCAGGAGATGGTTTCGTGGCTCACCCACCCGAATGCGATGGCGACCTCTACTACTGTGAGTGCGGGTTCGGTCCCACCGGGATCGAGGACCTCGCCCCCAACGCCCACCACCAGTGTTACCGCCCGCCGCGCCCGTTCGTGATGATCAACATCCTCGCGGTCTCCATGCCCGGCGAGGTCTACGAGGAGTTCGCGGGTCTGTCGGTCTCGGGCTATCTGGTCATCGACCGCGACGGCGAACTGACCGCGCTCACGCCCTGCTGTGCGGCGTTCGTGACCTTCTGCGACAGCAGACTGTCGTGCAAAAGCTGTTACGGCGAAGCCGATTTCGAGCATCTGATGCCCGCTCAGGTCGCGGTGCCCGCCGCACTTATCAACAGATGCATTCCTGGCACCCCTCGACGGCAGAAGAAGGGTTCGTGAACGTGGACCACCTCACCGAGAAATACCGGGCCGAGATCGCTCTGCTCTCCCGCTATGCCACCTCGCCCGCCGAGATCGGCTCCACCGGCGGCGCCTGTAATGCGATCTGGGCCCAGCTGCCCAACGGCCTCAAGGTCGCGGCGTCCAACGGTGAAATGGAATGCGAGGACTACCAGTACTGGAATCTCGGGATCTTCCACGACGACGGAGGCCAGCTCGCCTACATCACCGCCGACACCCTTGAGCAGATGCTCGTCATCGCCGCGAACCTCACACCCGCGCAGGTGCATTCGCTGATCAACCGGACCCCGGTCATCGCGACACTGCCCGCCGATCTGCACCTGCTCTGAAACCCCGCCGAACTCGGTTATCCCCAACCATCCACAGCGCCCCGACCAGGGGACGCGCCGCCCCCCGCCTCCGCTAATCCACAACCTCTCCTCACGACGACGCCGTATCCGGGTTCCTGCCCTGGGTGCGGCGTCTTCGCCGTTTCCGGAAGGTGTTCTGTCATGCCGTATTTGGCTGTTCTGCCGCCGTGCGTGCACTGCCGGCGCCGCAGCGCCACGGGCCGGGACCTGCACCCGGTCGACGACGACCCGATCAGCCTGGTGTGTACCGGCTGCCGGCCGATGCTGCCCCGCTGCACCCGCTGCGATCACACCATGCTCCACCCGCCGGAGTTGGCCGACGACTACTTCGTGTGCCGCAGGTGCAGCGCCGATTGGACACCGTGCGTGTCGTGCAACCGGCTCACCGGCACCAGCGTGCGCACCACCACCGGCGACCCGGTGTGCGGTGGTTGCGCCGCGGTGTTCTACGACAGCTGCGCACGCTGCCGCCGCTACAGCGCGACCACCCGCTACGTCTCCGGCGGCTACCGCGTCTGCCCGGGCTGCGAAACCCACTACACCCCTTGCCGGAACTGCGGCACCCTCGTCTCTCCCGGTGAGGACTGCGATCCGTGCGAGAACCCGGGGCGGGTCTGGTCCTACAGCTACAAACCCGACGCGCGCTTCCACGGCGAAGGCCCGCTGTATCTGGGGCTCGAGCTCGAGGTGATCGTCCCGAACTACCGCTACTCACGATGCGTCAATGAGGCGACCGAGCAGCTCGGGACGCTTGGCTATCTGAAGCAGGACTCCTCGATCCAGCCGTGCGGTTTCGAAATCGTCACCCACCCCATGAGCTGGCAGCACGCACGCGACATGTTCCCGTGGGGGCTGCTCGATCAGCTCGCCGAATCCGGGTGCCGCACCGATGAGAGCGTGGGCCTGCACGTGCACGCCAGCCGCGCCGGGTTCGACAACCCGGCGCATGTGTATCGGTGGCTGAAGCTGCTGTACCGCAACGAATCCCAGCTCACCACCCTTGCCCGGCGGCGCACCCATTACGCGGCGTTCGACCCCTCCGCCCGGGCCCGCGCCCGCCACACCGCCAAAGGCCCGCAGCACGCGCTCGGGCTCGACCGCTATCAGGCGATCAACCCCTACCCGCGCGCCACCTTGGAGCTGCGGGTGTTCGCGTCCTCGCTGTCGGCCCAAAGCGTGCAGGCCGCGCTGGCGTTCACCGCGGCCTCGATCGAATACACCCGGTCGCTGCGATCAGCCGACATCCACGACGGCGCATGGGAATGGCACCGATTCACCGCCTGGGTCACCCGGCATCCGGACTACCAGCCTCTCACCGCCGAACTCGAGGACCTGCGATGTGCTTGCTGACCTACCTGCCCGCCGGGATCGCCCCCGACCTCACCGCCCTGGTCCGCGGGGCGGTCCACAATCCGCACGGGCACGGTTATGCCGTCGTCGCCGGCGACCGGATCCTGGTCGGCCACGGCCTGGACGCGGCGCGGGTGATCGCCGAGTTCGACACGGTGCGCGCCCGCTTCTCGGACGGGCCGGCGCTGTTCCATTCCCGCTATGCCACCAAAGGCGCGATCGACCTCGGCAACTGTCACCCCTTCCACCTCGGCGGTGACGGGCGAACCGTGCTGGCGCACAACGGAACACTGCCCAAACGTGTGCATCCACGCGCCTACGACCACCGCTCGGACACTCGCATCGCCGCCGAGGACTACCTGCCCACCGAGCCGTTCGGGTCCATCGACACCCGTCGTGGCGCTCGCGGGCTGACCTCCTGGCTGGGGTCGAGCAAGCTGGTCATCCTCACCGTCGACTCCGCCTACCGCCACCGCGGCTACATCTTCAACGAGCAGGCCGGAATCTGGCACGAGGAGATCTGGTACTCCAACACCGGCTACCGCCCGCAGGCGCAACCCGCCCACTGGGAGCGCCTGATCTGCGGGGGTTGTCTCCACTTCCCCCGTGACCGCGTCGGCCGCTACTGCCCGCTCTGCGGCTGGTGCTTCCACTGCGAAACTCGTCTGCTCGAATGCAGCTGCTGGACAGCGCGATTCAGCGACACCGACCGCAGCCCGCGCCCGCTCCGGCTCGCCAGAGCTCTACCAGCACAGCCCTCACCGCGCTCGAGCGCGAGCAGCCGCTGACTCCAGCCCTTTCTCTCGAACCCCGCACTCGCCCCCGCCTGGGCGGGTGCGGGGTTCTTTCGCTTCCGCCGAAAGGTCGGTGACCCCCGATGCCCTTGTCCGTTGTGCTCGACCGGTTGTGTGAGGACTGCTCCGACCACGATCCCACTACCGAACTCACCCTGACCGCCGATGGCGAGCGTCTGTGCGGGCAATGCCTCTCGCAGGTGCCCAAATGCGATGACTGCCACCGCCACACCCGCGAGCGAACCGCCGTGGCAGGTGGCCCGGACGTGTGCCAGGAGTGCACATACAACTACAACCGGTGCGACGACTGCGACTGCTACGCCCGCGACTACTTCATCGTCGACGGCGACCGTGAGGTGTGCCGCAACTGCCGCGACGAGGACTACCACGAGTGCGGCGACTGCTACACCTGGGTCTCGCTCGGGGACCGCTACTGCGATGACTGCTCGCCGCCGGACGCGCCTGAAGAGGTCTGCGACAGCACCTACAAGCCCACCCCGATCTTCCACGGCACCGGCCCCGTGTACTTGGGGCTCGAACTCGAAATGCGCACCCCCGGATCCGCTTTCACCGACGCGGTCGATTCCGCGGTCGCGCACCTGGGTCGGCTGGGCTACCTGAAAGAGGACGGGTCGATCACCGACGGCCACGGCTTCGAACTGGTCACCCACCCGATGTCCTACCGCTACGCCCGCACCCGCTTCCCATGGCGGCTGCTGCCACGCCTGCGCCAACTCGGTGCCTACACCGACACCGGGGTCGGCATCCACGTCCACATCTCCCGCGCCGGATTCAGCTCCCCGGCCCATGTGTACCGCTGGTTGAAGTTCGTGTACCGCAACGAATCCGCGGTCACCACCCTGGCACGGCGCGAGTGCTCGTCTTGGGCCCGATTCAGTCCCGAAACCCGCCGACGCGCCGCCGACATCGCCAAGGGCACCCGGCGGGGCTTCGACCGCTACCAGGCGATCAACACCTGCCCCGAGCACACCTTCGAACTGCGGGTCTTCGCCAGCAGCCTCGAACCTCAGCAGGTGCAGGCCGCACTGGCTTTCGCCGACGCCTCGGTCGAATACACCCGCACTCTGACCGCCGCCCGGATCACCCGCCAGGGCGGCTGGCAATGGGACGCCTTCGTCACCTGGCTGGCCACCCGCCCCGACTACGCGCCGCTGCTGGCCGAACTCACCGATCTGGAGGCCCTCGAATGTGCTTGCTGAGTTTCCTCAAACCCGGCATCACCCCCGACCTCGACGCGTTGGCCATCGGCGCCGAGGCCAACCCGCACGGGCACGGCTACGCCATCCTGACCGAAGAGACCATCCTGGTCGGACGCGGCATGGACGCCGCCACGGTGCTCGACGAGTTCGCGCGCGTACGCCAAGCCCACCCGGGCGGGCCGGCGCTGTTCCACTCCCGCTTCGCCACCCACGGGATCCGCGATATCGACAACTGCCACCCCTTCGCCCTGGGCGGTGACCCGCGAACAGTGCTGGCCCACAACGGGATGCTGCCGGCCAACGTCACTCCGGCCGCGGGTGACTGGCGTTCGGACACCCGTGTCGCCGCCGAGGACTTCCTGCCCACGATGCCGTTCGGGTCGCTGGATTCCTGGCAGGGACGCGAACAGCTCGAAAAGTGGCTCGGCGGGGACAAACTCATCATCTTGACCCGCGACCCCGCCTACAAGCATCCCGCCTACATCTTCAACGAACGCCACGGACACTGGGACGCCGAGGGCCGCTGGTACTCCAACCACAGCTACCTGACCCCGCGCTACTACAGCTACCCACCCAGGCACGGTGACGACGACGAAGGCGGCTACTGCGGCGAATGCGGCTACCCGATCGATCACGAGGGCACCCACTGCTCCTGGTGTGCCTTCTGCTGGGCCTGCGAACTCGACTACCCCAGCTGCGAATGCCCGGCTCCAGAGGGTGAAAGCCGCTACGCCGACCTACTCGACCTCGAAACCACCTGAACCCCGCCATGCCGCCCACGCCCACCAAGGCGTCTGTGCTGGCGCCTACTTCCCTGCGATCGGAGCACCTGCCGATGACCGTGTTCTCCCGACTCGATTTTCGCCGAGCGCTGGCCAGCGATCCGGTCGACACCGCCCTGCCCACCCGGCTGCACCAACTGCGCACGACCGGGCACCCGGTCACCCTCACCGCACACGGCGGCCACACTCTCACCGGCGTGCGCATCGACGCGGTACGCCGCCACCACGCCGTCCTCACCGCCGGCGCCGGCACCGTGCTGATGCCGCTGGCGTTCATCGAAACAGCCACTCCCCAACCGGATCGGCGTCTGGGGTGGTGGTGAACCCGATGCGCGCCGAAGTGGTCCGCTACCTCACCGCCGTGGGACTCGACCCGGCCTACCAGGGGTATCTGCCCGAGCACGAGCGGCCGCGCGGCCCGATCCTGATCGTCGGTCACCACGCCGCCTTCGCCCGCAACCCGCGACCCGGCACCGCCCTCGCCAGTTTCCCGGGCACCACCGAGCTGACCGAAACCCGTTATCCGGCCATGGGCTTGGTGCGGGTCGAGCAAGCCATCGAGCGCCGGGTCGTGGCGCCCGACGGCACGACCAGCGTGCGGTGGGAAGAGGCCGTGTTCCCCGGCCTGCCCACCGGGATCCTGTGGCAGCTGCTCCCCGCCGAACGCGACCCCGCCACCGGACGCTGGGTGATCGCGGCCGGGACGTGGGCCGCGGGAGCGCGCCGCGGCCTGCTGCCGGCGGCTGTGCGCGCCCTGGTACCCGGGGCACCCGAGGTGGTGGCCCTCTACGACCACAACCCCCACACCGGCCGCAGGTGGCCGAGCTGATCGCCAGCAGCGCCGATCTCGCCCGATGGATCGCCGCGCAACTGCCCGGCCCCGATGATCCCGACACCCCGTGGTGCACCGACCCCGATCCCGCGCCGGACGCTCCCACCGCGCTCGTCCGGATCAGCGTCGCCGTCACCGGACGCCCACCGGCCCACACCCGGTTCACCCTCACCCGAGGGCAGGGGTGAGGCCGATCGCAGTGCCGAACAACGACAGTGAGGTATCCATGACCGATCCCGCCAACAACCCCGCGCCCAAAGCCGGGATTCCGGCACGGCTGCACACCAGCCCGCTCTCGGCGGGCATGGTCGTGCCGTTCGTGACCCTCGCCCACACCGACCGCACCCGCCCGATCTGGGGCAAGCTCGATCCCGCCCGCGTGCAGAAAGCCTTCAAAGACAGACTGTGCCAGATCTGCGGGGACCCGCTCGGCGATCCGTTCGTGGTGTACATCCGCCCCTATGATTTCCGCACCGGTGTCGCTGTCGAGGCGGGCCTGCATCCCGACTGCGGGCAGTATTCGACGGCGGTCTGCCCCATGCTGGCCGGTGCCATGGACCGCCACAACCCCAACCCGCTCACCGAATTTCGCCGCTGCAACGATCCGGCGTGCACCTGCGCGCTGTGGCGAGCAGCAGAGCGCGACGCGGGCGACCCCGTGCGAGAGGGCACACCCGCCGAAGCCTGGTACGAAGCCTCGATCAGCCTGGCCGACTACAAGATCGTCACCAATCCCAGCGACCAGCACGACGCCCCCGCCGTCGGGATCAGCTTGCGCCCACCGACCAGGATCGGGCGACTCCGCAAGATCCGCGACGCCGCCCCTGACCCCGATAGCGAACGCCACATCGACCCGCTCGCCATGACGATGGCCGTACGCGAGTTCTTCGGGCTCGGCGAGCACCACTGAGCTTCCTCTGACCAACAACCCACCGTGGGAAACCACCACGCAACACCTGATGTCGTTCGTGATTGCCTTCACCTTCACCCTCGGGATCGGGGTGCTGGTAGAGCGATTCGTGCGGATAGTGCGGCCACGTCTGGCGAATCGTTCCCGGCAGCGATTCGAATTGCTGGTCGCGATGATCACGGCGGGCGCCGCAACGACGGTGTTGTACTTCGCTCCCGCGGCGCCCGACTGCGAACACCGCTCGTTCGAGCCGGTGGCGGCAGCACGGCGATAGATGCCTCTGACGCTTCCTCTTCAGAAGGAGATACACACGTGGACAACGAATTCGATCGCCCACCAGCCTCCGATAGCACCGCGTGCCTGTTCTGTCGCCCGGATGACCCCACCCAGAATCGGGTGCTCGCCCGACGCGGTTCGATGTATGCCCGCTGGGACAACTTCCCCGCCGCGCGTGGGCATGTCGAGATCGTGCCGCTGCGCCACGTCGAGTCCTATTTCGAGCTCACCGCCGACGAAGCCGCCGATCTGCACTACCTGGCCTGCCAAGTCAAAGCGCGACTCGACACCGAGTTGCGGCCCGACGGTTACACGATCGGGATCAATGACGGGTCCGCGGCCGGACAGACCATCGCGCACGTGCACCTGCATCTGATTCCGCGCTGGCACGGCGACGTCGCCGACCCGCGCGGCGGCATCCGCCAGATCCTGCCCGGCTGCGACCCTGACGCCTGGGCCGGACACTCGTCAGCGCCGTGATCGAAGGAGCTTTTGATGGACCAGTTCTATCGTGCTGTTCTGCTCGCCGACAACAGCGACAACAGCGACACCATCAGCTCCTATCTCGATCCGCGCGGCTTCGACAACGAACCCCAGTTGTTGGAGCACTCCTGGGTCGGATTCCGATTCGTCGTGGCCGTCGAACAGCTGCTGCGAAACCCGGTGCGAGTGGTGTGGGCCGGAACGCTCGCCGACGCCGAACCCGAGGCGCAGGATCGGCGAAACCTCTACGCTCGCGCCGCTGGGGCCACCCACGCCATCCTCGGCCCGCCCGAACATCGCGGCCGCTACGTCATCAACCACGACCGCCGCCTCTTCGTGGACAAGGACCGCAGCCGCTACAGCGACCACGGCCGGCCCCTGCATCCGCTGCCCTTGCTCACCGCCGAGGGCTACGGACGCGGCACCGGCGAAAACCACCCCCACCTCGAACCATCGATCGTGGGTTCGTGGGCCCGGCAGCGCATCTCTGTCCAGGACACGGCGCCCACGGACTACCGCCGGATTCCTTTCGAGCTGACCGCTCATCGCCGCTACGTCCTGAATGTCGAGGCATGACCACCCCGGCACCGCAGTCGCAGTCGCATTCGCGCCGTCCGCACCGGGAAGCCCTGCGGCGCAGTTAAACTCGCGTCGGGGTCGTCGCGCATCGTGCCGGACTGTTCGTCCGAAGCACTCGGGCGTGATCGATGCGGCCCGCGCCGCTCCCAACCCCCTCCCCGGGATCGGCGTCGCGGCGCGGGGCGGGTACTCGCACCCCCTGCTTGAGTCCCGCCCTCCCGAGCTCGGGAGCGTCGAGGACGCCGACCAGGCGGTGCGCGCCTATCAGCGCGACCTGCGCTGCGGAACTAGCTCCGCGTGGGCGATGCGCGAGACCGCACGCCGCCGCCTGCCCAGTGCCCCGGTGGTCTGTCCGAGCTGCGGCTACGCCCCCGGCCCCGACGACGAGGCCGCGCACGGATGCTGGGGCCAGGACATCGAGGTCACTGGCTCGAACCCGACCGCGAGTACCCCGGCGGCCTGGTCGAGGCCCGGCACTGCGAGCACTGCCGACCCGGTCCCGGGGTGGCGGTGGCCGACATCGACTGTGCCGTATGTGCCTCCGCCGACAGCCCGCTACTGGTCGGGCACTTCGCCGAGGAACTGGCCACCACCGGCGAGGTCCCGGCGCTGGTGGCGCGGCTGCTGGCGGTGCGGAGCTGGCGCGCGGTGTCCAGGGTCGGGATGGTGTGCCCGGACCACCCGCCCGCAGATCGACGACCCCACAATCACCACGATATGAGCCAGGGTGGGGCCTAGCCCAACCTGGCAGGAGTCACGGATGCCCGGTGAGAGGTAGATGAGTCGGGGTCATTCTTGATCAGCGCGGTTCTGCTCAAGCAGGGTGATGGCTTCGCTGGTCCGGCCGGCCGACTGGTAGGCGTTAGCGAGGTTGTTGCGGGTGGTCAGGATGTGGGGGTGGTCGGGTCCGAGGATGCGTTCGCTCTGCGTGTGGTTCTGCTCGAGCAGGGTGATGGCTTCGCCGGTCCGGCCCGCCGACTGGTAGGCGTTGGCGAGGTTGTTGCGGGTGGTCAGGATGTCGGGGTGGTCGGGTCCGAGGATGCGGTCCTGGTCGGTGAGGGTCTGCTCAAGCAGGGTGACGGCGTCGCCGGTCCGGCCCACCGACTGGTAGGCGTTAGCGAGGTTGTTGCGGGTGGTCAGGATGTCGGGGTGGTCGGGTCCGAGGACGCGGTCCTGGTCGGTGAGGGTCTGCTCGTAGAGGGTGATGGCTTCGCCGGTCCGGCCCGCCGACTGGTAGGCGTTGGCGAGGTTGTTGCGGGTGGTCAGGATGTGGGGGTGGTCGGGTCCGAGGACGCGGTCCTGGTCGGTAAGGGTCTGCTCGTAGAGGGTGATGGCTTGGCTGGTCCGGCCAGCCGACTGGTAGGCGTTGGCGAGGTTGTTGCGGATGATCAGGATGTGGGGGTGGTCGGGTCCGAGGATGCGTTCGCTCTGCGTGAGGTTCTGCTCGAGCAGGGTGATGGCTTCGCCGGTCCGGCCCGCCGACTGGTAGGCGTTGGCGAGGTTGTTGCGGGTGGTCAGGATGTCGGGGTGATCGGGTCCGAGGACGCGTTCCTGGTCGGTAAGGGTCTGCTCGTAGAGGGTGATGGCTTGGCTGGTCCGGCCGGCCGACTCGTATGCGTTGGCGAGGTTGCCGCGGACGGTCAGGGTGTCGGGGTGATCGGGTCCGAGGACGCGTTCCCGGTCGGTGAGGGTCTGCTCGAACAGGGGGATGGCTTCGCTGGTCCGCCCCGCCGACCAATAGGCGTTGGCGAGGTTGTTGCGGGTGGCCAGGGTGTCGGGGTGATCGGGTCCGAGGACGCGTTCCCGGTCGGCGAGGGTCCGCTCGAACAGGGGGATGGCTTCGCTGGTCCGCCCCGCCGACCAATAGGCGCTGGCGAGGTTGCCGCGAGAGGCCAGGGTGTCGGGGTGATCGGGTCCGAAAACGCGTTCCCGGTCGGCGAGGGTCCGCTCGGACAGGGTGATGGCTTCGCTGGTCCGCCCCGCCGACCAATAGGCGCCGGCGAGGTTGCCGCGAGAGGTCAGGGTGTCGGGGTGATCGGGTCCGAAAACGCGTTCCCGGTCGGCGAGGGTCCGCTCGAACAGGGTGATGGCTTCGCTGGCCCGCCCCGCCGACCAATAGGCGCAGGCGAGGTGACCGCGAGAGGTCAGGATGTCGGGGTGATCGAGTTCGAGGACGCGTTCCCGGTCGGTGAGAGCGCGCAGTAGGTACTCGATACCCTTGCCGGTCATACCTTGGCCGGTAAGAAATAGGCCTGTGATCGCGAGGATGTTTGCGATAGTGGGGGAATCGTGGGTGGTGTAGGTGATCAGGGCGTCGATGTGCGGCACCAGGATTCGCCAGGCAGGCCAGGTGGCGGGGTCCCGGTGATTGGGTAGCGCGGCCCACAGCGCGGTGGCCGCGTGTTCGTGGGCGCGTTCGATCGCTGCTGGGAGACGCTGCGGATCATCGGGGGTGGGCGTGCGTGCGACAGCTTGGACCAGCCGGTGAACCGACACGGTGCCGCCGGCGGGGTCGAGGGTGACCAAGCTGTAAGCGGTGAGCGAACCCAAGGCCGCATGCAGCGTGGGCGGGTCGGCCAACCCGTCGAGCAATGTGAGCGGGATGGTGTCAGGGGCGAACCAGGCCAGGGTGCGCAGGATATCGGCGGCCACCGGATGGTTGACGACGATCCGGTCCAGGGTCAGCCGCCAGATCCGGTCGATCGTGCGTTCGACCTCGGTCGATTCGCCCCCATGCTGGTACATCTGGGCCGGGTACCGAGCGAGCAGATCGAGATAGGCGGCGGGAGTAAGCAGGGTCTGCGCCAGATACGCCCCGGCCTGTTCGATCGCCAGCGGCAGATGGCCCAGCTCCTGGCACAACCCCGGTGCGCCGTCGAGGTCTCGCGGCCCTGCCTCGGTGACCAGTCCGCTCAGCAGCTCCACCGAATCGGCCGGGTCGAGCACATCGACCCGCACCACGGTGGCGCCGGTGCGCGCCCACCCGGTCGCCAAGCGGCTGGTGAGCACGATCCGGCCCCCGCGCGCGCGTGCTAGAACCGGCTCGATATCGGCGGGGTCTTCGACGTTGTCGAGTACCAGCAGCCACCCCGAATGGGTCGCCAGCCACTGCACGGCCCGCTCGGCGAGCTGCTCGTCGGTCAATACCCGCGCCAACGCTGGTTGCAGGACCGTCGCGAACTTCGCCAACCCCTGCTCCACTCGGGCGGGGTTCTCGGCGGTAATCCACCACCGCGGGGTGTGGCCGTGCGCGCGGGTGGCCGCCCATCGCGCGACCAGGGTGGTTTTCCCGATCCCGCCCAAACCGTGCACCGCCTGCACCATCACCCGTCCGGAGTCTGCCAGCGCGGCGTCCAAGCGGGTGAGTTCGTGGTCGCGGCCGACGAAATGCGCTGTCGCCGAGGGCAAGTTGTCGATTCCGGGCGGGGCCTCGACTTCGGCCATCGGCCGGAAGGCTTCCGGCGGCACGACCGTCGCCTGCGCGTTGTCGCCGGTGAACACGGCACCGACCACTGACCCCGGGCCGATCGCGGCCGAGCGGGCCCCCTCGGCATGGGTAGTCGAGGCCGCGACAGGACCGCGCCTGTGGTCGTCCTCCCACTCGCTGCGGGTCAGCCGGCTCAAATCGTCGTCCTTGTTCTCAGACGGTGTCGCCGGTGGACAGGCTTCCGGCGTTGCCCTCGAACGCGATAGACCGTTCTCCCGATGCCGTCACCGATCCCGGCGCCGGGTCCGCCGACGCGGGGATCGGTGACGTTGCTGGTGCGGGTGCGCTCGGGGCGTCAGTGTTTCCGGTGGTGATCGCCCCGGAGACCGTGCCGGTCCCGGCTACACTGCGGTGCCCTGAGGCGTGGATGGTTCTGTGCGTGGTGGTCTCGGATTGGTGCAGGAATTGCCACAGTGAGCCCGCGAACCCGGCCGCGGTCAACGCGGCCACGATCAGCCACCACCACCATTGCGCTTCGGCGCCGGTGGCCATGTTCACCGCTACCGCCAGCCCGGTACTCACCACGGCCACCACCGCCGTCGGCAACGCAACTTTTTTCAGCACAGCCCCCGTCGAAGCCACTGCGGTCCTCCCTCATGCGGACACCGAATCACGCGTGCCCCAAGGCTAACCACCGACTCCGCTGCGGTGCAGGCGAACAAACCCCTAATCGATCCGCTACCGGAACCGGGTGCGGCGCCCGCGCGCGGTCCGGGAGGGGTCGGGATGGTGTGCCCGGATCTCCCACAGGCATCCGAATCAGGCCGACAGTAGCCGCCCGGCGACCTCGGTCGCGTGGGTCGGTCACCAGGTGATCGTCGGGACTTCGGCGGCGATCATCTCGCGCGGTGCCATCACAGACCCGTCGACCAGGAGGCCGACGATATAGCCGAACTGTCGACGACCCCCGTCCCGCGGAGCTCCCCACCGTGTGGGCGCGTGGACTGTTCTCCATTCGGCCGCTTTCTCAGAACAACTGATCCGGTGGCGGCCTCTGGTGGCCTCTTCGCGATTTTCGGTCGAGCACCGCCGCGATCTCGTCTTCGACCTGCTGGAGTTGGCGCTCCAGCATCACCCGATCCCGCCCGCGAGCACCGGCGAGGTCGGCGAGCAGCTCGTCACGGTCTTCCCGTAGTTCGGCGAGCTTGCTGTCGGTGATCTCGGCGCGCAACCGGTCGAGGTCCTCATCGGCCATCACCCGAACCTACCGCCGCGCTCGTGGCTTTCCACGGCCTCGCCCTGGCGCTGTGCTCGCACCGTTTCAGAACAGGAGTTCCTCTATGCCCGCTGCTGTCGCTGTCCCTGACCCAGTGGACCTGATCACCGCCTTGCCAGAGGCCCTCGGCGTCATCCCGCACCGGTCGCTGGTGTTCGCCGTCATCGTCGCCGACGCGGCCAGTGGTGCACCGGGATTGGCCGGTGCGGCGCGCTTCGATATCGATATCGCCATCCACGGCCGTCTGGCCGGCAGCGAGATCGCGATAACTCTCGAGCGGCTGTCCACGCGAGCGCGCGTGGCCGGGGTCGTCGCGGTGATTGTCGATGACCGGGTCTCGGCCACCCACGGCCGTGCCCGCGACAAACGTCGCCAGCGCCGCATGCTCGATCGGCTCCGCCGCGAGGTGGCCGCAACCCCGGTCGCCGTGCTGGGTTGGTGGGCGGTCACCGAGATCGCCGAAGGCGCACCGTACCGTGACCTCGACCACCCGCGTCGCCACGGACGGCTGCCCGCTCGCACTGCCGCCCGACCGTCCTCGGCGGAGAACTCTCTCGAACCGGACCCCGCGCTACACCGGCGAGTGCTGGCGGCGATGCCCGGCGCGATCGCCGCTGATCGTAGGCTGCGTGCCGGGACGGTCGAGCCGAGTGGACGGATGCTCACCGCGCTGGTGCTGCGGGTGTTCGAACTGCTGCGCCGCTCCGCAGAGCACGAGCTGTCACCGGATCAGCTGGCCGAACTCGCTGTCGGGCTGAGCTATCGGCAGGTGTCGGCGGTGATGCTGGCGCTGCCGCTATATCCGTGCGCGCGGACCGCCGAGCGGATGTGGATGCTGCTGACCCGCACCCTGCCCGATCCGTATCGGACCGAACCCGCGGTCCTGCTGGGGTTTTCGCTCTACGCCCGCGCCGGATCCACCGCACTTGCCCGCCGGGCACTCGGCATCGCGATGACTACCGAGCCCGAGCATCGCCTGGCCCGCACGATCTCCCGTGCTCTCGAGTCCCCGACACAACAGCCACTCGTGCGCGGCGTCCTCTCCGACGGCATCGCCGACGCGATCCGGCTCGGCATCGATCTCACCGCTCAAGCCAGCTTCCCGGAGGTAGACCCGTGACCAGCATCGACCGAACGCGCGCCCTGTGGGCGCTGCTGTCTCGCCGGGTCTCGAGTGACCCAGCCTCCTACCTGTCGCTGATCCGGCATCTGGGCGCTACCGATACCACCACGATCTTGCACAACTTCGTCGACGAATACTTCGGGCGGCACCGGGCAGCTGCGTGGGAATGCGCGGTCCATGATCTCGAACAGATCCAGCGTCTGGGTGGCCGGTTCGTGATTCCCGGCGACCCCGAATGGCCGGCCGACTTGCTGGCCGCCATGTCCGGCGTCGACGCCGCACCGGAGTCGATGATGCCGGCGGGGCTGTGGGTGCGCGGGCGGGCGTTGAACGACGTGCTGGGACCGGCGCTGGCCGTGGTCGGTGCCCGCGCGAGCAGCCCGTACGGCGAACACGTCACCGCCGAGATCGTGGCCGCCGCGACCAGCCGCGGGTGGACGATCCTGTCCGGTGGCGCCTACGGCGTCGACGTCGCCGCCCACCGCGCCGCCCTGGCCGCCGACGCGCCGACAGTGATCGTCGCCGCGCATGGGTTGGATCGCGCCTACCCGAATGAACATCGTCAGATCTTCGAGCAGGTGGCACAGACCGGGGCGCTGATCTCGGAGTACCCGCCCGGCGTCAGGCCCGCGAAACCGAACTTCCTCGCCCGCCACCGGTTGATCGCCGCACTCTCGGGTGCGCTGGTGGTTGTCGAGGCCGGGTTGAGATCGGGCATTACTGCCGCTGCCTTCCGGGCGCAACGCTTGGGGCGGCCGGTGTTCGCGGTGCCGGGCCCGATCACCTCCGCCAGCTCACGCGGCTGCCACGAACTCATCGCGGCAGGACGCGCCCGATGCGTGGTCGGCACCGAGCAGCTCCTCGCAGAGCTGTCCTCGTCGGTCGCCGAAACCCCCTAGCGGCCAGACGAACTCCACGACAGCACCGCCGCGCACTCGCAGCGCCGATGCGCGCGACCGCCGCCGCATCACCTCGGCTGCGGCCGATTCCATCACAGTCCCTTCGCAGAGAGGAACTTTCGCATGTCCACAACCCACCCGGTCCACACCGTCGACCGCACCGAGTACGAACGCCTCCAGCACACCGGTCACGCCGGCTCGGTCGAAGTCGTCCAGGTCACCGCGGTGCTCGAGCACTGGCGCGAGGCCTACCCGGATTGGTCCGGGCAGCACTGGGCCTTCACCGCCGACGAGCACGGCGTCTTGTTCCTGCATCCGCTCAACGTGACCCGCCGCCGCTCGTCCTGACCCATCCCGCATTCGCCGCCGCACTGAGGAGTCCGCATGCCCGCCACCGCCACCGTCGCTGAAACCGAAACCGACCGTGCCACCACCACACTGACCGTCGTCCCCGACACCGTCGACACCGCCGACAACCTCGAGGACTCCCCGGCCGCCGGTGAGTCCACGAGCCTTCCGGCGGATCTGCCCGAGATCGGCGTCCAGTGGGTGCGTGTCACCGATGTCGTTCTGGCCGACAACGTCCGCAAGACCTTCGATTTGGCCGAGCACCCCGACCAGGTCGCCTCGATCAGGGAATTCGGGGTCCGCGACCCGATCAACGCCATCCGCGAGGCCGATGGTCGTATCGTCGCCTACGACGGCCAGCTGCGCCTGCTGATCGCGGCCGAGGTCGGCCTCGAGTACGTGCCGGTGTACTTCACCGCCGCCCCTGAGGGCGTCAGTGCCAACGAACGCGCGATCATCCGCACCCGCGATCAGATCATGTTCAACGACCGCCGGATCGGGCTCACCAAGGGTGACCGGGCCCGCGGCATCGCCGACATGCTCGACCTCGGCGCGACACCGACCCGGATCGCGCGCGAGTTGCAGATGAAACGCGACGAGGTCAAGACAGCCGCCAAGATCGGAGCCTCCCCGACCGCGCGCGCTCTGGCCGACGGCCACCAATTCAGCTTCGATGAACTCGCGATCATCGGCCACTACGAAGCCCTCGGCGACACCGACGCCGTGCGGCGGTTGACCGCCAGCGGCGGCTACGGCTTCCGTTACGAGACTCAACGCATCGTCGACGAGCACGACGCGACACGCGCGACCCTGCGCGCGTCGCTGCCCTACGGGGCACGTGGATTCGGTGTATTGACCGCCGAACCCGACACCAGCGGTGAAGACGCGCAGTTCCTGCCCGCCGAGCTGCTGGTCGACGCCGAAGGCGAGCCGCTGACCGTCGAGGCGATCGATGCCGATCCGTCGCGGTATGTGGTGTATCTCGAACGGGAGGACGCCACCGATCTGGTGAACAAGGCCACCGGGGAGATCGTCGACCGCGACGCCGTGGACTGGAGCACCGAGGACGACGCCGAAGCCACCGCCGGGTCGGGGTTGCTGCACGTCGGCCAGGTCGAGGAACGCGAACGCTGGACCCCGCTGATCTACCTGCCCGCCCGGGCGCTGGCCGAGAGCGGCCTGCACCTGCAAGCACCCGCGCTCGACGAGGCCGCCCAGGTCGCCGCCGCGCTCGAGGCCCAGCGCGCCGCCGAAGAACGCGAACACGCTCGCCAGGCGCGGCGACGGGTGATCGAACTCAACAAGCGCGGCGATGCCGCCAACAAACGCCGCGAGGAGATCACCAAGGAATTCCTGGAGCGGCGCACCCCGCCGACCCAGGCCGCCAAGTTCGTCGCCGGGTCCATGGCTCGCGCCCTGGAGCCCAGGGAACTGCAAATCGTGTTGCGCTGGCTCGGGGTCGGCGGCAGCCGCGACAGCCTGCTTCAAGCGATCGAATCGGCGAGCGTGCAGCGGGCGTGGGTGATCGTGCTGGCGATGGCCATGGCCCCGCACGCGCTGGCGATCGGCAAGTCGCTGTGGCGTGACGCGGGCCCGGGCACCGCCCGGTATCTGCGGTTCCTCGCCGAGGTCGCCGCCAGCAACGACTTCGCGTTGCTCGATGTCGAACAGGCCGCGGTCGGCGAGATCGACTACAACACCATCGACATTGCCGCCTGAGTGTCGTCTCCCCCACCCGCACAACAGTTTTCAGGAAGGAGCGCCCGTGTCCGGCGATACCGTCATCACCGTCATCGGGAATCTCACCGCCGCGCCCGAACTCCGCTTCACCCCCGCGGGCGCAGCGGTGGCCAGCTTCACCGTCGCCTCCACCCCACGGGTATTCGACCGGGATGCCCGTGCCTGGAAAGACGGTGCCGCGCTGTACATGCGCTGCAACCTCTGGCGTGAGGCCGCCGAGAATCTCGCCGACACCGACCTGCCCAAAGGGGCGCGGGTGATCGTGTCCGGGCGGCTCAAGCAACGCTCCTACGAAACTCGTGAGGGCGAGAAGCGCACCGTGGTCGAGCTCGACGTCGACGAGGTCGGGCCGTCGCTGCGCTGGGCCACCGCGAAGGTGAACCGCACAACCGGGCGACCCAACACCGGCAACGGCGGTAACGGTTTCGGGCGTGTACCGGTCTCGGCGGCGGTCGCCGCGGTCGAGACCGAGACCGACACGAGCGAGGGCCGCGAGCCGTGGGAGGTGCCGGTCTTCGCCGGACCCAACCCCTTCACCGACCGGCTCGCCAGCTGAGCGACCCGCTACCCCGCGTTCGGGGGCTCGGCGCGCCCTTCGTGCCGAGCCCCCCCTTTTTCTGTCGAGCAGAGAACAGGTTGTGATGAACAGACTCCAGCTGTGGTTTCCGGTGCGCGAGATCGCACCGCTATCCGAGCACGCGATGAACGCCGCCGAGCATGCCAACCCCTTCGCCGAGCCGGGCCGGCATTGCCCGCCCGCACTGGTGCTCGCCCGCGACGACGGGATCTATCTGTTCAGCAACGGCTTCCCGCGCCAAGTCGCCCCGGATCTCGCCGTGCCGTACTGGGGTATCCGGCATGTGCGCGCGGCCTCGGTGGACTACCAGCCCGATGAGGGCGGGCACGGCGACGACTTCGCCGACTATCTCGACCTCACCCAGGAGACCGAACGCGACCGTGTGCCGTTACATCGACTCATCCGCACCTACGCCCGCATCGATGCCTGGATGACCCTGTCGGTGTCGCCCCGCGGAATCGTCGTCGGCTTCCAGCGATCCGGGCCCGACACCGACTCGGCCCGAAATCCGAAGGGATCCTTGTGAGCAACGTCGTCGACCTGTGGTTCTCCCTGCCCGAGGTCCTTCCCTTGTCACGCCATGCGATGGACGCCGACGAGAACAGAATCTTCATCGATGACCCCGACGCGATCACCGTCCCGGTCGAGCCGACGTTGCTGCTGGTCGTCGCCAACGGGGCGTATCTGATTTCGACTGGCTGGCCGCGCCTTCCCGCCGACCCCGATCAGCCGGCGGCGGGCAGTCTCCGCGTCTACGCCCACAGCTTC
>NZ_JBFAJW010000018.1:0-129183 GCF_040655395.1 Nocardia sp. NPDC050435
CCCTCGCTGCCGCAATGGGTGCTCCAGATCGACCACACGACGCTGGTGATCGTCGACGAACACGTCAAACTCGGCGACCGCAAACGCCTGCGGCTGCTGCAGTTCCTCGCCGCCCGCGACGCGACGATCCGCTGTCTGGGCGATCCCCGTCAGCTGTCCTCGATCGAGGCCGGCGGCGCGCACACCGATATGAGCGAGGCCACCGGAGAACCCCCATTGACCTTGAGTCACGTGGTGCGTTTCGCTTCCGCGGGGGAAGCCTCGGCGAGTCTGCTGCTGCGCGAGGGCGATCCGTCCGCGCTCGGCTTCTACCTCGATCACGGCCGCGTCCACTCCGGCAGCGCCGCCACCGTGGCCGACGACGCCTACACCGGCTGGATCGCCGATCACCTCGGAGGTCGCGACGCGATCATGCTCGCGCCGACCCACGAAATCGTCGACGCGCTCAACCGCCGCGCCCGCGCCGATCGCCTCGCACGCGCGAATGCACCATTCGGTCCGGAAACCGTACTGGCCGACGAGCTGGGCGCCTCGGTCGGCGACATCATCGTCACCCGCCGCAACGATCCGAAGCTGCGGTTACCGGACACCGATTGGGTCCGCAACGGCTATCGCTGGATCGTCGCAGGGATCGGCGGCGACGCAAGTCTGACGGTCACCCACCTGCGCGCGGGCCGCGAACTCGGCCACACGACAACCCTTCCTCCCGACTATGTCCGCGCCCACGTGCGGCTCGGGTATGCGACCACCATCGACTCCGCGCAAGGCGTGACCGCTGATACCTGCCACGTCGTGCTCACCGGGTTCGAGAATTTGGCGCAAATCTATGTCGCGATGACGCGTGGTGTGCACGCCAACCACGCTTACGTTCCCACCACGCTCGAGGGCGGTGAAGGTGCGATCTACACCGAGCCGGCCCTGTTTCCGCGCACCGCGGTCGAGGTTCTGCTGCGGGTCTTCGGGCGCGACGGCCGCCAGAAATCCGCGCACACCGAGCACCGCGACGCCCTCGACCCCGTCCAACGCATCGGGCGCGCCCTCGACATCTACCTCGACACCCTCGCGCTCACCGCCGAAACCGAGCTCGGCACCGACGAACTCGCCCGCCTCGATCAGGCCGCCGAAACCGTGTTCTGCGGTCTCACCGACTGCCCGGCCTACCCCGTGCTGCGCGGACACCTGGCGACGATCGCGCTACTGGGCCACGATCCCGTCGCCGCCCTACACGCCGCCGCCGCGGTCCGGGAACTCGATACCGCCGTCGACGCGGCCGCTGTTTTGGATTGGCGGCTCGATTCCACTGGCGCTCATTCCGCCGGGCACGGCCCGCTGGCCTGGGCGCGCGGGCTGCCCGAGAGTCTGGACACCGGCACCGACCTCACCCAGTTGCGCGCGCGGGCGCGGATCGTCACCGAGCTCGCCGACCAGATCCGCACCCGAGCCCGCGACTGGACTCCGGCGTCCGCACCGTATTGGGCGCGCCCGCTGGCGGGTGCCGATCCGCGGTTGCTGGCCGAGCTGGCGGTGTGGCGGGCGAGCCTGCATGTCGAGGACCGCGACCTACGCCCCACCGGCCCGCCCCGCTACATCGGGCTCGAACGCCATCACCAACGTTTACTCGATGCCCGCGTCAACGCCGCTGTCGGCGACCTGAACCGCCCCGCCAACCAATGGTCGCAGTTCGCCCAGACCCTCGAGCCCCGCCTGACCACCGACCCGTACTGGCCCAGTTTCGCCGAGAAGATCGACCTCGCCCACCGCGCCGGCATCGACATCACCACCCGCCTCACCGAAGCCGCCGCCCAGCGTCCGTTGCCCGACGAGATGCCCGCGGCCGCGTTGTGGGCGCGCCTGGAACTGGACCCGACCGCCCTGGACACCCCCGCCGGGTTCCGCCCGGACTGGACCTCGGCCCTGCACGAAGTCCTCGGCACCGACACCGCCGAACGGGTCGTCGCCGACCGTGGATGGTCGCGGTTGGTCGCGGCCGTCGACCACGGAATCGCCCACGGCTGGGACCCGCACGACCTGCTCGCCACCGCGCACGAACTCCTGCTCGGCGCGCAACCCGACCCGGAAACGACGCTGCGCCCCGACCAACTCGCCGCGGCGCTCGCGTGGAGAGTCGATGCGCTCCTGCGCCCCCAATCCAGCTCCACCGGTACCGATCCCGGCTTCCCCACCGAAAGCGAGGCCACCCCCATGGAGATCCCCGAACCCCCACTGCCGGACGAACGCGAACCCGATCCGCCGCCGGAACCGCCACCCGATCAATCCCATCGCGCGCCGCGCCATCCTGATGTCGGTCTCAGTCACGGCATCGACGAGATCGCCGCACTGTTCCAAGCCGGCCACATCCGCGCCGCAGGACTGCGGTTCGCCGATCTCACCGCCGCCGCCACCGCCGAGCAGCGCGACATCATCACCCGCTGCGCCGAAACCCTCTACCGCCACGCCTGGCCCGTTGCCCGAGCCCGGCTACGCGACGCGGCCCAACGGTTCCCCGAACACCGCGCGCTGATCGACGCCTGCACACCGCGGGTCGACCCGCAGGTCTACCAACCCCCGACAGAGCCCGACCAGCCGCGATACCAGCGCAGCCGACGCCACGAAACCGCACGCGACAACCCCACACCGACCACCACCCCGACACCACGCACGGGACCGGCGCCCGAGGAAGAGCACTCCACACGGCTGGTCAGCGAGTACTTCGAACAGCGCCATACCGTGGACGACGCACCCGCCGAGGACCCGGACCCCGACGGCTTCGCTCATCCGTATCGCAACCCCGCCCGCCACGACCCACGCCGCGATCTCGACCGTGACCCCGGCGGATACGACAACGATTACGACCGCGCCGCGGTTGCCGAGAGCCGCTCGTTGCCGTGCTTTTCGTGCGGGATCGAGCGCGCCGACATCGACACTCCGACACGCATCCGGCCACGCCATGACGACGGCCTGTGTGCGGAATGCCGCGTCGACAACGTGCCCGGTGTCCCCGACCACGAACCCGCCGAGGTCATCCGCGCCCGCTGCGCCCACATCGCCGCCACCCATACCCCTGCGGAAACGCGTGCGTTGCTGCTGCGGGATTGGCGTGTCGGCAGCCCCGTCACCCGCGCCATGATCACCGACTGGGTCGCCCGCAACGACCCGTTCCCGCAGCCCGATCCTGTGCTCGACGAGCTCGGGCTGCTCAGTGATTCCGACCTGCGTCAATCGATCGAGGACCTCGCGCACCGGATCGCGATGTCGGCCACCGACGAATTCCTCTTCGCCCCTTACACCGAACCAACGGCCGATCCAGCCGAGGAACGCGCACACCTGCACCGACAGCAAGACCTCATCACCCAAGCAACCCAGGCCGAGGACGCCCTGCAATCCGCCGAGCGTGCACACCGGAGCGCCGACTCCGAACTCGCCGGCCTGCGCGCAGCACTCGACAACACGCGAGGCCATCGGCGTGGTCAACGCCGAGACCTGACGGCCCGGATCGCCGCCGCTCAACAGCAACACGCCGAGGCCACTCGCATCCGCAACGACGCCCGCGCCGCGGCCCGCATGGCGCGCCGCGACGCCGAACGGATCGCCGGTCCCCGGCGACGATGGCAGCAGATCCTCGATACGCAGCCGACACCATCCGCCCCCGCAGCACGCCGGGGCTATGTCACCGACGACGTGGACCGCGCGCGCGTGGATGAGTTCCAACACCAGCTCGACGACCTCGAAACCGAGCTCCAGCGCCGCATCCGGCTCTCTCCGGAGCAGGCCGCCCGCGAACACGCAGTGCGCCACCCACTCACCGAACGCACCACCGAACTCGGCGACGACATCGAGTTGCAGGCCGAACTCCCCGGCCCTGATTACGAGCTCGGTCTTTGACAAACGGACCCCGAACCCGCTCCGGACAGACGGCGGACAACCATCTGTCCCGCGAAACGCGCCCACCGATTCCCGCGTTCTCCAGGGGTCATAAGCCTGTAGCGCACCGTTGCATCCGCTGATCCGGAGGCTTGTTCTGCAACGGTTCTCTGAGGGTGTGCGACAGGGTCACCTGAGCTCTTCGGGCCAGGGCTCCCAGTTCGGCGGTCGAACGGCGGTGAAGTACGTCCCGTCCATCCACTCTTGCCACTTCTGGCATTGGCTCAACAGGCCGTCAGGGGTGTACCCGTCCCATGAGTCGGCGTCGAATTCGGATGTGTCCATGCTTCTTTGACGGGCTCGGCCGCACCGACGGTTCCGCTCGGCGGTGCAGCTGTCCGGAGTTGTCCGCTACCGCTCGATAAGCGGCAGAAGAGGATGTTCGGGCGGATGACAGCGGCACATTTTCGGGTTGCATCCTGTACCTAGGTACAGGATTAACCTCGGAGCAGGGAGCCCGCAGACGGCTCACATGAGGTAGGAGGTGCAGGTCATGACCGTCGAATCTACGATTCGCGCGATCGACGACGCCCAATTCGAAGCCGCTGTTCTCGCCGTTTCCGGTCCGGTGGTGGTGGAGTTCTTCGCGCCATGGTGCGGGTCGTGCCGGCGGATGGCCCCGGCTCTGGAAGCGGTGGCTACCGAGTACGGCGATCGGGTGCGGTTCGTCAAGATCGACGCCGACACCAACCCCGCGGCGGTGGCCCGCTACGGGATTTCCTCGACACCGACGCTGATCGGATTCCGTGACGGCGCCAACGTCGCCGAGCTGACCGGGGCGCAACCTGTGGACGCATTGCGAAACTGGGTCACCGACGTGGCCGGTGCATCGAAGCCGAGCACCGGCGACCTGTTGGGCCAGTCGTGGGTGGCCGTGGATGCGTGCACATTGCCGACCGAGCAGCAGCCGCTGCGGGTTGCCGAGTTCGACGCGCTGTTCCAGGACGCGCTGCGTGGGATGGACCGGGTCTCACCGACCCTGTTGCGGTTGGACTTCGACGCTGCTGCGGAGTCCCGGGCGCGGGAGCTGGCGGCGCGGGAATCGGGCTGCTGCTCGTTCTTCACCTTCGGATTCGCCTCGGCGGGAACAGATCTGGTGCGGATGAACATCGAGGTTCCGGCCGCGCGCGCCGAGGTGCTCGACGGACTGGCCGCCCAAGCGAGCGCGGGCAGGTTGGCGTGAGCGGGCTGCGGACCGGTCAGCTCGCCGACGCTGCCGGAGTCAACATCCAGACGCTGCGCTACTACGAACGGCGCGGTCTGCTGGCCGAACCGGACCGTTCGCTGGGAGGGCACCGCCTCTATCCGGAGCAGTCGGTGACGGTGTTGCGGGTGATCAAAGCCGCCCAGCGACTCGGGTTCACCCTCGACGAGGTCGCCGACCTACTCGAAGCCACCCAACTCGGAGCCAAGCACCGCCCCGGGGCGGGGTTACAGGCCCGTGCCGAGGCCAAGCTGGCCGAGATCGACGCCAAGCTCGCCGAACTCACCGCGGTGCGCCACACTCTGCGCGCGGCGCTGGCGGCCGGGTGCGACGACCTGGTCGTGTGCAGTGAATCACCGTGCTGCCCTGTGCCGTTCACCGGTGAGGCTTCCACCCGAGCGGTCGAGGGCGGGGGTCGTTGTGGCTGCTGAGAGTCGCGCCCGCCGGTGGTGGGCCTCGATCGGAGCCGGTGCCGCGATCTGCGTGGCGTGTTGTCTGGCGCCGCTGCTGGCTGCGCTCGGCCTCGCCGGCGGTGGTGTGGCGTTGCTGAGTGCGTCATGGCTGGAACCGGTGGGTTTCGCACTAATCATCGCCGGTGTCGCCGGGTTGGTCTGGACACGGCGACGCAGTCGTGCCCGAGGCTGCGGACCACAGTGCCGCAGCGCTACCAGCGCGAAGGGAGCCACCGAGACCAGCGCCAGTTGCGGCTGCACGCCCGCTACGGCGGGTCGGTGATCTCGTAGGCTCACCGACCATGATCGTTCTACGCTCTATCCTTCTGTTCGCCCTCGCCGCGGTCGCCGAGATCGGTGGCGCCTGGCTGATCTGGCAAGGCGTGCGCGAGCACAAGGGCTGGGCGTGGATCGGCGCCGGAATCGTCGCTCTGGGCCTCTACGGATTCGTCGCCACCCTGCAACCCGATGCGAACTTCGGACGCATCCTCGCCGCCTACGGCGGTGTCTTCGTCGCTGGATCGCTGTTGTGGGGAATGGCTTTGGACGGGTTCCGGCCCGACCGCTGGGACGTGACCGGCGCGCTGATCTGCCTGATCGGTGTCGCGATCATCATGTACGCCCCACGTCCGGTCTGACACCATCCCATAATCGGCAGAAGAGTGCGCCCGCAACCTCGCCGGCGGCGGAGGCGCCGTGCGAGCGATCAGCGGCATGACAGTGCAGTCGGCCGACGCCTGTTCAAGGCAGTTTGTGCCCAACCGCCCGCAGCACTTCCGACAACCAGACCAGATGTTGCCCGACCGCGGTATCCGGTTCGGCCAACAGATCTCGGGTGTGCTGCCAGGACCACGAAAGCTGGCCAATGGTCAAGTCGCCTGGGGCGCGATCGACCTCGTATAGCTCATCCCTCGGAACCGCCCAGAAGTAGTCCTTTGGTCCAATCCGACTGTGTCTCCGGCTGTGACTGCCTCGATGTGGTCCATCAGCAAGTCGAGAGACCTGCGTAACTCGGCAAGGGACACCTGGAGTTGCCATTCGGTCATGTGCTCAATCATCTCCGGAGCTCGGCCGCGTCCGGAAATCGGCAGATGCCGACGTTCGGTCTTCAACGCCGAAGCCCTCAGAATCGCGGGAACACACTGTGCCCAGGCGAGCTGTGTCGCAACCCGTTTGTCACGGCGAATCAGGCGTCCCACCACTCTGAAGTACCGCAGCCGACTTCGAAATGCCACCAACCATCGCTTTGACCTTGCCCGAGTAGGGCTTTGACTCCGGCAAGATCCGCGTCCGCGGGCACTGTGAAAGCAACCAATGGGAAGTCATCGCTGAAGACCTCGCCGCCCAATCCGAACACCGCGAGTCGTTGGTGTACCGCGTGGGCATCGCGCCCCAACGGTCCCGACGGAATCGGCAAGACCCGAACAGTACAGTTGCCCGCAGTGCTGACCCGCTCGAGCGCCCAATGCAGCCCCTGCGCATCTGTCCTGAATCGGACAACGTCTCCCTCGGCTACCCCGTCCTGCAGGAATGCCGCATTCATCAGGACAGCAGTGTCCGCACCAACTTTTTTCGCCCAGATGCCCTCGGTGTCCTGCGATAGCCATCCCGGGCGCGGGACGAACTCGAACCACAGCTTGATCATCTCGCCCACACTGTCCATCATGAGCCAGCCTTTTTCAGGTGCGCGCCCAGGGGTAGCCGCGGGTAGGGGATCGCCGGCCGAAGAGTCGATCCCGATCACGCGCATCGGCGAGCCGCGAAATTGCACGGCAATCGGCATGAGCGTGCGTCCGCTGCCGGCGAGGTTATCTCCGAGATGCCGGGAGTTCGGCCTGGGATCACGTGCACGACAGCTGTGGTGATTCACCCCGTCGGCGCGCATCACCGCTGAGCTGCCCAAACCCCAGGCCGTACCGCCTCGGAACCTCGGTGGCCCCAGAGATGCGCCGTCATTGCCCGTATGGACGATTACAACATGCGTGAAGCCGTCGCAGCGCTCGGCGGCGATCCCGATGATTTGCGCGCCCAGATCAGCCGGGCCGTGGCTCGATTCAACCTGCGCCGGTTGGCCATCGAGAGCGGGACGCGTCCTCGTCGACTGCCGCCAAATGTCTGACGCGATGATGCTCTGCCGGTTTAATGGAGTCGGGATACTGGACTTCAGGCCCCGGGTTGGATGGACGACTGCATCATCTCGTACTCGATCGCAGACCGCATGCCGAGGGCCGAGTGGCGGTGCCGACGGTTGTGGAAGATCTCCATAGATGGGCTTGCCTACGGGAATGCGTAGCAGGTCGTTGCGACGTGTCGCCCGCAGCGGTCAAGAGATGGCCGCTGTCGGGATCGATTTGGGTCCGTTGCGCCGGGGCCCGGAGGTGGCGCGGTGAGCGATCTCGACAAGCCTGAAATGACAACCTCCTCACGCCCCGTAACAGGATCGGCTCGCGTACCCACCTTCGAGGAGTGGCGGCAGGGGATCGACGGTTTGTTGGACGCTCGGGTGATGTGCTGGGAGGCAATCGGTTACGCGCGGCTGGTGCGATCACGCAGGCATCGGTGCCGGTGACGCGATCAATTTCAGGAAAGCCTATGCCATCCTCGTTGTAGGGGGTCCATCGCGGCCTGCCATCTACCGGGCATGGGAAAACTGGCGTCACGGTCGAACGATCGACGCCTTCGGCTGAGACCCGGGGCCGGAGGAATAGGGGCGAGCGTGGTCTCGGGCTGGTGATCCGGATGCAACGCTCTCGCTCATCTCGCTTCTGCCACCGGTTTGGTGCTCGTGCTAAATTGCGCCCGCAACTACAAGTCAGTTGCGACCTGCACGGGTGTCGGGGGACGCACGCCCCCGACAACCGCTTGGACTGCTGAATCAGCAGGGGCCCCGTCAACGGACTCATGCTGGCTGCTGGCAATCACCGACTTCCGTAAACCCGATAGTCGCTCGCCCCCAACATCCACACGCGGGCTCTCGCGTCAGCCGTCCACACCCTTGCTGGTCGGCGGCATTCAGCAACCACCCGCCGGGCACAGCTGCGGGTCCGACGAAAACCGGCACCCCCAGAACCCCGGGCGACCGCCCGATTCACTCCCGCCACCGAATCGTGGTTGCGCCACTTTTCGCAGCGGCGTTTGGCATTGGGATAACGGCCCGGCCATGCCAGGATCTATGTACTATTCGTTACTTATTGCGGGTGCGGCGGTCGACTGGTCCGTAGACGCACCAACCGCCGCACCGTGAGAGAGGCCGGTGTGGCGGTGGCAGATATTGGTAAGGGCGTGACAGAGGCAGCGGTGTCTCGGCGACGATTTCTGGGACTTGGTGCAGTCGCTGCGGCGGGCCTCGGGGTCACATCGGCGCCGCGAGCAGCCGCAGACCCGCCTCTTGCCGGTGCCTCCGCGCTCGCTCGAGACGTTGCAGCGATGGTCGACCTCGGACCCCGCTACCCCGGCAGCAGTGCACATGCCACTCTGGTGGACCACATGCAGGAAGTTTTCGAGCGCCACGCGGTAACGGTGAACCGTGACCGATATTTTTTCGACAAGTGGACGCCGAGACACACGTCACTGACGATCACCTCCGGAGCCGATTCGGGGGCATTGGCGGTAGCAGCTCCATACCCGAATTCCGGAGCCACCGCCGCGGGGGGCGTCACCGCGCCCTTGACCTACCTCGCGCCGTTGGTCGTGCCCGCCGTCGATGAGATCTCCCACAACGCCACCCTCGAATCCATCCAAGCCCACGTCGACACGGCGGTCGCCAGGTTGCTCGCCGCCGTGCCGGGCGGGGTCACGAATCGGATTGTCGTGGTCGAGAATCCAGTCCCGCCGCTGACAGTGGGGATGTTCAACTCGCTGATGAGCTATCGCCATGACCCGGGGCACACCGTCAGCGATTCCGACAGCTACTCCCGGGTCTGGATGACGTTGTTGACCGCGACGTCGCTGACAGCCTTCCGGCAGGCCGGTGCGGTTGCGTCGATTCTGATACTGGATGCTCACCCTGCCAATGCGCTCGGCCAGGTCGCCCCCTTCACGCGCCTATACCAGGATTTGCCCGCGCTGATCGTCGACCGCGAGCAAGGTGCACGTCTGCGCCGGGCCGCGCGTGACGGCGCTCAAGCCACCTTGGAACTACAGGCCACCGTCGAGCGTAGAAGTTCCGACAGTCTGATCGGCGTGCTGCGCGGCAGCGGACGCGGCGGCGAGGCGCTGATTGTGCACACTCACTCCGACGGAATGAACGCCTTCGAGGAAAACGGCGTACTCGCCCAGCTACGTCTGGCTGAGTACCTTGACGCCTTGGGCCCGGATCGACGCAATCGTGACATCATCTTCAGCGCTGTCACCGGACATTTCGGTCCCGGCCTTCCTGAGACGAAAGGATTTCTCGAGGCCCACCCTGACCTCGTCGCCCGTTCCGTCGCGTCACTCACCATCGAGCACTTCGGAGCCACGGAGTGGGTGGACGACGCAGGTGGCTACCGCTCTACCGGCCAGGTTGAGCCGGCGGTCGCTTTTCACAGCCCCACCCGCATCGTCGAGCCCGCCATCGAGGCCACCCGTCATGTCGACCTGCGCCGTCTGGGTCTGCTGCGTCCGATAGGCACGACGTTCTTCGGCGTCGGCAGGGACTTACACGCCGCCGGCATCCCCTCGATCGCCTACATCGGCGGTCCGACATATCTGTGCGCGGAAGCACCCAACGGTCATCTCGACAAGCTGGACCCGGCGCGGATGGCAGCTGAACTCGCCTGGACCGCCGACCTGCTGGGCCGCCTCGACACCGTCCCTGCCGAGCAACTGCGCAGCTGATGACCTGGGCGAGCCGGATACGCTTCCAGCGTGACCGGCTCCCCTGCAATCGAACGTGTCCGCGACGGGGTGTTCTTTACTCGCTCCCCCGCTCTGCCGCGAGGAAGGCACACCCTTTCGCGTGAGCAGGTCGGCGCCGCGCAGCGCGAACGCGTCCTGTGCGCCGCCACCGAATTGCTCGCCGCGCGTGGATATGCCGGATTCAAGCCCAGCGATATCGCGCGCCATGCCGGTGTTTCCCTGGCTTCGTTCTACAACAGCTTCGCCAACAAGGACGCGTGCCTGTTCGCCGGCTACGACCGCTTCATCCAGGTCGTGCTCACCATGCTGACCACCCGACAGCCCCAGACCAACGACCGGGCACGAATCGTCGCAGCGCTCCTTTGTGCATATTTGGACGCTCTCGCCAACGACCTCGTCGTCGCCCGCGCCTACCAGGTCGAAATCGACGCTCTGGGTGCGCAGGCACGGGATAGACGCCGCAACGCACTGCAGCTGATAGCGGATGCGCTTCACAGAATCGTGGAATCCCAGTCTCCGGGCGGGATCCCGGAGCGGCTCACTCCCAGCGCCTACCTCGGCGTCGTCTACGCCACCCGGCAGTTGGCCTCCGACGCCCTCGATTGCCAACAGTTCCCTGACTTTTCCGGGCTGGCCGCCGATCTGCAGCCATGGATTCAAGATCTGTTTCGAGACGGATGACCCGCGCCGGTCGGATCGACCCAAACCCAATAGTCATCGGTCTTCAAGGTGAGCCGTCTGAGTGCCCCGATGTCCGAATGGCGGTGTTTCTTTCCAACCGAGCTGTCGGCGATGGACGAGGCAGTAAAGGCCCGGTGGATCCGGGGGTATCGGCCGGCTGGTGGCTGAGGAGACGAACCGTGGAGGCGTAGGAACACCATGGGGCCGGGCATCCCTGGAGGCATGCCACCGCCATCAACGGGTGGTCAGGTGAGTCCGCACACTGAACGCGATGAGGTCAGCGACCCCTCGCATCCCCAGTGGAGTGAGATGGAAGGGCATCAGGGTGTCGCCTGCGAGCAAGGGCTCGATCCAACGCTCGGTATCCGGGGCGCAAGCGTCGTGCCCGATACCCGGGCCCCGGGTATCGATGTAAATCGCCCCACGCTTGGTCGCTTCCCGCGCAACGAGGGAATTGAGGAGGTCGTAGCCTCTTTGAACGGTCGTCGCTGCCCCGGGGGTGAGCAGGACCGCCGGACAGGACTGCTCACGCACATAGGTCGGCCATCCGTCGACGAAGATCTGCGCCTCCGGCGCTCGCCGAGCGATCTCGTCCAGTGCTGCGCCGTAGGCACCGGCGATGGCTTCGGTTCGCTGGGGCCAGGCCGCGGCAGCGGTGGCGCAGTCGCCCGCGGCGAGGGAATCGAGGTGACATTCGACGTGGTTGCGGGTGGTCGGCACGTCGTTGGCACCGATGTGCAGCGTGACGACCTTGGTGGCCGGACCGAGCGCATCGAACTGGGGCGCGATCCCGGCCGCCTGGGAGGTGGCGAGATGGGCAATTTTCGCGCCGCTGCAGCTGCGATCGTCCAGGACAAGGCCCAGCTGCGCGGCGACGAGCTTAGGACTGTTCACCGTCGACTGCATGCACCGTATCGGCGCGTGCAAATCCAGACTGATCTTGCCCGTCGTGGCGGCACCGGAATCACCCAGCGCCACAAATTGCGCGCCGTGTGGACTGGGCTCGTGCCCATGCGGTGGGGCGGCAGTGGCAACCGCGCTCGCTACGAAGACTGCAGCGGTGGCGAAGACAACCACACTCAGCCTGCGCAGACCCGACATCCGGGAGAAACTGGCAGTGGCCATTGCCGCATCCGAGCTATTTCCCGAAAGGTGTTGCCGCGCACCGCGCCTGATCCCGCACGATTCAGCCGAACCTGGCTGTGATCGCCCGCTCGGAAGAGTGTCCGCGTCATCGGCCGATCGGAAAAAGCAATCACCGACCCCAGACCCGGCCTGCAATCCTTGGCTACCGAACGTCACCGCAGAATGCCGGCGAGCGGTTGCGGCGGCGGCCGCCTCGAGCCCTGTCGTCGAGTGGCTGGCACCGCCGCGTTGCGAAGCCTCGCGCATCCATTTGTCCTGTCGTCGTCGAACTGCCCAGACGGTACACATCAGCGATATGTACCGGCAAGGGCATAGGTGCGAAGTGTCCTCATCCTGGTGTAGATTGCACCTGTGGCTGCGGGCGAGATGAACTGGCCGGCAACCTCCCTGGCCTACCGCGCGGCATCTGAACTCCGTGAGATGCGAACGCCCGGCCGATCCACACCGGCGGCCGCGTTCCATGCCGCCAGGCAGGTGTTTCTGGCTTCCGAAAAGCTCGACATGCGCCGGCTCGCCGCTCACCTCGAGGTCGGGCGAACGACGCTATACCGCTGGAGTGGCGGGCGCGAGCAACTGATCATCGACGTCATCTGGAGTTTCACCGACGCCGCGGTCGAGGCCGCATGGACTACGAATGCCGACCTCGAGGGCGTCGCCCGGCTTCTCGGTACCGCCCGCTCCTACTTGCAAGTGCTCACATCCTTCGCGCCGCTCGCTGCTTTCCTTCGGAACGAAACACACTTCGCCCTGCGATTGCTGACCAGCGGCCCATATCAGCAGCGACTCGTCGCAAAGGTCGAACGCCTGCTCCAGGAGGAGGCCGAGCGCGCCGGACTCGAGCTGCGGGCCGAATCCGGCCTGCTGGCCTACGCGACCGTGCGTTTGCTCGAGGGGTTCGCCTACAACGATTCGATCGCCGATCTCGATGTGCGGACCGACGATGCCCTCGAGATCCTGACGCTTATTCTGACCTAGCGATCGCGTCCCCCAACGACCAGTCAGCTCGCTTCACGGCACCCGGAAAGCTGACCTGACGAAACCTGCTGTTACAGCGATTGATTCGTCTAGTCGGTTTGGTTCCGGGTCAACTCTCTCGACCTCACTCGCATCCCGGTCCACTCCCAGGCGCGGGGGAAGTACGGTGAGTCGAGCGCTGGCGCAACGCAGACTGCTGTGGTTTGCTGGCGCGTGCGGCACGAGTCCGCGATCCGCTCGATCGCGCCCACAGCGAGGCGCATTCGATGGCCCACCCGCTTCTGGCAGGGCCGAATCAGACAGAACTGGAGTCATCCGCCATGGGTACAGAGTTGTTCGATCTCGAAGGCAAAGTCGCAGTTGTCACCGGCGGGGGGCGCGGTATCGGCGTCATGATCGCTCGTGGACTGCTGGAAGCGGGGGCGGCCAAGGTCTACCTCGCCAGTCGCAAGACCGCGGAACTCGAAGCAGCCGCCGAGCAACTGCGGCCGTTGGGAGCAGTCGAAACCGTGACCGCGGATCTGAGCAGTTCCACCGGCGTGGAGGTACTGGCGTCGCACCTGGCCGGTCAGGAGGAAGCTCTGCATCTGCTGTTCAACAACGCGGGCGCGACCTGGGGTGCACCGCTGGAGGAATTTCCGGAATCCGCCTGGGACAAAGTGTATTCCGTCAATGTGAAGGGGGTGTTCCTGCTCACGCGGGCGCTGCTGCCTCTGCTGCGCGCGGCCTCGACTCCCGAGGATCCTGCACGGGTGATCAATACCGGCAGTATCGACGGACTGCGGCCCCCGGTCCGGGGAATGAACAACTTCTCCTACACCGCCTCCAAGTCTGCGGTACACATGCTCACCCGCCATCTGGCCGCCGAATTCGCCCCTGATGTCCTGGTCAACGCCATCGCGCCAGGGTTGTTCGAATCGAAGATGACATCCGGGCTGCTTGCCGGCGGAGCAGAGTCGATCGGCGCGCACCTGCCGCTGGGTCGCATCGGTCGCCCTGAAGACATCGCGGGGCTGTCGGTGTTTCTGTCCGCCCGTGCCAGCGCGTACATCACTGGGGCGGTAATCCCTGTCGACGGCGGAGTGTCCACGCTTCATTAGCAAGGACGGCCACCGAGATCATCAGGGGATTCGGCCCAGAGCAGGTGGACGAGCGCTCGACCGGGTGAAGGGCTCGACCGTCTACTGCGGCGACCTGCGATGAGGCACTCGCGCGATGCTGCCGCAACGGCTCTCGGCCACATCGTAACGGCGGCGGGGACCGCGGGTCCGAAGGGCGTTGCGCCCGGCCGAGGAGGTCGACAGCATCGGGTGGAGTCCAGTTCGCACGGAGTCGGGCCCCACCCGATCGGGCGATGCCGTGTCAACCGGAAAGGTCGCGGCCGTTGGTCTCACGAACAAAGAACACCAGGGTGACCAACGAGACGCAGAGCAGCAGCACCGTGTAGGCGGTGAACAAACCCGGAACGCCGCGGCTCGTTGCCAGTGTCTGGAGAAATGGCGCGGTGCCTCCGAAGATCGCGACTCCCAGCGACATCGGGAGTCCGATGCCGACCGCTCGAACCTCGGTCGGAAGCATCTCAGCGAACAGCGCGGGCCCGATCGCGTTGGCCGCCGCAATGAACACAAGAGCGACACCCATCGTGAGAAATAGTTGCCACGACTGCCCGCCCTGCAAAATCCATGCGAGCGGAAACAACAGAAGCGTCAGCGCGACGGTCGCCTTCACCAGTGCCGGTTTGCGGCCGACGAGATCCGAGTGCAGGCCCCACAACGGTAAGGCGACCAGAAACACGACCTTGGCTAATGCTCCAGCCCACATCGCCCCCGCCGCCGGCACACCATATGCGCTCATGGCGTACGCAGGGGCTGAAACGCCCCACGAGTAGTACACCGCTGTCGCACCGGCAGTCAGCGCAACAACAATTGCCAGAGTGCGGCGATGGCGATATAGATTGCGCCCCAAAGTACCTCGTGTCTCGCTTTCGACGCTTTCCGGTCGACTCGTGAAGGCAACGGGCTCGGCTAGATTGGTGCGCAGGTAAAAAGCGACTCCGCCCAGCGCCGCGCCGAGCAGGAACGGGATACGCCACCCGAAATCTGACATCTGGTCCTCGCCGAGAACGGTGGTAAGCGCTGCTCCGAGCAATGCCGCGGCGATGATTCCCACGGTGCCTGAGATATAGGTCAAGCTCGACCACATCCCGCGCCGGTGAGTGGGCGCTACCTCGGCGATGTAGGTCTGCGACGCCGGCATTTCCCCGCCGTGAGCAAAGCCCTGTATCAAACGGGCGCCTACCAGCAGCACCGCGGCGAGCACCCCGATCGATTCCTGCACCGGAGCGAGCCCGATAACAAGACTTCCGAAGGAGGACAGGCCGATCGAAAGCAGCATCGCGAACGACCGTCCCCTTCGATCCGCGAGCCACCCCAAGACGATTCCACCGATGGGTCGGGCGATGAAGCCGACGGCGAAAACACCGAAGGTACTCAGCAGGCTGGCTACTTTGTCCGGGCCCTGGAAGAATTGGGGAGCGAAGAATGCCGCGAAGCTGGCATAGCAGCTGACGTCGAACCATTCGATGGCGTTGCCGGCGCCCACGGCTATCAACGGCTTGCGACTGCCTGAGCCAGCCGCGATGCCGCGATCGTTCGGAGATCCGCTCGTCGACCGGGCGTGCGCCGTCATCGCGCCACCCGCGCGCGTTCGATCGCCAAGGCCGCGTATACCGCTGCGGCTTCGGGGAGAACATGATCGGAGAACATCGCGCGGGGGGAATGATTCTGCGGGACCGCGGTGGCGTCCAGCTCTGGCGGACAGGCGCCCAGACCGAAGAAGGCTCCCGGCACGGCATCGAGTACCTGTGAGAAGTCCTCCGAACCGTTACTCGGGTGTTCGGCCTCGAAATAGCGCTCCTCGCCGAGCAATTCGCGAATGACGTTACCGCCGAACTCGACCTCGGCACCGTTGTTGTTCGTGGGCGGGTACTCCCTGTGGAAGTCGATATCGACCTCCACCCCGCGTGCGAGCGCTACGCCTTTCAATACTCGGGGTATCACCGCCTCCAATCGCGCCGTGGCCGCGGGTGTGAAGCATCGAACTGTCGCGGAGAACCCGGCGGTATCCGGGATCACGTTGCGTGCGACTCCGCCGCGGATCATGCCGACTGTGACCACGACCGGGTCGAAGATGTCGAATTCGCGTGTGACCGCAGTCTGCAGCGAGATGATCATTTCCGCCGTGGCGACGATCGGATCTCGAGCGGTGTCGGGTGCGGAGCCATGCCCGCCCTGCCCCAGAACAGTGACATCGAGGTGATGGGAAGCCGACATGATCGTCCCTTTACGACTGACGAACAACCCGGACGGGACCCGATTGGACATCACGTGCATCGCGTACGCGTAGTCCACACGCCGCCCCGACGCTTCGAGGACACCCTCTTCGAGCATGATGCGTGCTCCGTTCCACCCTTCTTCACCGGGCTGAAACATGAAGACCACATCACCGGCGAGTTGATCGCGGTGGTGGGCGAGCAGGCGTGCCGCTCCCACGAGGGCCGCGGTGTGCATGTCGTGGCCGCAGGCGTGCATCGCTCCGTTCCGTGAAGCGAAATCGAGTCCGGTCTGCTCCGCGATCGGCAGCGCGTCCATGTCGGCGCGTAGCAAGATCGTCGGAGCGTCGTCGCTTTTCGCACCTCCGCGCAGCACCGCGGTGACAGAGGTCGTCGAAGTCCCGGTGGAGATCTGCAGAGGCAAATCCTCCAGGCCCGAGAGCACCTTTTCCTGAGTTCGAGGGACATGTAAACCTGTCTCCGGCTCGCGGTGGAGGTCATGGCGGAAGGTCACCAGGGTCTCCGTCAATTCTCGGGCATCTTCGAGCAGGTTCATTGGCTGTATCCGATTCGTGCGCGCGGGCGATAGTGCTGTGGCGTACAGTCTCAGCGTGCCGCCGCAGAATCGGCGAAAACTTTTGGATTCGATCAATATCTAGGCTCAGGGACAACATTTCGTGCATCAACCACTCGACGAGCAAGATCTGGCGCTCATCCATGCGCTGCAGATATGTCCTCGCGGCAGCTGGTCGGAGCTGGCCTCGATACTGCGCAGTACGCCGACCACGCTGGCGAAGAGATGGGCCCGGCTGACCGAGTCGGGGCTCGCCTGGATCACGGCCTATCCTCACCCCGCGACCATGCCCAACCACGTCGTTGCGCTGCTGGAGATCGAGGCGCCTACCCCGACGCTCGACCACATCGCTGGGCTGTTGACTGCCGAACGCAGAGCCGTCCATGTCACCTATTACGCCCGCGGATGCCTGATGATCACCGTCATCGCCGCCTCCCTGGAGGACTTCGGCCAACTTCTGCACGGTGATCTCGCGACTATGAGCGGGGTGAACACAACCAGTCATATCGTCACCCGCTCTCACGTCGAGGCGAGCCGGTGGCGGCTGAATGCTCTCGACCCTGCGGAGATCGAGCGCCTGCGTCGGCTGAATATGAGTCTCAGCCACCTCGGCACCGCGGCCATGCGAGCACTGTCACCGGCCGAGCTCCCGATCGCCGAGGCGTTGGTTCGCGACGGCCGTGCCAGCGCGAAGACCGTCGCCGAACAGATCGGGAAACCGGACTCCACCGTCCGTCGCCACATGGGCGCGCTGCTGCGTTCCCGAGCGCTATCGTTCCGATGCGAAATCGCGCAGCCTATGACGCGCTGGCCCGTCACGGCTACATTCTGGTGCCGTGCTCCGGCCGCGGACCGCCAAGACCTTTTGGATCAGTTGAGATGGGAGCCACGCCTGCGGACCTGCATGTCGGTAGCGGGCCGGGCCAACTTCGTCGTCACCATCTGGATCGAATCGATCAGCGAGATCCTGTCGTTCCAGGAATGGCTCGAAGCACGGATGCCGGCAGGCGAGATACTCGATACATCGATCGTCGTGAAAGCTAAGAAGCGGATGGGCTGGATTCTCGAGCCCGACGGTCGAGCCTCGGGGGAGATCGTCCCTTACCTGGTAACTGAACCTTTTGCGACATCGTGATTTCCCCCAACCACGAACAGGCTGAGGAAGGCGGCCCGTGTTGGGCTGTCGAAATGCGTGGACACTGACCTCGGCTTCGGTCGAGGTTCTCACGACGACATGGCCCGGATGCATGGCTCGGGGCCGCGCGGGATCACATCGACTCGCCGCTGCCGATCCGCTACCTAGGCGCCCGGTCGCGCTTCGCGGCCCGAGCGGCGGTGCCGCTCGCGATTAGTCCGGTTGTGTTGCAATTGGTCGAACGGTGGACGTCTACGGTCAAACGCTACCAACCGTTTATGGCATATCCTCTGCCGATGACCCCAGGAAACGGGTTGCGGACTGATAACTCGCTGCGGAGAACACCGTGAGCATCGGTATGCGCTTGGCGTGCTGGGCGATCCGGATAACCGGCAGGCGCGCTCATCTACGCAACCTCAACGTTCACGACCAGCCGGCTTTGCGCCGCCGCCGACCCGCCGAGCCCCCGCGGCGAATAATGCGGGATGTCGATGTGCGACGTGAGCGCGTCGACGGTCGGCCCGTGTGGTTTCTCAGACCGAAGCCGCATATACGGTCCAGGTCGCGCGCGCAGGTGCTGTATCTGCCCGGCGGCGCCTTCATCCATCCGATCACGCGCTCACACTGGCGACTGATCCACCAACTCGTGCGGCGCACGGGCGCGCCTGTTGTCGTCGCCGCCTACGGTCTCGCTCCCGACCATACGCCGGACGCGGCATGGAAACTCGCGACGACGCTCTACAGGACCCTGTCCGAAACCGGAACGCCCGTGGTGGTCATGGGTGACTCGGCGGGCGGCAACCTGGCGTTGAGCCTGACCCAGCAGTGGGCGGACTCCGGCCTCATCCCGCCCGCACGAGTCGTGGTCATCTCCCCATGGCTGGACCTGACACTGTCCAACCCGGACATTCCCTCCGTCGCCCCCTCCGATCCGATGCTCGATGCCGGCGGCCTGCGCGTAGCGGCCAGATGGTGGACGGGCGAGTCCGACCCCACCGAGCCCGAGTACAGCCCAGTTCATCTCGACTACACAGATTCTCCCCCGGTCGAGATCATTATCGGAACCCGGGATCTGTTCCATCCGGATGCGCGGTTGCTGGCCGCACGCGCCCGTGAACGCGCGTGGCCCCTGAGCGTCGCCTGCTATCCAGGCGGTTTCCATGTTTTCCCCGCGCTGGTCTGGCTGCCCGAATCCCGACGGGCACTGACCCGAATGGCGGCGCTGATCAACGGGGCGCGATCATGAACGCGCTACCCGACCGCTCAGATCGCACCCGGTTTCGTCCACTCGACAGATATCATCTCGAGCTATCTAAGTTTGCGGTTGAGTAACTCTCGGCTGTAGGGGCTCGGATTCGAGAATCCTACGGCTAGGCTTCCAGGCGATGTACGCCGCGGGCTCACTCCATTCAGGTTGCGCGACGTAGGCAAACAACACGCACTCACCGAGGGGTGGATAGTGGCCGCAATTCCAGAGGACTACCGTACTCGGCCTGTCGCCGTTGTCGGCGCGGGAACACTCGGGCGGCGGATCGCCCTGATGTTCGCCACTCGGGGCGGTACGGTGCGCATCACCGATCCCGATGCTGCCCAGGGCAAGGCCGCAGTGGATTTCGCAATGGGCCAATTGGCGGAAGTCACGTCGAGCGTCGACGACGGGGTGCCGGGCGAGGTGACCTACGAGCCCGAGCAGAGCCAAGCGGTGGCCGACACCTGGCTGGTGGTCGAAGCCGTCCCCGAACGACTGGAGTTGAAGAAGTCGATCTTCGCCCAACTCGACCGTGATTGCCCGTCGGATGCGGTCGTCTCCTCCAATTCCTCCTCGTACGCCAGTCGGCTGTTCACCGAGGGGCTCAGAACCAGCGACCGGATGCTCAACACGCACTTCTATATGCCGCCCTCCTCGACAGTGCTCGATGTGATGTCGAACGGCAACACCGCGCAGGAGGTCATCGATTTCGTCTTGAAAAGCTTTCCTGACTTCGGTCTGCACCCCTTCCTCTGCCATAAGGAAAGCACCGGGTTCATTCTCAATCGCATCTGGGCCGCGATCAAGCGCGAAGCACTCGAAGTTGTCCACGAGGGTGTGTCCACTCCCCAAGACATCGACACCATGTACACGTTGAACTTCGGTACCGCGGCCGGCCCCTTCCGGATGATGGATGTTGTGGGCCTGGACGTCGTCTTGGATATCGAAAAGCATTACGCCCAAGACAATCCCAGCCTTCCTCACGGCCCACAGACGGTCCTGGAGGACTACATCGCCAAGGGCCGCAAGGGCCTGAAATCGGGCGCCGGCTTCTACGACGACTACCCCGACCGCGACCAGGAATAGAGTCGGTGGATCATGGCCACTGAGCTACTCGCGCTCGGTCTCCAAGCGGGCGCCATATACGCGGTCACCCTGGACAGCCGCCGGGTACGGACCATCGTCCAGGACCTCAACGCAGCGCCCGATGGCATCGTTGTCGACCAGGACAACGGTCACATCTACTGGACCAGCATGGGTGTGCCCGACCAACATCCTCCCTCCGGCCGTGAGCTGACGTTCTTCGACCGCAACGGAATGATCGAACGCGTCGACTTCGACGGTCGCAACCGCACGACCATCGTGACGCAGGGGGCTTTCACCACCGGTAAGCAAATCACGGCGGACTTCGCCGCCGGTCGGTTGTACTGGTGTGACCGCGAAGGCATGCAAGTACTGACCTGTGATCTCTCCGGCGCCGATCTTCATCCCCTGGTTGTGACCGGCCGAGGCCCCGACGATGCCCGGATCGTACGCAACTGGCCGGTCGGGATCTCTTTAGATCCCGTACAGCGACTGCTGTATTGGACACAGAAGGGCGCACCCAAAGCTGGGGACGGCCGAATCTTTCGAGTACCGCTGGATCTTCCAACAGGCGCAGATCCCTACGCTCGCGAGGACATCGAACTGTTGTGGCAGGACCTACCCGAGCCAATCGATCTGGAACTGGACGCCGCGAACGGAAAGTTGCTCTGGACCGACCGCGGCGGCGAACCTGACGGCAACACCCTCAACCGCGGCGCGCTGGTCCCCGAGCCCGGCCCTGTGGAGGTTCTGGCTCGCGGGTTTCATGAAGCGATCGGACTCGCGGCGGTCAGCGCCACGCAGTTCTACGTCAGCGATCTCGGGGGCGCCGTCCGGCTCGTCGACCTCATCGCCGGCACACACACGGTGATCGCGCGGCCGGGAGGCGCACTCACCGGCTTGGCGTTGGCCGAATTCTGAAGTCGGAACCACTCATTCGTCTTCGAAGGGAGGTCGGACACGCGAGCGCGTGTCCGACCTCCATTGTCGAGCCGCCGGCACACACGGCTTCCGCCCAACCGCGGGAGCCCCCTAACAGGGTGGGTGTGCCTTCCGGCTCCACCACGATCACCTCCCCGATGCGAGGGTGGACGAATTCCTCGCGGGAATGGAGGCAACGGGTGAGGTCTACGGGCCGATCACGCTCAGTCTGCATGGGCACGCCCGAGGGCGCTTGACTTATAGCGTCACGTTGTTGACGGTCTACGCCATCGGCTTGGCGTTTGTCGAGAACGGCGAGCCAACCGATCGCCCACCGACAGGATCGGTCACGGCCGTTCAGCCCCCGGCGCACCGTATCTCCCAGGTCGGCATAGGTAGACACCGAGTACATCGAACCGAGGCAGACCAGAGCCGACATCGTCGGCCGGTTCGGTTTCGGTGCAGGCAACCCGTCCGGGGTGAGCGGCGCTCGGCTCGGCATGCGACAACGGACCCAGCTAGCGCTCACAAGCACGCAGTCGGCTACCGTTCGCCGGTATTCGTCTCGCCGACTCCGGAGGGCATTCAACATGGCACGCAAAGTCGTTGTCACCGTAGTCGATGACCATGATGGCCGATCCCCGGCAGAAGAAACCGTGTCGTTCGCCCTGGAGGGTGCCGCATACGAGATAGACCTGTCGTCGCTCAACGCCAAGCAGCTTCGCGCATTCTTCGAGCAGTGGACCCCATTTGCGCGCAAAGTCGGCCGATCACCCCGCACAAAGGCCAACCACTCGGACCTCGACCGCGTCCACGCCGCAGTCGTCCGCGCCTGGGCGCGCGAACACGGCCACGCCGTCGCCAGCCGCGGACGCGTTCCGTCACATCTCGCAGCCGCCTACACCGCCGCCAACAGCTAGCCGCCCCGTCCAGAAACCACGCCGCTCGGTCGCCGTCCGTCCCGGCCACCGCCAGCCGCCATGCAAGCTCCAACCCGGACGATCTGCGCATCACGGCTCCGAGGTGTCGATGCCGATGCCGTTCCAGGCAATACACCAGGAAAATAGAGAACTCGATGTCGACTGTGATCCAGTCACCTGACGACGCCAGCCAGCCTCGGCTGCTGCCTCCCCGCGACGGCTCAGCGGACACAGATCATCCGGCAGAAAATAGCTATCGCCGACCGATGGGAATCTGGTGAACTAGCCAACGCGCCAGGCTATCTGCGACCTGGGCAGGCACAAACGTCTTGGTCCCGATACGGAGAAGCTCACGATGGCACTGCAGTTCGGTTGGCCGATGGCAGTCGGTGACACCGTCTATTCCGATCTCCCGCAAGCGCTCTCGGATACAGCCCGCATCCATGCCCGCCGGGCTTTGGACCTTCTGGGGTCCACCGGACCGCTCGATCTGCTCGACCAGGCCACCTCGATCGGGGTCGCGGCCGAACTCATGCTCAAGGCGATTCTGGCCTCCGTCGATATCGCGCTGCTCCGAGCCAAGCAGTCGGACTCCCAGACGGCTCTTACCCTCGCCGGAAGACCGCTCGACCCGACGCTGACATTGCCGGATATGAAGACCGTGGGAGCCGGCGAAGCGCTCGACGCGCTGACGAAGATGGCGAAAGCATGGGGGCTTCCGGCGTGGAAGTTGTTGAAACCCACGCTGCTGACCGAGCCCGTAAGAGTGCGGGATTCGGCTGTGCACATGGGCTTTGCGCGTGAGGAAGCGAATGAACTGGCCGTAGCCGAGCTGGTCCGCTTCATCGACATCATGACCCAGCTTCAGAGCGAACTCGGTCAGCAAGGGGACTGGGCTTCGTTCTGGACCGACGAATACCTCGAGCGTGCAGACGAGATCCTGCGCCTGCGGAAGGTGCGCATCCTGTCCGCGTTTCAGCAGGCCATCGTGGTGGCGAAGAAGACCTTCGCGGCGCGGTGGACACTGCCTACCGCCGCCGACACCATTCGCATCATCGAGCAGGTGGATTCATTTCCGCGGGTCGAGCACGATCAAACCTCCCGCCATCACAGGTGCCCAGCGTGCGGCAGCCTGGGGTGGGTCCTCTACGACATCGAACGAGGGGCAGTGCAAGTCGATACGAGCGACTCTCCTCACTCGGTGGCATATTTCGTGGAGCAGACCGCGATCCCGACAGCGTTCCACTGCGCTGTCTGCGACCTACTGCTGGAGGACGAGGAAGACCTGAGCCTCGCGGCTGTGCACCAGCTCGATCTCGGCGAGACCGATGCCACAGATGCCGAAGTGGACCGGGTGTTCGGCGGGACCGACGATGACCGCTGGGATGACGACCGGTGGGAAGACCGTTAGGGCGACAACTCTCACAACGGCTTTCGTGCGGCAGACCGCGACTTCTCGACCCGCGTGGGCTCCACCATCTCCAGTGTTGAGCGTGTGCGGGCACGGGGATCAGGGTAGGGGTACTTGGGAGCCTGCACGCCGGGGTGGCGTCGATAGCTGCGGGCCACCAACGCTGCTCGCATGTACCACACACCCGCGGGGCTGGTATCGAGTCCGACGAGATCTCCGATGCGCCGCATTCGGTGATCGATCGTGTTGACGTGGGTATACAGCTGCCGCGCGGTCTTTCCACGATTGAGGTTGTTCCCGATGTGGCATTGCAGGGTTTCAAGGAGGTCGGGGTAGGCGTCGAGGGGATCCAACAGCGTGGCGAGCTGATCTCGCGCGGGGCCTGGACGAGTCAACTGATACTCGAGGACCAAATCGTCGAAATAGTGGAGCTTCGGAGTTCCGTGGAGCCGCGCGACGATGTCGAGTGTCGCGTGGGCACGCTCGGCTGCCTCCGGGATCTCATCGACGCCGGCCGACACCACTACCGCGGACAGGGGAGCCTCTGCCGCCTGGGCGAGCTGATCGATCAAAAGGTCGAGGTCGCCGAATCCGATCAAGTCGCTGGGCAGCAGAATCGTGCCGCCCTGGACACTGAGCAGGTACAGACTCGACGAGCCGAACCGGGTTGCCAGAACCGATCGGAGTCGACGTAGTGTGCCTCGCGCTGCAATCGAGCTGCCCATCGCGCGGTCTTGCTCTTGCGGATCGGCAGCTATCTGAATTGCCAATACCTGATAGGAGTCCGAGAGTTCGATTCCGCATCCGCGCGCGATAGTCGTGCTGGACTGCCCAGCCAGCAGCGCGGTGGTCAACGTCTGGGTGGCGCTGTGGTGTTGGCTGGCAACCGCTTCCAACTCCCCGACGTAGGCGCGCGAGATTGTGGTTGTGAGCATGTCCACGATCTCGAGGAGCCGACGGCTGATCAGCTGTACCGTGTGGGAATCCATGGAGGCCACCTCGTCGACGAGTAGGTCGAAACCGAGCTTGGCACCCTCGTGTACTGCGTGCTGTACGACGTCGATGGATACACCGTCTCGCGCCCAGCCTGCTGCTGCGGCCTCGAGGTGCGGTCGTAGCTCCGCAGTGTCGCTCTCTTCGAGCATCGTCACGGCGAGTTCCAAACACAGTCGAGTGTTGTCCGTGAGATCACCCCGCACTGTCTCGTGTGGCAGTGCGCTCCAAGGAAAGACGGTCTGGAGGAAGTGGCCGACCATCTGGCGTGCCAGGGTCCGCACATCCTTGAGTGCAGCAGTGATTGTATGAATCGCTGGGCGCACGGCCACATGCGAAGGATCGGCCACGGACATCGGGGCTCCTTTCGCAGATCGATCTATCTGGTTTTCGATTACGGCTCATCGAGCCGGTCTCGGCGAGATTCTGATTGGCTGGGCACTGTCGCGCGAGGACGGGACTCGTCTCGCTCGCATCGGCATTGATCGCTCGCTTTGCCTCCGCCGTGCCGCGTGGTCGCGCGGTCGGCTGTATGCCTGCCGGGTGCCCGAGGCGGTTGGCTCGACTCACGCTGGTCGGCTGGAGATCTGAGGTGAGCATCGCCTCTGCAGCGACCGCCGGGACTGGTTGCGCCCGACCAGCTTCGCCTCTGTCTGGGCGCTGAGCAGGACGACTTGAAGATCGCGCGCACCGCCTGGGACGGTTGACATCGGCGCTGGGAACGGCGATCGCGCCGCCACGCCGCCGACGGCCGCAGTGTCTGTCGAGTTGTCGTGCGGAAAAGCGGTGTGGCCCTGCACTGTTGATGCAGGGTTCGAGCTCGGCGCGCGTCTCGCAAGCAGCCTCCCCGATCCATCGGCTTTCAGGCGAGGCGGGCCATGACCCTGGCCGGGGATGGCGTATTGGTGCGTAGAGAGGGCTTGTCACGTTCGAGACCGGGGCAGCGTCCCGTGGCGTCGCAGCGTGGTTGGAGTAACTCCCCACCACCGCTTGGAGTACCTGGTGAGGATCGATTGTTCGGCCAAGCCCAGCCGGGTTGCGACGTCCGAGAGTGCCATTGTCGTGTCGGTGAGGTAGCGGGCGGCGGTGTGGCGGCGGACATCGTCGAGAATGACGCTGAAGCTGGTACCCTCCTCGGCCAAACGTCGTTGCAGGGTTCGCGGGGTCACACTCAATCTGGAGGCGATTGTCGCGATATCGACCGGTGTCCGGCCCAGACCATGGTGAAGCGCCGCTCGGACTCGGGGCGCGAGGATTGCGTTCGCGTTCGTGGGCAGCTGCTCGATGAGCAAGGCTTCGGCGAGTTCGCGAAGGTGCCGATTGCCGCCGCCGGGTATGGGCTGACGCCGCAGGCTGCATGGCACCCGCAGGAGCGCTGCGCTGCAACCGAAACGGACCGGTGCCTGGAAAAATTCCTCGTAGGACGACAGTGGCGCCGCTGGTCGGTGCGGCAGCTCTACCGAGCGCAGTCCATAGCGGCCGCCCGCCAACGCCAGGGCGTAACGATGAATGGCCCCTAGGCCGAGGTCGATCGCCTGCGAGTCGTTGCGGCCTCTGGCCGGGATGCTGTACCGCAACGCTTCCACTCCGGCGGCACCGTAGGGGTCGGGCACGACTGCCAGAGCGATCGTCGGAGAATGGACGAATAAATACCGCGTCGCGCAGTCCAGCGCATCGCCCAACGTCGCACATGATTGCAGTGCGGTGGCCAGCGACCCCAGCGCGCTGAGATCTTGTCGCCCTGCTATTCGCAGACCGAGGTCTGGACATTCGAGTATCGCGGCGGCGTGATTCAACAATTCAACGAGACTCACGGGCGAAATAGGAATCTCGTCGGCGTCCAGAGCCGGAATGGGCACTCCGACCGACCGCGCAAACTGTTCGGCGTCCGCCTGCATTTCCGCGACGGTGGCTCGAAATCCCCGTAGAGCCGCTGAGCGGATAAGGGCGGCCTCGACTGGGGATCGGCAGATCTCCACTATTCCTCCCACGACCTCGGGTTCGTAATCCGTCGTCTTTCCGAACTCGGCCGCATCGTCCGATCCTCCAGTGTTCAGCACGTCGGCAGGCTCAACTTGATTCTGCGCGACAAATATTTGATCCATGACGCCAGCCGGAGCGGGCGTCGGTCATGTGCTGGTTCATCGGCCACGCCAATACAGGATCTGTAGGGCGACACTGATCTCGATGGGCTGGTCGGCCAGCTTTCGCGGTAGCAGCTGGTCGGCGCGTTGCAGGCGCCGTAGCACGGTATTGCGGTGGGTGAACAGACGCTCCGCAGTCCGTGACGCGTTGCCTTGCTCGGCGATGAACCCTCGTACAGTGTCGATGACCTCGGCGGGAGCCGCCGCCAAGGGGCCCAGTACGCGGTTGACGAAGCGATCTGCGCCCTCGACGTCACGGGTCATCAGCGCGATGAGCTCGATTTCGTCGAAGGTCGCCATTCGCTGCTCGGGAGCCAGACGCGAAAGCAGCTGCTGAGTCGCCAGGGCGTCGAGATGGCTACGCCGGAAACCGTCGACACCCTGGGCAGTCGTGCCGACAGCTACCCGCACCGAAGCAAGATGCGCAAGCTGGGCACGCAACAGGTCAACATCGGGTTCACCGTGCACCCACACCCAGCGGCACGCGGCACTGGCCAGTACACGAAGCGGGGCCGCTTCGCGGGCGGCCTCGGCCACCGTCTCGACGGCAGCGTCGAGTTCGCGCAGGTCCGCAGCTGGGTCGGTGCTCCATACGATCGCCGCGGTGTGAAGCCGGTCGAGGGCATACCCCAGCCGCATCTCGGTACGGTCGTGGGATATGGGCGCGCCCTCCAGCAGCATCGTCACCAACTCGCGGCGTTCGGCCCGCGACCCCAGGCTCATTTCGGCCCGTTCGGCTCTCAGGCGCGCCGCGATGGAGCTGGCCGTGTCGTCGGTGAAGGCGCTGATCGAGCGCAGGGACACCTCGAGCATCTCGGCCAGTTCGGTCGTGTCGTCTGTCAGTGAGCAGGCAAGACGCACCCAGATACGGGTGGCCGCGCTCTCGCCGGCCCGGTAGGCATCCAGCGTCAGCTCTTCGAACCCGCGCTGAAGCAGATCACGGCCCACAGCCAGGGACACCTCGGCGTTGTTAGGCGGCACGGGCGCACCAGGTGCGCGCAAGTTCGCCGCCGCCCAGAACATGATGTTGGATCGGTTACTACGCCGGACACCTGCGGCAAGGACCGGGTCATCGGCGATCTGTCGCAGCGCGTGGCCTGCCAGCGTGGCGGCGTCGACCTCGGCAAACCATTGAGACGGGGCCTCCAAAACGCGCTCGGCGGCCTTCCGCACCAATTCTTGAACCCGAGGAGAAGGGCGCTCGTAGGTCACCGGCTGAGAGTAACCGATTGATGGTGTTGCACATTGTCGCACTTCCATGGTTATTCGGTGCAAATCGACCTTGGCTCACAGCGATGGAGATCACAGAATGGACGAGCCCGGTCTCAACCAAGCGAACACCCGGTACGCCGAAGTAATTAGTCGACCTTGCCTTGGCCTTTGTCGCAGCCAGACTCCGCTACATCCTGGTCGCGCGCGATTTTCGGCAGCGACGGCATTGCAGGAGCGCACCAACGACGGGAGAAACAATGATGTTCCTTCGTGCGGGCATTTCCGCCGCGCAACCTGCTAGGGCATGGGCTAGAGCCGATGTATCGAGCCGTGCGGTAGGTAACGTCCTCGCCCGGATACGCGCCGCTGCCGGCCGACAGGCCGATGACCGGCCGGATTCTGGGTTGGAGATCGCGCGGGCGTTTCACGACCTGGTCTATGGTGCGCACCCGCGTCGGGATGGTGGCGGCAGCGCAACGTGGAGCGTGTTATCCAGCCGGTAGCGGCGTATGGCGCCCCCTGCGGGGTCCGGCGGGATCGAGATCGGTTTCTCGGCAAGACCTGCCGACCGGGATCCAGGACCCACGTCATCGAAATACGCTGCTGCCCAGCCATTTCTGCAGCTTCTCTCGCCGGACGACGAGCCGTTCTTGACGAGACCCTCGCATGCGACCACCTCGAGCGCAGCGAACGAATTTCCCACGGGCGGCCTCGTTTTCCACCCAGGGCAACCGCGAAGGACTGATGTGACCGACCAGAAGAATCGGGCCGGCGTGCTGACCGCACACCAGGCCCCCAACGCGTGGCGCATCGTCTGCGTGCTCACGCTGGCCAACCTGCTCAACTTCTATGACCGCGCGGTTCCGGCAATCGTGATCGAGCCGATCAAGGACGAGTTCGGTCTCTCCGACCTCGCTATCGGAGTGCTCAGCGGAGCGTTCACGGTCGTGTACGCAGTGGCCGGTATCGCCGTGGGCCGCATGGCCGACCGAGGATCTCGCCGCACGATCATGGCCGTCGGCCTGCTGGTATGGAGCATCTTCACCGCCGCCGGCGGCGGCGCGTGGAGCTTCGCGTCGCTTCTGATCTTCCGTCTGGCGGTCGGCGTCGGCGAAGCATCCTATGCTCCCGCCGCGAACTCTCTGCTCGCCGATCTGTTTCCCGCCGCAAAACGCTCACGTGCCATCGCTGTCTTCCAGTTCGGGCAACCGCTGGGACTCACGCTGGCGTTCTTCACCACCGGTGCCATCGCAGACGCCTTCGGCAGCTGGCGTGCACCGTTTGTCATCGCCGCCGTCCCCGGCTTCCTGGTCGCGGTCGCGATGATGTTCATCAAGGAACCCGAGCGCGGCGCTTCCGAGGAACGTCCCACCACCATCTCCCCCGTCCACCAGCCGATCCGTGTGGTGCTGCGGATTCCCACGATGTGGTGGCTGATCCTCAGCGGAATCGGCTTGCAGATCGCGGCGTACGCGGTAGCCACCTTCCTGGTCCCGTTGTTTCAGCGCTATTTCGAACTCTCGCTGGTTCGCGCTGCCACCAACGCCGGGATTGTGCTGGGCCTTTCCGGAATTCTCGGTCTGCTCTTCGCCGGTATCGTCGCCGAACGCGCTGCTCGGCGTTCCCGCCGATTGCGTTTGACCTACGCCTCGGTCAGTCTCGCTGCTTCGGTGCCGCTGACGTTCTGGGCGTTGACGCTCCCCCACACCGCCACCAGCGCGTTCGTTCTCATCTTCTCCGTCGCCTGGTTCCTGCAGTTCGCGTTCTACGTGGCCGCCTATCCCGCGGTCGCCGACGTCATCGAGCCCCGACTGCGCGCCACCGGAATCGCTGTGTTGTTCGCCGCGTTCTATCTCCTCGGCGGTGCGCTCGGGCCTGTCGTGGTCGGCGCCCTATCCGACCAGTTCGGCGACGACACCATCGGATTGCGCTTCGCCTTGCTGGCAGTGGTTCCCTCTGCCCTCGCGGTGGCAGCAGCGGGGCTATTCGGGGCGAGCGCGACAGTCGAACACGATCACGCCCTCAGCATGAAGACACCGAAGACAGCGCTTGTCCCCGCTACCCGTCAACCCTGAAAGCTACTGCCTCATGCGTGAATTCACTGTGCCCGCTACCTACACCCTGAACTCGGAAGCCAGCATGGCCGATGCCGTCGAGCGAAACGGCCGCGCCTATCCCGACACCGTGTGCTTCCTTGTGCCCGAAGCCAAAGCCGGTTGGAGCGAGATCACCTGCTCGATGTTCGCAGATCAGGTCGCCGCTCTCGCCAAAGGCTTGATCGCACTCGGCGTCGGCAGCGGGGATCGCGTCGCCTTGATGGCCGATACCAGCTACGAATGGATCCTGTTCGACTACGCGATCTGGCGCGCCGGTGCGGTCACCGTCTCGGTGTACCCCACCTCGGCGGCCGGTCAGATCGGTTGGATTCTGCAAGACTCCGGTGCCACTGCGTTGATCGTACAGAACCGCGAGCAGCGCACCCTGGCAGAAATGTCCGCGACTCCGAGACCTCAAATCTTGCAGATCGAGGACGGAGCCGTCGCCTATCTGTCACGTCTGGGCGTCAGGATCCCTGACGAGGATCTCCGTTCGCGCCGACAGAAGATCAACTCGGCGACCCCGGCGGCACTGATCTACACCTCCGGCACGACCGGCCTGCCCAAAGGCGTCCCGCTCACCCACGGAAACCTCACCGCGATGTCGGCAGCGGCCAAAGAACGGGTTCCCGAGCTCAACACCCCCGGCGCGCGAACGGTGATGTTTCTGCCGATGGCCCATATTCTGGCCCATACGGTCTCCTTGGCTGCCTTCGAAGAACGCGTCGTCGTCGCCCACACCAGCGATTGGACCCGCCTGAGCGCGATCTTCGGTGAGGTGCGCCCCACCGGAGTGGTGGCCGTACCTCGCGTCTTCGAAAAGTTGTACAACACAGCCAAACAGCTCGCCGACGACAACGGCCGCGGCGCGTTGTTCGACCGCGCCACCGCTGCCGCCATCGCCTACAGCCAAGCCCTGGACGCCGGCGGACCCAGCCTCTGGCTGCGAATTCAACGCGCCCTGTTCGATCGGCTGGTCTACCGGAAATTGCGTGCCGTACTCGGCGGTCAGTGTGATCACGTCGTGTCCGGCGGGGCCCCGCTTGGCGCGCGGCTCGCTCACTATTTCCGAGGAGTCGGAGTCAACGTCACCGAGGGCTACGGACTGACCGAAACCACCGCGGCGATCACCCTCAACGGCACCCAGCCGCACACCCAGCGCATCGGCAGCGTCGGCCGTCCCTTGGCCGGGCACACCGTAGCGCTGGCCGAGGACGGCGAGCTGTTGGTCCGCGGCCCGGTAGTGTTCGCCGGATACTGGAACAACGAGAAGGCCACCGCCGAGCAGTTCGTCAACGGATGGTTCTGCACGGGTGATCTGGCCAGCATCGATGATGACGGGTACGTCACGATCACCGGTCGTAAGAAGGAAATCATCGTCACAGCCGGCGGAAAGAACGTCTCGCCCGCACCGCTGGAGGACGCTCTGCGCTCCCATCCCCTGATCAGCCAAGCCATGCTGGTCGGCGACGCGCAACCCTTCATCGCAGCCCTGATCACCCTCGATCACGAAGTACTTCCCGGCTGGCGCGAACGCCATCATCTCCCCGCAGACACCTCCGTCACCGAACTCATCACCCACCCCGCGCTGTATGCAGAGATCGATGCCGCCGTCGCGGAGGCCAACACACAGGTTTCTCAGGCCGAACAGATCAAGAAGTTCCGCATCCTCGATGCCGAATGGTCCCAGCAAAGCGGCGAACTCACGCCGAAGATGTCGCTCAAACGACCCGTCATCCTCGAAAAGTATCGGCCCGACCTGGAAGCCCTCTACGGCGCGCCCGCGCCCGCGATGCGCTGAGAGAGGCAGCGCGCAAACCGGTGCCGCACCGTTCGCCCGCCCGTCGGCCTACGCACACTGACGAGAAAGAGCTCCTGATGCCCGATACTGTCCTGTCCCGCCGCGATCTCGACTTCTTGCTCCACGAATGGCTCGACACCGAAGACCTTTTCCACCGTGGCCTCTACGCCGCTCACTCACGCGGCACCGTCGACGACGCGCTCGCGCTGGCCGAACAGATGGCCACGCAGCTGTTCGCTCCCCACAACCGCGCAGCCGATCTCGCCGAACCCACATTCGACGGGAACAAGGTAGAGGTCATTCCCGAGGTCGCCAAGGCGTTGCGCGCCTATACCGACGCCGGCTTCCAAACCGCGGCACTACCGGAATCCCTGGGCGGCATGGGACTTCCCTATTCGGTGTTCGCGGCGTGCACGGCCTGGTTCAACGCCGCCAACGCCGCCACAACCAGCTACGCGTTGCTGACATTGGGGGCGGTCAATCTCCTCGCCCGCCACGGCAGCGGAGAACACCTGCACCGCTATCTCGACCCCATGCTCGCCGGCCGCTTCTTCGGCACGATGGCGCTGTCGGAGCCTCACGCCGGCTCCAGCCTGGCCGACATCACCACCCGCGCAGAACCACAACCCGACGGCAGTTACCGCTTGTTCGGACGCAAGATGTGGATTTCGGGCGGTGATCACGACCTCTCCGAGAACATCGTGCACCTGGTGTTGGCGCGCACACCGAACGCCCCGGCCGGCACCCGCGGTATCTCACTGTTCCTCGTGCCCAAATACTTGCTCGATGAACACGGCGAACGCGGGGAACGCAACGACGTCGTCCTGGCCGGTATCAATCACAAGATGGGCTACCGGGGTACGGTCAATACCGCGCCGGTGTTCGGTGACGGTGCCCATCGACCGGGCGGCGTCCCCGGCGCGATCGGCTATCTCGTCGGCGGCCTGCACCGAGGCATGTCGGTGATGTTCTCGATGATGAACGAAGCGCGTATCGGTGTCGGACTGTGCGCGACCGCCCTCGGATACACCGGCTATCTCAAATCACTTGCCTACGCCCGCGACCGGATCCAAGGCCGCGCTGTCGGCGCACTGCCCGACGACGGCCCGGTGCCACTGGTCGATCACCCCGACGTGCGACGGATGCTGCTCGCACAGAAGTCCTACGTGGAAGGCGCCCTCGCGCTCGAACTGTATTGCGCGCGCTTGGTCGACGACATTGCTTCCCTCGCCGACTACCAGCAACGCAACGACGCCACACAGCTCCTGGCGGTCCTGACACCGATCGCGAAGAGCTGGCCGTCCCAATGGTGTTTGCATGCCAACGATCTGGCCATTCAAGTGCTCGGCGGCGCCGGATATACCCGCGACCATGATATCGAGCAGCACTATCGCGACAATCGCCTCAATGCCATCCACGAAGGCACCCACGGTATCCAAGGGATGGATCTGCTGGGACGCAAGATCTTGCTCGACGCCGGCGCGGCCCTCCAGCTGTTGGTGATGCGGATGCGTTCCACGACTGCCCGCGCCCGCGCCACCGGATCGGTACGCGCGGAAGGCTACGCCGCTCAACTCGATGCGGCGATCGATCGATTGGTGGAAGTCACCACAGCGCTGCCCACCCTCGGAGATCTGCAGGCGATGCTGGCCGAGTCCACCGCCTATCTCGAAGCCAGCGGGCATATCGTCGTCGGCTGGCTCTGGCTCGAACAGTGGCTGGTTGCCTATCCCCGTGGTGGCTCCTTCTACGACGGGAAACGGGCAGCTACCCGATACTTCTACACCCGCGAACTTCCCAAGGTCCAGCATCTTCTCGACCTCCTCGCCGCATCCGATGACCTTCTGCTCTCGCTCGACCCCCAAGACCTCTGACACTCGGCAAGCTCGAAACCAAGGAGTAGCCCATGAAGCGCGACCCGGATGTTCAACTGCCGGAGCTAGATACCGTCTTGCTCGAACTGCAGGGCCATGTCCTACGTATCGGCCTGCACCGGCCAGCCAAGGGGAACAGTTTCAACCGGACGCTGGTCAATGAACTGGCACTGGCCTACGGATTCCTCGAGCAAGAGCCCGCCGTGCGTAGTGCGGTGCTCTACGGCGAAGGCCCCAACTTCACGACCGGACTGGACCTCGCCGACTTGGCGGCCGAACTCGGCACAGGCAAGCGAGTCCTCCCCGACGGCGGCCGCGATCCCTTCCGACTCGACGGCGCGTGGACCAAACCAGTCATAGCAGTCGCACACGGATGGACGATCACCGCCGGCATCGAACTACTGCTGGCCGCCGACATACGAATCGCGACCACCGACACACGGTTCACTCAACTCGAAGTCCGTCGCGGAATCCTGCCCTTCGGTGGTGCCACCATCCGCTTCCCTCGCCAATGCGGTTGGGCGAACGCGATGCGCTGGATGTTGACCGGCGAGGAATTCGACGCCGAAGAAGCGCTCCGGATCGGCTTGGTACAGGAACTCGCAGCCGATCCACAAATCGCGCTGCAACGCGCTACCGACATCGCTAGCGCGATCGCGGACAAAGCCGCGCCGCTCGCTGTAGCCGCCACCCTGCGCAGTGCGCAGCTAGCGCTCACCGACGGCGATGACACGGCGGCAGCTCATCTGGGGCCCGAGCTGGCCCAGCTTTCTGTCAGCGCCGACGCCCTCGAAGGTGTCTTGGCCTTCGCCGAACGCCGTGAGGCCCAATTCCAAGGCATGTGAATCCCGATCTTCCGGCGAGATCACCGACGGAGATACGAACTACTTCCGCATCTCGCTGCCCGAGTCACACATATCTTCGACGAACGCTGTGCCGCAGCCAGTTTCACCGCGGCAGGGGTGGGGCCCTTATACAGAAATCTCAGGACAGGTTATGGATGTTGACATGAACATCGACCGAATCGACGTAGGTAACGACCGAAGTACTATTCGTATTGATCTCCTTGGTTCCGTGTCGGTGGTCGTTCGCGGAGAACGTACCGAGCTGCGCTCGAGCAAATTGCGCGCGATGCTCGCGACGCTCGCACTCGACGCCGGGCGCACGGTCTACTACGACGATCTCGTCGCCGAATTGTGGCCGCGAGATATCCTCAAGGACTCTCGAAATGCGTTGCAGGCCAACGCTACTCGAATTCGACGCACATTGGCGCACTGCACCCGCGGAAGTGGGCAATCCGTGGCTTTGCGTGCGGTTTACAACGGCTACATCCTCGACATACCACCTCATAGAGTGGACGGGCCTCTCTTTCTCGACCTCAGCGCGCGTGGCTCGGGGGCGCTTTCGGAAGACCCGCAGTCCGCCGTGGACCTGCTTCAGGAAGCACTTCGCTTGTGGCGGGGCCCGGCCCTGCTCAATACCCACGCCGGGGAGCGATGCCGCGGAGCGGCAGCGTTTCTCGAGGAACGGCGGCTGCTCGCCTGGGAGGACCTGGTGTGCGCTCAGCTGCTGCTCGGCGACGATCGTTCGGCTGTTGCCGAACTGCAGCGGTTGACGGCCGCTTTTCCTACCCGCGAAGGTCTCTGCGAACTGCTGATGCTCGCGCTCTATCGGGGAGGCCGACAGTCCGAGGCCCTGGAGCTGTTCCACCGCACTCGACGGCACCTCGATGAAGAACTCGGAGTCGAACCCAGCAGGTCGCTGCAACGACTCTACGAAGAGATCCTCGCCCAGGACACTGCCCTGGACTCTGCCGAGGCGGTGCTGCGCCGCGCGGCGTTCGGCTATGCCTTGTGACCGCGCGACCTTCACCCACAGGGGCAGCAATGAGCGGCGATGTCGGAAGTTCTAGCCGGCCCCGGTGTGCGGTACATGAACGCGCCACCCCGCGCGCAGAGCTGTTACAGCCGGTGCGCGTTCGGGGACTCGAGCGAGTGCCGCGCGCGCTCCGCGCGGGCTCGTTTTCGCCCGACTACCGGTGCGCGTCGAACCAGGAGCGCAAAGCTGGTCACCGTAACCAGGGCAAGCAAGACCATCAAGACGGTCCGGAAGGCGGACACGAAAACTGTGCCCAAGAGCTCACGTGCCGCGGTCTGAACCACCGAGCTAATCCGCTCGGCGAGGTCGCTCGCCCCGGCGCGCTCATCGTGGCTGCAGCCCTGTGGTGTTCGTTCCGGAGTGGGCGATTGCAGTTGCAGCGTCGCGCACCGGCCGAACTCGCCGGCAATTCCCGATGCCAACGGCGTGACCGTCGTCAGCTGTTGCTGAAGCTGTGCCCGCTCATGGCTCACTGCCGGTGGGGCGCCAACGGCTACGGCTTGGAAGAATATGACGCCGATCAGCGCCACGCCCAATGAATTACCCACTTGCTGCGCCGTCGGCACCAACCCCGACGCCGCATCTATCGACTGCGGCGGCGCCGCTTCGACAAGGGCGATCTGCAACCGGGCGGCGGCCGCCCCCACTCCCAGACCCCCCAGTATCAGGGGAACCATCAGCACCGGCCACGATAGTGTCGCCGGACTCGGTTCCAGCGCTAGCAGCCATCCGAGCAAAAGGACGCCGAACAACGCACAGCCGATACCGACAAGGTGGTTGCCCAACCGTCGGGCCAGGCGTGGGGCGGCCAGCGCGCCCAGCACCGCGCCAGCCGAGAACGGCAGCGTCGCAACACCGGTGAGCAGCGCGCTGTAGCCGAGCCCGAACTGCAGCGCCACCGACATGCTGAACAAATAGGCCCCGAACACGCCGTACACCAGCAGACAAGCCAGCATCCAGGCGAGGAAACGCCGAGCTGCCAACAATCCAGGGTCGAGCAGTGGGGCGCCGCCTCGCTGGGCAAGGCGATGCTCGTGGATGACGAAGACCGCGAGCAGCGCTCCAGCGCATGCCAGCATCGCCACGATCGGAGGCGACCAGCGATGTTCACGACCGATCGACAGTCCGTAGACCAGGAGGAACAGTGCGCTCGTCGCCAGCAACGCACCTATGAGATCCAACGGGCGCCGCTCCACCGATACCGATCCGCGCAGGTACCGTCCCGCCAACGCGAGGGCCACGGCACCGGGGATCACATTCACCAGAAAGATTGAGCGCCAGGTCATCTCGAGCGGATTCGCCGCGAGCAGCACACCTCCGATAAGGGGCCCCAGCATCGCGGCCGTCCCCGCTGTCGCCCCGTAAAGCGCAAAGGCCAGGGTACGGCGGTTCGTCTCGCCGAACCGCGCGCTGATGATCGCGATAGGCTGGGCCGACACTGCGCCGGCCGCCGCGCCTTGGATCACCCGCGCGGCGATGAGCGTGAGCGGCGTCGGCGCCAGCCCGCACAGAACCGAGGCGCCGACAAATACGGCCAGGGCTGCGAGGAAGAACCCTCCACGCCCACATCGCATTCCGGCTCGCGCACTCGGCAATAGCGTGCATGCCAGCGCGACGGTGTACCCGGTCAGCATCAGCGACGACTCCGCGGAGCTTGCCCCGAGGTCACGGACGATGTCCGGAAGCGCAACAGTAACAATCGTCGCATCGACCATCTGCATGAAGACGGCGATGAAAATCGCTGCGACCCCCGCCCACGCCCCCGTCCCCACATCAGGATGCGAGGTCTCCAGAGCGCTCACGAGCAGCCAGTCATTACTACGTCATCCGCCGGCACCTCGGCACCGGAGCGCGCGACCGACTCCATCACCACGGCGATCGCCTCGTAGTAGCGGGTCATTGCCTCGTCGGCGAGCTCGGTATCCGGGAAGAGAGAGGCCGCCCAGATCGTGTCGTCGGTGCGCTGCACCCACGTGTACACCTCTTCAGAGGTCCCCCGGCTGCCGAAGAAGGAAAAGTCGAGCGCGGAGAACAGTTCGGCCCCCGGCAGTTTCCGTAGATCCAGGAACGACAACATCGGAGCGACCCACCCGCGGCGGACGTGAAAACCCTCCCTTTGCTCAAGCAACTCGACCACGCGGTGTAACGAGACGTTCGACAGAGACTTTCCGGCGGCGAACGCGGCTTCGGCTCGCCGAGCTGTGGTGGCGAACCCTTCTGCGGGATCGAACTCGAAATCGATCGGGATCAAACTGGCGTACCAGCCGACGGTGCGTTGCTCGGCTGCGCCGAATCGGGTGTTCTTCGGCGACAGATTGAAGTATCGGGTTCGCCCGGATAGTCGATAGTCGGCGTAGGCCGCCGCCGCGAAGATCCCTGACACCAAACGCACTCCTGCTTTGGCGCATTCGCCCTCGAATGCCTGCGCCGCCGAACCCGACAGCAGGACCTGGCGGCTCGAGGCCGCCATCGTCGGTGCCCCTGGTTCTTCGTGCAGTGTCAGCGGGAAGCTGGGCAGTTTGCCGCCGTTTGCCTCGATGCGGTCGGCCCACTCGATGATTTGCGGCGAGCGCTCATCCAGCTCGGCGGCCTCGGCTCGCTCGCGAGCGCAGTATTCGCGGTAACTTGCGACCGGAGTCTGATCCAGGCGCGCCTGTGCGCCTGGATCGAAGTAACACTGAAATACCTCGGCACTGATGATCGCGCCGGAGACTGCGTCGACGTTCAGATGATCGCAGGCCACTACCACGGTGAACGAGCCGCCATGATCGATCACCGCGAAGGTGAAGCAGTCCCAGTTGGCCGGACCTGGAGTCAGGCGCTGAACGATGCGGCTGACCAGTCGGCCATCGAACTCACCCCAGAACTGGGCGGTGAGCTCGATCTGGTCAGGCTCGAGAATCCGCCGCCTGATCCCGGATTCCTCGAGCTCGAACCAGCTGTGGAAGGCGTCGTGCCGTCGAACGACCGCGGTGAGCGAGTTCGTCAAGGCGTCGATATCAGGCTCGCCGGCGAGGGTGAAGGCGCATAACAGCAGCCGATCGAAGCGGCGGCCCGTCTGCTTGGCCTTGCGTGCCATCTCCAGATAGGCGTCCTGTTGGAACGACGGCGGTGTCAGGTCGGTAGGCGCCCTCAGCGCAGACGCGCACGCGGTTTCTGTGGGACGGATAATCGTCAGCCTGCCGCCCTTGGGACGCCAGTCATCGATGAGCCCGCTCTCCATCATCAGGTGGAACCTTTCCGTCGGTGATCGGCATTCAGGACGCGATCTGAAGAAGCGAACTCATCGCAGGTCGATGGTGGGTGTTCAGGGCGGCCTCGTGTGGCACGAAACCTTCTGGACCGAGCGGAAATTGGATAATGCCCTCTCCAGAGTCCGGCAGGCCGCACCGCTCCAACGCCGTGGCGATGATTTGACGGCTCATGACACCCAGTTCGTGCAGTGGCCGGTTGCGGTGTTTGCGAACGCCCAGATCCACCTGCCCGATCGCCGCGGCGCCGTAGGTGTCGTGTACATCGATCAGAAGACCGATCTCTACCCCGTAATGCGATGCGAAACGCAGCCCTTCGAGAACCTCACGCGTAGCGGCGTACTCCCCACCGAGGGGTTGCACCACATGCCGCAGACCAGGCCGCAGCGCCGCGAGCAGCGGACGCGCTACGAGTTCAGTGACGCGCCCGCCACCGGATGCATCGATTGTCTTACCGACCGTCAGCGGCCGGCGATAGTAGGCCTTGCTGAAGACAATGGATTCCTCGAGCAGAAGTGGCCCGATCAGTTTGGGCACGAATTGCGGGTCCGGATCGAGGAGGTCGGAGTCCATGAACATGATGATGTCGCCGGACGTTGCGGCCAGTGAACGCCACAGCACCTCGCCTTTGCCCGGCACGGGTGGATAGTCGGGCAGTACCGATTCGCGGGTGATCACCGTGGCACCGGCCGCAGCCGCGACCAGCATGGTGGCGTCGGAGGAGCCAGAATCCATGACGATCAATTCATCCACCAGGCCCCCGGGCAGCCTGCGCACGGCACGGACGACATGCCCCACGGTGGCTTCCTCGTTCAACGCCGGCAGCACCACCGATACCCTGCGCCCGCGCTTCGCGGCGATCAAATCGAAGGTGCTCCACCTGGGCGCGGACCAGGTGCGAATATCGCCGTGGAACTCATTCGTTAACAGATCGACCATTTCCACCACTAGTAAGAAGAGTTACGCTTTCGACTGTGCTTCAGGTGACGCTGGAGCGGGTTCGCAGCATCGGCTCACCATGTTTCGGCCCTCGCGGGATCGAAGTTCGAGGCGCGATCCGAGAGGATCTGCGAATCCAAACGAGTTGAATACGGTTTGCAGTATTGGGTTCCGCCGGTCTGGCCGAGAACCGCGTTAGGTGACGAATAGCTGATCGGCGAGCATCTCATCGAGACTCTTCCCGAAGGCGTGCGCGACCTGGTCGATGTCGTCAGTGGTATGCGCCGCGCTTATCAGGAAGCTGTGCATTTCGGCCATATAGACTTGATGTTTGCGCATGTAGTAGGCCAGGGCGATTGTGGCCTTGAAATTGCTGCCCGCCATTCGATCTCGATACAGTCCGGCTGAGCGGTGGCTGAAATTCAGGGAGAAGATCGAGTTGCGGGCCGAGATGCGGCAGGCGATCTCACGCTGCTGTGTTGCCTCGCGCAGCAGGGTGGCCAGGCGGTCTGTGTTGGCGTCGAGCCGTTGATATATTTCTGGATGTGTCGCGAGATGGCGTAAGGCGGCGAGGCCGGCGGTGCATGTCAGGGAGTTGCCGCTCAGGGTACCTCCAGCGAACACCCGATTCTCATAGTCGTTGAAGGGGTCTTGAGAGCTCTTGGCCATCTCGATGAGCTGGCGTTTGCCGACCACCGCGCCCACCGGCAGGCCGCCCCCGATCACCTTGCCCAGGCAGGTCAGGTCGGGGTCGATCCCGATCATCACCTGGGCGCCGCCGTAGGCGACTCGGAATCCACTGACTACTTCGTCGAATACCAACGGGACTTCCAGTTCGGTGCACAACTCACGCAGCGCGGTCAGGAATTCGACGTCGAGGGCGACGACCGACGTTGGCATGGGCTCCAATATGACGCAGGCGAGGTCATCGGCGTGCTCACGCAAACGCTGCAAACCTTCGACGTCGCCGTACTGCAGAACCAGGGTGGCTGCGACTGCGGCAGGATCGGCGCCTAGAGAGCCGGCGACCGGCTCGGGTCGATTCCTTGCCCCGGAGAACCGGAACCAGGAGCTGACCAGCCCCTGGTCTGAGGAACCGTGGTAGTGCCCTTCGAATTTCGCCACCATCGTGCGCCGCCGATACCCGCGGCACATGCGGATCGCGAACATGATCGCCTCGGTCCCCGAGTTGCACAGGACTGCTCGTTCGGCGGCGGGAAAGGCGTCGACGAGCAGTTCGGCCAGGTCGATCTCGGCGGTGTTGCCGATGCCGTTCACCAATCCGCGTGAGGCGCTTTCGGTGATCGCCGTGGTGATGGCCGGATGTGCATAACCGAGCAAGTGCGGACCGTAGCCGGCCGACAGGTCGATATATTCGTTGCCATCGAAGTCGCGGATGCTCCCGCCGATGGCATCCTTGACGAACACCGGGAAACCGCTGGGGAAGAAGTAGCGATCGATGTGGGTGGGGGCGACCAGCGAGCTGCGCGCGCGGTCTCGCAGCTTGAGCGAGGTTGGCATCTGTTCGGTGAAGTCGTTTTCGAAGCGTTGCTCGACCTCACTACTCATGTAGGGCGAATAGCGGTCGGTGAATTTACGGGCGTTGGCCCAGATGTCGATCTCGGGGTCGATCTGTGATGCGAATCCCTCCCCGGAGAGGAAGACCAGCTCCACCTTGGTGAAGTTGGTGGTGTACCGCGAATCGTATTGCCTAAGTACGGCGTTGACGTCATTGAAGTAGGCCATCGTCGACCAGCGGTTGGTGGAGACGTCGAAGTGGTAGCGCAGTACTTCGATCATGGCGGCGACGTAGTCGGATTGGCGCTGACGCACCGCCTCGCCGGCGATCACGAAGTAGCGAGTGAATCGTTCGACAGCGACCTCCCACTCCTTACGCGTGCAGGCGTAGTAGAACGAGGACAATCCCCATTTTTCGTCCTCGCTGAGCTCGACCGTCACCCCGTAGTCCAGCAGAACCAGTTCACCGGCGGGAGTGAACTTGACGTTGCCTGGATGCGGATCGCCATGGCAAACGCCATGCATGTACAGCATCGTGTAGATGGTGTCCTGGAGGCGCTGAGCCAGACGCTGACGCTCGAAAGGCACCTTCTCGACGTCCCTGCCCGCAATGCCGTGCATGTATTCCATCACCAACATGCGTCGACTCACCAGCTCTGGCAGCACCGCGGGCACCCTCACGAACGGATGACCGCGCAGGTTGTCGTGGATGCGTTGCTGCTGGACAGCCTCGTGGGTCATGTCGGCCTGCGGTCGCAGCAGCCGCGCCAGCTCCGTGAACCGGCGCGGCACGTCCAGGTACCGCACCGGAGGCACCACCGCGTGCAGTAGTTTCGCCATCGCGCCCAGGGAGCGCAGGCTCTGCTCGATCTGCTCGGGCACCGTGTCCTTGACGAGCTTGACCGCGACCTCGCGGCCGTCTCGTAGTACAGCGGTGTGGACCTGGGCTACCGATGCGCTCGCTATCGGTGTGAGTTCGAAGGTGCTGAAGGTGTCGGCGAGCGGGCCGCCCAGCTCGCGCTCGATAGCACGCCGAGTCCGGTCTGCGCTCATGTGCGGAGTCTGGTCCTGGAGGACGCGCAACGTCTCGACCCAGGACTGCGGCAGCAGATCCGATCGCGTGGCCGCGATTTGGCCGATCTTGATATAGATCGGCCCCATCCGCAGCAGGAACGCCAGGATCGCCTCGGCTTGGCGCTTCTCCCGGGCTACCTGGTGCTGGCGGATCGAGTCGATCGAGTATTCGGCGGCTCCGCGGACTCCGTGTCCGGCGATCTTGGCGACGTGTCTGAACACTGTCCTACCTGTCGGGCTTGGTCGTCAGAAGACGAAGGAGAATGCGGCGAAGGACATTCCGGCGCTGCCGACCCAGCCCACGGCACGGTCACCCCGTTGCAGGGCGCCCTGTTCGACGGCCGAGGCTATCGCCGCGGGCACCGAAGCGGACACGATATTGCCGGTCCGGTGATAGACGTGATGGATCGCGGCTCCTAGCCCCACGTGATCGGCCATCATCTGCCAATAGCGCTTGCTGGAGGCGTGAGTGAACAACGCCGTGACCTTTTCGGTGTCGATCTCCAGCCGGTCGAAGACTGCGTAGGCGTCGGGCAGACCCGTTTCGTGCATCTCGAAGCCGAAGGAGGTGAAGTAGCCGATCCCGTTGGCGGCCAGCTTGTCGGACGGATCGCAAAATCCGTCGTAGCCCTCCAGGGGCACGTTGCACAGCGGGGCTAGATCTGGTCGTGAGGCGAAGTGGAACTCCCATGGCTCATGGGCCTCGGCGGTCAGAATCGTGGCGGTCGCCCCTTCTCCCAGTGTGTAGGCAGGGAATCGAGATTCCAGCGCCGCCGCGTGGGGAAGCCGGAACAGATGCGGGACTACGGCACCGCCGTCACGGAGGCTGAACTCCGCGTTCACGATCATCGCCGCCCGATACGCTCCACTGCGCAGTAGTGACTCGGTCACTTGCACCGCTCGGGTCCAGCTCATGCACGCATCGAGAATGTCGAAACAATGGGCGTTGGTCAGCCCGATCGCCGCAGCCGAGTGGTAGGCACCGCCCGGCTCGACGAATCCGCGACCGATCCCCGTGTAGACCAGCAGGTCGATTTCCTCGGCCCGCATGTCGGCCTGTGCCAACGCAGATTTGGCCGCACCTCTCAACAGATCGATGGGGCGTTCGCCCTCGTCGAGCCAGCACCGGTCCTGGGAGCCCGCGTAGCGCAGAAACGCGTCGATCGAGCGCAGTGTGGTGTCGAGGTCGCCGTCGAAATCCTTGACGCTGTGCTTCGCGATCATGTCGAGGATGTCTGCGTTACTGACCGTACGCGAGGGTAGCCCGGCGACAGCGGCGCGCAATCTCATCGTCCACTCCCTGTAATCGTGTTGGTCGGGGCGAGGACGTCGGCGATCTGACCTACCATCTCGGCCACGTTCGAGGAATCCCAGACAAGTTCGGCCGCGAAACGTTTACCTGCCCAGGACTCCAGCCGTTCGTGCAGGTCGATCTGATCCACCGATCCGAATCCGTGTTCGGCCAGTGAACGCTCGAGATCCAGAGCTGGGGCATCCGGGTGGTACTCGGCCGTCCAGGCATTGATCTGATCGAGCAAGCCTTGCCGCACCAACCCCCACATGGCGTGCGGGACCTGGTCGGCGCCGGCGGCGCTCGCCGGGGCCTCCCCCGAGTGAGCCCACCGATGGATTTCGGATAGGCGTCCGGTCAGGAAGTCGCTCATGCACTGCTGTCGGCGAAGTTTGCCGCTGGTCGTCCGCGGTACGGTTCCCGGCTCGATCAGTACGACGGTCACGGGGGCGATGCCGTGCCGAACCGCCACCACGTCGTGGATCGACGCGGCCAAGCTATCGAGATCATGGCCATTCTTGGGCCGGTATTCGGCGATCAGCACCAGATCCTCGCGCCCCCCCTGCTCCGCGGCGAAGGCCAGGACGCTGCCGGCGCGCCAGACCGGGTCGCTGTCGACGACGGTCGCCTCGATGTCTTCCAGGTAGTAGTTCAGGCCGTTGACGATCATCACGTTCTTCAGACGACCGCAGATGAACAGATGGCCGGCGTAGACGAAACCGAGGTCGCCGGTGCGCATCCAGGCGGTGGCGGTGTCTCCCACGATATGAGCATTGAAGGTGTAGTCGGACTCTTCCGGCAGGTTCCAATAGCCGCGCGCGACGCAGGGGCCGCTCACCCAGATCTCCCCGACATCGCCCTCGGGCAGTCTGTGCCCGGATTCCGGTGCGACAATGGCTATTTGGGTGTCCAGGACAGTGTGGCCCAGGCCGACCAGGTCCACACCCTCGGCGTCTTCGGTCGGCACTGCTCTCCCGGCAGCCAGCGTGCTCATGTCGAAACGTACAGCTAGGTACGGCTCATCGCGAGGGCCGCAGGTCACTTTCAGCGTGCTCTCGGCGAGTCCGTAGCCGGGGGTGAGCGCGGTATCCGATAGTCCGCAGGAGGAGAACGCCGCATGGAACCGCTCCGAGGTGGTCCTGCGCACGGCTTCCGCGCCGCTGCTGACCACGCGCCAGCTGGTCAAGTCCAGCTGGGCACGCTGCTCGGAGGTGGTGCGGTCGACACAGAGATCGAAGGCAAAATTCGGTGCGCCACTGTGTGTTCCACGATATCTGGTGACCGCGTCGAGCCAGCGGATCGGGTTCTTCACGAATGTGGAAGGCGCCAGGAGAACAGCGCTGCATCCGGAGTAGATCGGTAGCAGCACACCGGTTACTTGGCCGAAATCGTGGAAATGTGGCAGCCATGAGGTGATGACGCTGTCCTCGTCGACAGCCCAGGCGTAAGCCATTTCCCGGCATTGTTCGATCGCCATCTCATGATCGATGACGACGCCCTTAGGCGTCGCGGTCGAACCAGAGGTGTACTGCAAGTAGGCCACGCTCGTTGCTTCGGGACCGGCAAAGGCCGCGGTGGGAGCGAGTGCGAGTTCGTCGGTCGCGATCCGGGGCAGCTCGGCGAACGACAGCTCGGTGCCGAGGCCATCAAGCGCGGAGGCGGTTTCGCGCGTGGTCAATACACCGGCGGCGGCGCAGTCCCGAGCGATCGCGTCGATCTGTTCGAGGCGTCCCCGTGTCGGCTCGAACAGCGGAACCGCGATGACTCGGGCGTACAAGCATCCGAAGAACGCGCTGATGTAGTCGAGGCCGGCGGGATAGAGCAATATGACGCGATCACCGCTGCTGAACCTCCCGGCCAGTGCTTGCGCGACACTCCGCGCCCTACGATCGAGCTCCTGATAGGTCAGTCTGGCCGATTCCCGGCCATCCTCGTCCAGGAATTTGTAAGCGATCCGGTCGCTGCTGTGGCGCGCCCGGGTGGCGAGCAGATCGACCCAGTCGCGCGCTGCGACAACTGGTTCCGAGGACAAAGTTTTCATGCCACCTCTACACATCGAAGCGTGGGAATCCGAATTCCTGCCGAGAATCTCCTGCCGAGAATCTTCGGGAATGGCCAGCGATCTCACCCTAACCACGAATTCGCCGACGCGTCAACACTTCTGGTTTCGCGAACCGTCAATCAGCAGTTTGTCAGCCATTCTGTCAGCGGGTGATGCGAAAATGGCGAAGCAGGCGCGGCGCGCGATCGACAGGGAGGGCCTCGGAATGCTGAAGAACCGCGACTATGGCCCGGTCACCGCCACCTTCTTCGAGCCACCGGTATCAGCGTTGGATATGGCGGTGACCCTCGATCCGTCGAAATTGCTGCACGTGACGCACTCGGCATGCGGACTGACAATCGCCGTTGTGTCGATATACAGACTACGTGAATTCGATTCAGACGACCTCGCGGTAATTACGGGGCGGAATCTTTCCATCACGGAGGCCGCTCATATGGCGACAGTCTGGCCGTCACGCCGGCGACTCGAATGGCTTGCGGGGCGGTTGGCTGCGAAATCCGCGGTCCGCGCCTTCCTTCGGATGCGTATCGGCGTGATCCGGGAACCGACGGAGATCGCAGTGCACGTCGTCGGTGACGGCCTGTGCGCGGGCAAGCCCTACGTCGAGGTCGGGGGCGGGGTCGGAATCTCGCACTCCGACGATTTCGCGATCGCCGCCTGCACGAGCGGGCCTGTGGGGATAGATCTCGAGCGAAACCGCAGGTTGGCCCCCTCACTGGAGGAAGCGATGGGAGTCGCCACAACTTTGGGCATGCAAACCATGCCCGTCGCCCTGCGCTGGGCTTGCACCGAGGCGGTGCTCAAGCATTTCGGTTTCGGTTTGCGCGTCGACCCGCGGGAGGTGAGCCTGACATCGTGGCGATCCGACGGTCGCTTTCGCTGGCGGCCCGGACCGCAGTTGCGACACGCAATCGCCGCGATGCCCCTGCCCGCCCGCGCATGGGCAGGCGAAATCGCCGGCTACTCCCTGGCTTTGGTGTGGTGAGGAGAGAATCGCATGACCGCGAAACCATCCGGGCAGCTGGACCCGATTCCGTTCGAGCAAGCCCTCATGACAGCGCTGACAGTGGCCGCCTCGAGCCCGTCCTCCCACAACTGCCAGCCATGGGCGGTGGCGAGAGTCACTGGTCTGGTCGCCGGGGGTGCGGCCACCTCCGAGTTCGTGGTCTTGGCTCTCGACCGCAGCCGTGCTCTGAGTGCCTTGTCAGCCCATGATGCGGAGATGAGGATCAGCTGCGGGTTGTATTGGCAGCTTTTCAAGCGCACACTGGCCGCGCAAGGTTGGTCAGCACGGTCTCTGACCCCGGCACTCGAATTACCCACTGTTCTGCCTGGCGATTGGGAACCCCTGCGGCTCAGCGAGTTTCGGCGGGGGGCACACACTACCGAAGCGCTCGCAGACCTGAAGGACGTGGCTTCTGCTCGTCACACGAACCGCGGGCCCTACCGCCCGGTAACTGTACCGCCGACAACCTTGGCGGAACTCGGTCAAGTGTTGAGAAGTAGCGGGACGTCCATCGAGACACGCTATCTTCTGCGCGAGGACGAACTCGATCGCTTCTCCGACTTCGTGAAGCAGTACGGCGGATACGATTTCTCGCACCGACGCGCTTGGAAGGAAACGTATTCCTTCATCCACCGTAACGCCGCCGAGGCTGCCGAGCACGGTGACGGCTTCACCCTGGCACACCTGTTCGGCCCATTGAATACTGTGCAGAATATGCTACGGCGCACTGCGTTGGCGCCGCACACAATGCGGGCCTTAAAGTTCGTCGGGTTCCCGCAATTTCTGGCTGGGCGACTCGCGCGCGTCGTCCGCACTGCACCAGTTGTTGTGATGCTGAGCCTCGCCGAATCCGACCGAAAGAACGAAGATCTGATCAATGCCGGGCAACGTCTGTGTGACTACTGGCTAGCCGTTACGCGCGCCGGGCTCGTGCTGCACCCGATCAGCATCGTGGTTCAACACGATCATCTTCGCACCGAACTTGTTACTCGGTTCGAATTGGACACACCGCCATTCTTCGTTGCACGTCTCGGCTTTCCGACGGTGCAATTTCCGCCGTCGCCCCGCCGGGTTCCAGGCGCGTGTTTCCGCGAGTTGTAACCGTTTACTGCAGATCCCCACCGGCGAAGCACGTCGTGCTCTGCCGGCCCGCCTGGTCAGGAGGCCGATCGTGAGACGCAACAACTGGGGCGAGTGCATGGCGCGCCGCAGACGACTGGTCATCGGCACATGGATAGCGGTCGTCATTCTGTGCGGGCTGGCCTTTCCGTTGCTGTCGGCCAAACTCAAAGCACCGAACTACGGTGTGGACGGCGCCGAGTCGACCCGGGCATCGCACCTGATCCAGCAGCACTTCCAGGGCCTGGGCAACGAGCAGGACGTTATCGTCTTCGACGCCCCGCGGGGAGACATCGGGGATCAGCGTGCCGCGATCGAGCGGGTTCTCGGCGCAGCCCGGACAGCCACCGGTGTGCTCACCGTCATCGGCCCGTTCGACCCGCTTGCCAACAACCAGATCTCATCCGATGGCCGCGCCGCGCTGGCCGTCGTCGGTCTCGAAGGCGACAGCGACCAACTACCCCGCCGCGCACACGACTTACAGCAGGCGATCGACAACGCGGCCGGCGACGAGATCGCCGCCTACCTGACCGGGTACTCGCCGATCACCAACGACTTGACTGTCGTGGAGACGGCCGCGGCCTCGCAGGCCGAAGGCATCGGGCTGCCGATCGCCCTGGCGATCCTGGTACTGGCTTTCGCCGCCGTCGTGGCCGCCGCGCTGCCGTTGCTGCTGGCCATCGCCGGCCTGATGCTGACCTTCGGCGCGCTCTACCTCCTGAGTTTCGTGATGACGTTCGACGCATTTCTGGTCACGATCGTGACGATGATCGGCACCGGCATCGGCATCGATTACGCCATGTTCATCGTCAGCCGCTTCCGCGAGGAATTGGCGCGCCTCGGACCTACAGACCGTGATCGAGACGCCGTTGACGCAGCGGTGGGCGTGGCAGTGCGGACTTCTGGACGCACCATCTTGTTTTCCGGGGTAGTCGTCGCTATTTCGGTCTGTTCGTTCTTCATCGTGAGATCCCCTCTGTTCCGCGAGATTTCGATCGGCGTGCTGGTCTCGGTTGCCTGCACCGTGACCGCGGCACTGACCTTGCTGCCCGCGGTTCTGGCCGCATTGGGCCCGCGGGTCAACAGCTGGCAGCTCCCAGCTCGGTGGCGGCCGGCCGACATACGCTCCGACGCAACGCTCGCCGGCGGCCTGTGGGCGCGGTGGGCGCGTCTGGTCATCCGGCGTCCGGTCGGCTTCGCGCTCGTTGTCGCCGCAGGGCTGACCCTGGCTGCCCTGCCGGTCTCTGGGCTCACCTACGGCATCGACCTGGGAACGAAATCGTTGGCGGGACGACCCACTGCCGCGGCGCAGGAGGTGCTCGATCGCTCGTTCACCCCCGGCATGGTGTCTCCGATACAAGTCGTGATCACCGCCTCGGGAGCCGGCGCCCTCGATCCCGCAGGTATCGAGCGAGTAACCCGCCTCGCGCACGCGCTCTCCGCCGACCCGCGGGTGACGCAGGTCGAAACCCTGGAGAACCAGGGCCGCATTCTTCTCAACGTGGTGCCGCGGGTTCCGATCGATTCCAGCGAGGCTATCGCCTTGGTGGAACACATTCGCAACGATCTCGCCCCGGCAACGGGCGACCAGGTCCTCGTCGGCGGGGCCACCGCCAGCTTCGTCGACCTGTCGGATGAGACGACGGCCAAACTGCCCTGGGTGTTGGCCCTGGTGCTGGGCCTGTCGCTGGTGTTCTTGCTACTGATCTTTCGCAGCGTGATGCTGCCGATCAAGGCGGTCGTGATGAACCTGCTCGCTACCGGCGCGGCGATCGGACTCACCGTGGCGGTGTTCCAATGGAGCTACGGTGCCGGTCTGCTCGGATTCACGAGCACCGGGTTCCTCCAGGTCTACTTGCCGATCACAGTTTTCGTGCTGCTGTTCGGTCTGTCGATGGACTATGAGGTCTTTCTCATTCGTCGCATTCAGGAGGCGCGAGAGGACGGGCATGAGACCGACGATTCCATCGCCATCGGTGTCGAGCACACTGCGCGTCCGATCACCGCGGCCGCGGCGATCATGGTGGCTGTGTTCGGTAGCTTCGTCACCGCACAGGTGCTCGAGCTCAAGCAATTCGGCTTCGCCCTGGCCGTCGCGGTCATCATCGATGCAACACTTGTCCGTCTTGTGCTGGTGCCGGCGCTGATGAAGCTATTCGGCGACTGGAACTGGTGGTTGCCCGCGTGGATGGACCGCGCCTTGCCACGACTCGACGAACACCGGCCGTCCCCAGCCGCCGAAGCGTCCTCGGCAACGTTGGTCAGCGGTGACCGATCTAGCTCGGATCGCCACTAATCGGATCGGTTGAGAACTGGGCGATCTCATGGCCGTTCTTTCTGCGCTGTCGATAATCTGGGCTCGAGTCGGCGGTGCACAGCACCGCTTCGGTACGCAATGCCTCACTCGAGCGACCGCTTGGTCCATGCTCAAGTTTGGCCGCCGCGCCTGGCGCTCGTAGCGGTAAGACCACCGCCGATTGCCGCCAAAGGTATGGCCCAGCACTATCGAACGGGGGTTTTTGAGAAGGTCCACGACGTGTGAGCTATGCTGTGCCGCAGGCGATATCGCGCCCTGGTTCCTCAAACTCGGTCCAGGCCGCTCAAAAAATAGTGTCCACAATTACATTCAGCTCAGCTGCTCCCAAAAACGTATCGCGAACTGACATCTGGCGACAGGCACCGGATTGCTGATTGCGCCGGTCAGGAGGTGCTCCATGACTTCACTGGCGACCGGAGGGCAGTTGCCACCTTGGTCCGTAGATGGAGGTTTTCGCTTGTGAGGCTGCACTCGGTGTACACGCGGTTCTATCGCTCGCTGAACTATGACTTCATTCGTGCGTCCAGCGACGACTACAAAGCCGATCCATGGGATTCGACGGCCCATGGGGATTATCCATTCGTTCGGATTAAACTGCGGCCGGGCATCACCACCATCGTCGGTGCAAACGAGTCTGGAAAGTCCCAGGTCTTACGCGCAATCGAGGCGATCCTGACCGGAGACGGCTACGACCGCAGCGACTTCTGCCGGTACTCGCGCTTCTTTGGCATCGATAGTCTCTTGGTCAAGCCTGAGTTCGGTGCCGTGTTCACCGATGTCAGCACCGCCGATGTCGAGATGATCGAGTCGATCTCAGACCTCGAGAGCCTGCGCGGGGTTGAGCGAGTCGCGATATTCCGAGTCAACCAGACACCGATGCACCGCATCTATGTTCGCCAGCGAGGCGAGTGGTCTGAAGGTGTCCATATCAAGACTCCCAGTTCCCTGACGAAGCTCGGCGTACCTGCCCCATTTCGAGTTGACGCCGACGTACCGTTGCCCGATAGCGTGCCCCTCGAATACTTGGCATCCGGTAAGCCAGTCGCTGGAATTCGACGAGAGGTATTGCGCGCGGTTTGGGACGGGCTCCGCGCCAATATGAAGTTGTTCGCTGATGACAAGACCATCCAACAGAACGCTCCGGCGATCTCCAAGCTGCTTGATCCGATGCGTGAGGCCACCGACCATGAACTCAAAACCTACGAGTTGGCCGCTGATCTGCTGCTCAAGGTCGCTGGCATAAATCGTGAGCTGTTCGTCGAGCTGCAGACGGCAGTTCTCACCAAGAACGGTTACGCCAACTCGATTGTCGACACGATCAACGGCGAACTCGCCCGTGCGCTCGATTTCGAGCATTGGTGGTCACAAGACTCTCAGTTCGAACTGTTCGTATCGCTCTACGAGTTCGACCTGGTCTTCATGATCCGCGATCGAACTGGTCGGACGTACGGATTCGACGAGCGCAGCGACGGGCTCAAGTATTTCCTGAGCTATTTTGTGCAGTACCTTGCCCACGAGCCGCGCCGTGACGGACAGCCGGAAATCCTCCTGATGGATGAGCCAGATAGGTTTCTGTCCTCGTCCGGCCAACAGGATCTTCTGCGCGTCTTCGACGATTTCGCCAGTCCGAAGAATCCCGCACGCATACCGGTTCAGGTTGTGTACGTCACCCATTCACCGTTTCTGATAGACAAGAACGAGTCCGATCGCATCCGCGTCTTGGAGAAGGGCGAGCACGACGAGGGAACACGGGTGGTGAACAGCGCCGCGGCCAATCACTACGAGCCACTGCGGTCGGCTTTTGGCAGCTTCGTCGCGGAGACGACCTTCATCGGCAACTGCAATCTCATCGTCGAAGGCCCCTCCGATCAGGTGCTGATCGCAGGTGTCTCTCGGTGGTTGAAGACGCGAGGCGTGGCCGATCGTGACCGAGTTGACCTCAACCGGGTCACTATCGTGCCGGCCGGCGGTACGCGACACATCCCGTACCTGGTCTATCTGGCCCGCGGACGCGACGTGGACAAGCCGCCCGTCGTCGTGCTCGTCGACAACGACAGCGCCGGAGATGCCGCGATGAAAGACCTGGCATCCGGAGGAGCCTACGGTAACAAGCTGATCGATCCCGAACTCGTGCTGCAACTGAACCGGACGCCACTGACAGGGCTAGAAACCGATAACCCGCTCGGTATCGCCGGCATCGAAGATTTGGTTCCGTTCGCCGTGGCGCTGTCGGCCGCAAGGATTTACTGCCGCGAATTCGTACCGGACATCGACCCCGTGGCGCTGGAATTAACTCCCGGGTCTATCTACCCTACGGTCGAGTCCGACGACGGTGCTGCCACCAAGACTCCTTCGTCCGCCAACAAGGGAACACTGAAATACCTTCAGAATCGTATCGCCGAAAAGACCGGCCGCGAATCGTTTCATCTCGACAAGGTCGCATTTGCCCGCGCTACGATCGATGTCCTGACTGGAGCACACGATGTTTCGGGAGTCGAGCCGGCTGACCTGGAGATCGCGCAAAAAAACTTCACGATCCTGCTGTCACAGATCGCTTTGAAGCAACGCGCTGCTGAGCGAGCCGAGGCGGTGGAGAAGATATCGAGCAGAATCAAACGCGTCAAACGCGACTTCACCCGAACTCGTCACGGACAGGCACGGAAGGAAGATGTCGTGGCGCTCATCGAGGAAATCGGTAGCCAGCTCGATGCAAGTCGCGAGGCGGAGGACGTTCGCGCTGAGATGCGCAGGTGGTACCACACCTTCGATCTCGGGTCCGAGCCACGTAGTCTCATCGCTGACTATCCTGCACTGACCAAGGCGATCGACGGACTTGCCTATCAGGCGATTCGGGCCGCAGCGGTCGCGGGGACCGTACAACATCTGGACGAAGCCGCCACGGCCTCCGACAGCCGTTAGCCAGCTGGTGCCGACTCGGATGCCGGTGTTCGGAGACTCTGGATCGACCGAGAGAGATCTTGCTCGACAGGAGCCTTCTCCGCGGTGTGGTGGTCTTGCTGTCCGTGACAGCTCAGCCGCTTTGTACACGGGTGTAGCCCGGTTCGAGTCGCTCTCCTGCGTACCCGTTGGTGACGCGTGCCATTGCGTCGAATGCGGCTGCCAAGCCTTTGAATTCGGCGGTCTGCATGTCGTTCTCGAAGTCTGCGGTGCTGGTAACCTGGATGATTTCGAAGTAATGTCCGGGTCTTTCGGTTCGCTGGACCGAGAAACTGTGCACGCTAGGAAGCTTCGGACAGGTCCGGTAGTCGACCTCGCGGACCCAGGTCTCGAACTCACCGGCGTCGGTGTCAGGGTGCAGGCATACGAGATGGACGATGATGTCCACGAGTCTCCTTCAGTGGGTTCGTTTGCGTCCCAGTCCCAGGGCGCGCGCGACATTGTTCTTCTGTATTTCGTTGGTACCGGAGAATATTCGCGCAGGTAGCGCGTCGCGGAGCAGGGTCTCGGCGTCACCGCCGGTGACGCCCAAGGCACCGCGCAGCTGGATCGCGTCCATTCCGAGCTGGACCGCGGCTTCGCTCACCGCGATTTTCGCGATACCTGCGGAAACCTCGCAGTCGCCGCCGGCCGCGAGCTCACGAGCCGCCTTGCCCAGCAGTAACGAGCAGGCTTCCAGTCTGGTGAGCATGTCCACGATGCGGTGGCTGACCGCCTGGAATTGTCCGATAGGTGTGCCGAATTGCTCTCGGTCGCTCGCGTATGCGACCGTGCTGTCGAGTACTCGGCGCATTCCTCCGAGGTAGATACCGAACAAGCAGGTGCGTTCCCACTTCATCGAGCCCGTGAAAACGGTGGCCCCGGCGCCTTCTCCTCCGAGCACACAGTCGGCCGGGACTCGGCACTGGTCGAAATGTACTTCGGCCGTGGGAGATCCGCGAAGACCGATCTTCTCGTATGGTTTCCCCACTCGCACTCCCGGCGTTGTGGCTTCGACCAGAAATGCGGTTACACCGAAGAAGCCGCCACCTGGGCGTGTGATCGCCTGGACAAGAAACACATCCGCTACGGGAGCGTTTGTCGTGAACACCTTCGACCCGTCGAGCACATAGTGTTCGCCGTCGCGCACCGCTCTGGTGGACATATTGAAGATGTCGGAGCCCGCTTCTGCCTCGGTAATGGCGTGCGCGGCAATCATTCTCCCGTCGGTCAGGTTCGGCAGCCACCGCTGGCGCTGCTGGGATGTGCCGAACTCCACGATCGGCATCAGGCAGGCGAACAGGTGGGCGGCCGCGGAGAACGCGAACCCGGTGTCGGTGCAGCCTGCCCCGAGCGCCTCCATCAAGGCCACGGCCGCGACCGCATCCAGACCGCTGCCCCCGTATTCGCGAGGGACCGTCACACCAAGAAGTCCCTGCCTGCCAGCCAGCTGCCATCGTCGGCGGAAGTCCTGCGGCTCGAAGGTCTCGGGCCCGCAGAAGTCGCGACGCGCAAGACCCCGCACCGCTTCGCACATCGCCTCGACGTCGGGTGCGAGTTCGGAATTCATCGGCTGGCCTCCAGTGGATACTCCTCGAGGAGCAGGTGATAGTTGATTCCACCGGTGCCGAAAGAGCTCACGCCTGCGCGGCGCGGGCGTCCTGCTGTAGTTGGCCACGGTTGAGGCGTCGTCGGCAGGACGGCGGGGATGGCCGACAGCGCCAGGCTCGGGTTCGGGGCGCGCAAACTCGCGTTGGGGGGATAGGTTTTGGCCTGCATCGCCTGGATCGCTTGGAGGAGGCCGGCGCCACCGGCGGCGGAGAAGGTGTGGCCTACGACCGCTTTGACCGAGCCGATCACCAATGGGCTGGCGCGCTCGTACCCGCCGTACACCGTCGCTGCGGCTTCGGTTTCGACGCGGTCGCCCACGCGTGTACCGGTGCCGTGTGCCTCGAGATAGTCCACCTCGTCCGGGTCGAAATCGACGGCGTCGAAGGCTCGTTGCATCGCCAGCACCTGTCCTGCCACGTCGGGTGCGATAAGTGACCTCGCGTCGTTGGAGGCGCCTATGCTGCGGATCAGGCCCGCGATCGCATCGCCGTCGCGGCGAGCGTCGGACAAACGTTTGAGCAAGAACATCGCGCAGCCGTCACCTGGGCTGAATCCGTCGGCCGCTGCGTCGAACGGAGTGATCACGGTGTGCGAGAGCAGCCCGAGAGCCGAGCAGAGCACGAGATCGCGCGGGTTGCAGGCGAATTCGATACCGCCGACGATGGCGAAGTCGCTGGAGCCGGCACGAAGCGACGCCAACGCCACATCGATTGTCGCCAGCGTGGAGGCGCATGCGGCTTCGACTGCCACCGGGACCGCCTCGAGCTGATATTCGTTGGCGATCAGCGCAGCGATCCCGCTGGCCAAGCTGCCATCCAGGTCGGCGGGCGACAATGGTGCGGCTGAGGTGGGATGGGCCTTTCGTACTCGGTCGAGGATGCGGGCTCGTCCTTGTGCCGGCAGCCTTGTCCACGTCTGCGTCGCGGTGAGGGCGGCCTCGTATCCTTCGGTCGAGCGTGCAACGACGTGGTTGCGCTCGCTGGTGAGGCAGAGCGTGGTTCCCATGGCGACGAGCCCGCGGCGGCCGCGCAGTGCGCTTCGGTGCGGGTAGCTGTTCAACAGTTCGTCGGCCACCGAGAGTGCAAGCCGTTGCGCGGGATCCATGGCCCGGTACCTGTGTGGCGTGATGTCGAGAGCGGTGGGCGGCCGCTGCGGCACCGGGACTGAGCCGCCTACCTGGCAGTAGCTGTGTGTCAGCGTGAGCGTGCCAGGCGCGAAGTAGAGATCTCGATCCAAGATGCTCTCGGGTAGCAGGTCCAGCCCGGTCCTGCCGGATTCGATGGTCTGCCAGAGCATTGCGGCCTCGGGGGCGCCTGCAAAGGTGCCGCCGATTCCTACAATCGCGATCGGCTCCACGGAGCTGGGTTGCTCGGCGTGCTGCCGCAGATGGTCCGAGGCGTCTTCGCGTGCCAAGAGCAGATAGCTGAAGGTGCCTCCGAGTGCGGAGCCGCAGATCGCGGCGTACCTGCTTGCCGGTTCCGGTTCAGCGGGCGGAGTTGCCCCACCGCTGCGAGATGGGGATGAAACCTCGGCAGCGTCTGCTGGCTGGTCGCATCGCGGGGACCGCCCCTCGGAGTGACACTGCGGTCTCGGCGACTTCTGCGCGGAAGGCGGCAGGACGCCATGGTGCAGCGTGAGAGCCGCGCAGGCCACACTGGCAAGTCCGGCGTTGGCGAATGTGGGACCGAACCGATCGCTCGCGGTGCTGAATGTCTGTGGGGGAGCCGCCGCGCTGTCGCCGAACAAGTGCTGCAACGAACGGCTTTCGGCCTCGGTCACGCCATGGCTGGCTGGACCGACCCTTTCCACGTAACGCAGAGCCGCAGGATGTACCCCCGCGGCGTCGTGGCATTCCTTGGCGATGCGGAGGCGCTCTGCGACGTTGGTGGAGTAGCGGAACGCTCCAGGGCGCGGCTCATGGCACAGTGCGCCCGCGAGGATTGAAGCGTAGATACGGTCTCCGTCGCTCAGCGCCGCTCGGCGCCGTTTCAGCAGGATCGCCGTGATGCCCTCCGACAGTGGCGCGCCGGGATCCACGCCCTTGGCGGTCAGGCCCTGCGCGGCGAATTCGCCGTCCCGGCCTTGCCCGGTGATCAGCAATACGGTGTCGGTGGTTCCACTGCGCAGGCTGTGCAAAGCGTGTTCCAAAGCGACGAAGGAGGTGGCGTCCGCTGATTCCATGGCGAGGGTTCGCCCGCGGAAGCGAAACGCCGACGCGATCCGGGCGGGGATGCTGCTCGCCATCTCCCCAACTCGGTCGTGCGCCGCGGCACCCAGGCGCGAGGTGAGGCTTTCTCTCAGTTCCCGACGCAGAGCTTCCGCCGAGGTGCGGACCCGCTCGTCTGGGTCCTGTGCCGCGGCTCGTTCGACCTCGCGTCCATACCCGGCACCAGCGACACGCAGGGCGTTTGCGTATTGACGGTCCAAGCCGAAACACACCCCGACGACGACGTCGGTTCGCTCTGCCCGAAGTGGACGCCCAGGGTGCCCAGCGTCGACCAGGCACTGGCGGGCGACTTCCAGCATCAGCAGTTGCATCCGTGCCATCGAGCCGCGCTGCGCCGGCGGAATGCCGAACTGGGCGAGGTCGATTTCGACATCGCTGAGATCGGAGGCGCCCTCACGCGCGGGCTCCGGGTTGCTCAGCCGCTCCCAGAACGCGTCCAGCCCGCGGGCCTTGGGGTACAGGCACGCCATTCCGACGATAGCGATAGGTTCCCTCATCGGCGCTCCGCATCACCGCGACGGCTCGACCTCGGACCGCTCACCCCTCGATCACCTCGACGACACCGCGGTCCCCGTCCACCATGAGCAGATCGCCGGTCTTGATCAACCGTGTGGCGTGTTTGGTGTTGACCACGGCGGGAACGCGGAACTCGCGCGAGACGATCGAGCTGTGCGAGAGCATCGAGCCGATGTCGGTGACGATCGCGCCCGCGATCGCGAATAGCGGTGTCCACGAAGAATCCGTGTACTGGGTCACCAGAATGTCGCCGACCTGGAATTCGTCGGCCTGCCACGCCAAGTCCTCGACGATTCGTGCTCGGCCGACCGCGCGGCCCGGGCTGGTGCCGAGTCCGGGCAGCCTGGTCCCTTCTGGCAAGGGGCGAACCGATTTGGTGACGTCCCATTCGCCGATGATGCTCAGCGGTGGTGCTGGCAGGCGCGCGTAGTTCTGGAAGATACGACGGTCTTGCTCCAGCTTTGTGCGTGAGACGATCTCGCGCGGATCGCGATCGTCGGCGAGGTACCGCAAGACGTCGTCGAAATCGAGGTAGGCGACTTCGTCGGCAGAGCGAAGGACACCCGCCTGGATCAGCCGCTGTCCGACCTCGTAGACAGCGGTGCGGACCAACCAGATGGAGGTGATCATCGCCAGCCGCGCGGTCTCGCGCAGAGTACTGCAGGTTTCGTAGAGCGACAGCACTGTGGTCACCGCGCGTCGTTTGGCTGCCGGGAGCCGCTTGACCGCTTTCATCGCATCGGCGCCGTGGGGGTCTTCGGCGGTTCCGAGGATATGCTCGATGGAGAATCCTTCCTCGGCATAGCGGCGAACCATCTGGAACACATAGGCCGTGTCGTCGATCCAGCGCGGATGCGTCAGCTCCATTTCTTGGTGCGCGCGAGTCCCATTGTCCCGGAGAAACGGTTCCATATGCGCGGTCCAAAATGCTTGCCCAGCTTCGCATCCACGCAGTCGCACTCCCACATCGCTCGGCGCACCGGTCTGGATGATCGCCAGGGCTTGCGGGTGGCTGCGTGCGGCTTGGGCGAGCTCCCAGATCTCGCGTGCCGCTTCGACAGTCCGCAGGTTCGACATCTGGGTTTTGAAGTGGTTCTGTACTCGCGGCCCGGCGTCGCCTAGCCAGGCTGCGCACAGTTGTTCCAAGACTCCGTAGCAGCCGAAAGCGTTGAGGAAGTACGGCATGTAGCCCACGTGCATGTCGTGGAAGTAGCCGAGGCGGCGCCGCATTTCGTCGTGCAGTTCGCGGCGTCCGAGATTACTCAGATCGATCCGGCGTGCGCGATCGTATTCGTAGCGGCGTGAGTCGGTCATTCGTTGCGCGCGGCGTTTGGCGTCACGGAGCTCCTGGCCGGCGGTTTTGATCCAGAAGAGGGTGGACCGCAGCCACGGCAATCCGAGCGGGTAGGCCCCGAAGGGATTGCGGTATTCGGCCAGATCGATTTCCTCGCTGGCGAAGCGCTTGTCGAAAGGGCGTTGATCCCGCGTGGCCAGACTCTGGCTGAGGATGTGTGCGGTGTAGGAGACGTTGAGGTAGACGTAGCCTTGGAAATAGCCCATGTGCAGAGGCATCTGGCCGCGGTCGCGCAGGCCCGTACCAGCTACACAGTCCCCGTGGACGTTGTGCTGGTAGTACTTCGCGAACGACACGCCTAGCGGCGTCATGCTGCCGGTGAAGATCTCACCGATGTCCATCCGGGACCAAAACGTGGTCTGCTCGACGGTTGGAGCCTGCGGATCGGTGTACGGGTTCTTCGGTGCGGTTACCGGCGTGCCGGTGGTGATCGGTCGGGTCTGCAACAGGTAGAGCACCTGGTCGCGCACGGCCCATTCGATGTCTTGTTCGGTGCCGTAGTGGTCGCGGACCCGCTCGGCGAGGGCGGCTAGCTCGAGCAGTTGTTCCTTGCTCAAGCAGGGAAGGTTGCGGAGCGCCTCCTCCACCTTCACCAGTTCCGACTGTCCCGATCCGACGGCGGTACAGCGGGTGACCTTGTAGCGGACGTTCTGCTCGATGACCTCACGCCTGAGCGGGTCGACAAGGAAGGAGTCGGAGGTGACTCGCCCGGATACCAGGCCTTCGCCCAGGCCCCAGCAGCCGTCGATGACGAACCGGTCGCCACGACCGCTGATCGGGTCACGGGTGAACAGCACACCGGCGGCCTCGGCGTCGACCATCTGCTGGACGATAACGGCGATTGAGCCGGTGTCGGCTTGGCCACGGTAGGCCACCGCGCGGTCCGACCACAGCGAAGCCCAGCAGATTTGCACGGCTTCCAGCAGGGCTTGTTCGCCGGCGATGTCGAGGATCGTATCGTGCTGTCCGGCAAAAGAATGCGTGTCGGAGTCCTCCTTGCTGGCAGAGGACCGGACCGCGACGCGTGGGCGGCCGAGTTGGGTGTAAGCAGCGGTGATCGCTTCGGCGATTTCCGCGGGAACCTCCGCGGCGAGGATCGTCTCTCGCACTTTCGCTGGTGGGTCGTCAGTGTCGAGATCGATGTCTTGCACGAACCGTTCGAACAGCTCGGTGGTCAAGCAGAACGCTGGGGGCACCGGGAGCCCGGCGCGCATCAGCTCGTCGAGCCGAGCGGCCTTACCTCCGAGCAGCTCCGCGGGTAGCGGGCTCGCGGCGCCCAGGGCGCTGATCAAATCACCGGCGGACTTGGAGTAGGTTTTCATGCGATGTGTTCCCGCGGGCTGCTGGCAACGAAGGCGCAGAACTGCTCTCCGGGGATCAGGCGGCGCACATCCACGGTGCCGAATCCGGCGCGGCGCAATCCATCCGCGAGTTCGATCGCGTCGGGCAGGGGTCCTCCGAAATCAGCGAACTCGAACCACAGGTTCAATACCTCCATGCTCAGATTGCCGCCCCGGCACGAGGTCGTGAGTAGCAGCCGGCCTCCTGGGGCGAGCAACGAGCGCGCCTGCTCCAGGAGCTTGGTTCGTTCCTCGAGCGGGAAATAGTAGATGTTGTTGTGCATTGCGATCAGATCGAACTGGGGTTCCAGCTCCAGTTCGCGTACGTCCGCGTGCCGGACTTCGACACGGTCGCTCAGGCCCCACCGGGCGATGTTCGCGGCCGCCTCTGCGGCCACCTCCGTCTGATAGTCGACGGCGAGCGCGGTGAGTCGTGGATTCAATGTGGCGGCGTGACGGATGTATTCGCCGCTACCACAACCGATTTCCAGCAGCCGCAGAGCGGCGGCGGGGTCAATGACGCGTTCGATCGCTTCCTCCACAAACGCGCTTACCACCCGGCTGGAGCGGGCAATGACGGTGCCGTCTTGGTCTGTCATGCTCAGACGATCGCCGTGGCGAAGCATGGCGGGGCCATTGAGCAGAACCGGCAGGTGAAAGCGGACGACTTCCTCGAGAGCGGCCGCGACGCTATCGTTCTTCGGTCGGGCCAATGCCTTGGCCGTGCGACTCTTGAGGCGGTAGGTTCCGGTATCGATCGAGAGTTCGCCCAGCCGCACGCCCAGGTCGAGCCAGGCACGCAACAGGTGCCGATCCTCGGTGATCGCGAGTGCGTCCGCCAGGGTGTCGAGGTCCATGCCGGTTGCCGAGAGATGTTGCAGCACACCGCTGTTGAGGGCGCCGGTCAAGAATCCCGCACGATAGAGCGGGGTGACGAAGCTGCGTGCTAGAGACAGCAGCAGCGGGAGACTGCTGTCAGTGGCCACCTTGGCCAGGGTCGTGAGCTTCACGGCCGATTCCTTCCTGCCAGAATGCGGTAGTCGACCTTGCCGTTGCTGTTGCGTGGCAGTGCTGGCACGCGGGCAGCGCTGCGCGGCACCATGTAGCGCGGCAGATACCGCGCGCAATGGCTTTTGAGATCGAGCAGTGACGGTGGTGGCGAGTCCTCGCGTGCGGTGTAGAACAAAGCGATCCTGGCCGCGGCGCCCTCGTCGGTGACGATGACCGCCGCCTCTTCGATCAGCGGGTGCCGCAGTACGACCGACTCGATCTCCCCCAGTTCGATGCGGTAGCCGGACACCTTCACCATTCGGTCCTTACGGCCTCGGTATGTCAGCCGACCGTCCACCCAGCCGACCAGGTCGCCGGTGAAGTGGAGGTGACGGGCGTGGTGTGCCGCCGCAGCTTCGGACTCGCGTCGCCAGTAGCCGGGCGTCACACAGTCTCCCTCGATCACCAACTCCCCCTCCTCCAGTGGATCGGCCGGGGTTCGGGTGTCGGGGTCGACGATGTGCACGGTGGCCCCGGTGACCGGCAGGCCGATCGGCAAGGGGCCTTCGTCGTCGCGGTCGGCGGCTGTAAGGCGATGGTAGGTGCAGACGTTGGTCTCGGTCGGGCCGTATAGGTTGTAGACTGCGGTCTTCGGGTCGAGCAGAGCGAGCAGTTCCCTGAGCCGTGGCTTCGGGTACACCTCTCCCGCGAACAGCACATAGCGCAGACTTCGGGCGATCTCGACGGTGAGTGCCCCGCAGCTGGCCATCATCGTGAGGATCGAAGGCACCGAGTACCAGACAGTGACTTCGTATTCACGGATACCTGCTGCCAGCGCGCCGGCATCGCGGGCTTGCTCGTCTTCGACGATCCACACCGCGGCACCGACCGAGAGAGCCACGAATAGGTCGAAAGTGCTCAGATCGAAGTTGAACGACGCATGATTGGCGAACACATCGCCTGGACCCACGTCCATTTCGTCTCGCGCCCAATTGATGAAGGACGCAAGATTCCGATGCGAGACCTGCACGCCCTTGGGCGCGCCGGTCGAACCCGAGGTATATAAAATCGCGGCGAGGTCATCGGCGGTGAGTGTTGCCGGTTCCGGTGCGGGCATGTCACGCTCGGCGCGGGCCCGCAACTCTGTCCAGCTCAGCGCGCGGGCATCCTCGGCGTCGATCACCACCGCTTTCACCGAACTCGGCAGCGGGATGTCAGTGAGCTCGCCGAGATGGTTTAGGTCGGTGAATATCGCGATCGGCTCGGTGTCGTGCACGATCGAGCGCACACGCTCCGGCGGGTGGCTGCCATCGACGGGCACGTACACGCATCCTGCGTTCAACACTCCTATGATCGCCAACGCATATTCCGCACTCTTGGTCATCCAGATCACGACGCGGTCCCCCACCGTGGCGCCGAGAGTTCGGAGTCCGGCGGCCATCCTGTCGGCGGTCTGCACGATCTCGCCATAGGTGATCGTCGTGGAGCCGAGCAAGGCGGGACGGTCTGCGTGCTCGGCCGAGGAAGGACAGGCCACCCGCACAACCGTCATTGTTGGCGGCCTCCCTGGCTGGTCAGTACGCCTGTTTCGTTGCCGGCCTCAATGAAGATCTGGGCTGCGAGGTCGAGATCCTCCGGTGTGTGTTCGGAGGTCACACTGATCCGCAGGCGTGCGTCGCCGAGGGGGACCCCGGGAAAGACGACGGTCTGGCAGAACAGTCCACGCGCCCGCACCGCGCGCCCCATCTCGAGGGCTCGTCGCTCCTCACCGATCACGATGGGAATGATCGCGCTTTCGCTGTGCTCGAGATCGAAGCCTGCGCCGTCGAGGAGTTGGCGTAGGCGGTGAATATTGGCCCACAGGGACGCAATTCTCTCGGGTTCCCGTTCGATGATATCGATGGCGGCGATCAAGCCCGCGGCGACACCGGCGGGGATCGTTGCGGCGAACACATACGAGTTCGAATAGAAGCGCAGGTATTCGATGACCTCTTCGTCGCCCACTACGAAGCCACCCATGCCGGCGAGGGTCTTGCTCATCGTGCCCAGTTCCAGATCGACTTCGCCCTTGAGGCCGTAATGCTCGGAGGTTCCCGAGCCCCGAGCACCGAGGACGCCGGTCGCGTGCGCGTCGTCGACCATCACCCGTGCGCCGTGTGCACGGGCCAGCCGCACGATCTCCGGCAAGTCACAGATGTTGCCGTGCATGCTGAACACGCCGTCGGTGACGATCAGCATGCCTCGGACCTGATCGGCGCTCCGTTCCAGAACGCGTGAGAGATCCGCCATATCGTTGTGGCGGTATATCTTTCGGACCGCACCCGACAGCTTGGCCCCGTCGAGGATGCTCATATGGTTGAGCTTGTCGACGATCACCGCGTCCCGTGGGCCGCTCAGGGCGGAGATACAACCCAGGTTCGCCGCGTAGCCACCTGGATAGACGATGCAGGCCTCTCGGCCCTTGAATGCTGCCAGGCGGCGTTCGAGCTCTTTGTGTAGTTCGTTGGTGCCACCGATGATCCGGCAACCGGTGTTCGTGGCTCCGTAGGCTCGGGTGGCTGTGCAGATGGCGTCGAGGACATCTGGGTGGTTGGCCAGTCCGAGGTAGTTGTTCGAGGCGAACATCAGGTACTCGCGTGTGCCCCCGGTCAGCTCGTCACGAATCAATGCCCTGTTCGTGCACCGCGATTGCAGAGGCATTCCGTACCAGTAGAGTTGCTCGGTCTCACGGTCTCGGCGATGTGCAGCGAACTCCCGCGCATTGGCGTACAGGTCGGACTCCCGACTGTCCATGAAGTCACGCATCGAGCGGCTGTCCCAGTCCACAATCCCTCGTGGTACGGCCGAGTCGCGTTCCCCCACTGCGAGTTTCGGGTCGCTGGCGAGGCGCTCGGCCCCAGGGCCTGTTGGTATGTGACTCTCGAGCTCGCTGATGAGCTCGCGCAGGTTGGCGACCGAAACCGCGGCCGCAAGTTGCCTGGACAGGCCGAGCTCTTTCACCGCATCGTCGATAATCGAAATCAGCACCACCGAATCAATGCCCAAATCACCTTCGAATTCCGCGTCGAGGTCGAGCTGGTCACGCCGGTATTGGGTGTAACGCATCGTCGTCGCGAGAACCACCTCGGACACGGTGCGATCAATCCCTTGCGTCGCGGCGTGACGATCTGTCAATTCGGTCATCTCGGCCTCTAATTCTTCCCGCAGCGTTCGATGAGATCCGCTATCGCGCTTACTGTTTGAAAGTTCTCTGGCCGAATATCGCGCAACGGGATTACGATCCCGAATTTAGCCTGGATGGAATGAACCAAATCGAACACCTCGGCCGAGGAGATGATATTGAGCTCCAGCAACGGCGTATCGGCACTGAGTCCTTCCCCTTCGCCGCGCAGCCACACGTCCGCTATGTGTTCGAGAAGGAAATTCGTAGCCGTCACAACACGTCACCTTGCAGCATCGACCTGACGGGAGCACTGACATGTCCACTGACCCGGCCGCTGAGACCGACGGATGTTCTTCGAGGCCGACTGCTTCACCGCTGCACCTGGACAGCGCGCTCCACTTCACTCACCTGCCCGGGTACCGGCCGCTACCGAGGACCTTGAAATCGGTTCGGGCATACCACTTCCAGTTCTATTCGCGTCCTTAGCACCCGAAATTGCCGGGTGCGGCGAGTCGCGCGTGAGACCGCAGGCCGATGTACACCCGGCCCACCGACGCACGGCCGAAGCTCCTGCCCGCGTAGACGACCTGCTCACCGACACCGCTGTCGGAGTCTGCGCGGCCCGCGACCTGCTCACCGGCTACCTCGACACCGGCGGCACTCGCGCGCACGCAACCCTCGTCGCCGCGGCCTGTGCGGCCCTGGGCCCTGCGGGAAACGCAGTCAGCGTCCATATCGACGACGCCGCGGAACTCTCCGCCCGCCCGCGCCCTGCCCCTGCTGGACGATGCAAGACTGCTGCGCGGCCCACCGAACTGCAACTGCGAGCATCCCTCGACCACACCCACACCGCGAGGGCCATCGCCGCCCGCGTCGACGCCACAGCCGACTTGCCGAGACCGAACTCAGCCTGGACCAGGCCTGCGAGCTCGCCCACCGCCTCGCCTGCACCGACTGCGTCCACCCCGTGGCGCGGCGCTGTTGCTGCGCTGCGAATACGAAGCCGGCGACCTCCCGCAGCTCTACCAAGTGGCTTCATACCAGGGTTGGAAAATGGTAGGTGCGAGCGTTTCCCCATCCGCCGACCGGTCGGCACCGAACTTCCTACTGGAGTCGGTGGTTCAGGTGCCAGCGACTCCTGATCGGATACGGGACCGCCGCCGAGAAGCACTGCTCGCTTCTCGGCGGCACCCAACGCCAGCACCGGCAGCACGCCCCCCGGCGCCGTCGCAAGGAGAACGCGTGGATCGGTTGTGCAGCGAGATCGGCGTTTCCCGGCTCGTAAACGAGATCCTGGCCCGCTACGACAGCGTCGACGCCTTCTGCGCGCACCTGCGCCGGCTCCTCGACGAGCCCACTGTTGAGTTGCCGCCCGTGCCCGCGGTCTCGGTGCCGGGCCCGGGCGGGCGCCACCGCCGAGGCACCGCCTGAGGGCATGCTCGTGGCCCCCGAGGCGGTGAACACTATCAATCCTGGCTGGAGGGGTAGACCCCTGATGCCTGCCAGGGGTTGAGAAAGCAGCCCTTCCGGTCTGCCGCCCGCCACCGTCGGCCGCGACGCCGCCACGATGCGATCGGGAATCCGCAGCGGGCAGGGGATAATCGGCGGGTGCAACTATCGAGCGGCCCTCCCCCGAACCAGCATCCAGAGCTGGGGACCGACGCCGGCCCACCGCAGGCGCTGCACTCCGAAGGCGTCGGCAGTTTCCGGTTCTGGTTCGCCACCGGCCGCTGGGAATGGTCCCCGCAGGTCTACGCGATGCACGGCTACCAGCCAGGCGAAGTCGAACCCACCACCGCGCTGCTGCTCGCCCACAAACACCCCGACGACCGCGACCAAGTCGCCGAAACCATCGCCGTATCCATCCGCGAGGGACGACCACTGTCGAGCCGCCACCGATTCCTCGACACCACCGGCCGCGAGCACCAGGTACTACTGGTCTCCGACGCCATCCTCGACGAGCACGAAACCCCGATCGGCACCGCCGGCTACTACATCGACCTCAGCGACACCATCGCCACCGCCGAACGCGACGCCCTCAACACCGTGATGCCCGAAGTCATCGAAGCCCGCGCGACGATCGAGCAGGCCAAAGGCGTGCTCATGTACATGTACGCGATCAGCGCCGAGCAAGCGTTCAAGATCCTCATCTGGCGTTCCCAGGAAACCAACACCAAACTGCGCCAGCTCGCCGAGGCATTCCTGTCCGCGGTGCCCCAGCTCCCGGCACCACCCACCGCTTCGGTGACCGTGCTGGACCATCTGCTGCTGACCGTGCACGAACAGATCCCTCGAGCCGAGACCGGCACGGCGATTGCTGAGCACTGAGCTGGTGTCGCGCGTGCGGGCGTCGTGGCCCCCGGCGTCGTGGGCGTCGGAACCTGGGTCTGTGGCCTGCCCCGATCCCCCCAATATCGTGATCTTGCCCCTTTCGGAGCCAGTTGGTCAGCCCGAAAAGGCTAGAGCTGGAGGAATTTTCGATGAAACGAGCACTCACCGGCGTGGTAGTCGGCGGGGCACTGATGCTGGCCCCGATGGCCACCGCCCACGCCGCGCCGGAACCGGCCGCAACACCGATCGGCTGCTTCGATCTGAGCACCAGTCCGTGCCCGCTGGCCGACCTGTTCTCCGGCTCGGCCAGCGGCTCAGCCAAACCCAAGCCGACATCGCCGGACGACTCCCACACCGGGCAGTAGCCGAAGACGGGATCGGCGAGAAGCCGGATCGCGAACAGCGGCCCGGCATCGAAGTCCTCGCTCGCAACGTCATCGGGTGCCGAGCTGGCGGCGACGATGTCGCCGAGTCCGCGCGCTCGGCGCGGGAGGCATTAGCCACGGTCGGGGTCTGGGTCGACAAGCGTTAGCCACTGACCAGGTGCCCACCTCAGGCTGATGGGGCCAAATCCCTACCAGCGCTCAGCGATTATCCCAGCTTGTTGCCGCGCACAAGTAGCCACGTCTTAGCTGGAAGCTGGTTCCTTGCCCTTGGGTGACGCACTTGGCACCCCAAGGGCCGGCCGTCACAATCGGGCGATCCCTGAGTGAACCGGAAACGACGCCACGCCAGGCCAAGGGCTTCGCCCATGCAGGACTTCACGGCATTGGCCGACCACCGGAGGGCGTCCGCCAAGGTAGAACCAAGCTGTAGCAGTCAGCGACGAGAGTCCTCATACAGAGCAATCGCTGCATCACGAGACTGCGAAAAGGCATGCCGCAGGCACAGACCTCCATGAACTGCAGCTTGCGACACCTGCAGCGCACCTGCCACTGAGTGCCGGCGCTGGCACATGCTCCTAGGGGCCAGAGCCTTGGCCGCGCTGGCGGTCACGTTCACTACTAGGAAGCCACACGCGGCGAGTGCGCAAAGATCCCTCGTCCCAAAGCAGCGCGTATACGAAGCCACAGACGCTCGGTCCGCGAGGTCTCGATAGAGCTGGTCAGGTGGGTTCCTCCGCTCGCGCCCCCGTCCGGGTGCGCGCCAGAGGAGGCACCAGCCAGTACCGGTTCCCCGGATGGGGGGTCAGAGTCGTCATCTGCAGGGCTGCGTCGGCCGGCAGCCTTCTGCTCTTCTACCCGCGTGCGAACGGCATCCCCGATCTTGCGGTCGAACGCCTGCGGATCCCAGTGCTCGACGAGCTTGTCCACCGCTGCGCGCAGCTTCTCCGGGTGGCGTGCCAACTCGGCTGTACTGGCATGGAACTTCGCGCCAGCGACGGCCATCTCATGGACGTTACCGACCTTGGTGCCTGGCGGCACTGGGGGAACATCGGCAAAGTCACTGGGGATGTAGAGCGCTCCTGCTCGATCCCAGGGATCCGTGGACATGATTCTCCTTGCGACTAGACTTTCATCCACTCCGGTATTCGGAGCAGAACACCAGGTGGACTACCTTGACTTCGGGTGCCTTACTGTCATCGGGTAGTAGCTGTGTTTCGTATCACGAGCACGCCATTGCGAACAATAGCCTGCACCTTCAAGAGTAGTATCAAATCTTCCCGAAAGAAACTAATTCGTTAGTTAAACTACATTGTTTCGAGTGGACAAGCTCGAGTTGTAGTGGATGAGACGGATCAAGAAGGTTCCGACCGACGCCACGGCCAGCACCACGGCGACTGCCAGCGAGAAGTACCAGAACCCCGCACTGAAAGCGTGATGGTCGGTAGCCTGGATGGCGAAGACCGTCATGTTCGTCGCCGCCAAGGTCGCAATCAGGAAGGTAAGCGACATCCCCGCAGGCGAGACGAACAAGCTTCTTTCGATGGCGTCGATAAAGAAGACAGCCATCGCGGCAAGTGTGGCCGGAAGCGCGATGATCGCCACCACGACGTCGGTGTGGACGTCCTCGCTGTGCGACGCGAGGATACGCATCAACACATAGGTCACCAGAAGCAAAGAAACCGATGATATAGCGGAAAACAACTCGGTTCCTACCGGCCGCTCTCTGATCCGAAGCCGGACCGAGAACTCGATAGGCCGAGAGTCGGAGTTCTCGCCATTTTCGGCAGGCATCTTCGGAGCTTCCTTGGCCGTGGCATTGTCACGGCCAGCATCCGCACCGCTCGCGTCAGCCATCGGCGTCGCCCCTCTTGTTCTTTCTATCGACCGCATCTTTGAGATCACCCTCGGAGAACCGGCCGAGGTTCCTCCCATAGATATGCGCAGTCGACCCCGATTTGGTGGGTTTACGGAGATAAGGATTGTCGACCGCCAACAACGGTCGAGGGTTTACGGTTACCGGACCGGCGTGCTCGGGCATCAATTCCATGCCCTCTTTCCGTTCAATCTGGTAGTACGCGTTTTGAATATAGTTCCCCGACTCCTGCAGGCTAATGTCCATGTGGTAGCTCTTGGCATGTCGGGCCCCCGTGAGAGACAGCCTCAGGAAACCGTTGGGCACCCGGGCCAGCTTTCCGATCACGCGATTCATCCGCCGGGTCAGTCCGAACATGTCACCAGGGTCCGGATCGCAGTACAAACTGTCTGTCGGCTGCTGGTAGGTGTAATGGAAATTCAGGTAGTCCGCCAGATTGCACTGCACGACGATGACGTAGTGAGCGATGCCGATGCTGGCAACCCGAAGAAGTTTGTAGTACTGATCCTGATCGGCTATCTTCCGCTCTATGCCGACCTCGCTCGCGTCTTTTCTCTCCGCCAAGCTGTTACGGATTTCCGTGGTCAGCGCCGCGATAACCGTATCGCGGTCGGTGTCATTATTCCTGGCCTTCGCGCTGATCGCCGCGGCCGTCGTGGCAACTGTCTGCGCGACAGACAGAAAGGCAGCTTTCTCGCTGTCGCCCCAGTCGGCGTAGGCGTCTTTGATGTCGAACGCGGTGACGAAGAGGTGCATCAAGGCTGCGACATAGGCCGCCAGCGAACCTCCGCCGTATGAGAGTGACACGGCGTCACGATCGGTAGATGATTCGATGTTCATCCGTTCGTACATCCGCCCCTTCTCCTGCTGCACGAGGGGCACCAGGATCTTCCTTCGAGTCGATTGGGGCGACGAAGGATCTGGCCGGATCTCGCTCGTCGTTGCAGTAGCGATCTGCTCGCCTTCGGCCAGCGGGGGCATCTCCACGTCGACGAGCTCTGTCGTGTCGAGGAACATGAAAAGCTGAACAGATCTCGTGGTCACCCGCCGCCCTACTTCGACGCTCTCGGTCAGCCGATTCACATAGGTTCGAGGTTCCGCCAGAATGTCCGCGAGGAGGGCAATTGTGGCCGCGCCGTAGTTTTCCGTGATTGCTGACGCCTCCGAGACCAGGGCCTTGATCAGATCTTTGCTTTCATCGCCCTCTTGGTCATCGAAGCCGGCAACCAGCGACGTTTCGATGGGTATCTCACGGGGAGCTCCAAGGAGCATTCGCGTCCAGAACCATCCGAGCGCGATAATTCCCAGAATCACGAATGATACAATCCGCGCCCGAGGGTCTTCCCAGAGATTCAAGCGAAAGGGAAGATTCGCCATTTCTTCCAACTCACCCAGCCACCAATGGTTGCCGGAGGACAGCACCAGCAGGGCGATCAGGGACAATCCGAAGAAATTGAGAGTGTTACTGATCCCACGCGCGCGTCTCACATGCCATCGATCCATACCCGAAGGCTTCGGTTCGCGCTTTCGAACGGGCGATCCACGCTTTTTGGTCCGCGCCCGTCGGGCTCGCCTGTCTTGCACTTCGCCAAACTCCCCACTAATTCAGCGTAACCATACGGTTTATGCTCACGCTGTCCAGCCCGCCGATCATGGAAGTCTATTGTTCCCCTCCGGACGGGCGGTTGTCGCCTCAACCGGCAAAAAGACCCAAAAATTCTTGGTTTACACGATACAAGTCGGGCAATTTTTCGGCCCCACTTGGCTTGTGCAGAAAATTATCCGCACAGCATCGGTGTCGAGCTCCCAGAGGGGTTTGTCAATAGGTTTGTACTCGCTTAGCGAGAAATTCCTGTCGACCCGGCTTGACAATTCTGGCACAGGTTACAATTAATGGGTATCACAACCGATCGTCCACTGGCAACATATGGCTTTCCTCTCCCTGTCCGCCCCTTGCGTCACCTCCCGGCGAAAAGCTGCGTTTCGGTTCCTGGCCGTACCGGCTTGACGCCGCGGCCAGTCATGTGCGCTGTCGAACTCTCTGGAATGGTTTCGACGCGGAGGCTCTGGCCGGTCGGCTCGTCGAGGGCGCGATGCAACGCGGCCCAGAAAGGCATCCGGGTCGCCCTAGCGCGCTCGGACCTGGCGCAGGAGCCGCTCGGCGGCCGCGGTAGGCGGAGTGCTCACGTCATTCCCAAAAGTGGTGTCAGCGCTGCGCCCGAACAGCCGGCGCGGCGCCATCCGGGCGGCCCGTCCAGGCTTGCCGGCGGATGCCGAGCGACAGCAGCGGGGTGCGCCATCGCCACCGCGAGGCTGGATTCTCAACCTCCGATGGCGATGGCGCGCGTATCCGAGCGCTGCGCCAGTTGCTGGTCGGCTCACCTTCGAGCAACTCACGCCATCAGGTAGTTCGAAGCCGGCGCGGCTGTGGATCGCCGCCCCTTCACAACCGCCCGAGCGCGAGTCAGCTCCAATGCCAGCGATCCGGGCCACTGCGGTACCGCTGTAGCGCCAGCACGAACGCCGCGATCACCCGCCCCCGCCCCGATTCGATCCACCGGAACCCGCGCCAGCGCACCGAATCTCCCAGCCGCACCGACGCGCTCGCGAGCAGGGTGCGCCGGATCTGACGCATCTCCCACCAGTAACTGGCCGCGACCGTGACATAGGCGGCCGCGACACCCGCGACCGGCAGCACCACCGCGAACAGCACCAGGACCGTCACCGACATCGAGTCCCACACTTTCTCCAGGCTCTCCCGCCCCGCTGCGGCTCTTCCGGCGCATACCCCGCCGTCGAACAGTGGAACGCGACAACACCTGCCGGGATCGTGATCCACCTCACCGCCCGGATCCGGCGGACGCCGGGACGCGTGGTCAGTGCCGGGGCAGGCGCGCGGTCCGGAAGTAGAACTCGTCGACCTTGTCGATCGCCCGCGTGAATTGGGCGAGATCGACCGGTTTGGTGATGTAGGCGTTGGCGTGATGGCGGTAGGTGCGCAGGATGTCCTCCTCGGCCGCGGAGGTAGTCAGCACCACCACCGGGATCGTGCACAGATCGGCATCGGTCTTGATCTGCTCGAGCACGTGGTGGCCGCTGTATTTGGGCAGATTCAGATCCAGCAGAATCAAACCCGGTCGCGGTGCGCTCGCGTGCTCACCCTGACGGAACAAGAAGTCCAGGGCCTGCTGGCCGTCCCGAGCCACATGCACCCTACTGCGGATCGCGTTGTCTTCCAACGCTTCCCGGGTCATCAACTCGTCACCGGGATCGTCTTCGACCAGCAACACATCGATCGGGGCACTCGCGGTCTGCACCACACGCTCCTCACCGCTCATCGGGATCAAACCCCTCGATTATGCCGGGTGCCAAGCTCTCACCGCCTCCCCCGACCCAACGATCACGATCCGGATCGTGCCGCGCGATCACGGCGACGAGGGCCAACCGCGGGCCCACAACACCGCCGCCACCGCAGAATCGGGCGCGCGGCGATCTCCCGGCGCCCGGTGGCACATGATCGAACCGGTTTGGCGCACCGAGGTCAGGGGATCCACACCGCGATGCGCTCGGCGAGGCGCTGCGGCCATCACCGGAATCGAGGCTGTGATGGCAGTTGTGCGAATCCCGCTGACCTCGATCGAGGTCCGCTTCTCCCCGGAGCGGGCACTGTTCGTCGCGACCTGCAACCTCCACCCCAACCCCCGGCCTGGTCTGGAAGGCACCGATCCCGGATCGTCGCTGGCCGCCGTCGACGCTCTGCTCACCGCCCTCGAGCACGACGCGGCGCCGCCGCGGCCCTGCTCGCCGATGACATCGAGCGCGCAGCAGACAACCGTTGCGGCGCTGTGCGAACGCGGTGAGACCGCGCGCGGGGTGTGAGCCGCTGCCGGGCGGAGGGGACGGTCGGGGAGCGCGCAGCGACTTCGCGCTCCCCGACCGTCCTGTCCCGGATCCGGAGCAGGCCCTGCCGGCCGTGGAACCAGCAGGGCCTCACATTCTTCGATGCCGAACCGACCGTGGATGGGCTCGCGGCGGGGCCGCCACGCACCGCGCCTACTCGCCGGCACCACGTCAGCCCGGGCGTACGGGCGGCTGTCGTGGTCCTGTCCGACCAGGGAGCACGGTTACAGGGGTGTCTGCGCCAAGGCCATCGCGCGCCGCGGATACAGCGTTAGCCCGGTCTCACGCGCCGTCAACCGCAACGGCCGCGCGGCCGCGCCGGCGGCGACCACGCTGAAGGTGGTGTGTGGCCAGGCCGCGGTGTTGGCGCGCGCGAGCGCGGCCACCGCGGCCGAGCCCAGGAACGACACCGCCTCCAAATCCACCACCACCCGCACCGGATGCCCACCGAGCGCGGCTTCGAGGGCCTCGCTCAAGCGGGTGACGCTGTGGATGTCGATCTCCCCGGACACGACCAGCACGGGCCCCTCGGGGTCGCGGTCGTCGGTTTCGATGCTGAGCATGCGACTGATATCGAGCATCTGCACTCCTCGGTCGTCGGGAAACCACTGCTCGTGCAACAGCTTTCGCGCTGCGATATGGCCTCCCTCCTCACCGGCTGGTGTCAGACCCTCGCGGCCACCGGAGCCTGTGTCGGCGCGAAGTGGTTCCGAATCGAGGTCGCGATCCACGACAGCGAGCACCGCCCGGGATGGTAGGTGGACTCGATCTCCTTGGACACGATCCCGCGCACGTGCTGCTGCGCGGCGGCGGCGAGCATCGCCTCGGCCTCGACACCGCGCCAGGAAGGCGCCACGCTCACCAAAGCGTGCTCGAGGCCGAGCCCTTCGAGATGGTGCCGACGGGCCAGGTATGGCCAGGAGGTCAGATCCTGCTCCTCGGCGCTGAGCAGATCGAACGCACACAACCGCACCGCCGGCGGAAGCTCCGGGCTGTCGTGCGGCGGCGCGAACGGTTCTGCGCACGTGGCTATTTCGGTGATGACACCGTCGAGGGTCAGCACCCGCCCGTGCGCGGCCGCGGCGACAGCGGCTGCCACCTCGGGATAGGAGCCGGTGAGATCGCTGCCGTCGCCGCCCTGAAGATGACAGGTCGTGCCGTCGCAGGCCGCCAGGACCCGCGCCCCCTCCCACTGCAACTCGATCGCCCAGGCGGGGTTGTCCGGGGGCCGTCCGGTCACGGCCAGCATCGGAGTCCTCGGCACACTCACCCACGCCAGCATACGTTCAGCAAACAAGGGTGGTGGGTTCGGCGGAAACCGTTACCGCTCCGCGTCATGGCGGGGCGCCCACCGCCGCCCGGTCGACCACCACGCCGCGGAACCGGCTGCGTCGATGAGTTGCCCCGAATACCAGCAACCGGCGCGCTGCCGCTCCCACACGCCTGCGCGGCCGGCCCCCTCGGCAGAACTCCGCCCAATCCGAGAAGAATCCGGCACCGGAATTCACCGCCCCTACCAGCGCCGATACATCCATCCGAGGCATTCTGGCCACCTGATCACGGTTTCATCACCGGCCACCCGGGTTATCAACCGAACATGATCAGCCCCACCGCGCGCTACCGCTACGCCCGTTCCCGGACCGATCTGACCACCACCGCCTCCGCCGCGCTCATCTGCGCAGTGCTCTACCTCGGCCTGGCGATACTCACCGGCTCACACACCACCGCCGCCACCGCCACCGCAGGCCTCGGTGTCGCGCTGGTGCTGACCATCAAGATGATGGCGCTCCCGCACAGTCAGCGCCCGGCATACCGGTCCTGAGACCGGCACCGACAGCACACCCGGCCCGCGCCCGCCCGAATCCGTTTCCGTGAGGCTTGAAATTGCTCAACCGTGTACTGAAGGTATGGGCGGGGATCGCCCTGCTCATATTCCTGCTCGCGCTGATACCACTGGTCTTCGCCGTCGGGGGCGCCGGCCCTCAGGGCCTCGACGAAATCGTCCCGCGATGGACCGCCCGACTCCTATCGTGAAATGACCCGGCGGCCCGGCCCGCAGGTACCCCGCCGGGCCAGGGAGGTGGCACCGGTGCCCAGGACCGCATTGCTGATGATCGACATGCAGAACGCCTATCTGCGCCAAGACGTCCGCGACGCCCTCGGGTGGCCCCCGATCTGGCGGCTCGAGGAGATCATCACCGAATGCGCCGCGCTGCTCGACCAGGCGCGTGCGGCCGAGATGCCGGTGGTGTACTCCCAGACCAGACCCAGCGCCGCCGGGCTGCTGGCCGCCAATCCGCGGGCCGCCGGACATTGGCGCCGGCGCGCATCGGGGCTGCCGGAACTCACTGCCGCCGAACGTGAATGGCAGCACCAGATCATGGACGCCCTCGCACCAGGGCCGGGTGATCTCGTGCTCCCCAAGTCCCGGCACAGCTTTTTCGCCTACACCGAACTGGCGCCGATCCTGCGCAGCCTGGAAGTCTCCCGGCTGCTGATCGCGGGTGTGCAGACCAACGTGTGCATCGAAGCCACGGTGCGTGCCGCGCTCGAGCACAACTTCGATGTCGCGGTCGCCCAGGACGCGGTAAGCACCGACGGGCCCGCCCTGCACTTCGCGTCGCTGAACGCGATGCGCGTGATCTATGTCGAGGTCGACCGCTGGCGCGAACTGGTCCGGCCCGGCGCGGCGTGGGACCTGGCCTACCGCACCCCGAACTACGGCCGCGACCCCGCGTACTGGTCGGACCCGGCCTTCGTCGAGCCCTGAACACCACACCGCCCAGTCACCGAGCTCGCGGTGCACGGTCGAATTCCCTATTTTCTCCCGCTCCGCATCAGAGGTTCGGGCAGGCTGGTGACGTGGATTCCGTTGGCCAAGTGCGTGTTCGGCGAAGCGATCAGGGAGGGCACCCATGTGGGAAATCGACCAGTTGAATCAGGCCCAGCTGCGCGAGAAGTTCAACCTCGACCAGCGCTGGTTCGACACCCCCGGCTTTCCCGCCGGCGCACCGGATGCCGACGGGACGCGGCGCTGGCCTGCCGATCAAGTGTGGGCCTGGTTGGCCAGTCGGGATCCGCACGCCGCCGGCGGTGTCGCGCTGCGCTACTGGGCGCGCGGCGCGGCGATATACCAGCACGCACAACCGATCTCGGGTGGAATCGTGCAGGACTGGACCGTGCACGGGGTGGTCCTGCGGGTCCTGTGGCCCACCGTCGCAGCGTCCGCCACCGGCCGCGTCGCCGCGGCCGCCGCACAACTCACCCCGCACGCGCGGCAGCTGATCAGGGTCCGCCACGACGCCGGCCGGCACGGTCCCGGCCTGTCGGCACACGATGAGACCGGCCATCTCCTCGACGGCGACGACAATCCCCTGTGGCCCGAGCTCGCCCTCGTCCTGGGCGGGCGGGCACCCTTCTGGCCCTACGAGCTGCGCGACCCGGACGCGATGCGCCGGTGGCGGCCCGGACACCCACCGATCCAGATCACCGCCGCCGACGGCTCGGTGAACCCCGACTCGCTGCTGCGGCTGGCCTCGATCCTTCCCGCCACCGACACCGCCCACGTCATAGCACTGAATCTGGCGCAGTGGGCTCAATTCGGCGCCAGCAGCAACGCCGCGTTCTCCCTCGGTTTGAGCACCGAGGACGCCCGGCACACCGCCTGGCTGGACGTGGCGGCCACCCCGGTGCCCGTCGCCGAACCTCCCGAGCTCGATGATGTGATCGGCCGTGACGGCTGGCTCAACATCGCCGCCCGCACCGACCCCCTGTCCCACGAGGCGATCAGCCAGGCCCGCCGATCCTCCGGTCACGACCAATGGCTGCCCTACACCAGCGCCGAATACATCGACCCCCGAACCGAACTCGGCGCCGCCTGGGCCGCCCGGCAGCGGCCGTGCGCACCGTACGCCGGGTTCCAGATCGTCTACGACCACCTCGCCGAGCACGAGCAGGGCGCGATCACCGAGCACCTCACCGACCCGGTCACCGACACCCCCGCGGTCCGGCTCGCCTCCGGCAGAGTTCTCGCCGCGGTTCCCCACCGGCTGCCCGTCGAGAGCCCGCTGGCCGAACTCACCCTCGCACAACCGATCTGGATCCGGCTCGCCGACGGCACCGTGCACCTCGCGCCCCGCCGCGACGCTCCCGGCATCAACTGGGGCTACGCCGGCAGCGGCACCAGCACCCTGGCGCTGCTGATCACCCGGCTGCTCGACGACATCACCGCACCCGCCGGCGACACCATCAACGGCGGCGACCACGGCCTGCAGAAGTTCCTCCAGACCGACTGGCCCGCCGGCACCACCGTGCCCCGTGCCGACCTCGACGCGGCGCGCACCGGCCGAACCTGACGCCGATCCGAGGGGGGGTTCGAGGCGCTGAACAGCGGCGATGACATGTCCCTCGGCCGTAACTCACCCACCGGATCGACGAACTGTGGAAGTCGTGCGCGGGGACGCCGCTCTGTGGCCGAGGCGGTAGGGGTGTGGCTGACCGCCCCGGGCACACGGGACGGCCACCTGCCACATCCAGACGAGGGCTGCACCCCAACCCGCCGTCTGCTGGCTCTGTACCCCCGACCTGGATCTGTCACCCATGCCCAGGACCTCCGGATCCGACTGGCCGGCCGATTCCGCGCCAACCGGCCGAGCGCATCACAACGCTGGCCAAGATCAGTTAACAGTCGGAAAACCGACACAACCGAGGCCCGACATTCCCGACAAACCACACGGAAGTTGCGAAAAGGGTTGCCGCCGAACGATTCCTCTCTACTCTGACGCGCGAGCATTTCAGCGCCGAGCCCGGGAAGCAGATCTGAAGAGCCTTACTCCGCTACCGGAATGCGGGTTCGTCTGCGGAGTGTTCCGGGTTTGTCGCGAGTCGACGACCGGATTCCGGCACCGGGCCGGGGCCCCGGTTGTGTGCACGTGACGGTGACACCGGCAGGCCGCGTCGCTGCCTGCCGGTGTCGGCCCGAAGCCGCCCCGCCGCTCATCGTTGCTCGACGACGCCTGGAGGTCGACCTGGACGCCACCCCGCACACCGCTGCCGCTCAACGACTTCTGGCACAGGTCACCGCCCGGCACGGAAACGTGACCGCATTCGTCGACGCCTTGCGCCAGACCCTCGACCCGCCGACCGACCGACTGCCGCAGATCACCACCCAGGAGCCGCCGGCGCGAACTCAGGACCTGCACGAGGCGACCACCTCGCCGCTGACCACCCTCGGCCGCCACGCACTCCGTGAACCGGATCCTGCATGAACCTCACCACATGGAATCAGCGACTACGGCTCTGAACAGCAGAGATGACCCCACGCGGGCCGGGTTGGGCGGTCAGGAATCCATCCATCTCTCGATCGCCTCCAAGCTGCCGACCACTACCTCGGCGCCATCTTCGGCGTCGGCCAGCTCCCAATGATCCGGAATCAGCGGCGAACTCGACATCCGATACCCAGCACGCTGCGCGCGCTCGAGGAGAACACGAACCCGCGCGACCGCAGGATCAGCCGAATCACGCACAACCCGCAGGCCTCGCTCGATCGCCATCACATCGAACGCGGATCGCGCCACGATAGGCCTCGGCTGTCGAGGAGCCCGTGAGCCGCGGCCGCGTCGACGAGCTCCCGCAGCGGAGCCCACCGAACTCCGTCGGCGAGGATCGCCTCGAGCTCGGCATCATTCGGCGGGCGAAGTTCGAGCAGCCATACCAGCAACAACCTGTCGAAATGGTCCATCGTCTCCCTCGCAGTGCAGAGCCTCAGGCCGGCGCCCGCGAGCTCGGCCCGCAAACGCCTCGTACCCGATGTGTCGCCCAACCCGACCTCCGCGCTACACGCGCGACTCTTCCGCCTGCCAGGCGATCAGCGTGCACGAGCGGGGATGATCAGCCCGAACGGACGTCCCTGCGCGCTGCACGAGCCCGCACGCCTCGACGAGACGGCTACGGGGGAGGCCGAGAGTTCGGGGTCGGATGCGAACCTCGCGCCTTCGTGCGGGCCCAGTATTGGCACACTCCGTCGTTGCCGAGAGAAGTCAGCCCGTATGAGGCGAGCAGTCCGGCGAGTTCGCTGTAGGGGCGGCGGTGGTGGAACCGTTGGCGGCCGTGCTGGTGGGTATGGGTGAGGTCTTCGGTGACTACCAACCGCGCGTGCGCGAGCAGTCTCCCGAGTGACCGGCCCACGTCGGGGATGTGGTCGAGGGTGTCGATGATCCAGAGCGCGTCAGTCCCTGGCGCTGTCGGCAGCGCGATGGGCTCCACGACGGTGATAGTCCCGTTGGTGCGGTGGTGCACGAACTGCGTCGAGGGTGAGCGGTAGTCGCATCCGGTCACCGTGAACCCGTTGCGCCGCAGAGCTATAGCATCACTTCCGATTCCGCAGCCGACGTCCAGGACAGTACGGATGCCGTACTGGGTGAGGGTGGGCAGCGCGGTCGCGACGTAGGGCGGCCGGTTGCCGCTGGCCTCCCAGATCACGAGATTGATCAGGTAACTCAGGCTCGAGCGGAAGAACTCGGCGATCTCGGTGTCGGTCTGCGGGTCGGCGGCGTCCCACTCGGCAGCCAGGGCCTTGGAAGAATCCAGGTACGGCCGCAGCCGCGGACCGAGGAAGTCCGCGAGCTCGGTGTAGAGCGGGTGGTGGGCGGCCGCGTCCCAGCGGTGCCGGTTCCAGCGGTGCCAGCATCGCTCGCACCCGTCCAGATGGCGCCGCATCGCGTCCATCGCCGCAGGGTCCATGTGCCGGTGCAGGTAGGCGTGGAGCACGGCGGGTGTGGTGAATTCGCAGGCGGGGTGATCGGGGCCCGGCGCGTCGGGTGCGGTGCCGCTGTGTGGCATGGCGGCCTCTGGCACGATGTCGGGGTCCGACACCGACCGCTCATGGAGTGAATCTCGATGAAAAAAGTGCACGCGACCGCATCTACCTTCGTGTTCTGCCGCTTCGAGGGCCAGGGATGGAAGATCGGTTTGGTGCTCCAGCCGCGGTTGGGCAAGCGGATGGTGGCCGGCGGGCACGTCGAGGACGACGAGACCCCGGCCGAGGCGGCGTTGCGTGAGGTGCTCGAGGAATCCGGGCTGAAGGTCCGGCTGCTGCGCCGCGCGAGTGTCCCTCTGCCGCAAGGGTATCCGCTGGAAGTGGTGACCGAACCGTGGTGGACAACCCTGGTCGATGTGCCGCGAGACAATCACCTCGCCGAGCCGCACAAGCATCTCGATCACCAGTATGTGGCCATCGCCGATTCCCCTGATCCGGTCGCCGAAGCGGTCCACGACTTCGACTGGTACGGGCCCGCAGAGCTGGCGGGCCTGGACATGTTCGAGGACACCCGGCGCCTGGCCGAGTTTCTGTTTCCGCACGTCGATGCCCTGGACCGGAACGAAGGCGTGGTCGGCAGCGCGTCACTGCTGCCCGCCTAGCGCCTGCGGCGCCGGGCGCGGCGGCTGTACCAGCTCGCGCATCGCGGCGGCGATGGCGTCGGTGTCGTGCTGGCGTCGGTCGATCAGCAGGACCCGATCCGGGTAGGCGGCGGCCAGCTGCTCGAACAGCGCCGCCGCGCGCCGGTGCATCACCCATTGCTCGGCGGTGAAGGTCTCCCCGTTGCGGACCTCCGCGCGGCGCACCGCTGCGTCCACGTCATCGGTCAGCAGCACCGTGCGGTCCGGCAGCGGCCGGAAACCCTGCGCGTGGTCCAGGAGCCGCACGGCGAACTCGAACGCCGCGTCGTCGTCGCCGGGGTGGGTGATCAGCGATTGATAGACCGCGATCGTGTGCAGGCTGCGGCCCTCGATCACGGTCTGCCCTGCCTCGAGCAGTCCGGCGACCGATTCGTAGTCGTGGGCCTTGATCGCCAGCAGCAGCAAGGTTTCCGATCCGGGATATCCCGCGCGCAGGAACCGTTCCCCGCCCGATGCCTCTACCAGCGTGCCCAGCAGCCGCCGCCCCAGGTCGGTATCGGTGCCCCGGCGGGAGAACTCCTCGAGCACCACCGGCGGCTGTGCCCCCGCGCGGGTGAGCTGATCGACTACCAGCCCGGTCAGGTAGGTCTTTCCGACTCCATTGATCCCTTCCACACTCAACAACGTTGGCGCGCAATCGTTTCCGGCCATCGGGGCAGCAGTGGACATGATTCCTCGATTCCGCGGGCGCGGGGCCCGCAGGTCAGCCGAACAGCGTAGGTTGCTCCGGAGCCGGGGCCGGCGGGGTGTAGCCGCCGATGGCGCGCACATGATCCAGGTTCAGCCATTGCGCATCGGTCACCATCCGGATGAAGATCTGCGCGGTGACCCGGACATCGGCGAGCGCGCGGTGCCTATCCGGTGGGGAGGGAATGTGTAAGTGGCGCATGAGCGTATCGAGGCTGTGGCGGGGCAGATCCGGATACAGACCGCGCGCCAGGCGCACGGTGTCGAGCATCGGCAACCGGGCCAGGTTCGGGCACGCGTCGCGGTAGGCGGCCAGGATCTTGGCTTCGGCGGGCGCGTGGTGGGCGATGAGCAGGTACGGGCCCGCGGTGAACCGGCGATCCAGCTTCGCCAGCACCTCTGCCGCGGGCGGTGCGTCGGCGATCATCTGCGGGGTGATGCCGGTCTGGCCGGTGTCGAACACCGTCAGCGCGGCGTGCGGCGGGGGCTGCATGAGCGCCTGGAACTCCCGCCCTACCCTCAGGGCGCCGTCCTCGGCGCGCAGCGCCACCACGGCCACTTCGAACGGTTCGGCGGGTGCGCCGGCGGGGGTGGTGTATTCGAAGTCGATCACGGCCAGGGTGACCGCACTCAGGGAGTCGATCAGGTGTTGACCCATCGGTGCGCCTCCTGCTCGATGATGGCCGCGTATTGCTTGATGCGCCCGTGGTCGTCGGTGCGCGCCAGCGCCACCGCCAGTATGGAGTCCAGCAGTGCCGCGGCCGTTGTACAGCGCGGTGTGCTGCGGGCGAACATCGGGCGCGCGTCGAGCGGAATCACGCCGAACGTGCCGGTCGAGTTCGGCACGCCCGCCCCGGCCAGGTGCTCGGCGAAGGCGCGCGGGCGATCCAGCTCCAGACGAAATAGCGGCGCGTAATGGTTCCAGCGCTGGCGTCGCGGAATCAGCGGCACCAGCTGTTCCACGTCGCCCAAGAGCTTCGTCAGCGTGCGCGTTTGCTCTGTGCGCCAATGGATCTGCTCATCCAAGCGTGACAGCTCGGCGCGCCCGAGCGCGGCCAGCGGCTCGGCGAGGCGGAAATTGTGGGCGAGCTGCGACAGTGGCGCGCTGCCGGGCGGCGGGGTCAGCCAGTGCGATCGGTAGGCGCGGGCCCGCGCGGCAAGCTCGGTGTCGTCGGTGGCCAGAAAGCCCCCTTCGCCGGTGGACAGCAATTTGAGCTGGTGGGTGGAATAGCATCCCACCGAGCTGTAGCAACCCACCGTGGTATCGAGGCCGGCGTGGGTGGTTCCGGGAATGGTCACCCGAGGTCTTCCTCATGCACGGCTACCAGCCCGGCGAGGTCGAGCCCACAACCGAGTTGCTGCTATCCCACAAACATCCCGAGGATCGGACCTCGGTGGCCGAAGCGATCACTCGATCACTGAACTCCGGTGCGCCGTTCTCAAGCCGCCACCGTGTCCTCGACATCTCCGGTGGCGAACACCACGTGATGGTGGTCGCCGGTCGCACCCTCGACGACAGCGGCGTCACGGTCGGTACCACCGGCTACTACATCGACCTGAGCGAGACCATCGCCGCGACCGAACGCGAAACCCTCGACACCGTCGTGCCGGAGGTCATCGAGGCCCGCGCGGCGATCGAGCAAGCCAAAGGCGCATTGATGCTCATCTACTCCATCAGCGCCGAGCAAGCGTTCAAGGTTCTGCAATGGCGATCCCAGGAAACCAACACCAAACTGCGCGACCTCGCCCAGGCATTGGTCGCCGCGCTGCCGAGATTCGCGACATCCGGTGACGGTTCGGCCACCGCGTTCGATGATCTGCTGCTCACCATCCACCAGACCGGCGCACCTTCGCAGACCGCTACCCCGCACGAGTGACCGCAGCCGAAACTGTCAGCAGCTGTGCAAAAGTCGGCATTCCGCCGAGTGCGCGAGCGCGCCAGGCTGCCCGCGAGAGAAATCCTGGCTGAGTCAACTGCGTGGCGCCACGTACCCGTTGGCAGGCGGGACCGGCGGTACGTCGAGCACAGCACGACCCAGCGAGGTCTCCAGCCAGCGACGCGCACGCGCGGTCAACGCCCACACCGGTTCCTCGACGCTGTCGCGGGCCTCGATGAGCCCCGAACACGTCAACGCGCTCAATGCTTTGCGGAGCGGTTTGACCTCGAGTTCGGTGACCTCCACGAAACCTTGCAGGCTCAGCGGGGAACTGCGCGCGTGTAACGCCGCCAGCACCCGGCCCTCGTTGATCGTGGTGGTCATCGCCATAACCCCTCGTCAAGGTCCACCCGCTCATCATCTCCCAAACATTGAAATCAGGAACACGTTCGGGTGAGATCGATTCCGGCCGCACCGAAACGATGCCGTCGCAGCGCTAGTGCGGGCGCCCGTAGTCCCCGAAATCGGTGTCCGGGTATATGTCCCGGCTCCCGGCGACCGTGGACCGCGACCGGGAGGGGTGATAGTTCGCCGAGCGCGCCAGCTCGCGCAGCCGACCACATGCGCCGGACACCACGCAGCTCGCCCGCTCGAACACCCCCAACAGTCTCGCCATCACGGCCTTCCCGAGGATCCCACCGAATCGGGGACCCGTACAAGAGCTCAGGCTACGGCGGGCCGACGCCGCATCGCCCACCGCGTCCTCGCTCACATATAGGGTGAGTTCCTGATCGCGCGCCAGCTGAGCAGCTCACACGGCATCGGCGTGAAGCGACTCTCCTACTGGCTGCACCGATCCGGCGACAACGGCAGCGCAGGCTGGGTGCCGAGAGAATCCGAAGCGCCCTGCAACCGCAGGCTAAGCGCAGCTCGAACCGCGCGGATCTGATCCGACGCTGTGGGCGAGTGGCGTTGCGCACCATCTCGACGCGAGAGAATCGCGCTGACGATGCCGGCGACGGTACAACCCCCGAGGATCAGTATGTAGGCGGCTTGCTCCCACACAGGCAACCCAATCCCTCTGACACATGCCGCGAGCAGCGCGGCACCCACCGCCCAGCACAACGCTGAACTCTGAAAGACACCGTCTCTGCCCCGTCTGAGCAGTCGTGAAGCGGCCATCCCGAGGACACCGGGGAAGAACAGCCAGGCACCGATCACGTACAGATGGATCACGCCATCACCTCGATGTGTTGGATACTCGCAATCATTCCGCGATCTTGATACTCGGGATCGTATGTCCACGCGGTCGCCCGAAGCCAGTACGGGTAGGTTCCCATGCTCGACTGCGCCCAGCGTCGACGGGCTAGAGCTACTACGCACTCTCGGCTCAATCCCCGCGAACTATCCCGCGTTGCTGTTCCCGATGTCGCGCCTCGGTACCGGCCTGAGTGCGCAACTGCACGGTCTCGGACGGATCGGCGGTCGAAGACCAGATCTCTTTGTCCTGGCCCAGCGCGAGCAGATGAACCACATCCCGCGGTAGGCGCGCGTGCGCCCGCGCGGCCTCGCGGCGCTGCTCGGCGACCCGGGCCGCCGCCGCTTCGCGCTCGAGCCGTGCGCGCTCGAGCTCCTGACGCTGCGCCTCACCCTTATCCGGTGTCGGCGGCGACGGAGTCGGCTGCGGTGCGGGCGGCGCGAGAAACTTCTCGGCGAACTCCTTCGCGATCACCACCGCGTCCGCCAAGCCCCGATCACGCTGCTGCTGGCGGGCCGCGGCCTCGTCGCGTTCGCGCTGCTTCTGTAGCGTCGGGTCAGCTCGGTCCCGTTCGAGCTTCAGTCGCTCGAGCTGCTGAGCCAGCACCTGAGCCGCTTCGCGGGCTATCGAGCGTTCGAGCGTGCGGGAGGCTTGGAATGCCGAATTACGTTCCTCACGCGTCAACTCCACCGCCTGGAACAGGCCACCGGTGTCGCGTGCGGCGTGCGCGAGCATCCTCGCCACTTCCTTGGGGATCTTCCCGGCCGCGATCTCCCAGGTACAGCGGATCTTTTGTTCGTTGGCCAGTCGCACATCCTTGGCCAACTGCTCGCGCAACTCCCTGGTGTTCTTCAGTTTCCCCTTGGCAACCTTCGTCTCGACCGTCTCGATCACTTGGTTCGAGAGCGAATTGAATTTCGCGTTGTCAGCTACGCGGGTAGTGCCGTCGCCGACGTCGATGACGACCTCTTTGCGCCAGCCGGCCGCCTCGGTGCGACCCATCTGCAACGCGCGGCCGTCACGGAACCTGTTACCGATCTTCCGCGGCTCCGCACCTCCGCGACCACGAGCGCGGTATCTGTCGTCATCCTCGTCCACGCGAGACTCCCGCGCATCAAGAGGGACTCAGCCCTGCAAGGCGCGAGCCGCCTGCGCGAAACGCTCGTAGAACTCGCGGTAGGCCCTGCCGGTGCGCTCCTCGTCTGCGATTGCCACGGACTGGGCGGGAACGATCCCCAGCTCGGAGTAATCCGCGCGGATGATCGGATGCAACGTCCGCAGCCTCGGCACATGCGAGGACCACTGCGCCAAGTTGATCCACTCCCCGCCGAGAGTTCGGCGGTAGGTTTCGCCGATGTACCTGATGAACTGGTCGAGGACTTCTTGGTCAGGCTCTGAACCGTCGGCCGCAGGCCACAACCTCAGCTGCGCCGCTTCTGCCGCGTCGAGACCCTCAACCGTGTAAGGGTCCTCCGGCATGTCCGGAACCGTCTCGGTGAAGAACCGGTTCAACTGTTCTGTGAATCTCTGCGGGGCAACCCATTCCAGCCACTCGACGGAGTGCTGATCGGCTTCGTGCCGCTCCTGTTCAGCCTTGGTCCATTTGCGTACGCTGCCCATGACGCCATCCCATCGTCGCGGTGTGAATCGCATAAGATTGCCAAGGCTAGCCATTGCCACCGACAACCTCCACGCAATTCCCGACCCGGCCCTGGCGGAGTGCCGCATCTCTCGACGAGGCGCACCGCTGTCGGTGCGTCTGCTCATTCCCTCGACGACTCGACCGGGTCCGCGTCGAGGTCGTGCACCACGCATGGTGGGTCCTGGTTGCAGACACCGGTATAGCCGACAACCCGTTACAAGTGGTTACATCAGCGGGTGGCCGACGTTGTGGTATCTCTCGACGAACTTGCTCTACGAGTCCTTGACACTCCCGCAAACGCGTGGTCGCGCTACGTAGTTGGCATCGCGGGTCCCCCAGCAGCAGGCAAGTCGACGCTGTCAGTACACCTGCGTGACGCAATCAATGCCCGCAGGCCCAAGTCAGCGCAGATCGCGCCGATGGACGGGTTCCACCACACCAACAAAACGTTGCGCGTCCGAGGCTCGATTGATCGTAAGGGCCAGCCCGATACCTTCGACGTCGCCGCGTTTCTATCAGCACTCGAGCGACTCCACACCACACCGGTCAGGCAAGCGCTGTCCTGGCCGGCCTACGATCGCGCGCTACACGATCCGATAGACAACGCGATTGACATCACGGACTGTTCGGTGGCCATCGTCGAGGGCAACTACCTGCTTCTCAACGAGCCCGGTTGGGCGAAGGTGCGGTCCTATCTCGACGAAGCCTGGTTCTTGGATGAAGACACCGACGTGATCGAACCCCGTCTGCTGCAACGCCAACTCGACAAAGGAAACTCGCCCGACCAGGCAAAACGCCATGTCACTGACAGTGACTTGACGAACGCGCGCCTGATTGCCGATGGCGTGCACCGTGCCGACCTGATCCTGCGTGTCCACGGCGACGGCTACCTCATGACAACTCGGTGAGGTAGCCGGCCCAGCGCCGCGTACCGAAGGACCGGCACGACAACGTCGCCACTGCCGCCGCGCGCCCCAGTGCGTTGACGAAATCGCCACTGGCGGTGTAGTAGTGCGCGAACGCGCCATGTGCGATGTCCCCGGCACCGAGTGTGTCCACCGCATCTACGGCAGCGACTGCGACCTCGCCGGACTGCGTACCACTCGAATAGACGATGGAGTCGGCGGCCCGCGTGATTGCTGAATGCTGTGCCCCCAGACCGCGAAGATGCGCCAGCATCGCTGTTTCGTCGCCGCTGAACCCGGGCGGCCGGAACACCTGCGAGCAGATCACCACTTCAGACAGCGTGATCAGCTTGTCGTGCACCGGCTTCCACCGTCCGGCATCCAAGATGACGGGGACTCCTGCGTCACGAGCGCACTCGGCGACGCCGACAACGAGCTCGGGATAGTGACCGTCGATCACGACTGCTTCGGCGTCGGTGATGCGGGCTTGCAGCGCAGGGTCGAAGGGTGCGGTGATGCCGGCGGCGTCGAGGCCGATGATGGTGCGCGATTGCGTTTCCCGGGCGACGATGATTGAGGACACGGGCGGCTGCTCGACCCTCATTGGGGTGGCGTCGACGACATCGACTCCGTGCTGTTCGAGATCCCGGCGAACGATTTCTGCCAGATGGTGCTGGCCGAGTGCGGTGATGAGGGTTGGCGTGCGACCCGAGCAGATCGCGTAGGCCACCGCAGCGTTGCAGGCCGGGCCGCCTGCGCCGAGGAATTGGTCGGTCGCTTGGGTTTTGCTGTCTTCGGCCGGGTAGGTGTCGACAGCGTAGGCGATGTCGAGGGTGGACAGTCCGGCGAACAGGACGCTCATCACAGCCTTTCGGAGTCGACCATCAGGTGCACCAGTTCGGCGGTTTCGTCGGAGTAGCTCCGCACACTGCACACCGCGACGAAATCATGCTCCCCGGCCTGCTCGTGCAGGATGCGCCAGTGTTTGGCCAGATACCAGCTCGCGCCCGTGGTGCCCCGCGGGCCCAGGCCAGCGCAGAAGATCCAGAACCGGCCAGGATGCTGGCTCGGATTCGGCTTCACGCGGGCGACGATACCGATGTTGCGTCGATCATCCGACCGGTAGGCATGTCCGTCGGCCAGTTCCAAGTGTTCGAGGTAGTTACCGCCGTCGAGGCTGTCGTGGATGGTGAACATCGGGTGCGCTGCGGATTCGAAGTACATGTGGGTGCAGTCGTTGCTGGATAGCCCGAAGCTTATGAATGGCCGGTCGCAATGGGCGACCACGTCGAGGTCGGTCTCGATGCGGGTCGCGATATCGGTGTCTCGCTGCAGCAGTGTTAGTACGTAGAGCAGCCCTCGGACATCGTTCTCCGCGAGTGCGACCGGTACGTCGATGCGATGCTCGGTGGCGAAGACACTGCCCTGCTTGGTGTAGATGTGCTGGCGCGGCACACCGGCCGTTGCGAGAGCGCGAGTCGAATCCGGCGCCAAGGTGAAGGTCGGATACACCAATGTCGTTCCCTCGGTAACCATTTCATGGCCCAAGAATTTTTCGAGATCGGTCTTGGCCGCCATCGGACGCCGAGATCGCAGAGCGGGGCCGGCTGGCTCGAACAGGGCCTCAACGGTGTAGCTGGGGAACATCGCGGCCAGTACGCGGCAGTGGGCGTCCAGTGGCAGCCCTTTCATCTTCTGCCCTGATAGCCACTCGTAGTACTGAGCCTTTCCCGGGCCATGGCCGGCAGGGATCGGCGGGTCGAGTCGAGCGGCGTATCGGTCGTAGGCGGCGAGGAACGAAGAATGGGCTTTGAGGTGCTGCGCAACCAGCAACTCGTGGAGCACGGTCGGCAATCCGATCCCCTCATTTTCCGATGGCAGAGGCGGGGTATGGGCCGATCCTAACCCTCGACCGGACTTCGCCGGACTTGAACAGACCAAACCGGACCAGATCGGGTGTCGGCGGTAGCGCGATCAGACCTTCTGCAGGTGAACACTTCTCGACATTCCTTATCACCTACGGAGCCAGCGATGATCACTGAACAGGCGCAAGAGGTTCAGTTCCGGAATGCCGGACCGCTAACCACACTTCCCTGCAATCAGAGTTCGAACACCTCCCCCGGGGACCTTTGTGGTGATCGTAATGCCATGTCGCGCAATCTTTTTGAGCGAACTTACTGAGGAGTGGTCACATTGGCCGTCGAGTCGTCCCAACATCTGATCACCAGCGCCCTAACGACCCATGAAGCCCGCAACATTAGCTGTGGGCTGTGGGAGGTCTCCATACTTCCGGGCCGCAAGGTCACCCGCGAGCACGCCAGAACCTTGATAGGTGCGGCCGATCAGCTCACCGTGCTGTTGGAAGAGATCGCACCGTGCGCCGAGGAGCTCGGTCTGACCAGCCGAGAGGTGTTCGGCCTCATCGCACGGGTGAATTGCCGCACGAAGCGGGCGCTGTCCGTCGCCGAACCTCCGCGCAGGCGATGGTGGACTGCGGGATGACCGACGGCGCTGCGATCCCGCAGGGTCTGGCACTCGGCGCCTCGCGCTGCCCATCGTGGCAGCCAAGTGGCCGCGTTCACGTCGAGGCTCACCACGCGCCCGGGGTGCAGTTACGCGGCCAGGAGAGTTCGCGCGCGGTCGTTGAAGTCGATGACCAGTCGATGCTTGCCGAAGGCGTGCATTTTCTGCGCGACGTCGCGGATGGCTTCGATCGAGCGCGAGGACTTGATCGTCGCCGACAGCTTCAGGGTCTTGAGGCCGGCGGCGTGGGCACCTTCGAGATCGCGGTTCTGCAAGTGCGTCACCGCCAGCGCGGCGTGCGACAGCGCGCCACGCCGGGCTCGGTTCTGGCTGCGGGCGTGGGCGATCGAGCGGCGGGCGTGGGGTTCGGCGATATCGGGCTGGCCGAGGTCACGGAAGGAGTTGGCCCACTCGCCGCAGATGTAAGCCTCGTCGATGAACTTGGCCCATTCGGGTTCGCTCTCGGGATCGACTGCGGCGAAAGCGGTTTCGGCCTGGTTCACCGCGTGAGCGGTACCGGTCTTGTCGCCCAGGGCCGCCAATGCGCGGGCTTCGAGTGTCCACAGGTCGGCCAGGCAAGCCGCGGAATCCGCGCGCGCCAGCCCTTGACGTCCGGCTTGGGCCAGGCGCTGGCCTTCCTTCGGGTGTCCGAGCAGGGTCGCCTGGTCGGCCATGCCCGCCAGTACATGCGCGCCGAGGGCGGGGTCGCGGCTTTCCTCGGCGAAGCGCAGGGCCTGGATGAGGTAGCGCTGGGCGGTGCCGTGCTCGCCGTTGTCGTAGGCCATCCAGCCCAGCAGATAGACCTGTTCGGCCGCCGCGCCGCACAGCGCGCGCCGCACCTGCTCGGTGTGGCTGCGGCGCAGCAGCGGGAAAACGTGGGCATTCATGTAGGCGGTGAGCAGCAGTCGGCCGCTCCCGCCGCCTTGGAAGATGTCCATCTCCTGGAAATGGGTGAACATCCGGCGCACGGCTTCGACGTCTTCCAAGTGCACACGCTGGCGGTCGGCGGGCAGCTGGTCGAGGGTGTTGAGCAGCCAGTCCCGCGAGGGCCCTACCGTGGCCGCGAGCGCGAACGGGGCGCGGGTCAGGATGCATCTACGGTCCACGTCGGCTCTCCCCAGGTCGGTGACGGCCTCTATCGTTTGCGGCCACGACGGACTGTAGATCAGCGCGCGATCAGCCGCCGCGCCGTCACCGAGCCCGAGATCGTAAGTCGTCACCCTGTACCCGATCCGCGCCGAGAAAAGGTCCGCCAGGATCTGCGGGACGGGCTGGCGGGGCTGTTCGCCTACCTCGATCCAGCGCCGCACGCTCGAGGTGTCGGGGCGGACCTGCGGTTGGCCCCATTCGATGGCCGCCGCACTCACCCGGCGCGCCAATTCTGTTCGGCTCCAACCCGATCGGGCCAGCCAGTCCGACAGCTGCGAGTTTGGGGCTTTCATCACACCATCCGTCCGAATCGTTGGCCGCTGCGAATTCAACACCTTTCAACACCCCCTAAGACCGTACCCGCCGTGGGCTGCGGCTTCCAGACTGAAACCAACCCTGCGGTGGGCTTTCAATCCCCCGCACAATCCTGAAGGGCGAGCATCCATGAGCGGAAAACCGTCCGCGATCGGCTACCTCCGAACAGACATCAGCCGCGACAACCAGCGCTGGGACGAGGCCCGGATGCGCAGCGCCGCCGCGGACTGCGGCTACAACCTGCGCAAGACCATGGCGGTCTCCAGTGAGTCCGAGGCGTCGCTGCAGGCCCTGGTCGGCATGGTGGAACGCGTCGGCGCCAGCGCCGTCGTCACCCCGGCCCTGAACCACTTCGCCCGCCGAGAGTTCCCCGCGGACCTGACCGTCGGCATTCTCGCCGCCGACTCCGGCCAGATCTACGACCCGACAACCGGTAGCGTGCTCCGCCGAAGCGCAGGCGATCACCGATGACCCCGACATCGGCGCGCCGGCACCCTAACCCGCGACTGCCCCAACGCTTCCCCTGCCATCTACGTGTCGATCTCGCCGGTGGCCGACCCCGCTCACGCGGGCACCGACCCGTCGCGGGCCATCAGCTGGAGCGTCTTCTCGCCGCTCTCAGGCAGTGGTGATCGTCGTGACCCAATCAGCCTCCCCACCAACACATCCGACCGGCGGAAATCCCGGAAGTACCGACGGCAAACCGACCGACACTCGCTTCTTGAGCTTGAGGGGTCTGTGCAGGCGGGTCGGGATCGATTACTACAGCCTGTGCCAGCGCAAGTACACCAAGACGCTGTGGGTGCCCGGATCCGACATCAGGATCGGCAAACGCCAGGGCTTCTCCAAACATGTTTCCCAGCTGTGGATTCCGGGCGAGCCGCCTTTCGAACGGCCTCCCACCGTCGACTACCTCGGCGCCCAACAGATGGCGCGCCTGCGCGATATCTCGGCGGCCCGCTGGTGGGCGCTGGTCCACGCCGGCGACGTCGACAGACCCGCCGTGGGAATCGTCGACGACCTCGACGATCCCGAAGCCACCGAAATCTCCGGCTGGGAACCGCCCTCAACCCAGCCCAGCACCGGGAGCCTGCCGTGAACCACAGAACTGAGCACTACGACCTCGACCAGCAGGCCCCGCAGTGGCTGGCCTGGCGAGCACGCATCGAAAGCGAGGTAACCGATTTCGTGCGCCGGGAGCTGGCGGCCTACGCGTCGAATCCGTGGTGCCGCGAGGGCCTGCTGCGCGCGGAAGAGATCGCACTGCAACATTTCCCGACACCGCAGTCGCTGTGGCTCCCGCAGCGCCGGGAGATCACCGATCAGCTGAGTATGTACCTCGGACAGGCACTGCGCCGCAGCTTCTGTGGCGAGTGGTCCAACCGCTCCCACTGGGCGCGGTGGCACGACGACCTCGGCCCGACTATCGGGTTCCCGTTCACCACCCTGTTCTGCGACATCCGCGACGACCTCGAGGTAGCCGTCCAAGACCGAACCGGCCACCACTGGACAGCGGTGTGGGACGGATACCTCGGCTACGCCCGCGAATGGCGCAAATACGGCTCTCCTCCCCCGGAGCAATGGGAGCTGGCGGGGTGGGAGCCACCCGAGAACAAGGAATCGCGTCGCGAGAGCGACGACCAGCAGACACCCGGTGACTGAACTCCCCCAACGCCTCTACTACGTCGACGCTCCCCTGACCCCGCGCGCGCATTGATGCCCGTCGCCGGGTGCTCGCCGGACAGGCCGCCATTCGCGCGCCCCGACAGCGCTCACACCGACGATCCGCAACCCACCAGGACCGAAACATGACACACATCAGCACCTACACCAGCTGCGCGGGCGGCTTGGCGCCCTTGCAGGCCAGCCTGCTCGACCTCGAAGCCACCAGCTTGCTGCAGCGCAGCTACAGCCCGCATCTGGTGACCGGGTTGCTGCAAACCCGCGCCTACGCCACCGCGGTCTTCTCGACCTGCATCGACGTGCTCGAAGTCCCCGATGACATCGAGCAGGCCGTCGACACCCGCCTGGCACGCCAACACCTCCTGGGAAACCCCGATCACCAGTTCTGCTTTCTCCTCAGCGAAGCGGCTCTGCTGCGCACCGTCGGGAGCCCTGAGGTCATGGCCGAGCAACTCACCCATCTCACAGCCTTGATCGGGCTGGCCTTGCCCAACGTCGAGATCGGGATCGTAGGGCTGAAAGCTCCGCTCGTCGCGCCGGGCGCGAATTTCGTCGTGCGCGACCGCAGCGTGGATATCGAGACCGTCATCGGCATCACCAGCTCCATCGACGCTGTGGAAGTCGCGCTGGCGACCCGGACCTTCGACCGGCTCTCCCAACTCGCCGTCTACGGCGACGAAGCGTTCACCATCCTGCAGCGCGCCCTCCACAGCCACATCAGCAAGCCGCAGACCCCCAAGAGCTGACCCGGCAGCAGCAGACCTGAAACCGATTCCGCACCAGGAAGAACAGATACTTGCTTGCAGACACCATCGCGACACCGGCAGCGACCGGCAGTACCGGTGATCAGCGTGTGACGATCGTCGACACCGACATCTTCCACGACCCCGATGACGCGATCATGCTCATCACCGCGGCCCGCACCGTCGAGTCCCTGATCGTGGTCACCGCCGACGAAGTCCCCGCCCCCGACAGCGGCGACGGTTTACGTGCCCGCGCCGCCCGCCTCCTTCTCGACGGCCTCGGCCGCCACGATGTCCCGGTCATCACCGGTGCAAGTCTCGGTGGGCACCGGATCTCACTGGACCACGCATTGCTCGCCGAGTTGCCGCGTGCTCCGCGTTTCGACCTCGACGACTTGCGCGATCGGCTGCGCGCGCGGATCGAGCAGACGACCCAGCCGGTGCGCTGGCTCGGCTGTGGGCCGATGACCAATCTGGCCGAATTGCTTTTGGCCGCACCGGATCTGGCCGAACAGATCGAGCTGGTGCAGATGGGCGGCTGGCTCGACCCGGCCCGCTACCGCCATCCCGATCGAGCAAGCCACAATCTCCACGCCGATCCGACCTCGGCCGGGACCGTGCTGCGGATGCTGCCCAACGTGCGGCTGGTACTCAGCGAGCACACCGCTGCCGAGCAGATCCGGGTCGGCCCGCAGTGGCCGCTCTACCAGCGCCTGACCGGACCGAACGCACCGGCCTGGGCGCAGCTGCCGGGTGCGAACTTCGCGATCTGGTGCCTGACACGATCCGGCTCCTGGATGCACGACCCCTTGACCCTGAGCGCCGCACTGGATCTGGGATTCGTGAGGTTCCGGCCCGAGCGGATACGCATCGCCTGCGACGCGCGCCTGTCCCGCGACCCGGCCGGGCGAGCAGTCCAGGTCAGCGACTCGGTCGACTACGACAGCTTCCTGGCCTGGCTGGAAACGGCGACCGCGACCACACCGGCCACGGCGGGCACCGGAGGCCGGCGATGACCGACTCCCCCACCGCAGCACCCACCACGACCACTCCGGGGTCGCCCGCCGATACCGAGGAGCCGCGGATCGCGCTGTATTCCGAGGAATACGCCGCCGACCCGCGCCGCGCCCACGCTGAGATGCGCGCCCGATACGGGGCGCTGGCACCGGTCGAACTCGCCCCCGGGGTGGTGGCGACCTTGGTCCTGGACTACGAGGTGGCGCGGACGATCCTGCACGACCCGCAGCGTTTCCCGGCCGACCCGCGCCGCTGGCAGGCCACGATCGCGCCGGACTGCCCGATCCGGCCGATGCTGGAATGGCGCCCGAATGCCCTGCGCAGCGACGGATACGAGCACAGTCGCTATCGGCAGCCGACGACCGCCGCCCTGGCCGCGATCGACATGTACGCCCTGCACGCGACGGTGGAAACGCTCGCGGCCCACCAGATCGAGTGCTTCGGCTACCAGGGCCGCGCGGATCTGATCAGCGACTACGCGCACCCGTTGGCCTTCGCGGTCCTGAACTCGATGCTGGGCTGCCCGCCCCGGATCGGGCAGCACGTCGCGACCGGTGTCCGCGCGATGTTCAACTCCGGACCCGACGCCGCGGCGGGCTCGAGGCTGTTCGAAGGCGCGTTGCGCGACCTGGTCGATCTCAAGCGCGCGACCCCCGGCGGAGACGTCACCTCCCGGATGCTGGCCCACCCCCACCAGCTCGACGACACCGAGATGGTGCACCAGCTGGTGACCATCTACGCGGCCGGGATCGAACCGCTGGTGTATTTGATCGTCAACACGCTGCTGTTGATGCTCACCGACGACCGTTTCGGCGGGCACCTGCTGGCCGGCAGCCTGTCCACCCGCGAGGCCCTCGACGAGGTCCTGTCCAACAACCCACCGCTGGCCAACTACTGCATCTCCTATCCCCGCCACCCGATCATGATCGAGGGCCAATGGCTACCGGCCGACCAGCCGGTGATCATCGGCATGGCCGCCTGCAACACCGACCCCAAGGTCAACCAAGGCAGCCGCTACAACGCCTCCCACCTCGCCTTCAGCGCCGGCCCCCACTCCTGCCCCGCCGCCAGCGTGTCCCACCTGATCGCCATCGAAGCCATCGATCAGCTCCTGGACAAACTTCCCGAGATGCGCCTGACCCGCCCAGTCGGCGAGTTGGTTTGGCGCCCAGGCCCTTTCCACCGCGCGCTGACCGAACTGCCCGTCACCTTCCCCACGCTCACACCCGTTCGACAGAAATAACAGGAGTACCTGATGGACACCACGATCACGCCCTACGTACTCAACCCCGAGGGCGTCGACATCACCGGCGAAGCCGCGAAACTGCGGGCCCGGGGAGACCTCACCGTCGTCGAGCTACCCGGCGCAGTCACGGCCTGGTCGATCACCCACCCCGACCTGGCGAGACTGCTGCTGAACCACCCGATGGTCTCCAAGAACCCCCGGCACTGGCCGGCGTTCGTCAACGGGGAGATCGGGCCGGACTGGCCGCTGTGGCTGTGGGTCGCGGTGAACAACATGTTCACCGCCGACGGCGCCGAGCACCGCAGGCTGCGCAAGCTGCTCTCCCCGGCCTTCACCCGTGAACGCATCGCCGCCCTGCGCCCACGGATCGAGGCCATCACCGCAGACCTGCTGGACGACCTCGCCACCACACCCACAGGTGAGCCGGCCGATGTGCGGGAACGTTTCGCCTACCCGCTGCCGATCCGGGTCATCGCCGAGTTGATGGGCGTGCCCGAACACCTCGGCAAGGATCTGCGCGCCGCCGTCGACGGGTTGTTCGCCACCGACCTGACTGCCGAAGACGCCGCGACCAGCCACACCCTGATGTACACCGTGCTCAGCGAGCTCGTCGCCTACCGGCGCCGCCATCCCGGTGCCGAGGACCTGACCCGGCTGCTGATCGGCTACACCGACCCCGACGACCAGCAGCTCGACGAACAGCAACTCCTCGACACCCTGCTGATGGTGATCAGCGCCGGCCACGAAACCACCGTCAACCTCCTCGACCAAGCCATCCTCGCCCTGCTGCACAACCCCGAGCAATACGCGGCCGTACGCACAGGCCAAGCCGACTGGTCAGACGTTATCGAGGAAGCCCTGCGATTCCGGCCGCCGGTCGCCCACGTGCCGCTGCGTTACGCCGTCGACGACATCCACCTCGACGGAACCACCATCGAACGGGGTGACCCGATCCTGATCTCCTACGCCGCCCTCGCCCTGGACCCGGTCTACGGCGAGAACCCCGACCAATTCGATCTCACCCGAAAAAACCTGGCGCACTTGTCGTTCGGGTACGGCCCGCACCTGTGCCTCGGGGTGGGTTTGGCCCGCCTCGAGGCCGCTGTCGCCTTGCCCGCCCTGTTCCAGCGCTTCCCCACCATGCGACTAGCCGTGACACCTCAGGAGCTGGGCACCATCCCCAGCTTCATCTCCAACGGACACCGCGCACTGCCCCTCCACCTGACCTAACCAGAGACGGCCGGCGGCCCAAAACCATGGCGGTGCGACGTAGCCCGCGCGCTGTGCGGGCAACAGCTTCCCCCGATCACGAACGGAGAACGACGATGACCCCCATCCCGGCCGCCGACGCGGGCCTTGCCGAGCGCACCCCTGTGCGCGCGGCCAGACCGCTGGGCCGGCTGCCGACCATCGTGTGCACCGACGCCGGACACGACCCCGACGCCCTGCTCGCGCTGGTGGTCGCGGCCATCACCATGCCGTTGCGGCTCGTGGTCACCTGCGACGAATTCGGTGGCGGGCAACGCGCCCGCCTGGTCCGCCACGTGCTGAACCTGTGCGGGCGCACCGGCGTGATCGTGCTCGCCGGCCCGGACACGCCGGGCGCGGGCGCGCGGTGGGTGTGCGACGGGCTCGTACCCGACGCGATACCCACCGAGGCGGGGTTGTCGACGCGCTCGCTCGCCGCGGAAGTCCATGCGGTCCTGGGCGCGACCTCGCGGGCGGTGTGGATCGGGCACGGACCGATGACCAACCTCGCGCACCTGCTCGCCGTCGCACCGCCCCTGGCTGAACGGCTGGTGATCACCCAAACCGGCGGCACCATGACCGACCGCGAACCCGGCCGCTGCACCCGCCACCTGCGGCTGGACCCCCACAGCGCCACCGCGGCCCTACAGGCGGGCCTGGATGTGTCGCTGGTCGCCTCGGAAATGGTCTTAGCGCCGGAGATGGAAGTGCACGCCGACAGCGAGGTCTACCAACTACTCGCCGCGCCACACGTACCTCGATGGGCGCGCGCCGTCGCCGAGAACTACGCACGCTTTTTCACCCGCCACCACACCTCCCAGGCCGCCGGCGTGCTGGCCGTCGCTATCGCCGCGGGCCTCGATTTCGCCGAGACTGGCGACAAGCGCCTCGACGTCAGTCCTGAAGCGCGAATACGGCTGGCAGCCCGAGGGATTCGGCTCGCTGTCACGACCTCGGTCGACTATCCGGTGTTCTGGTCGTGGGTGGCCACGGTGCTGGGACATGGGCTGAGCGCGGGAGCGGGCTACGAACCGTCGCTGACGACCCGCCGGGCCGGTCTCGACCGGACGCCGGGGATCGGGGCGGGCCGGTGAGTGGCTCCTATTTCGATCGCCGAAGCCATCGGCACATGCTGGCTTCGGCTGAGTTGTGGGATTGCCACACCGATCCCGGCCCGCTGACCGCCGAACAGCGAGCGCGTGCCCGCACGCTACACCCCGATTGCGGAACCGGCTGCCGCGTGCGACCGCACTGGGACACTCCGACCGCGCCGCCATCTGAGCGCGGTGGTGCCGGGTGAACAAGCAACCCGACCAGACCGCTATCGCGGCGGCCCTGCCTGACCCGAGCCGCCCACACAGCGGACGCATCCACGACTACCTACTCGGCCGGGAGTTCACATGCCGATCACTGTTCATTCCGAAGCCGACGCCAATGCCGTCGCCTCGGCAGCCGCACGATTTCTTGCCGAGGCCATCGGCAGCCGGATCGCGGCCGCCGGCATTTGCACGATCGCGCTCGCCGGCGGGGCCAGCCCGCTGCCGCTCTATCACCGGCTGCGCGGCGAGGAGCACGGGATCGATTGGGGGCGTGTGCGTATCGTGCAAACCGACGACGTTCTGACCAAGGACATCGAGGCTCGTTCCACGTCCCGGATAGCGGCGGCGTTGAATCTGGCGGAGCTGTACGGCGAGGCGCTTGCCGACCACTGGTACCCGATCCCTCACGACGTCATCGACCCCGCCACCAGCTATCAAGACACACTAGCGAGATTGACAGCGACCGGCGGGCCCGATATCGCTGTTCTGGGCCTGGGCATTGACGGGCACACCGCCGGCGTTTTTGCCCACCATCTCACCGACCCACCCACATCCACGGTCGCCCTCACCTCCTACCACGGGCAGGCCCGCATCACCCTGACTGCCACCTACCTGCGAAGCGCCCCAGTGCGGATGCTACTGGCGCTGGGCGTGAGCAAAAACGACGCCCTCCGCGCGCTACTGCAACCGGATCCGGCGACGCCGATCCCCGCAACCGTCGTCCTCGGGGCCGACGGGCACGTGTTCGCCGACTCCGCGGCCCTCGAGAAGGGGTTTTGAGATGTCTTTGACTGCCGATCCTTTGATCGTTGCCGATCTCGGCGGAACATGGTGGCGCACAGCTATTCTGACCGATTCGGATGAGCTCGTCGAGATCAGGCGTGAACGCGCGGTGACACGCAACTCGACCCGCAGCCACCCCAGCACGCTGCGGGCGTTAATGGTGAGGTTTTTGCTGGATCGGGTACATGCACTGCGCGCTATCTGCCCGGAGGCCCGCCAGGTCGGCATCTCGATCGGCGCAGCGGTCGATGCCCGCAGCAACCTCGTCCTGGCAAGCGCCCCGTTGTGGGGCGACTACACCGAGCCCTGGAATCTGCTCGCCGAACTCAGGTCAGCAGAACCAGATCTCGAATGGACGCTGCTGCAGGACCTGACAGCCCTGGCGCTTGCCGCACGAGCTGATACCGACGCTAAGGCAGGGTGGCGCTGCGTCAGCGTCGTAACCGTCAGCAGCGGCATCGGCGCACGGACAATCGACCTCGCGACGGGTGAGTTCGATTGGGACAGCCGCGGTCTGCAAGGAGAAATCGGGCACCTGCCGGTTCCGACGCGGACGCCGCCGGCGGTCTGCGACTGCGGCACCATCGGACATCTCGCCGCCTATGCCTCCGGGCGAGCACTCGAACGAGACCTCGCCGCGAGCGCGGCCGCCCTCGGCGTGGCTCCCCGGACCACCTGGCTGTCGTCCTTGCGGGCCGCTCTCGACTCCGAGAACGAGGCCGCCACAGCCTTTCTCGATGCTCACACCGCTCCCCTGGCGGCAACGCTGCTGGCGATGGCGGTCATCGATCCGCGAGTGGACCACATCTACTTGTCCGGCGGCGTCGTGGACACCCTCGACAGCCACTATTCGGCGAGCATCTCGCGCGGACTCGACGAAGGCGGGGGCCTCTATCTGGCCTCCAACCACCCTCAGGGCCGCCTCGACTCGATGATCGATCGCCTTCCGGGCGACGACGGCACCCTCCCTCTGCGCGGCGCCGGGCTCGCCGCACGCGCGGACCGCAATGAGAGGCGCTGACATGGCAACCTCGACGTGGGATGTCACAGCGACATTGCCTGTGTCGTACCGGATCATCAGCACCAGAGACTGCCTGCATCCGGACAACCCGGATCTGAGTTCAGCGATCGGCGACGGACGCCGCAACGCGCTGGTCATCTGCGATTCGACGGTGCTGGCACGATTCGGTCCAGCGATCCGCGCCTACTTCCGCGACTGCGCGCACCATTTCGCAATGCTGGGACTCCACATGGGTGAGTCACGTAAGAGTGCGGAGACCGTCGACAGGATCATCAGCGAGATCGATCGCTTCGGGCTCTCGCGCCGCCGCGACGCCGTCGTGGCGATCGGTGGGGGCACCTTGACCGATGTCGTGGGCTACGCCTGCTCGATTTACCGTCGCGGAGTCCCCTACCTGAGGGTTCCGACCACCTTGCTGGGGATGGTCGACGCCGCCGTCGGCGTGAAGACCGGCATCAACGTCGGTGACCGCAAGAACCGCGTGGGCTCCTATCACCCCGCCGACACCCTCATCGATCCGGTCTTCCTCGACACTCTGCCGACGCGGCACGTACGCAACGGGATGGCCGAAATCATCAAAATCGGCCTGGTCAAGGACGCTGCACTCGTTGAGCGGATTAGCCGAACCTGGACGGAACCAAAGGTTTTCGTCAGCGATCCAGACATTCACGAGCCCATCATCAGCGCGGCGATCACCGCCCTTCTCGGCGAGTTGGAACCCAACCTGTGGGAGCACAACCTTCAGCGTTTGGCGGACTTCGGGCACACCTTCAGCCCCGCCTTCGAGCTCGCGGCCAACCGGCCTCGGCTGCTCCACGGGGAAGCCGTCACCATCGACATCGCGCTGTCGTGTGTCTTGGCGCGGGATCGCGGCATGCTCAACGACCGGACCTGCGCCCGAATTCTGGGCCTTCTACTCCGTGTCGGATTGCCGCTGTGGCACAGCGGAATCGACGACTCGATCCTTGCCGCGGGCCTCGACGATTCGATTCGCCATCGCGACGGCGCACAGAACATCCCTTTGCTCACCGACATCGGTGCGGCGGTGTTCGCCCAAGACATCCGTCCGAAGGAACTGGCGGTGGCTGCCGAAGAGCTCGCTCGCACATCGACACCGGAAGGGCGGTGACCACCATGGCCAGCGTCGAAATGATCTCTCTCGTTCGCGATGGTGCCGGACTGATCGCCCGACGCAGCCACTCACGATTCCATCCCGCCGACGAGCATCTGTATCGCGTGCTGCGAGTGGGCGTGTGTGGCACCGACTTACAGATCCTGCGAGGCGCGAGGCAGGACCCCGCCAGCGTTCTCGGCCACGAGGCGTTGCTGCTGAAGACCTCGAGCGAGTTCAGCACGCCCGCTCGTGCCGTCGTGGTCAATCCGGTCCACCCCGATGATCAGGACTCCATCATCGGGCACAGTGTCGAAGGGCTGTGGCGCAACTATCTACTCGCCGACCCCGCAGTCTTCGACCGGCTCACCATCGACGCGTGTGCGAGCCTGCCGGTCGACCTGGGGCCATTGGTGGAACCGCTGGGCACCGCGTTGTACGCCTGGGAGCAGCTGCGCGCTCACGTGCCGCGCTCGGGGCGAGTTGCGATCATCGGGGCCGGCACCGCGGCCACCCTGGTGGCGATGCTCGGGGAAGAGGGCGGCTACCACACCCAGCTCGTGCACCCGCGCCCTGACCGCCTGGACTATATCGACCAGCTCAACGTTCTTTCCACCACCACCCGGACGTCGTCGCCCTCCAGCGACCATTTCGACGGCGTGGTCACCTGCGTGCCCCGCGAAGCCGCCCACGCCGCTCTGACGCAGGCCCTGGTGGCGGTCACCGACGGCGGGATCATCGACCTGTTCGGCGGCCTGCCAGCCCACCGACACCATCCGGACTTGCCGACACTGGACCTGGCAGCGATCCGCCGACGCAACGCTTGCGGGCGAACCGCAACGAGCGCCGCCTCGATCAAGGTGGCGGACAAGACAGTGCATGTGACCGGACACCGTGGCACCGCCCCACATCATCTCCGCCTGGCCCAGCGCCTCCTCTGCGACCAACCTGCCAGATACCAGCGCCTGATCACCGCCGTACTCTCGCTCACTCACGCACAGACCCGAATTCCTTTAATGGCCTGCGGAATTCGCAGTAGCGGCGAACACATGAAACTGATCATCGACCCGAGTCTGGACAACACAGCGACAGCATGGCGGCCCGTCGACACCGGCCTGCTGATCGGCGATCTCCCCGGCGGCCGAGGATGATCATCCCTTCAGACACCGGTCGACACATCGAACACCACAACGGCATCGCCGCGCTGAGCCACACCCGCCTCGCACTACCTGACCTTGAAAACCAGAGCGCGGCCTTGCTGAAGCCCATCGTGGCCGGCGTGTGCCGATCGGATCTCCGTGAGATCGCGGCAACCCGCTACGGACGGACCGATTTCGGGCACGAGATCGTAGCCACGGTCGCCGCGACCACGCCGGAGCTGGCCGACCGGCGCGGCTCCACGGTCGTGTTCGACCCGCACCCGCCATTGGCAGCGCGCAGCTCGGGATTTGCGGACGTGGTCAGCCTGTGCGGCACACCGGACAACGTCCGCGCCGCCCTGGTGCCCGCACCACCCGGCGTCGCGGCCGATGTCGCGGTCTTCACCGAACCGCTGGCGTGTGCCGTGCACTGCGCTCGCCGGGCGAGCGAGCTCACCCGCGACCCCGCAGCATCGATCGCGATCTTCGGCGCGGGCATGACAGGGACATTGATCGCTGCCGCCCTGACCGCCACCGGCCGCTCATGCCGCCTGACCAACCGCTCATCCCAACGACTGCAATTCCTGCGGCACCGCAGAGCGCTGCCCGCACGCGTACTCGACCCCGACCCCATCGGCGATGCGGCCACCGTCATCCTCGCCACAGCGGCCTTGACCGCCAGCGACCTCGACACCGCCTTGTCCATGCTCGCCGAGGGCGGCACTGTCATCTTGTTCTCCGGTACCACTCCCGCGCAGGAAATAGCCGGCATCGACGTGGACGCCGTACGGCGCCACCAGCGCCACGCCCGCGTCACCGTACCCGGCTACCAGCCTGCCTTCTTCGCCGGCAGCTACGGGGCGACCCGCGCGGATTTCGAGACGGCCGGCGAGCTGCTCGCGGCCCCGCCCACCCTCGACGGCTGGTCACCGGCGCGCTGCACACGGCGACTGATCACTCAGCAGCTCGGTCTCGACGACGCCGCTGACCACCTCAACGCCGCGCTCACCCACCCCCACTTCGGCAAGACGCTGATCTGGATCAACCCCGCGGAGCACCGATGAAGATTCCTCGCTACCACTACCCCGCCCAGTTCCCCGATCTGCCCACGGTATCGACCGCGATGACCACCGCACTGCGCGAGGGTGACTACATCCTGGGCGCCACCGTCGAGCATTTCGAGAACCGCTTCGCCGCCTACATCGGCACCCGCTACGCCGTGGGTGTCAACTCCGGCACCGACGCACTCGTCTTGGCCCTGAGCGCCCTCGGCATCGGGCCTGGCGACGAGGTGATCACCGTCGCGAACACCTTCCACGCCACCGTTCTGGCTATCCACACCGTCGGTGCGACACCGGTTCTCGTCGATTGCGTCCACGGTAGCTACCTGATGGATCTCGATGCCTGCCGCAGCGCCTGCGGGCCACGTACCGCAGCCATCCTCGCAGTACACCTCTTCGGTCAAGCGCTGAACATGCAGCAACTCGGCGAGATCGCCGACCGAGCGTCCGTGCCGATCATCGAGGACTGCGCGCAATCGGTCGGCGGCACATGGGCCGGTCGCCGTCTCGGGAGTTTCGGGGTGGCCTCAGCGGTCAGCTTCCATCCGAGCAAAAACCTTGCTGCCGCCGGCGACGCGGGCGCGGTTATCACCGACAATCCCACACTCGCAGAACGGATTCGGATCCTGCGGAACCTGGGCCAAGACGGCCAGAACCACCACGTCCTACACGGCTACAACAGCAAACTCGACGCGTTACAGGCACTGATCCTGGACGCCAAACTCGACCACCTCGATACCTGGAACCACCAAAGACGCAGCGCCGCAGACGATTACCGCCGCCAGCTGGCAGACCTCGACACGGTCTTGGTTCATAGTCACCCTGAACCGCCCGGCGATCACATCTACCACCTGCTTCAGATGACCGTCCCCGAACCCGGCCGACGCGACGCCGTCCTGGACCGGCTGCGTCAAGACGGCGTGGACGCAGTAGTGCGCTACCCCACCCCTATACACCAACAACCCAGCTTCACCACTCATAGCGACGAAAGGTTTCCCGTCGCGGAATACCAAGCAGGACAGACACTTTGCCTGCCGATCCGCCCAGATCTGCGTGCAGAAGAGATCAGTTACGTCACCGAATGCGTCCGCGCCGCGACCTGCGAATAGAGGAGACAACAATGACTACCCGCATCTATCCCGCTCTCATCGGCGCCGATCCGCTGAACCTCGCTGATGCACTCCAAGCCGTGGAGGCCAGCTCCGCGCACTGGCTGCACCTCGACATCATGGACGGCAACTACACCGCCTCCATCACCTTCGGCCTGTCCACAGTACGCGCGGTTCGCAATTCCACCCCGATGCCACTGGACGTGCACCTGCAAACCCTCAACCCGGACCGGTTGATACCGGAACTCGTGGAGATCGGCGTCGACCAGGTCTCGATCCACCTCGATGCCACCAAGGACGCACACGCCGCGCTGACCGCGGTCAAGGCAGCCGGGCTGCGCGCAGCTCTGGTGCTCAATCCAGACCAGGCCACCGACGGCATCGCCGACTACTTCGACCAGCTCGACGCGATCGTCCTGATGACCTCACAGCCAGGCACCAGTGTGTTCGTGCCCGCTGTCCTGGACAAGATACGGGGCCTGCGCCAAGAACTCGACGACAGCGGCCGCCACATTTCGATCGTCGCCGACGGCGGAGTCACCGCTGTGACTGCACCACAGATCGCCACCGCCGGCGCAGACGCTCTCGTCGCCGCCTCCGCGGTGTTCAGCACACCCACCGGCGATATCGCCACGGCGATCACCGAATTGGCCAGCGCCGCGACACGCTGACGATCGCCTCCCTTCCGCTACTGCCGCTAGGCTGGCCGCCGACCTCACCGCGCCGGCCGGAGAGAAAGGATTTGCCATGACGGGCTCGCAACTACCCCGTGGCGACATCCTGATCGCGCGAGTGGAGCACGACAGTGGCGATTTCTGCCAGGCGCTGACGAAGTTGCTGCCGCAGTTGTCGAACACCGCGGCACCGCTGACGCCGACAGCGTTTGCGGCGATCGTCGCCGCGCCCGACACCTACCTCTATATCGCTCGCACCAACACCGGGGCCGTCGTCGGCATGCTGACCCTGGTGATGTATCGCATCCCCACGGGCCTGCGCGCCCGCATCGAGGATGTGATCGTCGACCAGGACTACCGCGGCCTCGGGATTGCCGAAGCCTTGACGACCACCGCGCTCCACCAAGCAGGGCACTCGGGTGCGCGCACGGTCGATCTCACCTCCAGTCCGAGCCGCGAATCTGCACGCCTCCTTTACGAACGGCTTGGATTCACAGCTAGAGACACCACCACCTATCGTCACAGCCCGAACCACTGACCAGCGACTCCGCACACACTCCTGGAGGCCACACACTTATGGGCGACACCCGCGCTTCGGTGGAAGCCGATCTCCTGCGTATCGGTCAGCGCCTGGCCGATACCGCTCAGAACGGCTTGACCTACGGCAAGGACGCTTTCGATCTCCAGCGCTACGGCGACATTCAGAAGCTCTCGGCGGAACTCCTGGCCTGCATCAGCGGCCAGTCACCTACCCACCTCACGGAGATTCTCGCCGCCGAAGCCGGCTACAGCACCCCCAAGGTCGACGTCCGTGCCGGTGTTTTCGACGCCGAGGGACGCATCCTTCTGATCCAAGACCCAGGGAGCGAGCTCTGGGCACCCCCGGGCGGATGGTGCGATGCCGGGGAAACCACAGCTCAGGCCGTGGCCAAGGAGGTTCAGGAAGAGGCCGGGCTCACGGTCAAACCACGAAAGCTGGTGGCCGCCTTGGATCGTGACACCCAGGGCCATCAACCGCCGCTGCTCTTCTCGTGCCTGAAGGTTTACTACCTGTGCGATGTGATCGCCGAAGGCGGTACGCCGGATCCACTCGAAACGTTGGCTATCGGCTGGTTCGCCATCGATGAACTTCCACCGCTGTCCACGACACGGATTCTCGAACACCAGATCCAGCTGCTTCACAAGCACTGGCTTCAGCCGGATTTGCCTGCGCTTTTCGATTGAGAGGACCTTCTCGGCGCTCACTCTGACACGATCGCCAGTAGGTCCCGATCAACTCACCAGGTGGGCGATGCGAGCGGCCACTGCCGGATCGCCCAGATACCTGGCGATGGTGTGCCGGTTACTGGTGAAATTTACGACATCCGCGCAGTTTTCGACAGTCGGGTCGGTGGGAAAGTGGGTGCTGTCCAGCGGCCGCAACGCGACGATGTCGGCAGGATCGAAGGCATTGAACCACCCTGCGAGATCGCGGGGGGTAGGCGGGCGGGGAAGGCGGTCGCTGGCGGATCGAGGGAATGCCCAGCGGAGAGCCGAGAGTGATGAAGTCGCGGCAGTGGCCGCCGCGTTCGGCCGCGCGAAGGACGTTGACGTAGGCGCGGCACGCGTCAGAGGCGAGCACAACGTGGGGTATCGCCGCGTCGGGCATATTCAGCGGTGGGCAGCGCGTTGACGGCTTCGGTGTGGTCTGCGGCGGCGTCGCTGAGCTGCCACATTTCTGCTCCCCGGCAAGCGCCGTAGTCCGTGTCCAGCGAAGTAGATGATCAACTGGTCGTAGATCTGTCGTTCCACAAGGCCGAACGGATTTGAGGATCGCGGGTCGCGTGACGGCCAGTCCGTCATGATCGGGGTGCAGGGTGACGTCGCATCCTTGCCGGATGCCCCACCGGCGATCGTTGCGGCTCCTGTACTGCCGGAGCTCAGGTAGCGGGGAGGCCCGGTCCACCCCGATGGCTACCGTTGCGCGTCTGTACCCGCTCGATGCACTGGCCAACGTCATAGTCTGGTCGAAGAAGGCGATCGTTGCCCGCCGATTACGACCACGACCTCTGGAGTGCGTCCCTCCTCCAGCGCCCGGACGAGCAACAGGTCGACGACGTATCAGCCAGATTAGACCTGAGCCCGCGCGGCCGACCGGAACCCTGGGGCAGGCCTGCGTCGATGTCGCGAATCGAGAGCGGTGTCGCCCCTCAATCTCTGCCAGGAGCCGGGGCGACAACCAATCTTTCGTCGAATAGGAAAGATGCAGCTTGCGCTGCGCCGCCAGTCTAGCAAGCCCTCCGTCCTCCAGCCACCCTCCAGCTGCACCCTTCCTGGTCGCTCGCTGAGCTTGCCAGCCTGGTCGCCAACTCCGCTCGGGTACTGATGGCGATCGCACCGATCACCCCTGAGTTGTCAGCCCGGTTACCGTACGTCGGGTCCCGCGCGATGGCATGCGCTTCGGCGATCAACGTACGTGACTACCGGGTGAAAGGATTCGGCGACCGGGTGGCGCAGGAACCGTTCGAATTGGCGAACCGATCCCGGCCAGGGGTTTGTCACCGCGCCGGACACGTGCCGGTACCAACTCCTGCGCACGGTGCCGAAAACCGTGTGCGCGAGCGCTTGCTGGATCCGCCAGTCGTATTCTTGTGCGATGTCGGTGTCGACTTCGATTGCGGTCGCGTCGGTTTCGTCGCGCCAGCGCAGGCAGGCCGTGATGTAGGCGATCTGGGCTTCCTTCATTTCCGGGTTGCTGCCCGCGGGGTTGAAAGTGTTGGGGCCGGCGATCAAGTAGAGGTTGGGAAAGCCCGGCACCGCCAAGCCAGCGAAGGCCGAGGCGCCATCTCGCCATTGCTCAGCCAGAAGGACTCCATCACGACCGCGAACAGATAGTCCAGATAAGAACTCGCTGGCGCGGAATCCGGTCGCCCACACCACGACTTCGGCGCGGTGATGTTCGCCGTCGACGGTCCGGATGCCCTCGCGGGTCATCTCCTGGATCGGTGCGGTGACGAGCGAGACGTGCGGCTTACTCAAGGCCGGGTAGAAGTCGTTGTCGAGGATGATGCGTTTCGCGCCGATCGGATAACCGGGGGTCAGGCGCGCGCGCAGCTGCGGGTCCGGCACCTGGCGGCGCAGGTGGGAGCGCGCGATCCATTCGGCGGGGCGCGCGGACCAGCCACGGTGCATGATCGGCGACAGCGCCAGATCCGCCCCGTGATGCAGGCCGGCCCGGTAGACGCGGTGGGCTCCGGGTAGTCCCAGCGCGCCGCTGGTGACGGGCCCGAATCGCAGGGCTGGCTTGGGCAGCACCCAGTGCGGGGTGCGCTGGAAGACCTCGACGTGGCGGGCAATCGCGGCCAGGTGCGGCAGGATCTGGGCGGCGCTCGAGCCGGTGCCGATGACCGCTACGGCGCGGTCGGTGAGGTCTTGGGTGTGGTCCCAGCGTGCGGTGTGGAACGCCGCGCCCTCGAAGACGTGGCGGCCACGGACCTCGGGGATGCGGGGCCGGTGCAGTTGGCCGACCGCGAACACGACGGAGTCGGCCATGATCCGGTGACCGGTGTCGGTCATTAGGGACCACCGTCCGTCCTCGTCGAGGTAGGTGGCTTCCCGGATGCCGGTGCCCAGGCGCAGGTGCGGTTCGAGTCCTTCGTCGGCGGCGACCCGGCGCAGGTATTCCAGGATCGCCTGCTGTCCTGGGTATCTGGTGTGGCGGTCGCGGTAGGGGGCGAAGGAGAAAGAATAGAGATGGGCGGGGACATCGCAATTGCAACCGGGATAGGTGTTGTCACGCCACACCCCGCCCAGGTCGCTGGCTTTCTCGAAGATCGCGAAGTTGTTCATCCCGGCGCGCCGTAACGCGACGCCCATACCGATTCCGCCGAACCCGGCGCCGATGACCGCCACCTCGAGGTCGACAGGGGTACGGTGTGGCGGTAGTCGACTGCGTAGCTTGTGACTGTATTGGGTTGTATAGGAGTCTGTTTCGGTCATATTGGGGCTCCGTTTCGTGTCTGGTGTGGTGACTGCTGGTCCGGTGATCCGGTGGTGGTCTGATGGCGGTATCTGCTGATCAGTGCCCGGTATCGGCGACGGTTGCGCGACAGTGGCGCGTCGGTGACCGCGGCCGGCAGCAGGCGAAACGAGCACCGCAGTACGAGGATCAGGACCTCAGCGCTGACCTGGTGGTAGCGGGTCCAGGTCATCGGCACGAGCGCCCGCACCTGCGGGTGCATGATCGACAGACCCAGCGTGGCCGCCAGCTGACCCACGACCGGCCGGAGCAACCGCCATGCCGGTTCGGCGGCGGCGGGCAGCAACGGTGGGCGCGGCGCCGCGCGCAGCAGGGTGTCGGTGGCGGTATCGAGTGTCGGTGTCCGCGCCAGCGACTCACCGATCATGCGCTCGTAATGGGCGGCGATTTCCTCGTAGCGGTCGGCGAGTGCGGCTCGGCCGGGCAGGTCCAGCCCCGCGGTCTTGACGCGGTAGTGCTGCCAGAGTGCTTGTTCTTCACGGGCGTCGGGGTGGTGGCCGGTCAGCGCGGTGTAGGCGGCCAGCTGCATACGGAAGGTGGAGATCAGCACCCAGTGCCACGCCTGGGGCGCGAACGCCGAGTAGCGGAAGCCGGTCGGGCCGACGCCGCGGATGTCGCGATGCAGACGCAGTAGTCGCTGTGATTCGAGCAGCCGGTCTCCGGGGTGGCCGGCGGTCATGATCTGCGCGGAGGCGGCGGTGGCGATCGCGCGCTGCCAGGGTGCGTGCGCGAGCCTGCCGGTGTCTTCCAGGGCCGCGCTGATGGCGGGCAGCATCGCCTGATCGAGCAGGGCGGGCGCGAACAGTTTGATCAGCCGCGACCCGGTCACCCGTTCGAACCGCGCCACGAGCACGGTGTACTCGGTGGGTGACATGGCCGACGAACGATGGTGCCCCAACGCTTTCTCGCGCCACACGGAGAATGGCGGCCGGTGGTATCGCTGTGCTGACATCTTCACCGCCGCCAGCGGGTTCGCGCGGACTGGAGTGCACGGCGTGTCCGGTAGTCGAGTTCGGCGCGCACGAGATGGGCGATCAACCACGCCGCGGCGCGCCACGTCGGGAGGTCGGTGACCACGCCGGGGAGGCCGATCGGGTGCCGGTGGATTCTGCCGGCACTAGTTGGTATCGCCCTGTTCGGTTGGATTCCTGGGACGCCAATTCGGCGGGTGACGCGTTCGGGGCGGTCGAACCCGTGGGGTCGAGGTGGGTGCATGTCTTCTCCTGACGTGGTGGGGCTGTTGGGGCGACGCCGAGGGCGGAGCGCGGTTATGGCGGTTCGGCGGTAAGCGTTTTGGCGCCGATCGCACGCCGGTTCTCGACGGTCGCGGCGGCGGTTTCGCCGGTGTCGGTAGCGGGCTCCCAGGCCAGGGCCGCAGATTCGCTGAGACCGGCCGAGATCGCGGCCTCGATCGCCGCGCCACCGCCGGCATCGGGGCCGGTTGTGATAGCCGCGGCGAGTGCTAGGTGTGCTTGCTCGAGCAGGTCCTCACTGGCCGGGATCAACGCGTGGTTGCGGTCGGTGTTGCCCTCGGCAGCGGCAGCGCGCAGGTTCTTGATCGACTTGCGCAGGTCAGACCCCATAGCTCGGCTGGTCAGAGGCCACCACAGCGCCTCGAGATCGGCGAGAGAGTAGGTCAGGTATTGACCGATCTCACCCTCGAGCAGAGCGTTGACTCCAGCGAAGGCGTGGAGGACTTTCGAGGCCGACACCGCAGGTGAAGCCGCGATCGCTGCGGCACGATTGCGCAAAGCATCGAGATTGCGTGTGAAGCGTTGCACAGCAGCGGGATCGGCTTCGACAGTCAGCCCAGCGTTCGCGCGCAGATGGTTGCGCACCGTGTGCACCGCAGCCATGTAGACCATCCGTTCGGCGTCGGAGGCGAGCCGATGCGGGGTCCGCCATCCAGGTGCCCGGCTTGTCGGTGGCAGGAGCTGATCTCCGGTCAGGTCCTTGCCCTCGATGCCGCGCATTCGTGCCAGTTCGATCCATTGCGGCGCGAGGCCGTGCTCGCGTGCGGTGATTTCGGTGAGCTCGCGCTGGCGGTGGATTTTGTCCAGGCGTTCGTGCAGGTGGACCCAGTCGGTGACCTGTCGTTCGGTGACCGGTATCTCTCGCCGCAGACGTGCAGATTCGGCTGCCAGGGCGTGGATCTCGTGCAGCATCCGTGCCTTTTCGGGCTCGATGTCGCCCAGCCGGACGGGCCGCGTCGCGGGTGAGGTCACCGCTCTGGTCCGATCTCGGGGGCGGCCTGGGGGACGGCGTTATCGAGTCCGTTGCCGTCGGTGCTGGGTTCCCAGTCCAGGGCTGCCGGATCCCAGAGTGCTGCCGAGATCGCTGTCTCGATCGCCGCGCCGGACCCGAATTCGGGGGTATCGACCGCGACCAGCGCGTGGCGGGCGTGATCGAGCAGAGCTTTGGCGCTGGGGACCCCGTTCGCGCCGGGGCTGTTTGCGGTGGCCGACGGTGAGGCGCGCGTGTGCTTGATCGATCTGGCGACCTCGGTCAGGATGGCGCTGTCGGTGAGCGGTAGGTAGAGCGCATCCAGAGCTGTGAGGTCGTAGGTCAGGTATTGGTCGATGTGGAAGTTGAGGTGGCGATTGGCGGCGGCGAAGGCGATGGCTGTTTCCCACCGGCCCATCCCGGTCGAGGCGGCGATGACTTCGACGCCCCGCCGGACGGCTTCGAAGTTTCGTCGGAAGCGTTGCGCGCCAGCACGCTCCGCATCGGTGCTCGCCAAGCCCGCAGCGGTGCGGAGATGTTTGCGGACAACGCCTATTGCCGCCATGTGGGCCAGGCGTTGCGCTTCGGCTGCGACCTTTCGGGTGGTCCGCAAACCTCCTGTCCTTGCCGGGGCCAGCAGCTGATTTGCTGTCCAGGTTTGGCCTTCGGCGCCGTGGGTGCGAGCGGCTTTGATCCAGGGCTCGGGGACGCCTTGGGCGCGCGCGGAGGCTTCGACCGTGCGGCGCTCGCGGTGGATCAAGTCCAGACGCTCGCCCAGCCGTTTCCACTGTGCGACCTCACGTCCAGAGCTCGGGGCCGCCAGTCGCATCCGGGTGGATTCGGCGGCGAGTTCATGGACTCTGCGCAGCAGCGCCGCGTGCTCGGGCGCGATGTCTCCGACGCGGACCTGCCGCCTCGCTGGCTCGGTCATAGGTCCACCTCGCGCGCGGCGGCGCGGAATTCCGGGGCCGCCACGGTATCCGCCTCGTAGACGAGGGCTGACTCGGGTGGGTCGACGGCGCTGAAAACTGGTTCGACGCAGGTGAGGTCTGCTTCGGCGGCCTGGACTGCGGCGCTGATGTCGGCACCGTTACGCGGGTGGAGGAACAAGGACGGTTGCCCCAGCGTGAGCACACCCAAGCGCGCGGTCAGCAGGTCGTGGTCCGGTAGCGCCACCGAGGTGAGGATTTTGATGCGTGCCTGAGCCAAGGTTGTCGCTTGCCACGCCAGCGATTCCGTGTCCACGCGCCCGGCGGTTTCCCAGCGCTGGAAAATCGATTCGGCCGGGTGGTCGGCCAGCAATTGGTGGCCGGTTTCGACCCAGTCGCCGATGGTTCCCCAGAGTTGTTCGCCGTCGCCGGGATTGAGGTCGAGCAGGTTCACCACCCCGGTGAGCCGGGACCGCAGCGCGGTGAGGTTGCGGTCGAATGCCTCGCCGGTTTTGGCCGGTACCGGCCCGAGTTGCCGGCGGGCGGTATCGAGGGCGGTCCATTCGCAGAGCTGTCGGGCCTGCGCGGTGAGGTCGCCGAAGACTCGATCCCAGTCGGGCACGGCGGGTTTCATGAACTCGACCTCGGCCCAGGCGATGCCGCGTTCACCGGCGTCGCGGGCGTGGCCGATCCATTGCGGAGGTACTGCTGCGGCGTGGGCGGCCGAGGTCAGGGCTTCGTGCAGGATGGCGTACTGGTGGTAGCGGTCGAACCATTCTCGGCCTGGAGTCGATCCTGTGGTTTCGCGTTGCTGCTGGGCTTCGCGTGTCAGCTGGCCGAGCTCGGTGGCGTAGGCGTGCAAGCCTTGCAGGACCCGGGTTTGTGCGCGGGTGGGTTTTTTCATGACCGGTCACCGCCCAGTGCCGTGCCCAGGGCGCGGAAGTCGGGTCCGAAGCCCAGCCGCTCGATCGGTGTCTTCTCCCCGGGCGGGCCGAACCAGGCCAGCGGCACCGGTGTCGCGGGCAGGCCCGTCAGGTCGACGTGCTGGCTGGTCGAGCAGCGGTGCAGTGGGCCGTTGGCGGCGTCGAGGATGGCGCGCAGGTGCGGGTCGATGTGGCGGACGAACAGTGTGCTCATCGCCGACTTGTCCTCGGCGCGGCCGGCGGCTTCGAACACCGCGTGCACCGCGGCCAAACGGACGCAGACCTCGTGATGGGTCCACCACTGCCGGCACCAGCTGTAGGTGCCTTCGCGGGCGTTCGAGGTGATCTGGACCGCGGTGACCGGGAGCAGCCATTGCTCGACCCAGTCGTACCAGCGCTCGAACACCGGCTGCGGCTTCTCCTTCTCGCCTTCCTCGGGTGCGGGGGCGGGTTTGGCCGGTGCCGGGAACCAGCCCGGCGGCACCGGGTCCGCGGTCAGCGCGGCCAGGGCGGTGTGATGGGTGCGTGAGCAGCGGTGCAGGGGCCCGTTGGCGGCGTCGAGGATGATGCGCAGATGCGGGTCGAAATGGTTGAGCAGAAACGAGCTCAGCGAGTTGCCCGTCTTGGTGCGTCGTGAGGCTTCGAAGGCGTTGTGCAGGTGCGCGATCCGGACCGCGACCGGGCGGTGGCGCCACCATTGACGGCACCAGGTGTAGGTGTTCTCACGCTGGGACTCGGCCAGGCGCACATTGATTCCGGGCAGCAGCCACTTGTGCGTGAACTCGGCGAAGTCCCGATACTTCGGCGGCTGCGGAGCTTTCTTCGGGCTGCTGGACGCCGGGGTGGGGTTGGGGCTAGGTGTGCTCATCGCCGCGGCACCTGCCCGCCGGCGCCGGTCCCCGGATCGGGGTCAGTGATCATCAGAGTTGCCGGGTCGCGTTCGAATCGAGCTAGTGAACGTTGCACCGCGGCACTGAAATCGGGGTTCTCGTACCACGGCACTTTGCGCAGGAGGATCGGCCCGTAGCCCGGGAGCCGGATCAGGGCTCGGTCTTTGGGCATCCTGCTGAGTTCGGCGACATCGAGGATCGGTTCGGTGCGCCAGGTCATCGACCGACTCGGGCCGCCGGGCTGGATGCTTCGGGTGCGGTCGGCGACTTCGTGTTGGCCGATGGTGCGTGACCAGTGCTCGAGGTAGTTCAGTTCGGCGATGTTGCCGCCGTAGATTTCTATCGACTGGGCACGGATGGTCGACAATCCTTTGGCGCCCCACAGTGTTTCGCCCTGTTCGAGGACCTGCACGATCGTCATCAGCAGGATGCCGCAGCCGCCGCAGTAGGTGTAATACTCCGGCAGGGCGGTGATGCGGGCGGTGTTGGCGGCTTCGTCCAGCACCGCCAGCAGCGGAACCTTCAACCGTCCGTCCGTGCGCGCGCGGGCTACCTCGAGTCCGGCTTCCACGATTTGCCCGACCAGTGCCGAGGTCAGCGGGGTCGCCGAGTCGGCCCCGGCCATCGATAGGGCGTAGAGGGTGTCGTTGCTCTCGACGAAGGCGCGCGGGTCGAACTGCGGCAGCGTGTGCGTGACCGGGCCCTTGGTGGCGTTGATGGCGATGGTGCCGTCGCGGGTTTCGCTGACGGTGATCCTGCGGCGCGCCGGAGGGGTGATGACCGCGGCGTAGCCCTCATGGGTCAGCACGTTGAGGTGCCGTCGCGCCATGTCGTAGAGCCCGTCGCGCTGGCGGGCATAGAGCGCTTGGGCTTCCATGATCCGTTCGGCTGCGCGAGTGTGGCGGTGATGGCGCAGAATCAGTGCCGGGGTCGGGTCCTGGTCACGGCCGAGCCACTCGGTGGCATGCATCAGGTCTCCGCCCGCCATGGCCGCAGCGAACAGATACAGCGCCAGCAGTTCGCGCGCACCACCGTCGAAATAGGCGTCCGCGCGGGTGTTTTCGTCTTCCTGGCCGATGAAGAAGCTGGCGAGTTTGCGCGCGGCGGGCAGATGTGCGACCTGGGCGAGCAGATCGACCCAGAACCCGATCTCGACCCGGCCGGTGACCGCTTGCAAGTCACACACCCAGATACGGCTGCCCTGTTCAGCGCGCGCGTGCGCGGTCGCGCGATACAGGTCGGGTTTGTTGCTGGTGGCCAGCACGGGGCCCCAGCCCGACAGCACCGCGGGGATCGCCCAGGCCACCGTTTTGCCCGAACGTTGTCCGGCCGCGATGAACACACCCAGCTCCGCAGGCAGATACAGCCACATGTTCCCCAGGACGGTGCGTCCCAGCGGCGGCCCCTTACACGCCTGCACCTGTGCCGGCGCGTCTTTGAGCAGCCGCCGTGCTGCGGCGGCGTTCGCCGCCGCTCGCCCGATCTCGAGCTCACCAGGGCTCTGCATCGTGCGTGCAGCGGCGTCTATTCGTCGTCTTCCTCGCATCAAGCGACGCGCCGCCCACGCGACGGCGGGCAGCGGCGCGCACAACAGGACGGCGACGAGTGTGGACTGCCACGGCCACTGCCGCTGTCCGGTCATGACTTCGAGCAAGGCAAGGAAGGGGTGGCCGGTGACCGCGAGCCCGGCCCACCAGCGTCCAATACTCAACGCCGCCCACGCCAGTAGCACGATTGTGATCGCGGCGAGAGCCAGCAGCAGTGCCGAGAGCTCAGGGCCGAGCCCACCGACGCGACGTCGCCGCGCTTCCCGGGAGGCGGTCATAGCCGCTCACCGGCCTGCGTGTCGTCGGCAGATCGACCACGGGGCGGATGCGCGGTTGTCGGGGCGTTCATCGATTCAGCTCCTCGCTGTGGGAGAGGTGGATGGATTCGGCCGCCGGCTGCCCGGCGTCCGAGATTTCGGGGCTGTCCCATTCCGGGACGAGGTCCGGCAGTGCCGCGTCGATGGCCGAGCCGATCTCATGGCCGCCGCTCTCGAGGGCCAGGCCCGGATCCGGGTCGTAGGCCGGGACGGGGTCGGCGTCTATCGGGACCGAGTCGCGTCCGGCGCGGTAGGCGGCGCTGATCGCCGCGTCCTGGACCCCGGCCGACGCGGCGGAGCGGCGCGCACCGTGCAGGAGGTTGTTCAGCTCCTCGAGGTGTTCGATCCGGGCGTGGGCGTAGTCGGGATCGGGGTCCCAGTCCGCGTTCAGGCGTGCGTGCTGGGCGGCCAGGTCGTATACCTGGGCCAGCAGGTACGCGTGTCGGCTTTGCCGCTCGGCAAGGGCTGCGGCGGCATCGACTGTGTTGTCTCGCAGCGAATTCGGTGCTCGCGCGGTCTGTCGATCGGTGCCGGGGTCGAGGTCACCTGTTAGTTCCTGGTGGTTCAGCAAGGCGTCGGTGTCGGCGATCGTTTTCGCGACCTCGGCCATGTCCAGCAGCCGCAAATCCCGCGGAGCCCCGAGTGCGCGGTCGGCGGCACTGCGGGTTGTCTCGGTGCCGCTGTCGGGGACCGCCCGCAGATGACGGCCAGGTGCCCTCGCACCAACCCTGTGGTCGGCGTTGGTGATCGCACGTAGTTGCGGGCCGGGCAGCCACCAGCCGGCGCGGGCGGAGGCAGAGGAGGGGCCGTCGGTGTGGCTGGTGAGTTCGCGGGTTTGGCGCAGGGTGCGCCAGGTCAGCTCGTCGACGCCGGGCTGACCGGCCTCGCGTGCCCGGGCGAGATCGTCGTAGAGGGCGCGGGTGCGGTCGGGATCGATCTCCCACTGGGTCGCCTCGACGTCGAGCTGGCGCCACAGCCACCGCCAACGCACGTCGGGATGGTTTTCCCAGGGGTGGCTGATCTCGTGGGCGGCGGCGTTGCGTTCGGCGATCCGGTCGGGTGTGTCGGCTTCGGGCTCGATCTCACCCAGCAGATGGAATTTCGCGAACGCCGCGCGCAACTCGCGCTCGGTGTCGGAGGACGCGTCGGCGTAGTACGCCGGGTCCGTGAAGTCGCGCGGTGGGTCCTGCCAGCTCATCGCGGCGCTTCCCCGGCGGGAACGGTGCGGTGTTCAACAGCCGTGCCAATGACTTCGCAACGGGCAGAAGGGGTTTCGCGGGATTTCGAACGGTAGGTGTTGGACATCGTGACCTTGCCGGCAAGCCGCGCGCGGGAAAGGTTTTCCTGCTGGGCGGTGGTTTGCTGATGTCCCCGATGGGTTGTTGCCTCCTGGGCGGCTGGCACCTACAGCCGTCGAGAAGACCTGCACGCGTGTGGGTCTTGGCAGCGCAGTCAGGGGCCGGGCCCCGCCCCGAGCTCTAGGGTGGGACCTGCCAGGCTCTGATCGAGGTCGGTGGTGGTGGCCGAGCGATCTGTGGCCTCGGCGGCGGGCAGGGCGCTCTCGATCGCCTCAGCGGCGGCACGCCCTCCCTCGAGGTCGGCGACCGCGGTATCGATGAAGTTGGCGCGGATTGCGGCGTAGGCGTCGGCGACCAGGTCTTCGGGGGTGGGCACGCTCGGCGCGCCGGGGGTTGATCCAGGGTCTTCGGCAGCGACCCCGGGCGGCAGCGTGGTCACGTGCTCGGCGCGCAGGTATCGGCGCATCTCCGCGACCAGTCCGGCTTCGTCGTGCGCGCTGACATAGCTTCGATGCAGCGCGTGCCATCCGTTGCTGCCGACACCCCAGGACTGCTCGGCTTCGGCGGCGGTGATTCCCGCCGCTTGGGCGAGCCGGGTGGCTTTGGTCCAGTGAGCCCGCATGGTCTCACCGAACTGCTGGCGCTGCTGCGGGGTGAAGGTGATGCTCGAGCGGCCGGTCGCGACTCGGTCTTGGTAGGCGGCGACCAGAAACGCCATGCGCTGCAGATTCCACAGGTCCAGGTTCATCATGTCCACCAGGAACTGCTGGGCCGAGGTCGCCGCGGTCACGGTGCCCGGCGTGGGATCGGCTTGGGGTGCGGTTGTGGCGGTGCGGTGGCCGAGTTCGCGGATGTCCTCGATCCAGGCGGGTTCGAGACCGGCTTGGCGGGCGAGGTCCTCGGCGGACTCGAGTGCGGCTTGCAGCGCGTTGATCTGCGAGGCCCACTCCTGGGCGGGTGTGAGGTCGGTGCCGTCGTACCCGGCGGGACCGAGCTCGGAAATCCGGGTGAGCTCGGCGGCCCAGTGCTGGACCCGCCGCAACAGCTGGGCCTGCCATCGCGGGTTGGGCGGTGTGGCCGGGACCCGGTCGTTCTTGGAGATCTGCTCGGATGGCGCAGGGTGTGAGTCCGCTTGCTGGTTGCCGAGGACGGGGATCGGTTCGGTAGGGGTGTCGTGCACGAGGTCCTCCTCGCTCAGGGGTCCAGGCCGGGTGGGGCCGGGTCGGGACCGGTCGGCGGGTCGGGTTCGACGCCGGCGGGATCGGTGGGGTCGGTGCTGGGATCGGCGGCTTCGATCGCTGAGCTGATCGCTGATCCGCCGCGCTCGGGTGCGCTCGCGGTGTGGTCGCGTATCGACAGTTCTGAGCCCAGGGCGGTAATCAGCGCGTAGGGAGTGGGCGGGAGTTGCCCGGCCGCGGTGATCGCCTCGCGGGTGATGCCCGCGGCACGCAGGGGCTCTCCCTGTTGGTATTCGCGCTGCCAGTTCGCGCCGGTCGCGTCGCTGTCCCAGCGGGCGACCAGGTCGGCGGCGTCACCGTCGAGGTAGTGGGTGGTCATCGTGGCGACGATGTATTCCGAATGCCCCCACACGAATTCGCGCTCGGTGGGACTCAGAGCCAACGCGTAGGCGACTGCGCCGATGCGTTCGTGCAGCGCGTCCATCGCGGCCCGGTGATACATCGACGCGGTGCCCGCGGAATCACCGAAGCGCTGCTCATAGGCGCGGGCGATCGCGGCCATGTTGTTGTACCGGCGCACGTGCGCCAGCAGACCGTTGACCAGGTGGAGGCGGTCGCCGGTGTCCGCGCGCGGCGTCGGCTGGTTGCGCTGCCATCGCCGGCCCTGTTCACCACGCATGAGGACGGTATCGAGTGCCGTTGCCGGTACCCCGATATCGGTGGCTTGTTCGACAACGATGTCACGCAGATGGGCCAGTTCGGTCAGGCGGCGTTGCCAGTCGCGTTCCTCGGCGGCCGATACTGGTGCCAGCGTGTGCCGGGCCTGATCCAGCTGGCGTTGCACGTCGTGGCGTTCGGCGCTCAGATTCTGGGCGGTCTTGAGCAGGTGCTCGTGGATCGCGGGCCGCGAGGGCCCTCGTAGGGCGGGCTCATCCATGTCGGGCCGGGTACTGGGGCCTGTCATCGGCTCGGGTCCGGCCGCGTGGCCGGGGTGTCATCCGTGCCATGGGGTGCGGGCGCGGTGTTGGATGGTTTGGGGTCGTAGGCCGCAAGTAGCGTCGAGGTCGGCGCGAGGGGATCTTCGAGGTGATCCCACGGTCCGAGAGCGTCGACCATTGTTCGCAGTATCACGACCTCGTCGTGGATCTCCTCCCGAATTCCCGGGCTGGCGTGGGCCTGCCACCATCGTTCGAGTTCGGCGTCGGTGTAGGTGGGCACGGTAGTGCGCAGCAGCGTCCGCCAGCTATCGTTGTCAGGCCCCCACAGCCGCCAGCATTCTCGGGAGCTGAGTCTTTCGAGCTGGACCAACAGCCGCATCCGCTGCCATAAGGCGGCCATGTTGCGCAGCAAGGCTTCTTCGGTCTCGACCAGTTCGGTGACTTCACCTCCAGGGGTGAGTACTCGCCGCCCGTGGGCGGCGGCCACGAGAGCCATGTGCTCGAGGACGAAGACATCGTCGGCGATACGCATCGTCACCCGGTCGCGATCGGTGAGTTCGCTGAAGGTGGTCATGGTGTGCTGCTGCTCGCCCGCACTCAGCCCCGCCCGCCCGCGTGCGCGGGCTCCGGCGATCTCGCGCCGGCTCAGGCCTTCGGCGCGCGCTTGCCATTCGGTCTCGCGGCGTTCGAGGTCGAGTGCCATCAGCCGCATCCGCCACCGCACTGTCACGACGACTTCGTCGTAGAGGCTGGTGATCTCATCCAGGGGTCCTTGGCTGAGCACCTCGGTGTGCCAGGCGGCGCGGTTCTGGATCAGCTCGCTCCAGCTCGGTCGCGGCGGTGTGTGTTGTTGGGTCATCTCGTTTTCCTCTCCCCCGCCTCGGTGGCGGGTGTGCTGGTATGTGTCCTGGAATGGCTGTGGATGGGGGTCAGGTCGGATCGGGTCCGTGCAGCTCGACGTCGTTGCCAGGCTCTGTCGCTGGGCTCGCTTCGAAGTCGTGGCTGTTGGATTCGGTGGCGGAGGGATCGGCGCCGATTCCTGCGGCCTCGATCGCGTGTCCTATCGCCGTCCCCGCGTCGCTGATGGGGATCGTCGCGGCGATGTCGGTGGTGAGCAGGCTCGTGGATGTACCGAGTTCGGCGTTGCCGGTCCGCATCAGCTCCTCCGCGGTCGGGGGCAGCCCTCCAGCGGCCGCACTGACATCGACGCTGGCGCCGGCGCGATCGAGGACCTCGGCGGCCACGTGCTCGCCCATCACCGCGATCGCGGTCGTTCGCGCCTCCCACAGCTCGACCAGAGTCCGGTCGCCGAGACTGCGGTAGCCCGCGGCGAGGACCCTGATGTCGCGGCCAGCCTGGCCCCACAACCCGGCGCGCTCACCGGCGGTGAGGTCGAGCGCGAAAGCGAGCGCGCCGATGCGCTCGCGCAGCGCGCTCATCACCTCCCGGCAGAACAGCTCGGCACGCGAATCGGGTGGACCGAACCGCTCGACAAAAACCGTCCGTAGCGCGGCGATCTCGTTGAGACGTCCGACCTGCCCGGACAATCCGGCCAGCAGGTCGGTGCGGTCGACACCGGCGGCGTCGGGCATCCTCTGGCCCGCTCGCCACTCCAATCCTTTGTCCCCGAGATCGCGCACGTGATCGATCCACGCCTGCGGGACACCGATCGCGGCGGCCTGTTCGGCGAAGGCTTGCGCGGCCAGGCTCTGGCCGCTCAGTTGCTCCTGCCAGGCCCGGGTCGAGCCGAGTCGTTCACTCTGCCAACCGAATTGCGCATTCTCGACGGTTTCTTTCATCCGCACGTGCATGTTCTGCAGCGAACTGAGCAGTTCGCGGGCCAGCAGCGGATTCGGTATCGGCGCGCTCATGGCTGGGTTCCTGCCTCGATGCCCGCACCAGGGCCCAGTCCCGGTGCCGGTACCTCTGGTTCGGGGTCCAGCCCGATCCCGACCTCGCCGGTCAAGCCGGCGTCGTGGATGGCCTCGCCGATCCGGGCACCGGGTTCGCTGCTCGCGTCCTGCTCGCTGAAAATCGGGGCGTCGTGGTCGGCGTGGGCCAGGGTGGTCAGGTCCTCGGTGAGCCCGGCGACCGCGTGCAGGGAGGCGAGCAGGTCAGGGTCGGTGATGATCTCGGCGTCGACCACATCCAGCAGCGATGCCGGAGCAGGTGCCTGCGGTGCGGCGCCGACGATTTCGGCGTCGAGGATCTCCGGACCGGGGTTGCTGGCCTTGTGGCGGATCTCGGTGTCGAGATCGTCGAGGATGTCCTCGGCGTCCAGGCCGGTGTCGGCGGTGAAACGCTCGCGATAGGCCTGGGCGTGGGCGGCGTGATCGCCGGACAGATCGGCGGTGTACTCCGCGGCGGCGAACCCGGCGGCGGCCTTCATCGCCTCGGCGTCCACGCGCCCCGCAGAGCTCAAGTCGTCGGCGAAACCGGCGGCGCGACGCCGGATTTCGATCAGCAGCTCCTTGTACTTGACATCGAGTTTGTGCACTTCCGCGCTCTGCTCGGCGCGGGTCTGGTAGCCCTGGATCTTCTCGGTGTGGACCTCGCTGTGTCGTTGCTGCTCGCGCAGGAATTCGGCGTCGCGGCGTGCCAGGTCGTGGTTGCCGCGCCGGATCTGCTCGCTTTTGACCTCCAGGTCGGCCTCGTGCTCGGCTTGGCCCCACCGTTCGCGGTTGTCGTAGCCCTCGACCTGGCGCTCGTGCAGCGTCTGCTTGCGGTGGCCGTCATCGAGTTTCAGTTTCTCGTCGAGTTCGAACAGGCGCTGGCCTTGCCACTGGCGGTCGGCGTAGCCCTGCAACTTCGCCCAATGGATTTGCTGTTCGCGGAGCCCGCGGTCCGCGGAGTCCTGCACGCGCTGATGGTGTTCGGTCGCCGATCGGGCTTCCCCGGCGCGGCGCTGCATAGCGTTGGCCACCATCGAACCGGTTTGGAAGGCTTGGATGAAGCCTTGCCGCACCGCGGCACCGCCTTCTTCGACCGGGTCGCCGCCGCTCATCCCAGAACCTCGATCCCGCTCAACCGCCACGCCGTAGCGCGGTCGGTACGGCCGGCGGTGACGTAGGCGGTGAAGGTCAGGGACGCGCTCGCGTCGCTGGGCCGTAGCGTCAGGGCCATGACGCGGTAGATCGCGGTGTCGGTGTCGACCGGGTGGTCATCACCGGTGAGGTGGGCCTCGGCGTCCACAGCGACCGCCGCTGTGCGCCACTGCTGCCAGGTCGCGACGGTGATGGGCAGGATCACCGTGGCCGCCGACCTCCCGCGCGCGGCGTAGTCGGGTGTCAGCAGCGGTGCGGCGGCGGTGAACGCCGCCTGCTGGTCGGATTCGGTGGCCGGGGTGTAGGAGAACATCGCCACCAGCGCGGCGACCAGCACCGCTTCCGCGGAGCAGGGATCGACCGCGGTGAACGGCGAAACGAATCGTGGCGCTGTGCAGGATGTCTCGACGAAGGCGGGCGCGGGCTGGACTCGCACGCAACCGGCGATCCCTCCGACGCCGACGACGAACAGTGCGCTGGCGATGCGGTAATTCATGTCGGGATCCGGCGCGCGAGTTGTAGGTCGGTCAGCCCGAGGTTGGGGTGCCAGTCCACGGTGGTGGTGTCCGCGCAGGCGGCCATGGCCGGGTTGCCTTTCGGGTCGGCGAGGATCTCGAGGCTCAGCCCGAGGCCGTAGGCGTGGCGGTGCAGGCGCTCGTGCAGGGCGCGGCGCCGCCGGTCCATGACCAAGCGCAGCGTCGCGGCCTCGGCACCCCATTCCAGGCGAGCCCGACCGGCGATCCAGATCGCGTGGCGCGCGACAGCGGCTATCGCATCCAGGGTGGTCACGACCCGCACATCCGGCAGGTCAGCAAAACGCCGGCGCCAGATCACGCGACCGTCGGGGCGGCAGATCGCGGCCTGCTCGCTGGTGGCCGCGCACGACAGCAGCAGCTGCGGGCCCCGCGCGCTACGCGCGGCCAGCTCGGCGCGGGCCCGCGCGCGCTCGAGGTTGTCCTGGTGCTCGAATGCGCGCTGACGGGCCGGATGGCTGATGATCGCCGCGATTGCAGCGAGAATGGTTGGCGCGTCCAGCTTTTCATGCAATGCTGGTGCGAGCGAGAGCGTCATTAGAGCCCCTTCCTGAGATGGCCGTGGATGTCTGCGACGCCGCCGCTAGCCCGTGTCCGGGCCGCTGGAATCGGTCCGGTCAAACGACGGCCGGTGGTTGCACCCCGCCCGGTTCGGGTGTGGGTTCTGGCGGGGAGTAGCGCCGGACCGCCAATTCCTCGCCGTCCCACGCTGATAGCGGTGTGATGGTGACGGTTTGCCCTGTTTGCGGGGCATGCAGGAGCAGGTCGCGCCCGTAATAGATCCCGACATGATGGGAGTCGCGGTCGCCCGGGGCGGTCATGAAGATCAGGTCGCCCGGTGCGCGCTCGGCGAAGGGCACGATCGTCGCGGTGGGGTGGTCTTGCTGGGCTTGGGTGTAATGCGGCAACAGGATTCGGCCACCGGAGGCGTGGACGATCGCATACAACGTGAGGCCTGAGCAGTCGAAACCGCCCTTGGTCGGCCCGGTTTGGTCTCCCCCGCCCCACACGTACGGCGTGCCGATCCAGCGTTGGGCAGCATCGATCACCGCCTGACCGAACGGGCCCGCCGCAGCAACCGGGGCGCCCGAACCGGTCGAACCACAGCCCGCCGCCGGCTGCCCCGCTTGCGGCGCAGGCATCGTGGAGGGGGCGATGCCGGCGAACACCGCGTACACCTGCCGGGCGAGCTCCATTTGGCCGGCGTAGGCATTCGGTGCCGACCGCTCCACCGCCTGGGCCAGCTGCGGCGGTGTCATCTGTTCGGCGCCAGAGGTTTTGGCTGCTTGGTCGTAGAACCAGTTGATCTGATAGATGGGGTCCATCAGCGTCGCGAGACCGACCGAGCCCCAGATGCTGGCACGCATCTGGTGTGGGCCGACCGAGTCGTGGTCGTGCCCTACGCCGTCGTGGGTGTAGGCCAATGATTCCGGCACCGAGGAGTTGGCGAGATTCCGGAAAGTCGACTCGGTCGCCTGTGCCACCAGCTCGGCCAGGATCACCGTTTCGCTGGCACCGCGCTGTTTGCCGATCGCGACGCCGTTGCGCGCCAGCTCCAGCTGTCGGCTGTTCAATCCCAGCGAACCCGTTTCGGGGGCCGGGTCTCCCGGGTCCCCGGCAGTTCCCGGAGCCAGGGTGGTCGCGCAGGAGGTGGCCGGGTCCGCACCGACGAAGACGACGAGCAGCATCAGGATCAGCGCCAGCGGCAGCGCCAGCGCCGCGGCTGCCAGGGTTTTCGGGGAGTCCATCGGGGCTCATGCCGAGGCTTCCGGCAGGTACATCGCCGAGACACCGCCGGCGGCGGAGGTTTTGCGGGTTGCGGTGGCCTGTGCGGCGGTCATAGTTGATGGCCTCGATCCGAGGGCGTCGCCCGGTGGCTCGGGGCCAGCTCGGGCGCGGCGGCAGCGTCGATGGTCTCGGGGCCGGGCGGCGCAGGATCGGTTTCGGCGTCGTGCGGTGTGGCGGCCGGGCCGATCTCGCATGCTTCGATCAGATCCGCGGGACTCGGTCCCACGCCGGGACCGGCGTGCGCAGCTGGGGCCGGCCGTCGGGGTATCAGTGCGACGAATGGTGAGCGCTGCTGTGCCCCGGGGGCGTCGTGCTGGGCGGCCAGCACTGCGGGCAGGTTGTCGGGGATGATCGCGTAGGGGCGGATGGCTTCGATCGCGGCCGCGGCGGTGCTGATTTCATCGGGGCAGGTGCCCAGCATGAGGCGCAACACGAGTTCGCCGTCGTCATCGAATCCGTCGGTCACCCGCACGAAGAACGTGCCGAGGCCGCGGTCCCATCCGATGAATACCCGGCGGTCGGGCACACCGAGGTCAGACGCCTCGAGTTCAATGCTGTTGTCGCTCAACTGTTTCCTCCTGAGTAGCGGTGGCAGGGGCGCCCGGGGCATCTGCGTTTGCTGAGCGCTAGGCCATGTCGGGGCCGAAAGTGGTGGTGTGGTCGGGTCCTGGCGGCGTGGTCTCGGGGCCGGAGGGATCGAGGTGCGCCGGATCAGCGGTGGCCTCGTCGAGTGCGGCGTCGATGGCCGCGGTGATCTCTGCCGGCTTCGCGACCTGCTCGGCGTCGGCGGCCGGGCTGGGGTCGCTGCCTGGTGCGAGCGCGGCAACACTGTTCTCGGGTGTGCTCACCGCCGAGGTGGAGGGGACGGTGCCGCCTGCGGCGATGACCACCTCGTCGACCCGCGTGCGCACGTCCTCGGCGAACGGTTGGCAGACCCACTTGGGGTCTTCGCGGGTGGTCAGGACGATCGGCCCCATCCAACCGTCCGGGTCGCGGTGGCCGAGAGCGGTGAGGACTTGGTGGCTGAGCGGGTTCGGTTCCGATCCTGTGTGGGTGGACCAGATCTGGATCGGATCAATGCCGCTAGAGGCCAGTCTCATGCTGTCGACGTCGAGGGCGTCCAGCATGGCGTCTGTGTCGCCGCGGCCGTAGACCGCTGTGCCGTCCATCCCCAGCACCACGAAATCGGCGGGTTCGATCATCGGCTTTCCTCCGTTTCGGTGTCGAAGGTGAAGCGCTGGTTCGTGTTATGGATGTCGGCATGACGCTCACTCGGGGTGAAAACCATGCGGAACGGGATTCCGGGTTCACCGCTTTCCCCGGTCTTGAGCAGAAAGCAACCAGTCCCGGGTGGAGCTTCCCGCGCCGCGGTGGTGTCGTCGTCGCTGGGCGGGCGCGGCGCGGCCCAGGAGGTGACCAGCAGTTTCTCGGTTTCGGTGATGCCGACCGCGCGCCGGATCCGCTCGATTTCCTCCGGCCCGACCGGGCCGATGATCTTCGCGCGGGCACGTTCGAAGAAGCCGAGCGCTTTGGCTTGGGAGGCAACGGATTCGAACGCGGTCAGGTCTTTGACGGTGTGGCTGCACATGATCAACCCCGCCCCCAGCGGACGATTCAGGCGGGTCAGAGCGTCGACGCGATCGACCATGTACTCCCCGACACCCAGCACGCGCCAGATCTCGTCCATCACAACCTCGTAGAGGCGCGCGGGCCCAAGCCCGGCATCAGCGAGGGCATGAGCCGCGGCGATCGCACCGAACCCCTGAGACCAACACACCATCAGCACCGCAGCCAGCAGCTTGTTGTCGCCCTCGGGGATCCGGGAGACATCGACGCAGATCGCCGGACTGTCCAGATTCAACGCTGTAGTGGTGTGGCCGTCGAAGATCGCGCCCATCGGGCCCTCGACCAGCGCGCGCAGGGACCGGCGCAAGGTCTTCGTGCTCGCCCGGTAGGCGGGGGTGTCGTCCTCTTCGGCGAACTGACGCAGCTGCTCGCCGCCGTCGGAGATCACCGCCAGCAGATCCGACAGCAGCGGCGGATGCTCGGCGTCGAATTCGCTTGTTTCGCTGTAGAGTTCGCGCAGCCCAGCCGCGATGAGCGTCTCTTCGTAGTCGGCGACCCGGCCGCCGCGCACGATCTCGATCAGGCCCGCGACGATGTTGACCTGGCCGGCTTCGACCCGGGCGGCGACTTGGCGGCGCTGATCAGGGTCGGATAGACGGTCCAGGACCGATCCCAGAGCTCCGACGTCGAGGGGATTGAGGCAGCCGAAACCGTAGCCGATGTCGATGGCTTGCCCGCCCAGACGCACGACCAGATCCCGGTAGTCGGGTTTGGTGTCGCCCATGCACAACACGGTTTCCCCGGCCGCGACCGCGCCGGTGACGATGCGCCGGATCAGCGAGGACTTCCCGAAACCATTCAGTGCCAGCACGAACAGGATCGGGGCCGTCATGAACCCGCGCAGAAACCACGACATCGGATCGAAATGCACCGGCGCGCCAGTGATGTAGTGGACCCCGACCGGGGTTCCGACGATCGGGGAGCTGGCCCCGATCGCGAAAGGCCACAGCCCGGCGACCTGGACGGTGGTGGCACGCCACTCCGGAGTCGAGGCCACCGCCGCGGCGCGGCCTCCACCGGGTCCGGCGTAGCCGCGGGCGGTGAGCTTGGCCAGTTTTCTCACGAAGCCACCGTCGCGGGCCAGATCGGCCAGCCGGTGTTCGGCGTTGGCCCGCCGGTGATCATCGCTGGAAAGCGCCAACCGTGCTCGTGCTCCCCGCCACCCGGGGCGGGTGGCGTCGGCTTCGACCTGTGCTCGCACCTGCGGGGTGAGCACCCGGATTCCGGCGACGGTCTGTGTTCTCGGCGCGCGTCGCCGGGTGCGGCGGTTCGGTGTGTTCACGCCGAAACTCGCTTGGTGACCGAGGCGTGCTCGGGCAGGATCAGCCCGATTCCCAGCGAGGCGGCGAAGCTCGCGGCTTGGGAGCCGTAGCAGCGCCGCACATCCAGCCGCGCTGCCGCCGACATCCCCTGCACGCTGGCTTCGATACCGGGCATGTCCGCGTCCACGGTGTCGGTCACGGTGATCAGGACCCCGAACCGTGTCAGCCCGGCGCCTTGGGCGTGTTCCTGACGGGCGGCGTTGGTGTTGCCGACTCGCAGAGACGCTGAGGCGGAGGCGATTCCGCGTTCGGTCTGTTCGGCGGCGAGGGCGTCGCGGAAGTCTGAGTCGACGAGTTTGGTGGCTTCGGCCGCCGAGTGCAGTCGGTAGACGATCGCGACGCGTTTGCGCGGCACGTCCGCGCGGGGCCGCAGGAGTTCCTCGAGGCCGGTTTCAGTGACCGCTCCCCGGGGTGCGCCGTCCATTTCCCAGGTGATCGAGCGGGCACCGTCGTGCAGGTAGTGGTCCCAGCGGTCCTCATGCGCCAAAGGCCCTGCCTTGTCCCAGGATTGGGTGTCGGCCAGCGCCGGGCCGGCGGCCTCGATATCGCGTTGGGCGGCCAAGTCGTAGCGGGCACGCACCAGCCCGATCACCTCCCACCCTTGCAGCGGTGTCGCGGGCAGTCCGGCACGCGCGAGCTGGGACAGCACTCCTTGCAGGCGCTGGCCGATCTCGCGGGCCTGCTCTTCGGGGTCGCGGCGGATGCGGCCTTTGCCGATCGCGCGGTAGGTCAGGGTGATGCGGGCTTCGATGCGGGCGCCGGTGCCGCCGCTGTCGGCGGCTGCCTCGCGCATCACCGCGGCCGCGAAGTCCGGGGCGACCGGGCGTACGAGCCGCGCCACCTCGCGGCGCTGCTTGAGCCGGGTCTCCACGACGCTCTCCAGCACCGCGGTCACCGCGACGACCTCACCGCCACGGCTCTGGGCGGCCAGGAACTGGCCGTAACCCTCCACCCACGAATCGATCTGGGCCTGGTCGACGAGCTCTTTGCCGCGGGGAACCACCCGCACGATCACGCTGTAGTGGTCGGGGCGGCGGATGTGGATCATCGCGAAACGACGCCCGCCCGCGGTCTCGTACTCGCTCAAGCTCGAATCGGCCAGCAGACCGGGCAGACGCGCGGTGCCCGGAATCCGGGAGAAACGCCCGGCGCGATAGCTCAACTCCCCACGCTGGCGCGCCATCGCGTACTGGGCGCGCACGGTGGCGACTTCCCAGCCTGTGCGGCCGTGCACGGTGACTACCAGCGGGACGAACACGACCGCGCTGGTCAGCAGCATCACCGCGATCACCGAGACCGAGCGGCTGAGCATGAACGTGACCATCATCGCCACCACCAGCCCGAGCCCGAGCATGCTCGCGCCCCAGGTCAACCCGAAAAAGCCGGCCGAGCGTGGCTTTTCCCAGCGCCCGTACATCCTTGTGTTGGTGCTCATCGCCGTACCTCCCCCGGCACGGGTGCGTGCAAATCGAAGCTGTCCGCCGAGCTGGCGACCACTGACTCGGCTGTCGACATCGCTTGCTGGGCACCTTGTTTCGCCAGCTGCGCGCCCACCAGGACCGCCGCCCCCGGGCCCGCCGCCCCGGCGGCGGCGTG
>NZ_JBFAJW010000019.1:0-104196 GCF_040655395.1 Nocardia sp. NPDC050435
GGATGCGTTCCTAGACAGCTCGCACTTCACTCGGAGGTCTTCGTCATGTCCAGCTCGCCACGCCGTCACCAACGTCCATGGTCAGTACACCTAGGACTTGCTGACCAGCGCCCGCAGGAAGAAGCCGAGATTGGCCGGGCGCTCGGCCAGCCGCCGGGTCAGGTAGCCGTACCACTGACTGCCGTAGGGCACGTAGACCCGCGTCGCGATCCCGGCGCCGGCCAGCCGGCGCTGCTCGGCCTCCCGGATGCCGTACAGCATCTGATGTTCGTAATTGCCGATGTCCCGGCCGGTTTCGGCGACCAGTTGCTCGGCGGCCAGGATCAGCACCGGGTCGTGGGTCGCCACCATCGGATAGCCCTCGCCGCGCATCAGCAGTTCCAGGCAGCGCAGGTACGAATCGGTGACCTCGCCGCCGCGCTGAAAGGCGACCTCACGCGGCTCGCGATACGCGCCCTTGCACAACCGGATCCGGGAGCCGTGCCCGGACAGCTCCGCGCAGTCGGCCTCGGTCCGGTGCAGGTAAGCCTGCAATACCGCGCCCAGCCAAGGGAATTCGGGCCGCAGCTCGCGCACGGTGGCCAGCGTGGCGTCGGTGGTGGTGTGATCCTCCGCGTCCACGGTGACCCACACGCCCGCCTCGTCCGCTTTCGCGCACAGGGTGCGCAGGTTCGCCGTCGCGATGGCGGGGCCGTCGGCGGGCAGCGCCTGCCCGAGCGCGGACAGTTTGACCGACACCTCGACCGCCGCGGCGCCGAGCCCCGGCAGCTCCGGGCGCGGTGCGCCCGCCAGATCCTGGATCAGCGCCAGATATTCGGTGACCGTGGCCTCCGCCTGCGCGCGATCGGTGGTGTTCTCCCCGAGGAAGTCGACGCTGATCAGCCGCCGGTCGGCCAGCAACTCGCCGACCACCGGCAGCAGGTCGGCGCGGCGCTCGCCCGCCACGAAGCGCCGCACGATATCGGCGGTGATCTTCGTCCCGGTGATCGCCTGCTTGAGCCGCGGCGAATCCGCGGCCGCGAGAATCACCGGCCGCAGCGGATTCACCGCCACGGCGCACACTCCCGGGCCGGGTCCGGCGTCATTGCTCCGCCCGCATGTGCGGATAGCGGTAATCGACCGGCGGATCGAAGGTTTCCTTGAGGGCGCGCGGAGCGACCCAGCGCAGCAGGTTCAGCGGGGAGCCGGCCTTGTCGTCGGTGCCGGAGGCCCGGGCGCCGCCGAAGGGCTGCTGGCCGACGACCGCCCCGGTCGGCTTGTCGTTGACGTAGAAGTTGCCCGCCGCGAAACGCAGTGCGGCGCTCGCCTGTTCGACCGCCTGCCGATCCCGGGCGAAGATCGCGCCGGTGAGCGCGTAGGGGGCGGTGCTGTCCACCTCGTCCAGAATCGCCTGATACGAACCGGGTTCGGCGTCGTCGTAGACGTACACCGACAGGATCGGCCCGAAGTACTCGGTCGCGAACGATTCGTCGCGCGGGTCGTCGGCGAGCAGGACCGTCGGCCGGATGAACCAGCCTTCGGCGTCGTCGTAGCGGCCGCCCACCGGAATGGACAGCCCGGCGCCCCGGGCGCGTTCGATGGCCGCCGCGTTCTTGTCGTAGGCGCGCCGATCGATCACCGCCCCACCGAAATTCGACAGATCCGCGACATCGCCGTAGGTCAGCTGCTCCACCTCGGCCAGGAAATCCTCACCCATCCGCCGCCACAGCGAGCGCGGCAGATAGGCGCGCGAAGCCGCCGAGCACTTCTGGCCCTGATATTCGAACGCGCCGCGAATCAACGCGGTACGCAACGAATCCGGATCGGCGGAGGGGTGCGCGACGATGAAATCCTTCCCGCCCGTCTCCCCCACCAGCCGCGGATAGCCGTGGTAGCGGCCGATATTCGCGCCGACCTGCTGCCACAGGTACTGGAACGTCTTGGTGGACCCGGTGAAATGGATGCCGGCCAACCGCGGATCGGCCAGCGCGACCTCCGACAACTCCACCCCGTCACCGGTGACCAGATTGATCACCCCGGGCGGCAGGCCGGCCGCCTCCAGCAAGCGCAGCGTATGGAACGCCGACAAGGTCTGCGTGGGCGAGGGCTTCCAGACGACGGTATTGCCCATCAGCGCGGGCGCGGTGGGCAGATTGCCCGCGATCGCGGTGAAGTTGAACGGGGTGATCGCGTAGACGAAGCCCTCCAGCGGGCGATAGTCCATCCGGTTCCACACCCCCGGGCTGGACTGCGGCTGCTGGGCCAGGATCTCCCGCGCGAAGGACACGTTGAAGCGCCAGAAATCCACCAGCTCGCAGGGCGCGTCGATTTCGGCCTGCTGCGCTGTCTTCGACTGCCCGAGCATCGTCGCGGCCGCGATGGTCTCGCGCCACGGCCCGGCCAGCAGGTCGGCGGCGCGCAACAGCACCGCCGCCCGTTCGTCGAAGGGCAACGCCCGCCAGGCGGGCGCGGCGGCGACCGCCGCGTCCACCGCCGCGCGGGCTTCGGAATGGGTGGTATCGGTGTAGATCCCCAGCACCTGGCTATGCCGGTGCGGCGCGACGATATCGTGCCGCTGCCCCGTGCCGGGCCGTGGCTTGCCACCGATCACCAGTGGCACGTCGACGGATTCGGCGGAGAGTTCGGCGAGCTTCGCGACCAGCAGCGCGCGTTCCCGGCTGCCCGGTGCGTAGGAATGCACGGGCTCGTTCGCGGGAGTGGGGACAACCGTGACAGCGTCCATAACTCAGGTTATCGCCGCGAGTCCCGCCGCGGCGGTGGTTGGCGTCCGGACAGCTGCGTGTCGGGCAATCCGAAGCGGGCCCGAACGTTACGGGCTGGCGGAGTCGATCAGGAGCGACCTAGGCTCATCCCATGACTTCCGTGCGCATTCTCGCCACCGTGCTGTCCGCCGGCTCGCTGCTGCTCGCCACTCCGGCGCTCGCCCAGGCCGACGATTGGGGTTCGGTGCAGGTCGTCGCCGGGCGGGAGCGGGTCAAGGTGACGGTCACCGGTACCCAGTACCCGGCCGACCGATGCCGGATCGATCCGAGCTTCGGCACGCCCGACACCCAGAGTCTGGACGTGCATCCCTCCGGCGTCACGGTCGTGGGCAATCTGAAGCCGGGGACCCATCGCGTCGCGGTGTGGTGCCCGCAGGGCGGGGTGATCGGCGAATCGGTAGTGGAGGTGCAGCCGGGCAACCTGCTGCTGGACCTGCAGGACCGGGCCTACGCCGCCGCCGGCAGCAGCGACAAGGTCAGCGACCCGACGCTGCGCTGAGGCGCGGCTAGGCTGGGGTCATGGGCGTCATCGGAGAATTGTTCCCCGGCCAGAAGCTCGCCGACGAGAGCGGCGAGGACAGCAACGGCCAGCGTCATCGTCCCGTCGAACTGGATCTGGAGGCCGGGGTGATCCGGATCTCACCCCCGGCCCAGGACGGGCACCCGAAAGAAGACTGACGCTCAGCCCTGCGTCAGGCGCCGCGCGGCCGCGGCGATGCGCTCGTCGCTCGCCGTCAGCGCGATGCGCACATGCTCGCCGCTGTGCGGCCCGTAGAAATCGCCCGGCGCCGCCAGAATGCCCCGCTCGGCCAGCCAATCCAGGGTGACCCGGCAGTTCTCGCCCCGGGTGGACCACAGGTACAGGCCCGCCTCGGAGTGATCGATGCGGAACCCCGCCGCCTGCAACGCGTTACGGAGAATCTCGCGGCGGGCACGGTACCGTTCCCGCTGCTCCGCCTCGTGCGCGTCGTCGCCGAGCGCCGCTGTCATGGCGGCCTGGATCGGCAGCGGCACCATCATGCCGGAGTGCTTGCGCACCTCCAGCAGCTCCGCGACCAGCGCCGGATCGCCGGTGACGAAACCGGCGCGGTAACTGGCCAGGTTCGACGTCTTGGACAGCGAATGGATGGCCAGCAGGTTCGTGTGGTCGCCGTCGCAGACCTCGGGATCGAGCACCGAGGGCGCGCGGCCCTCCCAGGTGAGCCCCAGGTAGCACTCGTCGGAGGCGACGATCGCGCCGCGCTCGCGGGCGAAGGCCACCACCTTGCGCAGATGATCCACGCCCAGCACTCGACCGGTCGGATTCGACGGGGAGTTGACGTAGGTCAGCGCGGGGGTCTGCGGACCGGACTTGGTCAGCCCGTCCGCGCGCAGCACCTGCGCGCCCGCCAGCAGCGCGCCCACCTCGTAGGTCGGGTAGGCGACCTCGGGGATGACCACCAGGTCACCCGCGCCGAGACCGAGTAGTCGCGGCAGGCCCGCGATCAGTTCCTTGGTGCCGATCACCGGCAGCACGGCCGCCTGATCGACGCCGGTGATGCCGAAGCGGCGCTTGAGCGCCTCCACGGCCGCGGCCCGCAGCTCCGGCGTGCCGTGCGTGGTCGGGTAGCCGGGCACCTCCGCCACCGAGTTCAAGCCCGCGCGGATCAGCGGCGCCACCGGATCGACCGGCGTGCCGACCGAGAGGTCGACCAGGCCGTCCGGATGCGCTGCCGCGCGCTCCTTGACCGCGGCGATGGTGTCCCAGGGAAAATCGGGTAGCAGACTGCTGACCCGGCTACGCGAGCTCACCGGTGCTCACTCCGCCATCGGAGGTAGTTCCTTGATGAACGGCGGGTCGTAATCGACCGCGCCGACCTTGGTGGCGCCGCCCGGGGAACCCAGCTCGTGGAAGAAGTCGACGTTGGCGTTCACGTAGCCGCTCCACTGATCCGGGGTGTCGTCTTCGTAGAAGATCGCCTCCACCGGGCACACCGGTTCACATGCACCACAGTCCACGCACTCGTCGGGTTGGATGTACAGCATGCGGCCACCCTCGTAGATGCAATCCACGGGGCATTCCTCGATGCATGCCTTGTCCTTCACGTCAACGCACGGTTCAGCGATGATGTACGGCACTGCCGTTCTCCTAGTCTGTCCTCACCTGCGGGAATGGTCCGCCTGCGAAACCCTATCGGGACACCCCACGTTACTACCGGTCAGCCTGCCCTAACTCGGCCCGCTCGGGCCCCGATCACGGTGCCGGCGCCCGCCCCCGTCCACTCCGACGTCCAGCACCTAGATCCTAGTGCCGTGCAGCGCGATCCGCCCCCTCCGAGCGGGATCCGGGTGCGCTCCGCCGCGCGGGAGAGACGGAGCTCACTCTCGGCTACCCGACCGACAGCGGCAGCGGGGAGGCACGGCGGTCGACCTGACCGTAGACGGTGGTGCGCTCCCGCACCGGGCGGTCGATGCCCGAGGCGATCTCGGTCAGCTCGGCCACGGTCTTGGCCGACCCGTGCTGGGAGCCGGCCATCCGCGAGATGGTCTCCTCCATCAGCGTGCCGCCGAGATCGTTGGCGCCGCCGTTGAGCATCATCCGGGTGCCGGCCGTGCCGAGCTTGACCCAGCTGGTCTGGATGTTGTCGATGCGGCCGTGCAGCATGATGCGGGCCAGCGCGTGCGCGGCGCGGTTGTCGCGGATCGTCGGCCCCGGCCGGGACGCGCCCGCCAGGTACAGCGGCGAACTCTGATGCACGAACGGCAGCAGCACGAACTCGGTGAAACCGCCCGTGTCGTCCTGGATGCCGCGCAGCACCCGCAGATGGCCGACCCAGTGCTTCGGATTGTCGACGTGCCCGTACATCATGGTCGAACTCGAACGCAGGCCGATCCGATGCGCGGTGGTGATCACCTCGATCCAGGCCGAGGCGGGCAGCTTGCCCTTGGTCAGCACCCAGCGCACCTCGTCGTCCAGGATCTCCGCGGCGGTACCCGGAATCGTGTCCAGACCGGCCTCTTTCAGCGCCACCAGCCAATCCCGGATGCTCTGGCCGCCGCGCGAGGCGCCGTTCACGATCTCCATCGGGCTGAACGCGTGCACGTGCATGGACGGCACCCGCCGCTTCACCGCGCGCACCAGATCCGCGTAACCGGTGACCGGCAGCTCCGGATCGATGCCGCCCTGCATGCAGACTTCGGTGGCGCCGTCGACGTGCGCCTCCCAGGCCCGGTCGGCGACCTCCTCGGTGCTCAGCGTGAACGCGTCGGCGTCGCCCTTGCGCTGGGCGAAGGCGCAGAACCGGCAGCCGGTGTAACAGATGTTGGTGAAGTTGATGTTCCGGTTCACCACGTAGGTGACGTCGTTGCCGTTGACGTCGCGGCGCAACTGATCGGCCAGGGCCGCAACGGCTTCCAGGTTCGCGCCGTCGGCGGTGGCCAGCGCGAGGTACTCCTCGTCGGTGAGCCCGGCCGGATCGCGCTCGGCGGCGCGCAGCGCGGCCAGCACGTCGGAGTCCAGGCGCTCGGGCGCGGTGACCGCCAGATCGCGGGCCTGCTCGCGGATCGTCTCCCAGTCGCCGAAGGCGCCGACGATCTCCTCGCCGAGCCCGGAATCGCTGCGGGACTCGGTGTTACGGCCCTCGGTGTCGATCGAGGTGTTCAGATCGACGCGGCCCGCCGACTCCCAGGACTCGTCCGGCTCCTGCCAGGGCAGGCCCACGGGCCGGGCGTCCGGGTTCGCGAGACCGGTGGCCGGGTCGGTGAGCGCGGCGACGTGCGCACCGATGCGCGGATCGACCCACGGGTTGCCCGCGCGCACGTACTTCGGGTGCGCCGAGGTGCGCTCGACGAGCTGGTAGCCGGCCGCCTCGGTGATCTCGCGCAGGGTGTCCAGGTTCGGCCAGGGCCGTTCGGGATTCACGTGATCCGGGGTCACCGGCGAGACGCCGCCCCAGTCGTCGATGCCCGCGTCGATCAGCGCCTGGCATTCGGCGTGCGAGACCAGGTTCGGCGGCGCCTGCACCGGCACGTCCGGACCCAGCAGCAGCCGGGTGACGGCGATGGTGGCCCGGAACTCGTCCATGCCGGCGTCGGGGACATCGCGCATCGCGGTGTCGTCCTTGGCCCGGAAGTTCTGGATGATGACTTCCTGGATGTGCCCGAAGGCCTTGTGCTGCTTACGGATCGCCATGATCGACTCGGCCCGCTCGGTCAGCGTCTCGCCGATGCCGACCAGGATCCCGGTGGTGTAGGGCACCGAGAGGCGGCCCGCGTCGGTAATGGCGCGCAACCGGACGGCCGGATCCTTGTCGGGGCTGCCGTAATGGCAGTTGCCCTTCTCGGTGAACAGCCGGGCCGAGGTCGTCTCCAGCATCATGCCCATGGACTGGGCGACCGGCTTGAGCCGGGAGATCTCGGCCCAGCTCATCACGCCCGGATTCAGGTGCGGTAGCAGGCCGGTCTCCTCCAGCACCATGATCGACACGGCGCGCAGGTAATCCAGGGTGGAGTCGTAGCCGCGCTCGTCCAGCCACTGCGCGGCCTCGGGCCAGCGGTCCTCCGGGCGGTCGCCGAGGGTGAACAGGGCTTCCTTGCAGCCCAGTTCGGCGCCGCGGCGGGCGATCTCGAGCACCTCGTCGGGCTCCAGGAACATGCCCTTGCCCTCGGCGCGCAGCTTGCCCGGCACCGTGACGAACGTGCAGTAGTGGCATTTGTCCCGGCACAGCCGGGTGAGCGGGATGAAGACATTGCGCGAATAGCTGATCGTCTTCGGCCGGCCCGCCGACTCCAGGCCGGCGTCGCGCACCCGCGCGGCGCTCAGGCACAGATCGGCCAGATCCTCGCCGCGGGCGTGCAGCAGCACGGCCGCCTCGTCCACGTTCAGCGTCACACCGTCGCGCGCCCGGCGCAGCGCCCGCCGCATGGCCGACGGCGTGGGCGGGACGGGCGGAACACCCGGGGTCGCCAGCTCCGTCACCGCCGCACCTCACAGACGCGCGGCTCCGCCGTGGCGGACCGTGCTGTGCTCATGGTTCGTTCGCTGCGCTCACTCACGCCCTCGATCATGCGCTACACATCCCGGACTGTCTCCCTCGACTGCTCGTGACGCACCGAACTCCCCGTTCGACGCCGGTTCTGAGCGGGACAACCGCGCCGGCGCGCGGCCTTATTCCCGTTTCCGGCCCGGGCTCGGTGCGCCGTGATTCGCCGGGGTCACGCGGGGACGGCCCGAGTTCGGGCAAGATGACAAGATGTCCCAGCCGCGCACGGTCCTGGCCGATCCCGCCTGGCGGCCCAGCCCCAAGGCCCGGCTGCTGTGGGCGCTGCAGGTGGGCGCCGGCTGGCTGATTCCGGTGCTGGCGCTGGTGGTCTGGGCGGCGGTCGACGCCGCGCGCCGGGGTTCCGCCCTGCTGTCGCTGGCCATCGCGCTGGTGCTGGCGGCGCTCACCGTCGTCGTGGTGCCGCTGTGGCGCTACGCGGTGCACCGGTGGGAGGTCACCGCCGACGCCGTTTACAGCCGGATCGGCTGGCTCACCCAGGAGAGCCGGGTCGCGCCGATCTCGCGGGTGCAGACGGTCGACACCCAGCGCGGGCCGCTGGAGCGGATGCTCGGGCTGGCCACGGTCACCGTCACCACCGCCTCCTCCGCGGGCGCGGTGCACATCTCCGCGCTGGACCTGCCGGTCGCCGAGGACACGGTGCGCCGGCTCACCGAGATCGCGGCGCAGCATCGCGGGGACGCCACGTGACCGCACTCGCCGATCCGCCGGTGTCCGACCAGGCCTGGCAGCGGCTGGACAAGCGCATGCTGCTGGTACATCCGGTCACCGAGCTGGTGAAATTCATTCCGGTGCTGATCGGCACCGTGCTGCTCGGCACCAGCAGCGGCAACCACCTGTGGAGCCTGGTGCCGCTCGTGCTGATCGTCGCGTTCGCGCTCACCCGCTGGTTCACCACCAGCTACCGGGTCGGGCCGACGCACGTGGAGTTGCGCACCGGGCTGATCCAGCGCAAGAAGCTGTCGGTGCCGCGCTCACGGATCCGCTCGGTCGACATCGAAGCCGACCTGCTGCGGCGGGTGCTCGGGCTGGCCGTGGTGGTGATCGGCACCGGCAAATCGGCGGACTCCGAGGACCGGTTCAAACTCGACGCGCTCGACGCCCGCGTGGTGCCGGGCCTACGCACGGAATTGCTCGCACACACCGGGCAAACCTCTGCGCCGCAACCGGTTTCGGATGTCGAGCCGGAACCGGTGCGCGCGCGGGAGATCGGGCACTGGCAGCCCGGCTGGGCCCGCTTCGCGCCGCTGTCGCTGACCGGCTTCGCCGTCGTCGCGCCGGTGGTCGGGCTCGCGTTCCAGTACGGCCTGGGGTCGGTGCTGTTCGAATCCCGTGCGGCGCAGGACATCGGCGAGGGCGGAGCCGCCGTCATCGTCTTCGCCGTGCTGGGTCTGCTGGCCGCCATCGTGCTGGTCGTCAGCCTGGCCGCGTGCACCCGCTACCTGCTCACCTATCACGGCCTGCGGGTCCTCGACGACGGCCGCACCCTGCACGTGCGCCACGGGCTGCTGACCACCCGCCAGATCACCATGGACCTGGCCCGTTTCCGCGGCGCGACCGTGAAAGAACCGCTGCTGCTGCGCCTGGCCGGGGCCGCCGAACTCGAAGCGATCATGGTCGGCGAGAAGCCCCGGCTCAAGCTGCTGCCCCAGGCCCCGCGCGCCGCCGTGGAGCGCACGCTGGCCGAGTTGCTGGGGCCGAGACAGGCGGGGGGCGGCGCGCGGCCCCCGGAGTCGTCCAGCGCTGACCTCGGTGTTGTGCGGCAACAGGATTCATCCGGCACAGCGGTCGCGCCGCGGCCCGCGGCGGCGACCGGCACGGAGACTGCCGAGCGGCCACGCCTGACCGAGGCGGACCCGGCGAGTCTCCCGGCCGAGCACAGACCGGTGGCCCGCTTCGCGGAGCAGGACTCCGCGGCACCGGCAGCCGCAGGTACCGGCGGAACGACGGGCCACGCGGCCGATCCGCAGATCCCCGTGCAGGCCAGTGCGCCACTCACCAGCCACGGCCCGGTCGCCCGCAGACGTCGCTACACCCGGGCGCTCACGCCGGCCGCGCTGATCGTCCTGCTGCTGGCCGTCCTGTATCTCACCGGAGTCGACCTGTCCCCGTGGTGGCTGCTGCTGCCCGCGATCCTGGCGGCGCTCGCCCTTCCGCTCGCCGAGGACCGGTATCGCGGGCTCGGGCACACCGTGATTCCCGCAACCGCGAGTTCCCCGGCCTGGCTGATCACCCGCTCCGGCTCGCTGGACCGGGCCCGCGACTGTCTCGAGGCCCCCGGCATCATCGGATGGACTGTGCGGCAGTCCTTCTGGCAGCGCCGGGCCGGAGTGGCCACGGTCATTGCCGCCACCGCCGCGGGCAACAAGCGCTACCGGGTCATCGATATCTCGCTCGATCGAGCGTGGGCGCTCATCGAATCCGTCACGCCGGGCCGGCTCGGCGCCCGGCCGGATGCCACTGCCTGAGATCCACCGGCATCCTGATTCGAACCTCGTAGTCGAATCGCGGTCGGCACTCCGAGCGGCACCACCATATGACGACGCGGTTCACGACAGTCGGGGTATCGGCCTGCCATTGTGCCGACAGCCCCGCAGGCCATGGGTGTCGCTGCCTGATTGCTGAAGCCTCCCCGCGTTCAATAGACCAGTGGTCGACACTGGGCGAACCGACGAGTTGCCGATCGCTGATCCGCGGGTGCGGCGGCTGCAACGGGGCGACAAGTTCCGGCTGACGGCGGTCGGCGGGCTGGCGGCCTTGTCACTGGACGCGCTGTCGAGCGTGGCCTACGGTCCCGAGGCGATCGTGCTGGTGCTGGTCGCCGCGGGATCGGCCGCGGTCTCCTGGACGCTGCCGGTGGCCGGGGCGATCGCCACCCTGTTGCTGGTGCTGGTGCTGTCCTACCGGCAGGTGATCGCCGTGCACCCCGACGGCGGCGGTTCCTACGCGGTCGCCAAGAAACATCTGGGCCGTTATGCCGCGCTGCTGGCGGCGGCCAGCCTGGTGGTCGACTACGTGCTGACGGTCGCGGTCAGTCTCGCGGCGGGCGCGGCCAGCCTGGCCAGCGCCTTTCCCGCACTGCACGATCATCTGCTCGCGATCACCCTGATCGGGCTGCTGGTGCTGACCGTGCTCAACCTGATCGGTGTCGCGGAATCGGCGAAAGCGCTGATGCTGCCGGCGTTCCTGTTCATCGCGCTGATGCTCGCCGTCATCGTGACCGGACTGCTGCGCTCCGAACCGGTCGCCGTCATCGGCACCGAGGAGACGCCGTTCCCCGTGCTGGAGGCGGTCGGAATCCTGCTGCTGCTCAAGGCTTTCGCGGCAGGCTGCTCGGCCTTGACCGGCGTCGAGGCGATCGCCAACGCGGTGCCCGCCTTCCGCCGCCCCGCGGTGCGCCGCGCCCAGCACACCGAGATCGCGCTCGGCGTCCTGCTCGGCGTCATGCTGCTCGGCTTGTCCTGGCTGATCCGGCAGCACGATGTGGTGCCGCGCGGACAGGTGACCATTCTGGCGCAGCTGGCGGCGGCCGCCTTCGGCACCGGCTGGCTGTTCTACGTGGTGAATCTGGCGGTCACGCTGGCGCTGGTCCTCGCCGCCAATACCAGTTTCGGCGGGCTGCCCGTGCTGCTGTCGCTGCTGGCCAAGGATCGCCGTCTGCCGTCGCTGTTCGCGATGCGCTCCGAGCGGCCGGTGTTCCGCTACGGAGTCGTGGCGCTCGCCCTGACCGCCGGGCTCATCCTGCTGATCGTCGAAGCCGACACGCACCGCCTGCTGCCGCTCTACGCGATCGGCGTCTTCATCGGATTCACGCTCAGTCAAACGGGTCTGGTGCGGCACTGGTATCGCGAGCGCGGCCGCGGCTGGCGGTCCCGCATGTGCCTCAACGGTTTCGGCGCGCTGCTGACCTGCACCGCGGGCATCGTCCTGCTCGCCGAGAAGTTCCACGAGGGCGCGTGGCTGCTGCTGATCATCGTGCCCGCGCTGATCATCCTGTTCGCCCGCACCGAGAACTACTACCGCTCGGTGGCCGCCACCCTGCACCTCGGCCGGATACCCCCACCCCTGACCTGCACCCCGGACGCCGACCACCTGATCATCGTGCCGGTCGTCGCCCTCAGCGACGTCACCGTCCGCGCCCTCGAGGCCGCGCTGCGCATGCGCGGCGAGATCATCGCCGTGGCCGCCGAGATCGACCCCGCGAAAACCAAGAAACTGAGCGCCCTCTGGAATCGATGGAACCCCGGCATCGACCTGGTCGTCCTGCCCTGCCCGCACCGCAATCTGGTCGCCACCCTCATCGGCTACGTCCGCAAGCAGACCGCCACCCAGCGCCCGGTCACCGTCCTGGTCGCCCAGGTCGAGCCCCGACGCTGGCGCCACCGCATCCTGCACAACCCCCGCGGCCCCGTCCTCGCCACCGCTCTGCGCGCCCGCACCGACGCGGTGGTCGCCACCATGTCCGTGCGCCTGGACTAAGCGCGCACCGGATTCCAGCGGAAGTAGGCGAAGACGAGTGGGGGGATCAGGCCGCCCAGCAGCAGCAGAAGCGTCGGCCAGTCGCTGAGCAGCAGGATGTCACCACCGGGGCCCGGGATCGAGCACAGGAAGAAGCCGAAGGCCCACGCGACGACCGGCAGCAGCATCAGCCGGAAGCTGCTGGTCAGCGTGGCCATCGCCGCGACCAGCAAGACATTCATGATCGCGGCCAGCAGGACCGTGAGCGGCAGCGGCGTCGCCCCGCCGGTGCCGGCGACCGCGAGATCGGCGGCGACCACGGCTGGCTCCGGCGCGGGCAGCCCCGAGCGCCCCGCGTAGAGCGGGAGATACAGCACCTCGACGGCCAGCGTGAACAACCCGCTCAACACCAGCAACGTCATCAGCACACCCCGCGGCACCCGCTCGTCGGGATCCGCGTCCGGCGCGACGCGCTGCTCCACGGTCGCGGTCACTGGACCGGCGGAAAGCCGAGCAGAGTCAGCAGATGACTCTGCATCTCCACGAAGGTGTGCAGCGCCGACATGTACAGCTCGTGCTGCGCCGGCCAACTCGGCCGCATGCTCTCCACGAAGGCCGCGATAGCGTCCTGCAGATCCCAGTTGTACAAGCAAACTCCCAGGTAGATGGGGAATTCACCCCTGTAGGCAAGTACCAGTATGCACTGCTGTCGAGCCGCCGTGATTCGCTCTCTTCGCCGATGCTACGCGCCCTGCCACACCCTCTGGCTACGTCGTCGAGTCCCGCAGCGGGTGGTTCGAGGCGACGCATCATCGTGGTGCCGGTAGGTTCCATGACCGTCTTCGGCTGCAACGTGTACGTCCCGTTGTCGATGGCGAAGATCGGCGCCTTGGCCGCGATAGCACCCCGAAGATCGCCGATTCAGCGTGAATGCGGGTCGGGCACAAGCGAATCGCGCGGGGCTAGCGTTTGCGCTTGCGCTTGGTTTTGTCCATGGGAAGGTTCGCGACGACCGGGAATTGCCCGGTGTTGCCTTCGCGCTGTTCGGCGATGGCGAGGACGCGTTTGCGGGCGGCGAACCAGCCGAGGACGAGGGCGGGGATGATCAGGACGAGGGCGGAGACGGTCCAGGTGCCGACGGGGCGGTCCAGGGCCATCAGGACCAGGACGAAGAACAGGAAGACCAGAGTGGCGTAGCCGGTGTAGGGCGCGCCGATCATGCGGAACGAGGGGCGCTCGACCTTGCCCTGCTTGGACCAGCGGAAGAACTGGAGCTGGCACAGCACGATGGTGGCCCAGGAGGAGATGATGCCGAGCGAGGCCAGGTTCAGCACGATCTCGAACGCGTCGTCGGGCACCACGCCGTTGAGCGCGATGCCGAACAGGGCGACCACGCTGGTGAGCAGGATGCCGCCGTAGGGCACGCCGTTATTGCCCATCACTCCGGTGAACTTCGGGGCGCTGCCGTTCATCGACATCGAGCGCAGGATGCGCCCGGTCGAGTACAGCCCGGCGTTCAGGCTGGAGAAGGCGGCGGTGAGCACGACCAGGTTCATCACGCTGCCGATGCCGGGCACGCCGAGCGCGGAGAAGAAGGTGACGAAGGGGCTCTCGCTGGCCTTGTAGGCGGTGTAGGGCAGCAGCAGGCCGAGCAGCAGCACCGAGCCGACGTAGAAGATCGCGATCCGGAAGATCACCGAGTTGATGGCGCGCGGCATGATCTTCTCGGGGTTCTCCGTCTCCCCCGCCGCGGTGCCGACGAGTTCGACGGCGGCGTAGGCGAAGACGACGCCGGAGGTGACCACGACCAGCGGCAGCAGCCCGGTCGGGAAGAGCCCGCCGTTCTCGGTGATCACCGAGGGCCCGGTGCTCTGGCCCTGCACGGTGAACCGGCCGAGCAGGAAGATCACGCCGATGATGATGAACGCCGACAGGGCGAACACCTTGACCAGCGCGGCCCAGAACTCCATCTCGCCGAACCATTTCACCGACACCAGGTTGATGCCGAGCACGATGACGAGCGCGATCAGCGCCAGCACCCACTGCGGGATGTGGGAGAACCCGGCCCAGTAGTGGAAGTACTGCGCGATCGCGGTGGTGTCGGCGATGCCGGTCATGGACCAGTTCAGGAAGTACATCCAGCCGGCCACGAATGCGGCCTTCTCGCCGAAGAACTCACGCGCGTAGGAGACGAAGGATCCCGACGAGGGCCGGTGCAGCACGAGTTCGCCGAGCGCGCGCAGGATGAGGAAGGCGAAGATGCCGCAGACGCCGTAGACGAGGAACAGGCCCGGTCCGGCGCTGGCGAGCCGGCCGCCCGCGCCCAGGAACAGGCCGGTGCCGATGGCTCCGCCGATCGCGATCATCTGCAGCTGTCGCGGCTTGAGGCTCTTGTGATAGCCGTGATCCTCGACGCTGAGGTGGTTCGTGTCGTTGTCGCTGACTGCCGTCATGAAACGTGCATTCCTCCGCGTCGAACGTGTGTGAACGAGCGAACCTTACCGAATGCAAAGAGTATCTCAGCAGACGCCCAGCTAACGGTATCTATCGGGAGTTGCGCGCGATTCGGGCAATTCAGGCAAACAGGTCGCGTTCGCGTCCGTCCGCCCCCGACGGCCCCCGCGCGCCGCGCACGAGCACGTAGTGCTCCTCGGGCAGCACCGGCTGGGCGATGTTGTTCGAGAGCGCGAATTCGCGTCCGGAGGGCGCGAGGGTGACCTGGGTGGCGTGCGCGCGCAGGGCCGCGCGCTTGGCCGCCAGCACGTCGGAGACGTCTATGGTCGTGGTGACCGAAGCGCTGGGGACACAGGCGAGTTCGCCCACGCCGGGCAGTCGCCACCCGGCCGGCAGCGCCCCGGGCAGCCCCTCGACCGTGCGCCGCGCGAGCGCTGTGGTGTGCAGCTCCAGAATGTCGGCGTCGGTCACGGTCCAGTAGAACTTCGGTGTGTCCCAGCCTTTTTCGGCCGCCGCGTGCACCGCGGCGCTGGTAATCCGATGCGCCCTAATGTGATCGGGGTGACCGTACCCGCCCTTCGGGTCGTAGCCGACGACCACCTCGGGCCGTAGTTCCAGCACGATCTCGGTCAGCGCCGCCTCGGCCGCCGCCCCGGAATTCACGAAGGCCCTGGGGTTTTCGGCGGACGGTGTGCCCGCCATCCCGGAATCCCGCCAGCGCCCGGCCCCGCCGAGAAACCGCGGCGCGCCGGCGTCCAGAGCCGCCAGGGCCCTGGTCAATTCGGCGATCCGGTACCCGCCGAGCTGATCGGCGTGCTCGACGGTGAGCTGCGCGTACTCGTCCCCGATCACCTCCCCCTCCTCGCCGAGGGTGCAGGTCACCACCGTGACCGGGACACCGCGCCGGCGATAGTGCGCGATCGTGCCGCCGGTGGTGATGGATTCGTCGTCGGGGTGCGCGTGCACCAGCAGCAGGCCACCGCTCACGGCAGGCGTCGCCACATCGCCGCGTCACCGAAGATGCCGACCTGGATGGCGCCGCTCAGCGACGCGCCATCCACCCGCGGCCCCGCCGCGGCCACCACGTTGTCCTGCACGATCGGCAGCACGGTGGCCATATTCCACAGGGCCGGTTCGGCTTCGGCGAGCACCTGCGGCACGTCGACGCCGCGCAGCGCGGCATCGATCGACCCCTGCAGGACCGGATCGCACACACCGGACAGATTGCTCGGCGCCCGGCGCATCGCCTCGAGCACGGGCGCGGTGGCGTCGGAGCCGGTGTCCGGCGCGGGCAGGCACCCGTAGCGGGAGGCGAGCACGGTGGCCGGATCCGAACCGGCCACGGCCCAGCCGACGATCGCGTCCACGCCGCCCTCGACCAGTTCCTTACCGTAGAGCGCGTCCGCGGCCAGGCTGCGCACGGTGGCATCGATACCGGCGCTGCGCAATTGGTCGGCGGCGGTGTTGGCCACCGCGAGCGCGGTGGCGTCGCCGGTCACCGCGCCGATCCGGATGGCCAGGGCCTTCCCGTTCTTGGTCAGCTGGCGGGGCTGCGGCGCGGGCGAGGTCGGCGAGTTCGTGGGTGGCGTCTCCGCCGCCCGCGTGTACCCGGCCTCGGCGAGCAACCCGAAGGCCTCCTCCGCCGACGGGCGAGGCGGCGCGGTCGGCGCGTAACCCGGGTCGGACGGGCTCAGGATCTGCGCGCGCACCGGGTCCACCCAGCCGCCGGTCTGCGCGCCGACGGTGGCCAGCAGCGACGGATCGAGCAGGGCGAGGACACCGCGGCGGATCCGGACATCGCTGAGATCGCCGGTGCCGCGGCCGTTGAGCACCAGCTGCAACTGCCGCGACTGCGCCATGATCGCGGTCCGCACCGAGGGGATCGCCGCCAGTTGCGCCTGGGTCGCGACGCCGCCGTGCACCAGCGTCATCTGCGCGTCGCCGGTGCGCAGCGAATCGGCCAGCTGCGCCGGAGTGCCCCCGCGCCGCAACAGGATCTGGTCCGGCGCGGCCGGGGTGCCCCAGTAGCGGTCGTTGCGTTCCAGCAGGATTTCGTCGCGCCCGCGGTCCACCGACTTGATCCGGAAGTTGCCGCCCGAGACCTGGATTCGTTCCACCAGGCCGTTGGTGAAACCGCCCGGGGAGTCCTTGAGCAGATGCGAGGGCAGCAGGTTGGTGAACAGTTCGCGCCAGGCCGGATAGGCCTGGGTCATCGTCACCTTGACGGTCTTGCCGCCGTCGGCGGATTCGACGTCGGAGATGAGCCGGTAGCCCGCCGGGTCGACGACACCGGGCTGGGTGATCATCTGCTGCCACAGGAACCGGAAGTCCTCGGCGGCGATGGGCGCGCCGTCGGACCAGTTCGCCTGGTTGCGCAGCGCGTAGGTGATGGTGAACGGCTCCTGCGCGGTCACCTCGGCGGAGGTCACCAGCGCGGTGTCGGCGACCCACTCGGTGGCGCCGGTCGCGGCGGGGTTCGGCACCGGGCGGAACGGGCTGGGCAGCACCATCGAACTCACCGCGGCGGTGGCGGGCGACTGATCGGAACGCAGGTGCGGATTGAACCCGATGCCGATGTCGTCGATGGCCACCACGACGGTGTTCTTGCCCGGCTTGGCCGGGGTCGTCTTCGGGCTGTCGGTGCTCTCGATCGGCGGCGGCGGATTCGCCGTGCAACCGGCGAGCACCGACACCGATGCCGCCACCATGACCGCCATCGCGCGCACCCTGGCGCGCCTGACCCCCGTGCTCACACGCCGCACTCTACCTCGCTCGCCGTCGCAGCCATCGATGCGAACGTGCCCGTCCGCGCGGTCGCGCGGACGGGCACCCTCGTGGAATCCGGAGAAAACTCGCGCCCCGCGTGACTACTGCGCGGCGGCGCGGTCGCGGGCCTTGCGACGCGACAGTTCCCGGCCGCGCTCGGTGGCGCCCAGGGTGACCTTGCGCACACGCACGATCTCCGGGGTCACCTCGACGCACTCGTCGTCGGAGCAGAACTCCATCGCGCCTTCGAGATCGAGCTGCAGCGGCTTGGCCAGGGTCTCCATCACGTCGGCGGTGGAGCTGCGCATGTTGGTCAGCTTCTTCTCGCGGGTGACGTTGATGTCGAGATCCTCGGCGCGCGGGTTGATGCCGACGACGTGGCCCTCGTAGGTCTCGGCGCCCGGCTCGACGAAGAACTGGCCGCGGTCGGCGAGCTGGATCATCGCGAACGGGGTGACCGAGCCGGCGCGGTCGGACACCAGCGCACCGGTGTGGCGGGCGCGGATCTCACCGGCCCACGGCGCGTAGCCGTGGAACACGGCGTTGGCGATGCCGGTGCCGCGGGTCTCGGTGAGGAACAGCGTGCGGAAACCGATCAGGCCGCGCGAGGGAACGATGAACTCCATCCGCACCCAACCGGCGGCGTGGTTGTTCATCTGCACCATCTTGCCCTTGCGGGCGGCCATCAGCTGGGTGATGCCGCCGAGGTGCTCCTCGGGGCAGTCGATGGTCAGCTCTTCGAACGGCTCGTGCACCTTGCCGTCGACCTGCTTGGTGACCACCTGCGGCTTGCCGACGGTGAGCTCGAAGCCCTCGCGGCGCATCTGCTCGACCAGGATGGCCAGCGCCAGCTCACCGCGGCCCTGCACCTCCCAGGCGTCGGGGCGGCCGATGTCGAGCACGCGCAGCGAGACGTTGCCGACCAGTTCCTGATCCAGGCGCGACTTCACCATGCGGGCGGTCAGCTTGTGGCCCTGCACCCGGCCGACCAGCGGCGAGGTGTTGGTGCCGATCGTCACCGAGATGGCGGGCTCGTCGACGGTGATGCGCGGCAGCGCGACCGGGTTCTCCACGTCGGCGAGGGTGTCGCCGATCATGATGTCCTCGATGCCCGCGATGGCGACGATGTCACCGGCCACGGCCACCTCGCCCGGCTGACGCTCGACGCCGACGGTCTGCAGCAGTTCGGTGATCTTGACGTTCTTGACGCCGTCGGCGTGCATCCAGGCCACGTTCTGGCCCTTGCGCAGCTCGCCGTTGTGGATGCGCACCAGGCCCAGGCGACCCAGGAAGGGCGAGGCGTCGAGGTTGGTGACGTGCGCCTGCAGCGGCTTGGTGACGTCGCCCTTGGGGGCGGGGATGTTGTTGAGCAGCACGTCGAACAGCGCGTCGAGGTTCTCGGCGTCGGGCGCGGAACCGTTCTCCGGGCGCTCCTTGGAAGCCTTGCCCTCGCGGCCCGAGGCGTAGAGGACCGGCAGGTCCAGCGCCAGCTCGGCGGCTTCGGCGGCCTCGTCGTCGAGGTCGGAGGCCAGGTCGAGCAGCAGGTCGTGGCTCTCCTCGACGACCTCTTCGATCCGGGCGTCGGGGCGGTCGGTCTTGTTCACGACCAGGATCACCGGCAGCTTCGCCGAGAGCGCCTTGCGCAGCACGAAGCGGGTCTGCGGCAGCGGGCCCTCGGAGGCGTCGACGAGCAGCACGACGCCGTCGACCATGGACAGGCCGCGCTCGACCTCGCCGCCGAAGTCGGCGTGGCCGGGGGTATCGATGACGTTGATGACGGTCACGGAGCCGTCGGGGTGGTGCCGGTGCACCGCGGTGTTCTTGGCGAGAATGGTGATGCCCTTCTCGCGCTCCAGATCACCGGAGTCCATGACACGGTCGACGAGTTCGGCCCGTTCGGCGAACGCCCCGGACTGCCGCAGCATGGCGTCGACCAGCGTCGTCTTGCCGTGGTCGACGTGGGCCACGATGGCGACGTTGCGAAAATCGCGCGCAGACGACACGCTGAATCCTCCTGCTGTTGGTTTAGGTCGGCCGGCCCTGCAATCAGGTGGCTCAGAAAAACGCACCTGGGCTCGCGGCCAGGTGATACCTTACCGGCATTCCCCTGTCCCCTCCGCGTCCGCACCCAGACTTAGGGTACGCTAACCAATGTGGGCAAGGTGAAAGCCAAGAAGGTTTCCAAGTTGAAACCCAAGAAGAAATGCTGCCGTAAGAAGACGCGCTGCGTGAAATGCCCTGTCGTCATCATGCGGATGAAGAAGGCCGAAGCCGCAGGTTGCTGCGGTAAAGACCTGAAGAAGGCCCTGAAGCTGGCGCGCGCGGCCTGACCGCGCCGTCTCCGGAATCCCCCCGCGAAATCATGTGCATTCCCGCCCGCGCGGGGTAGAACCGGGGCATGAGCACCCCACTGCTTTCCGACGCCGAACTCTCCGACGCGCTGGCCGGCTTGACGGGCTGGACCCGATCCGGGGACACGATCACCCGCACCGTCGAGGCCGCCACCTTCCCGGCCGGCATCGAACTGGTCCGCCAGGTCGCCGAGATCGCTGAGTCGATGAACCATCACCCCGATATCGACATCCGCTGGCGCAAGATCACCTTCGCCCTGTCCACGCACGACGCGGGCGGACTCACCGCCCTGGATGTGACGCTGGCTCGGGAGATCGATCGGCTGGCCGCGACGTCCGACTGACCCAGATCACCCAGACGAACAGCGCCAGCACGCCGAACAGGTCCACCGCGCCGAGCCAGGCCAGCCAGCCCGGCCGCGACACGTCCCAGATCGAGGGCTGCGCGAACGAGAGCACCCACGGCACGCCGATCAGTGTGACCAGCAGCCAGAACCCGGCCAGCACCCGCGCGCCCCGCGCCTGCCGCAGCGGGCCGTAGAGCAGCCACAGCACCACCGGCAGCAGCCAGACGAAATGGTGCGACCAGGAGATCGGCGAGATCATCAGCCCGAACAGCTGCACCAGGATCAGCGTGCCCAGCCGGTCGTCCGGGCCCAGCGTGCGCCAGGCCCAGAAGCCGAGGACCGCGATCACCAGCACGCCGGCCAGATACCAGGGGCCGGTCTGCACGTCGTAGCCGACGATCCGGCTCAGTGCGCCGCGCATCGACTGGTTCCACACCGAGCCCACCGGGCCGATCCGGTCGGCGTCGCCGAGCAGCGTGCCGAAGTAGCGCTCGGCCTCGTGCCGATTGATCAGGAAGCTGATCCCGACCGTCAGCCCGAACACCACCGCCGACCACAGCGCCGCGCCCCAGCGCCGCCGCGCCACCAGATACAACCCGGTGATCGCCGGGGTCAGCTTGATGCCGGCGATGATGCCGACCAGGCCACCGGAGACCCACCAGCGCGAACTACGTGCCGCCAGCATCGCGCCCAGCACCAGGAAGACGTTCACCTGGCCGTAGTCGATGGTGGTGCGCACCGGCTCCATCCACACACCCACCGCGGTCCACCCGACCGCCACGGCCTGCCAACCGTTTTCGCGCATCCGGTCCGCACCGAGCAAGAGCTCCAGGCTGATTCGCACGATGGCGTAGAGCGCGCCCACCGTGGCCAGCAGCCAGCCGATCGCGATCACCGTGAACGGCAGGAAGTGCAGCGGATAGAACACCAGCGCCGCGAACGGCGGATAGGTGAACGGCAGCGGGAAATCCGGAGTCTTCTCCGAGTAGGTGTAGTCGTAGAGCCTGTCGGTGAGCAGCGAGGCCGACCCGTCCACGTAGACGTGCAAGTCGACGAGGTTCATCCCGTTCTCCGACAGCAGCATCCACAGCAGCCGCGCCAGTATGGACAGGCCGAGCGCCAGCACCGCCCAGCGCAGGCGGCGAGTGGCGGCCCGAACGCTCTCTGAGGTCACTTCACAGGCTTTCGAGTCGGTGCGGGAGGATGGTGCGTCCCGCGGAGTGTTCGGGCGTTCGGCGGCAGGGTCTGAAAACTCCGACTACATTAACCGCAGCGTGTCGGCCCACAAGGCGGACGCCCCGGTAGGACCACTCATCAGGGCCCTATGGCGCTGCTTGGCAAAGATCTTGCCGGGGCGTAATTGCTGATAACATCTGCATCACACTTCACTCCTGTAACACCAGATCGCGCTAGGTTCTGACCACACTGTTCGTCCACAGCGCATCGTTGGGACACCGCAGCTGTACAACTCGGTGACCTTGTCCCTAGAGTGACCCCGAAACGATGGGTTTTCACCCCATCGCCCTAGATGTACCCCGAAGGTAAGGACGGCTAGACAGTGCTTCGCAACCGAGGATCGCGGATCGCATTGACCGCTCTCGCCCTGGCCGCGAGTGCTTCACTCGCTGCGCCCACCGCCATTGCGGCCCCGGCGCCCGCGTCCACCGCGGTTTCGAACGACATCCCGATCGTGCCCGAGGGTGTGCCGGTCGATGGCCTGATCGCCCTGGCCCCCGCCATCGTCGGCGCGATCTCCAGCCCCGCCAAGGACATTGCCGAGGGCGGCCCGCAGGCCGCCATCCTCGCGCAGGCCCGGGCGCTGCTGGCCACGCTGAACCTGCCGCCGCAGATCAAGGCCACTCTGGAACGCGTCATCACATTCCTCGACGGCAGCGGCGGCGGTGGCCCGACCCTGCCCGAGGACGGCCCGGTGATCGCGCAGTTCCTGTACCCGAGCATCGGCAAGGGCTGCATCAGCGCCTCCGCCGACTCGGTGGGCACCACGCTCGCGGTGCCCGGCCCGGCCCAGCTGCCCCCGCCCGGCCCGAAGGCCGGTCAGACCGGTTTCGTGTTCACCGCGCTCGGCACCAAGTCGCCGACGGCCGAACAGAACCCGCCGATGACCGTGCAGTGGCTCAACCTGAACACCGGCAAGTCCGGCGTGCAGAACCTGACCGACGACGCCAAGATCAACCCGGACGGCCCGGCCACCCTGTCGGCCATCGCCGACACCGGTTCCGGTCGCGTCGTCGCCGTGGTGGGCGGTTCGCTGACCACCAAGGCCGCCGACGCCGAGCCCCGCACCTGCACCTTCCTGCCGATGCTCGGCTTCTTCAACGTCGCCTGAGCGATAGCCCGAGATGTGCCGGAACCCGGCGGTCCACGGACCGCCGGGTTTCGCCTTTTCCGGACCGCGGCGTTAGCGCGTGCGGCCCGCCGCACTGTGGTAGACCCGACTCATGGCGACTGACGAACCAGCGCGTCCCGGTCATTGCATCCGGAGCCGGCGATCGCACCGGTCGATCCTGTCGATCCGGTCCGAAGGCTCCATCCTGTCCATCGGTTCGGCCTATTCGATCCTCTCGATCGGCAGCGTCGGCTCGGTGCTGTCCATCGGTTCGGCGGGATCGTTCGGCTCGGCCCTGTCCACCGCCTCCTTCGCCAGCCTCGGCTCGGCGTTCTCGGGGCTGTCCCGGTGGTCGATGTTCTCCTGGCGCGCCGACCACCACGCCCCCGACTCCCGCCCGACCCTGCGCGTGGTCCCGGACGACGAACCGGACCTGCGGGTCACCCCACTGAGCCACAGCCAGACCTGACGGTTGTGCGCGGGCGAACGGGGTGGCATCCTCGTGTCCATGATCAGTACTGATGGAAAGGGCGTCCTGCGCCCGGGCCGTTGAGCCCCGAGGCCACGTTCGTGGCCCATGCCTTGTCTCTCGCCGCCCTGCACGGTCCCGGCCCCTGGCCCCGTGACGGCTATCCGCTTCCGGACGAATCTCCCGGCGAAACCCTGTTGCCCAGTGTGGTTTTCGATGGGGTGAGTACGCACCACGTCCGCCCCGCGCCGCGGTCCGCGGCCGCACTCGCCGACCAGGTGCTCATCCACCTGGACGACCCCGCCCGGTTGCTCACCGTTTTCGCCGACCTCACGGCAGTGCGCGTCGCCGATGATCTGGTGCTGGAACTGCGCTCCCGGCCGGTGCCCCGGGACAAGCTCCGCGCCGCGGCCAGATTCGTCGCCGAACAGGCCACCCGGCGGGAAGTCGCCAAACTCGGCATCGTCCTGCTCGGCATCAGCGGCGACGAGCGCGACACCGAGTTGCTCCAATTGCTGGGCGGTCTGGAGGAATTCACGCTCTTCGCCGTCGTGGCGCTGCTCGAGATCCATCCCGAACCCCAGCGCGCGGTGTTCGAACTGGCGCGTCGCGTCGACGGTTGGGGCCGGATCCACGCCGTCGAACGACTGCGGGCCTGTACCGATCCGGAGATCAAGGCCTGGTTGCTGCGCGAGGGTTTCCGCAACGGGGTGCTCGACGAGTACCTCGCCTACCTCGCCGCCACCACCGGCGGCCTGTACGAGGCTCTGCACGCGGACGACGTCGACGAGACGCTGCTGAACGGCGCGACCGGCATCCTGCTGGCCCTGGCCAACCTGCGTGGTCCGACGGCGGACATGCGCTCCTACGACGACGCCGTACCCGTCATGCACCGCTACGCCGAACTTCTCGACCAGGCCGCGCCCACGCTCGGGCGGCTCTGCGCCGCGCAGGCCTTGCGAGACCTGTGCGACGAGGCGGGTTTCGAGTGGCCCGACGGCGAACCCGCTCGGCTGGCGGCGTGCTACGACGCGCTGCTCAGCCGCCCGCGCTGGCGCGAGTTCCTGCTGGACGAGCTCACGCGGGATACGCCGGAACATCGGGGCCACTTCCACACCGCGCTCTCCTGTGCGAGCCGGCTCGGCCTGGACGTCTTCGCCATCGCCCTGGACCGCCTGCGCACCGGCCGGGCCGACGCTTTCATCTGGCAGTGGGCCATGGACGAGGCCGACGCGACGACCGTCGGACAGGTCGTAGCGCTCGCGGAAACTGTTCTGCCGCTGGCCGATCTGGCCTCGGGTCCCACCGAATCCCTCGGCCTCGGCCGCCGGTTCGCCCTCGATATGGCTTTGGAATTCGTCGTCCGGCCGCTGGGCGACTACCCCGGTGTCGGCCTCGCCCTGCTCCCGGTCGCCTTGGCCAACCGCGTCATCCGCTGCCGCCGGGCGGCCCTCGGGGTGCTGGGGGCGTGGCCGCCGGAGCACCGCCCACCCGAGGCCCGAGCCTGGATCGCCACGGCGGCCGAGCGGGAGCCCGACGCCGGATTGCGGCGCGAGCTGCTGGCGTTCGCCGCCGAGTGAAGCACCCGGCCCGCACGCCGGCGTGCGGGCCGCACGGTGCTCAGCGGTCGGCGGGAACCGTCCGGCGCTTCTCGCGGTCCCGGTACGCCGCGCGTTCCTCGTAGCGGCGGTAATCCAGATCGGTGCCGCCGCCCAGAGCGGACGCGGCGCGCAGCGCGAGCACGATGCCCAGTGGCAGCAGCACCCAACTCAGTTCGAGCATCGGGGTCACCGGCCCGAGCGCGCGGGCTCGCTGCGGTAGCGCGAGGCCGAGCCGTCGATCCGGCAGATCTTCCACAGCACGCGGGCGACCGGGTTGAGCAGGCCGAGGTCGGTGGCGAGCATGCGGACGTCGGCGAAGAAGCTCTGGAGCACGCGGCGCGATTCGGGACTGCGCCAGAAGACCTCGTCGATCACCGACTGCGGCACCGCGCAGTCGCGGCGGAACTCGCCGGTGGGCACCGCGATCAGATCGCAGATGATGCGCATGGTCGGCGCGAAGACCAGCGACAGCACGAACTTCTTGAAACGGCCCATCCGCGGCACCGCCTGCTCCAGGTAGCCGTGCGCGAAGCTGATGTGGCGCGCCTCCTCGGCCACGTGGATCGCCATCACCCGCTCGATCATGGGATGGGCGGCCGCACCCGAGCGCAGCAGCGTCTTCTGGCCGTGGTCGATCGGCTCCTCGCCGGCCAGCACCATGACGAAGAACCATTCCGGGAAGAGGTTCGCCAGGAACGGCACCAGCGGGGCCACCACGCGCACCCAGGGGCGCATGCCGGGCACGTCCAGGCCGATCCGGTTGACCACCTCCTGGAACATCATGGTGTGGTTGCACTCCTCGATGGATTCGTGGGTGCAGTACCGGAATTCGGGTGATCCGTTGGGCAGGCTGAACACGTACTGCATGAGCCCGCGGATCAGGATGTTCTCGAATTGCAGGCCGACCTTGGCGATATTGGCCTGCCGCCACATGCCGATCTCGATCTGCCGTTCCCGCGGCAGCGCCTGATACCAGGGGTGCGCGCCGAACGGGTCGGCGGCGGGCATGATCCAGCGGTCGTCGTCGCGGCGGACCGCGTAATCCGGGTCGTCCCAGGTGATGTCGAGATATGGATCGAAGCGCCGGTGCACCGAGCCGTAGGACAGGGTCGCCAGCTTCTCGGTGTACTCGTCGTGCAGTGCCTCGGGCATGGTTCCCGCCTCCTCCAGCAATGACCGCGACACGGTGTCGCGGTCAATGCGGTAAACGGTACCGCCGGACGCTGGACGCAGGCAAGGGCTGACCGCGACAATCTGTCGCGCTCAGGAAAATGGTGGTTCAGGAGCGATCCGCGGCCTGGGCCAGCAGCTCACCGATCGGCAGGTCCGCGTCGACGGCGATGCCGCGATTGCGGGCATGCCCCTCCAGCAGCATCACCAGCGAATCGGTCAGCGCCCGGCTCACCTGGTCCGCGTCCCAGCCGTCCGGCCGCGTGCGCAGCCAGCGCGTCACCGTGCCGTCGACCGTCGACACGACGGCGAAGGCCGCCAGATCGATCGCGGGATCGGCCTGCCCGAACAGCGCCGCCGCGGGCGTGAACAGCGCGGAGATACGCTGTGCGACAGCCTCTTTCGTCCCGGCCACCACGACCACACCGGACGGGTCGTGACTACCGGGCCCCTGCTCGACCCAGCGGTGCAGCCGCGGGTGCGCGGCCACCAGCGTCACATAGGTGTGCACCGCGCGATAGACCGTCTCCCGCACCGAGTCCTCGAGCTCGAGCGTCGGCATGAGCGTGCCGATGTAGGACTCGACCAGGTACTCGCGCGTGCGGGCATCGAGCTCGGCGCGATCGGCGAAATGGCGGTAGATCACCGACCGTTTGAGCCCCGCCCGGTCGGCGATCTCCTGCAACGAGATCTCCGCGCCCGGCTCGGCCTCCTCGATCAGCTCGACCAGGGCGTCCATGATCGCGCGGCGCCGCTCGGCGTTGTGTTCACCCCAACGCCCACCGGAACCCTCGTCGCGCCGCGCCACCATGCCCCACAGCATTCCATCTCGCGGCTGACGGGTTCACCACTGTCCGTAGTACTCGGTCAGAATGTGGTTCAGATCGACGCCGATTCCGTCGACGGCGCGCTTGTCGATTTCGAACTGGTGCAGATTCGCGGCGGGGTGCACATATCCCTGCGGCGTGCCCCAATTGTGCTGCCAGAAATAGGAACCCAGGCCGGACTCCAGCGCCCAGTCGATGGTGGGCGCGTTGGCGTACACCCCGGTGTACTCGTGCCCGGCGACCGATTCCCAGCCCTCCAGATACGGGCGCACCATCGTGTCGAATTCCTCGCGACTGGGATTGTCGTCGATCGAGGTGTAGATGGGCCGGTCTTCGGGCCCGTCGGCTTCCAGATGCAATTGCCGCCCGCGCTCGGCGTGCCGCTGCCCGGCCTCGAATCCGCCGCGCCAGTCGGCGGTCGGCCCCTTACCGAATTGGTAGCAGGAGACGATCGTCAGCCCCGCCGCGCGCAGCGCCGTGGCCTCCGCGGCCAGCAGTGGTTTCCCGGCCATCCATTCCGCGCCGGGCCGGCGATCGGAGACATAGCGGATGGCGCCGAGATGCCCGGCGGCCAGAATCGCGTCGGCGGAGGGGACGCCGCCCGCGTAATCGAGCAGGGTGCCGAGCGGTTCGGCGGAAACTCGGGGTGCGGCCAGGCCGACGGCGGCCGCCGCGGCAGCACAGGTGAAAAGGGAACGCCGGGACAGCTCCATTACGCAGACTCCTTCGCACAAACCGCTGGGATGCGCGGAGTGGAAATTGCGCACCTTTATGGGCAGCGTGCCCGGCGCACCTTCCCCAAGGTGGCTACATTCCTGCAGCCGCGCGCCGGGAGCCTCGAACGTGTACTTATTTCACCATATTCACAGAAGAACCGCCAGACCCATCGGACTCACTCATCACACGAGTCCCACCGGTCACGGCCGGGGTCCTGGTGCCGCCGATCCGCCCGGCGACGTCGATTGTCCGGCTCGAAGCGTCGGCGAGTTCCTTGCGGACCACGCTCGCGACCTGGGCTACCACCTGTTTCTTGATCCCGGCCAGCGCGCCGAGCGTGGCGGCGCGCATGCCCTCGGCCTTGTACTCCAGCTGGATGTCCTCGACGGCGAGCGGGTCGACATCGATGACGATCGCCAGCGGGTCGGCGGCGCGCGCGGTCAGCACCAGCGGGATCCGGACATCGGCGCGGTAGCGGTTCGACTTGAGCACGTCGACGGTGATGTCCAGGCTCACCGGCAGCAACAGATCGAAGGACACCTGCTCGGCGGCGCGCTCGGTCAGCTCCGGTTCCAGGATCGAGCCCTGCACCAGCACCGTGGCCTTCTTGCCGGGCCCGGTCCGCAGCGGCCCGACCTCGATCGGCCGGCCCGCCATCCGCCGCACCACCTCGTGCACCCGATCCCGGGTGACGATGCGTTCGAAGAAGCGGTGCCCGAACTCGCCGTAGTCGATCCACTCGAACTCGGTCCGGCCGCGATGCCGGGACGGCGTGCCGCCGACGATGGCCTCGACGTCGAAGATCCGCCCGCGCCGGGCCGCCGGCTCGGACAGGATCGCGTTCACGCGCTTGGCCACCTCGTTCTGCACCACCCCGGCCAGCGGCCCGAGCAGCCACTCCCAGGACGCGGCGATGGCCTGGGCGCGCAGCACGAAACTGACGTCGCGCGCGGTGATCGGCGGGATGTCGATGACGATCAGCAGCGGGTCGGCGGTGCGCGCGTGCAGGGCCAGGTCGATCTCGACGACGGCGGCCAGCCGCAGCTTCTGCCCGCCCAGCAGGACCTTCACCGCCAGCGACAGCGGCACCGTCACCTGGTAGACGACGTGCGGATCCTGGCGCAGCACAGTGGGTTCGCCGACGCGGCCCTCGGCGACGAAGCCGGCCAGCCCGGCGGGCCCCAGCGAGTAGGGGCCCATCGTCATGCCCCGGCCGGCCATTCCGGCCACCGCGGCCACGATGCGTTCCCGCGTCACCGCCTGGGCGACGAACTGTTCTCCGAATTCGGCGTAGTCGATCCAGAGGGGATCGCTACTCGTAGCGTCGATCGGCTGCAATGTTCCGGAACCCTTACCTGAAGACGGACACCGGACACGCTACGCGAGCGAGGTGTCGCACTGTTTGCGCCGCCCGTAACAGGCGGGATCCCTGTCCTGCTGATGAGGGGGTAGCAGGACAGGGCCCCTGATCGGCAGCGCTGCCGGGCGCTGCCTACTCCATGGTAAGGCGCGGGCGCGGACTCGCCGATTGTTCGCGCGCCGAGAAATCGAGCACAATGCCAGAAAATGTCACAGCGCCGGGCGGATCAGTTGTGCAATCTGCCTAAGCCGACTATGCCGGGTACCTCCGCGAGCGTGAATCGGCTGATCCGGACATCGTCGAATTCGTTGCCGCCCAGGGTGGTGACGACGCCGTCGGCGTAGTCCAGCACGAAGTGGGTGTGCTGGGTGAACGGGCTGCGATCGCTGTAGAACAGCACATCACCCGTGCGCGGCCGGTAGCCCGCCAGGCCGGTGAACCGCCCGGTGCCCTGGTAGTACTCCTGCAAGGTGTAGACGCCAGGGATGCGCCACGATCCGGAGTGGGGGTTGACCAACGGCAGACCGGCCGCCCGCATGGTCCAGCTGACGAAATCGGCGCACCACGGCTCGACCTGGCCCTCGGCGTATTTCGTCCCCGCGCCGGGCGCGCGGAACTCCTGCCGCAGCACCGCGACCAGCCGGGCCTGATCGGCGCTCAGGCCCGCGCTGTCGATCGCCGGGAACTCGGTGAGATTCTCCCCCACGACCGCGGACTCGCCGGAATGCTGCTGCCACAGGCGCACTCCCAGCACGGCGGCGACGGCAAGCGCCGTCACCAGCACGGCCGGTCCCGCCCACCGGCTGATCTTCCGCGTGTTCATCCCCCGGCCCCCTTCGGTCAGCTCCTGACCTGTAGACGAACGGGGCGGCCGGACAGTTCCCGCTCAGGCGGCGGTCTTCTTGCCCATCGGAATGCACGCGGTCAGCGCGATCGCCACGACGGCCGCGGCCATCGCGATGAAGAACGTGGTGTGGAAGGCCTCGCGCGAGGGCAGCAGGTGCGAGCCGAGCTGAACGGTCATGTGCGCCAGCACGACGCTCATCACCGCCGAGGAGGTGGAGGTGCCGATCGAGCGCATCAGCGAGTTGAGGCCGTTGGCCGCGGCGGTTTCGGTGATCGGCACCGCGCCCATGATCAGCGCGGGCATCGCCGCGTAGGCCAGGCCCACACCGCCCGCGCAGATCACCGAGGCCAGCATGATCTGCCAGACGCTGTCCATCATGACCACCGCGAGCAGGTAGCCGACCGCGATCACGGCCGAGCCGAGCATCAGGGTGACCTTCGGTCCGCGCGCCGCCGAGAGCCGCGCGGAGACCGGCGACAGCAGCATCATCACCAGACCGGTGGGCGCCATCACCAGACCCGCGTTCACCATGGACAGCCCGAAGCCGTAGCCGGTCGCCTCCGGCGCCATCAGCAGCTGCGGGAAGGTCAGCGACATGCCGTAGAGCGCGAAGCCGACCGCGATCGAGGCGACGTTGGTGAACAGCACCCGCGGCCGCGCCGAGACCCGGAGGTCGACCAGCGGCGACGCCTGGCGCAGCTCGTAGTAGCCCCAGCCGAGGAAGACCACCACCGCGACGGCGAACAGCGACAGGATCGAGCCGCTGGCCCAGCCCCAGTCCGCGCCCTTGGTGATCGCGACCAGCAGGGCCAGCAGCGCCACCGAAAGGCCGACCGCGCCACCGAAATCGAAGCGGGCCGGGGTGCGGACCGGCGATTCCGGGACGAAGACGAAGACCAGGATCGCGCACAGCACGCCCATGCCGGCGGCGGTCCAGAACAGCATGTGCCAGTCGGCGTTCTGCGCGATGGCGGCCGCGACCGGCAGGCCGATCGCGCCGCCGACGCCCAGCGTCGCGCTCATGATCGCCATCGCCGAGCCCACCCGCTCGGCCGGCAGTTCGTCGCGCATGATGCTGATGCCCAGCGGGATCGCGCCGACCGCGGCGCCCTGGAGCGAGCGGCCGATGATCTCGGGCAGCAGCGAGGAGAAGCTCGCGCACACCACCGAGCCCGCGATCAGCGCCAGCAGGTTCACGAACAACACACGGCGCTTGCCGAACATGTCGCCGAGGCGGCCGCTGATCGGGGTGAACACCGCACCCGCCAGCAAGGTCGCGGTGATGACCCAGGACGCGTTGGCGGCCGAGGTGCTCAGCAGGGTGGGCAGCGCGGGAATGATCGGGATGACCAGGGTCTGCATCAGCGAGACGACGACGCCGACCATGCCGAGGGTGGCGATCAGCACGGCGGGTGTGGGCCGGCGGGTGCCGGAACTCGAATCGGTGGTGTCCGCGCTGGATTCGGCGATGGTCATTATGTGCACGGTACACATCGTGTGTACGGTGCACAATTTGCTCCGGAGTGACCCGGCCGACATAGTGATGCCATGTCCGAAGAGCGTCCCGAGGCGCTGCCGCGCCTGGTCTACGAGATAACCCTGCTCTCCCGGCACTTCCCCACCGCCGTGCTACGCCGGCCGGGTTTCCGGCTGGACCGCTCGGCCTATCTCCTGCTGATCCGGCTCGAGCTCGACGGACCGCTGAGTCTGCGGGAACTGTCCGAGGCGTTCCGGCTCGACATCTCCACCATCAACCGTCAAGTGGGCTCGATGCTGAAACTGGGCTTGGTGGAACGGGTTCCGGACCCCGAGGGCGGCATCGCCCGCAAGATCCGCGCCAGCACCGAGGGCCTGGCCGAGCTCGCGCACGACCGCGCGCAGAGCCGGGAGGGCATCGGCTCCGTCGTCGCCGACTGGGACGAGGCCGATGTCGCCCAGCTGAGCAAACTCGTCGCACGGTTCAACGCCTCGATCGAGGAGAAGGAGAACAACCCCTGGCCGCGTCCCTAGGGGGAGGACATCGATGCGGACAATCGGCACGAACACGTTGTGTCCGCACGCGATTTCATTAGGCTCGCGACGGTGGGACAGCACCGCAGTACCGAACCGTCTACCTGGCTTTCCTGGGACAATTATCTGATCGGCGTGCTAGGTCTGGTGATCGCCGCGGGGCTCGGTACCTCGGCCGCCATCCTCGCCGACTCCGGCCACGCCACCGCGGCGGTCGTGCTCGCGATCGCGGCCGCGCTGTGCGTGGTCCCGGCCGCTCTGCAAGCTCTCGGCGAACTACTCGCCGGGCTGCTCCTACTCGGCATGTTGCTGGGCGGTGTCCTGCTCTTACCCGTGCTGCTGGTCAGCCGCCGCGCACGGCGCTGGGCCAAGCGGCGCTGGCAACGTACCTGGCACTGAGTCCTCCAGTGCCCCAGCTGGATTGACATCCGCACCCCCAGCCTCATCCGCACCTAATCCCGGGTTCGGCGTGTGCCGGGCGCGTTTGTCGGGTTCACTGAACGCCATGGGCCCATTACGAATTCCGGTCGCCACCGCCGCCCTGCACGGGGTCGACTGGCTGATCGACGCGAGCCGGCAGCAGCGCGTCATCCTGACCAGCTCCGGCCGACCGGTCGCCGTCGTCGACGCGTGTGACCGTGCGCCACAGGCATTTCCGGCCGTCGACCTGGCCGGCGCCTGCGCGCGGCTCGGGGTCGACGAGGCCGGGGTGCGCGAACGCATCCAGCGGCTCGCCAGCCGGTAGCTGACCGACCATCGCACGGCCTCGCCCGGAACGAGGCCGAATTTTGCCGCACCGCAGCGTGATCACCGACGTTTGAGTCGCCGTTCCCGAGGCACTACCGGAACAACAGACGCTCGTCGAAGGAGAATGCGGTGTCGTCCGGAATGTTGGTATTGGTGATTATCGCGGTGATAGTCGTCCTCGCGGTGCTGGGCCTGCTGGTCTGGCCGATGCTGCGCAGGCGGCGTCTGCGGGAGAAATTCGGGCCCGAATACGACCGGACCCTTCAGGAAACCGAGGACCGCAAGGCCGCCGAACGCGAACTGGCGGAACGCGAACGCCGGCACGCCGAATTGGATCTGCGCGAACTCCCCCAGGAGCGCAAAGAGCAGTACCTGACGGAATGGGCCGGGGTCCAGGAGCAGTTCGTCGACCATCCGGCCGAAGCCGTGGTCGCCGCCGATCAACTGGTGACCACCATCATGGCCGAGCGCGGCTACCCCACCGAGGGATACGACCAGCAGATCGCGGATCTGTCGGTCGAGCACGCCAATACGCTGGGCCATTACCGGACCGCACACGAGATCGCCACCCGTAAGGACGACGGCGCCTCCACCGAGGAGATGCGCACCGCGATCGTGCATTACCGCGAACTCTTTCAAGACCTGATGAACGGCAATTCCCACCACGTGAAGGACAAGTAAGTCATGGCTACCGAACATGTTTCCGCGGAAAAGATGAAGGATTCCGACGACGGGACGGTGCACGACGACGCGCGGCGCGACCCGAATATCGAAGAATCCGTGGACGATTCGACCTACGGCAGAACCCACGACTCCGTGGAGGATCCGGCCTACGCGCGACCGCACGACGCGGAGGAGGATCAACCCCTGCCCGCCGAGGACCCGAACGGCTGGTCCCACGCGGAGCGCACCGAGACCGAGCGCACCGAGCCCGCCGACGAGTGGGCCGCCGCCGAGCGGTCCCCGGCCCACGATTCGGTCGCGGCCACCGAGGCGCGGCTGGACGAGCACGAACAGCAGGTGCGCGAGTCGGAGGCGACCGAGCACCCGCGCTACGCACCGGACGCGGAAACCCTGGAATCCCCGGCCGTCCCGGCGGAGCCCGTCGCCGAGCCCGCCAAGGCGCCGGTCGCCACGACCGACAGCGACCTGAGCGGCCCGCTGTTCGCCGACGACGAGCTCGAGCGCCTACGCACCCAATGGCGCGAACTCCAGGGCAATTTCGTCGACAACCCGCAGGACGCGGTCACCAAGGCCGACGAACTGGTCGCCGAGGCCATCGATCACCTGGCCGCCACCTATGCCGAGCGCAAGCAGTCGCTCCAGCACGCGTGGGGCGACAACGCGGACACCGAGGATCTGCGCAACGCGCTCCGCGGCTACCGTTCGTTCTTCAACCAGCTGCTGTCCACCGGGGCGTAGACAGACCCGTACCGCCGCACCCCCTGCGCTCGCAGGGGGTGCGGCTGTGTAATGCGCCGGACCTTACGGCGCCACCGGGGCCCGGCCCGCGGCGTCCAGCGCCGCCAGATAGCCGAACACCAGCGCGGGCCCGATGGTCGCGCCGGGACCGGCATACGTGTGACCCATCACCGGCGAGCTGACATTGCCTGCCGCATAGAGCCCTTCGATGACGCTGCCGTCGGCACGCTGCACCCGCCCGGCCTCGTCGGTGACCAGGCCGCCCTTGGTGCCGAGATCACCGGGCACCATCCGCGCGGCGTAGAAGGGGCCGACCTCGAGCGCGCCGAGGTTCGGGTTCGGGCGCTGGCGCGGATCGCCGTAGTAGCGATCGTAGGCACTCTCGCCGCGCCCGAAGTCCTCGTCTTTTCCGGCCCGCGCGAAGGTGTTGAACCGCGCGACCGTGGCTTCGAGCCGCGCAGGCGGCACCCCGATTCGGCTCGCGAGTTCGGTCAGGGAGTCCGCGCGCGTCACCGCACCCGTCTTCAGCCAGCGCCCGGGTATCGCCTGGCGCGGTGTCAGGCCCGCGAACGAGTACCGGTTGCGGTACCGCTGATCGAAAACCAGCCAGGCGGGCAGGTTTTCGCCCGGCCCGTCGCCCTGCCCGAACTCGCCCCCGTACATCCGGTGCGTGGCCTCGACATACGGCAGGGATTCGTTCATGAAGCGCTCGCCGCGGTCGTTGACGATGAGGCTGCCGGGCAGGTTGCGCTCGGCGAGGCAGAACCAGGGCACCCGGGGCAGCGGGATCGACGGTCCCCACCAGGCGTCGGCCATGAAATCTACGGCCGCGCTGACAGCTTGGCCCGCGCGGATGCCGTCACCGGTGTTCGCCCGCGCGCCGACGGTCCAGTCGGTGCCGATCGGCGCGCGCTGATACCGCCGGCGCATCTCCGCGTTGTGCTCGAACCCGCCGGCCGCGAGCAGTACGCCGCGGCGGGCGTGCACGCGCCGCTCCTCGCCGTCGCGCCGGACCACGACGCCGGTGATCCGCCCCGCGTCCTCGCACAGCGACACCAGCGGACTGTCCAGCCACAGGGCACCTCGGCCGCCAGCAGTCCGGCCCGCAGCATCGCCATCAGGGCCTGCCCGCGGGTCAGCAGATGCCGGCGCAGCAGCTGAGCCGTCGCCCACCGAGCGCCGATCGCGATCGCCCGGGGCAGGAACCGCGGATTGCGCAGCCCGAGGTGCAGTTGCCGGAAATCGGCCTGGGTGAGCACGAAATTCTTGGGTCCGGCCGCGTAATCCGGTTTCAGCGTGGCCAGTTCCGGCCCCAGCCGGCGCGCGTCGAACGGTCTCGGTTCCACCGAGCGCCCGTGCGACCGACCGCCGGGAGCCTCGGGGTAGTAGTCGGAATAGCCGGGGACCCAGCGCATCTCCAAGGGTGTGTGCCGCGTCAGGAAGTCGAAGACCTCCGGGCCGCGATCGAGGTAGGCATCGATGCGCGGCGACGGCGCGCCCACGATGTCGGTGAGATAGGTTCGCGCGGCCTCGATGTCGTCGGCGGGCGCCTGCGCGCGCAGCACGGCGTTGCCGGGGATCCACACCCCGCCGCCGGAGCGCGCGGACGAGCCGCCCCAGTGCGCGGCCTTCTCCAGGATCAGGGTGCTGAGCCCGTGGTGCGCGGCGGTGAGCGCGGCCGCCATTCCGGCGGCTCCCGACCCGACCACCACGAGGTCGACGACGGCGGTGTCCTGCATGTTCATTCCTTCGGTCGGGCTCAGCGCCAGCGCTGATCGAGCACCGCGGCTTGCGCCGCTTCGATGCATACCGGCAGCGACGCCGCCGTGTTGTCCGTGCCGCGCAGCCACTGCAAATAACCGAACTCGGCGGCCGCCAGCATGAGGTGCACCAGCAACCCCGGCTTCGCGTCGGTCCGGGGATCGGCCGGCATCCGCTGCGCCACCAGCTCGATCAGCCGGGCGCGGTGCTCCGGCGGCACCAGCGCCACCCGGTCGAGCAGGTGCGGAGCACTGCGGAACGCGGCCCGCCACTGGGCCAGCTCGGCGTGCGCCAGCGTTGTGGAACGGGTCAGGATCGCCTGCGCGAGCGCGACATCCGCCGCCTCGGTGGCCGGGCGCTGTTCGAGCAGCGCGGCGATGCCCGCGCCGCCCTCGCGCACCGGGTCCAGCAGCAGATCTTCCTTGTTGCGCACGTGCCGGAAGTAGGTGCTGGGCGAGATCTGCGCCGCGGCCGCGATCTGCTCGGTGGTGACCGCGTCGAATCCGTCGCGCGCGAACAGCTCGAACGCGGCGCGCTGGATCTCGGCGCGCAGCTGCCGCCGCTGCCGTTCCCGCAGGGATATCGATTCCGTGGCCATGGATGAGAGTATCTCCATGTATGACAGTCTCTGTCAATACGATTCTTACTGTCAGTACCGTCGCTCACCTGGACGGCAGGAGGTCGCGCGGCGGCACCGGACCCCATAGGCTGACGCCGTGATTTCCGGGCGGACAGTGGTCGACGGGCGTTTCGAGTTGATCGAGCCGCTCGGCAGCGGCGGCATGGGGACGGTGTGGCGCGCACTGGACAACGTGCTGCATCGGGAGGTGGCGCTCAAGGAGGTGCGGCCCGACGTCTCCCCCGGCGCCAGCTCGCCCGCGGTGCAGCGGGAGCGGGTCCTGCGCGAGGCCCGCGCGCTTGCCCGCATCGGGCATCCGAATGTGGTGGCGGTGCACCACATCGTGAACTCCGAGGCCGAGACACACCCGTGGATCGTGATGGAGCTGGTGCGCGGCCAGAGCCTGGCCGATCGCCTCGCCGCGGGCCCGCTGCCGGTCGGCGTCGCGGCCCGGCTCGGGCGCGGCATCCTGGCCGGGCTGCGCGCGGCGCACGCGGTCGGCGTCCTGCACCGCGACGTCAAACCCGCGAATGTGGTGCTGCGCGAGGACGGTTCGCCGGTGCTCACCGATTTCGGCATCGCCGCGATCGAGGGACTGGGCGGGCTGACCTCCACCGGGCACCTGGTGGGTTCGCTGGAGTACGTCGCGCCCGAGCGCCTCGGCGGTAAAGAGGGCTATCCCGCTTCGGACCTGTGGTCGCTGGGTCTGGTGCTCTACGTGGCGGTGGAGGGCTTCCACCCGATGCGGCGCGAGACCACCGTCGCCGTGCTGGCGGCGGTACTGGCGGGCGAGGTCCCGCCGCCGCGGCGCGCCGGGGCGCTCACGCCCGTGCTGGAGGCGCTGCTGGTCGCCGATCCGGAGCGGCGGCCGTCCACCGAGGACGTGGATCGCCTTCTTGCACAGGCGATTTCCGCGACCTCGACGCCGTCCATGCCGCTGATCACTCCGCCGTATCCCGGAACCGAGTCGACGACTAGAACCTCAGTCACGCCCGCCGGCGCCTACCGGCCGCAGCCGTTCACGCCCCCGCCGGGCGCGCTGCACCAGGCCGCGCCGCAGTTCACCGGGCCGCGACCGGAGTACGGGCCCCCGCCATCGCAGAACTTCCGGCCGCCCGGCTCGGGTGAGCTACCCGTGGACAATCCGCAGCGCCCGTCCTATTCGCCTGGCCCGCGGCCACTTCCCCGGCCGCCGGGCAGATCGCGCCGACTACTGATCCTGGGCGGCATCGCGGCCATCGTGATCGGCAGCACCGGCGCGACGGTGGCATTCTGGCCCCGCACCGAAACCGCCACGACATCCCCGCCGACTGTCCCCGGCACCGCCGCGGACCCCGGCGCACCGGACAGCCGGCCGCCGACCGCCACGGTCCCCAGTGCCGCCCCGGCGTCCGACCGGCCGAGCCTGCTCACCCCGGCCGGGATCCGGCAGGCCATCGCCGCCCTCGAAAAAGCCACGGGCGGACAGGAATTCACCGAGGCGACGGTCTACCCCGACTACATCAACACCGGCGCGCCGAAATCCGGCCGCCCCACCGTGTACGACACGTACACCTACAACCGCGAGAAAGCGGCGATCACCAGCACCCAGCCCGGCGGCACGATTACCGACCCGACCATCCGGCTCGGCGCGATCGACTGGGACATCCTGCCCGCCCTGCTGCAACTGGCCCAGGAGAAGATCGGCCTGGCCGAGCCCACTCGGCGCTACCTCATCATCGACAACTGGACCTTCAACGACGACAAGCCGACGCTGCGCGTTTATCTCTCCGACGAGTACGGCGCGGGCGGCTACATGGCGGCCAATCTCGACGGCTCCTTCGTCGACGTCGTCACCGCCGAACGCTGACCCCCGAAACGACGAAGCGGGTGGCAGTCCCGTCCGGGACTGCCACCCGCGAAGCTGACCGTCAGCGGTTCTGATAACCGGCCTGGCGGGCATCATCGATATCGGCCTCCGCGCGTGCCTTCTCGGCGGCGGCTTCCTTCTTGGCTGCCTCACGCTGGGACTCGGCCTTGTCCTGCTGGGCACGGCCTTCGTCCTTGAGGCCCTCGTTGCCGGTCACGATGCCGGCGGCCTCCTTGGCCTTGCCCTTCACGTCCTCGACGACGCCTTCGATTCCTTCACGGGGTCCGCTCGTATGCTCGGGCACTTCTACCTCCAATAGCAGGCGACTGCTGACACTTGCGGCATACCCGTCTCAGACGAGTGAAACGTGTGGCAGATGCCACATGCCTACCGGAGGAATGGACGGCGCCGGGCTGGGTACGCCGACGCTCAGGCCGGGACGCCCATGCCCTCGGCCAGCATCGGCCACGACTTGTGCAGCGCCTCTTCCCAATACGGCCAGTAGTGCGTGCCGACCGGGTTGAACTGGTAGGTCGCCGGGATGTTCAGCGAATCGAGGCGGTTCTTCAGGTTCACCGAGCACGCGTTGGTGGCGCCCTCGATGATCATGCCGAGGCTCAGGTTGACCGCACCCATCGGGCCGGGCGCCTGGTTCAGGTAGTACAGGACGTCGGCGGCCACCGGGATGCCGCTGCCGCTGGAGATGTAGAGCTTGGTGCCACGCAGCTTCTCGGCGTTGATGACCGGGTCGTTGGCGGTCCAGAGCGGGCTGTCGTCCGGGCCGTACATGTTCTCGGTGTCACCGCCGGCCCAGGTCTCGACCGAGAACTTCACGGCCTGGCGGCCGATCGGGTCGGCGATCTGCGCGCAACCGCTGTAGGCGGCGACCGACTTCCACAGACCCGGCTTGGCCTCGGCCAGCTGCAGCACCGAGGTGCCGGAGGTGGACAGGCCGGCCAGCGAGTTCAGGCCGGTCGAGTTCAGGGTGTCGTCCAGCAGCGGCGGCAATTCCTCGGTGAAGAAGGTCTGCCACTTGTTCAGGCCCAGTTCCGGATCGGCCTTGATCCAGTCGGTGTAGTAGCTGCCCCGGCCGCCGATCGGCAGGATGACATTGACCGGCTTGTCGGCCAGGAACTGCAATGCGTCCGTGCGGGCCTGCCAGCTCGCGCTGCCCTCACCACCGTCGAGTCCGCTGAGCAGCCACATGTTCGGCGCCGGCTTCGAATCGTCGAGCGGGCGCTGCACCTCGACCGGGATCTCGGTCTGCATCGCGGCCGAGTAGACCTTCAGATGCCAGTTGCGTCCCTCCTTGACCACGGAGGTGACGGCCGAGGGCTTGTCCGGGGCCGCCGAAGCGGTGCCACCGAGCAGCGTCGTCGAGAGTGCGGCGGCGAGGGCGACCGCGGCGGTGTTGCGTAGGGCAGATAGCTTCACCGCATCTACGTCTGTCGCCGAGGCCGAATTGTTACGCGGAAGTGCTGTGCGTCACCGCCGCGACCGATCAGGAATCGAGAAGCTCGGGGCGGCGGTGCGCGCCTACCGTCATTACCAACGGCGATAACGCCGAACGCACCGAATACGACGGAGGCAGACAATGACCGACAAGCAGCGCAAGGCCGGCACCCCGGGCGCGTTCTCCCTGTGGATGCAGAAGAAGATGAATGCCCGCATGAATCGCAAGGTCCGCAAAGGCAAGGGCGGATTCGCGGGTATGGAGGTGCTGATCCTGAACACCGTCGGCTCGCGCAGCGGCGAGCCCCGGGAAACGCCGGTGGCCTGGTTCGACGACGGCGCCGGCGGGCGCCTGGTGATCGCCTCCGGCGGCGGCTCCCAGCACCCCGCCTGGTTCACCAACCTCATGGCGCATCCGGAAAAGGCGTCGATCGAACTGCCCGGCCGCGACCCGGTTTCGATCACCCCGCACAAACTCGCCGGCGCCGAACGCGCACAGGCCTTCGAAATCATCGCCGCGGCCCAGCCGCGCATCGCGAAGTATCAGAGCAAGTCCGACCGCGAATACCCGGTGGTGCGCCTCGTTTAAGCGGTTTCCGCCACCCGCGCCTTCCGGAGATGGAAATCGGCGGTGTCGGGAGCGGCGAGCATTGTTTCCATGGTGGCGCGGTCGAAGGGCAGCAGATCAATGGTTCCGCCCTCGGTGAAATACCAGGAGTCGCAGCCGGTATTCCAGACCGTCGGGCCGAGCGCCGCGGCGACCTCGGCTTCGAACCGCTCGGTGGCCTCGGCGCTGACCTCGACCGTGTCGAAATCGCCCGCGCTCCAGCGCTGGATCCACGCCGTGATGTAGCGGGCGGTCACCTCCGCGGCGTGGTGCAGCGGAATCGAGCCGGTCGGCGAGTTCGGGCCGAGCACGGTGAACAGGTTGGGGAAACCGGGGAGCGCGGTCATCCGGTAGGCGCGCGGGCCACGCGCCCAGGCCTCGTCGATCGAGAGGCCGTCGCGGCCCACCAGATTCATCGGCCGCATGTAGTCGTGGGCGCGGAAGCCGGTGGCGAAGACGATCAGGTCGACCTCGTGCTCGCGCCCGTCCGCGGTCCGGATGCCGGTCGGGGTGACCCGCTCGATGCCCGCGCCGACCAGTTCGGCGTTGCGGGCCCGCAGCGCGCGATAGTAGCTGCCGGAGAGCACCTGTCGTTTGCACAGCGGTTCGTAGTCGGGGGTGAGCCGGGCCCGCAGCTGCGGATCGGGCACCTGCGCCCGCAGGCTCCAGCGGGCGTACTCCTGCACGGCGCGGCGCCGCCAGCTGGGCCGGGTGACGATGTCGGTGAACAGCTTCGCGCCGAGCATGCCCGCCCGGTAGAGCGCCTTGTTGACCTCGGGCAGCCGGTCCAGCACCGCGCCCACGGCGGCGGGCTGCGGCAGCCACATCGGGGCCCAGAGCACCCACTGCGGGCTGCGCACGAAATGGGTGAGCCGGGCGGCCTCGGGTTGCAGCGCCGACACCACCTGCACGCCGGTGGAGCCGGTGCCGATGACGGCGATGCGCCGGCCGGCGGTCGGCATGCTGTCGTCCCAGCGGGCGGTGTGCAGCACGTCGCCGGTGAACTCGTCGAGTCCCGGGAGCTCGGGCTGCGCCGGGTGGTGCAGCACGCCGGTGGCGGCGATGACGAAATCGGCCTCGTGCACGGTGCCGTCGCCGGTTTCGACGCGCCACCCGGCGCCGGTGAACCGGGCCGCCACCACTTCCGAGTTCAGGCGCAGGTGCGGGCGCAACGCGAACTGGTCGACGACGCCGGCCAGGTAGCGCTGGATTTCCGGACCGGGCGCGAAGACCGAGGACCACTTCGGGTTCGGGGCGAAGCCGAACTGGTACAGCTGCGAGGGCACGTCGCAGGTCAGGCCCGGGTAGTGGTTCCAATGCCACACCCCGCCCACGTCCGCGCCCTTCTCCAGCAGCACGAAGTTGTGGAACCCGTTGCGCTGCAAGGTGATAGCACTGGCGATCCCGGACACCCCCGCGCCGATGACCACGATCCGCGGCTCCCGCGGCGCGGTCGGCGCCGCACCCTGCCCCGCGGCCGCCGAACCGGACCCCATCATGGCCAACCTCCTTGTTGGATACCGCCAGTTTTCGAATACCGACGGTATTTGGAGTCCGATGATCTGTCAATCGAGCGGCGTTTGCCGCCCGGCTCGCCGGGTAGCCCGCGAGGGTCCCGAGCCGACAGTCCCAGGAGGTAGCGATGCAGATCGGGTACAAATTGGCCGCGGAGGGTTTCGGCCCCAAGGAACTGATCCGGCAGGCGGTGCTGGCCGAACAGGCCGGCTTCGATTTCGTCGAGATCAGCGACCATTTCCATCCCTGGCTGGACAACCAGGGCCACTCCCCCTTCGCCTGGACGGTGCTGGGCGCCATCGCCGCCGAGACCGACCGCATCGGACTGGCCACCGGCGTCACCTGCCCGACGCTGCGCTACCACCCCGCGATCGTGGCTCAGGCCGCCGCCACCCTCGCGCTGGTGTCGGACGGGCGCTTCACGCTGGGCGTCGGGTCCGGCGAACGCCTCAACGAGCACATCGTCGGCCTGGAATTCCCCGACGCGGTGCGGGTGCGCCAGGACATGCTGCGCGAAGCGCTGGAGATCATCCGGCTGCTCTGGAGCGGCGGCTACCAGTCCTACGAAGGCCAGTACCTGCAACTCTCGGACGCCCGGGTCTTCGACCTGCCCGACGAGTTGCCCGTCATCGCGGTGGCGGCCGGCGGCCCCTCGGCCGCGAAGCTGGCCGCCGAACTCGGCGACGGCTTGTTCACCACCGAAGCCGACGCCGAACTGGTGCAGCACTATCGGCGCGCGGGCGGGACGGGCCCGCGCTACGGCGAGGTGCCGGTGGCGTGGGCCCCGGACGAGCACACCGCCGCGAAGGCCGCCTGGGAGACCTCGCGCTGGGCGCTGACCGGCTGGCCCGTGATGGCCGAGCTGCCCAACCCCAAGAACTTCGCCGCGGCGAGCGCCACCGTGCGCGAGGAGGACATCCTCGAGCAGTTCACCTGCGGCACCGATCCCGAACGGTTCGTGGCGGCCGTCAAGCGGTACACCGACGCCGGCTTCGACCACCCGGTGCTGCAGAACGCCGGGCCCGACCCGGACGGATTCCTCGAGTTCTACCGGACCGAACTCGCCGAGCGGCTGCACAGCCTGGAGCCGGTGCCCGTCTCCTGAGATCCGAGGTTTGCCGACAGGCTGCTCGCACGTGACGGCGCCACATCGCGGACCGGTTATCGTGGACGCCTTCACTGGGCGATGACCCGAGGATGTCCATGACCGAGTTCGATCCCGCCGCAACGCCGCTGCGGGCCGAGTTGGAACAGCTACGCGACCGGGCACTCGCGCTGGTCGGCGCCTTCAGCGCGGACGCGCCGCCCTACGACGCGCTGCCGGCCTCGCTGATGGACGCGGACTTCGTGCCCAGCGCCACCCTCAACGTCACGCTGTTCTTCCGGTATCTGATCGAGGGCGCCGCGCCCACCGCCGAGGAGATGGCCCCGCTGGTGCTGCGCGCGGTCACGCTGGTGCACGACGGAATGCCGCTGGTCGACGTGCTGCACAACTACCGGATCGGCATCGAATTCCTGTTCACCCAGCTGATTCCGGTGGTCGGCGAGTCGGGCACTGTGGCCGATATCGCGCTGCGGGTGACCGACTATCTCGGGCTGATCATGTCCCGGATCACCGTCGCGCTGGTCGAGGAGGCCCGGCAGCCGCGCTGGGATCTGCTCGAACGCCAGCGCGAGGTCGTCGACGCGCTGCTGACCGGCCGCGACCCGGCGCCCTGGGCCCAGGATCCGGAAACCCCCGTCGGCACCGCGTTCCTGGTGGCGGTGGTGCGGCTCGGCGAGCCCGCGCCCGGCGCGCTGACCGGCCTGCGCGGCCGGCTGAACACGGTGCCCGGCACCCTCATGCATCGCGACAGCGGCGGCTGGACCGCGCTGGTGCCGATGCGGCCCGAGGACGGCGCGAACCCGGCGGCGGCGCTGTCGACCCGGCTGGGATTCACCGCGGCGCAACCACATCCGGACCTCTGGATCGGCGTCGCCGCCGCTCCCGCGCGGGCCGGGGTGCCCGCCGCCTACGCCGAGGCGCAGATCGTGGCCGAGGTGGCCCGCTCGCTGCGCCGGCCCGAGATCGTGTGCGCGCGGGCGGCCATGGTGTTCGAGTACGCCATCGCCACCTCGGGACCGGCCCGCCCCGGGCTGGCCGCCCTGCTCGATCCCCTGGACCACCAGGCCGCGCTGGCGCTGACCTTGGACGCGTTCATCGAGCAGCAGTTCAACCACAACGCGGTGGCCCGGGCCCTGTTCATCCATCGCAATACGGTGAACTACCGGCTCACCCGGATCGCCGACCTGACCGGTCACGATCCGCAGCGTCCCGAGGGCATCGCCACGCTGATGGCGGCGCGGGTGGCGCGCCGGCTCGAATCGAACCCCGCCCGGGCCTGACCGTGCACTTGCACAAATCGCCCTGACCAGCGTCGTCCGTCTGCCGATAGTGCGTCGGCCCTGGTTGCTGTGTGCTGGACCATAGGCGCCGGACAGCTGTGTCCGGCCACACAGGAACGACGAGGTTACTGCGAAATGGCCAGGAAGAATCTCCGACGACTCGTGCTCGCCGCCGCGGCCTGCGCGATGGCGAGCGGCGTGGGTGTGGCATCCGCGCAACCGGGACTCCCGGCCTTTCCGCCGGATCAGAACCAGCTGCCGCAACTGCCCGCGGAACCGCAGCTCTACGACGCGCTGCCGATCCCGACGCCCGCCGAGGATCCCTGGTACGCCGACCCACCCAATCTGGAATCGTTCGCACCCGGCGCGGTCGTGCGCAGCCGCGAGGTGCAGACCCGCCTGCTCGGCATCCCGTTCCCGGTGTACACCAAGCAGTTGCTGTACCGGTCCAACGATGTGCACGACAATCCGATCGTGACCGCCACGACGGTGATCGTGCCCGGCATTCCGTGGCAGGGCAGCGCGCGGCCGGTGGTGTCGTTCCAGGAGGCCATCGACTCCACCAGCTCGACCTGCAACCCCTCCTACACGCTGCAGACCGGCACCATGAAAGAGGCCGCGCTGGCGGTGTATTGGCTGACGCAGGGCTTCGCCATCAACGTCCCCGACTTCGACGGCAAGTTCAACACGTTCAACACCTACGCCGAGGGCAAGATGGTGCTGGACAGCCTGCGCGCCATGAAGAACGAGGCGAGCCTGGGGCTCGCCGATTCCGGGATCGCCCTCTACGGCTACTCCGGCGGCGGTTCCGGGTCCCTCCGCGCCGCCGAACTGCGGCAGAGCTACGCGCCCGACGTGCGGCTGCTCGGCACCGCCATCGGCGGTACGCCCGGCAACCTGGTCGAGCAGGCCCGCTTCGCCACCGAGCAGCAGCCCGGTCTCACAGGCATCAGCAACTTCACCATGTGGCTCGGCTTCGCATCGCTGTCCCGGGAGTACCCCGAGGCGTTCGACGCCCGCGAGTTGCTGACACCGGAGGGGCAGCAGATCCTCGCCGACTTCCAGAGCCGGTGCTACGCGACGATCGCCGCGACCGGCATGTACCGGCCGATCAGCGACTACTTCCAGCCCGGCAAGTCGCTGGAGGGCACGCCCTCGGTCCTGAAGGTGCTCGAGGACAACAGCCTCGGGCAGCACATTCCCGACACCCCGGTGCTGTGGTGGCACGGCGTCTGGGATGAGCTGATCCCGCCCGCCCGGGTGGTGCTACCGACCGTGCAGAGCTATTGGGACCGCGGCGCCGACCTGCGCTTCTACACGGTTCCGGTGCCCGAGCACGTCACCAACGCCGTCACCGGCTGGCCGCCGGCGGTGGCCTGGACCAGCGCCCTGCTGCGCGGCCTGCCGCCGGGCCCGAAGTTCATGGCGGCCTTCGCGCCGCTGCCCCCGGGCTTCCCGGGCGGCTGAGACGCTCAGGCCAGGGCCTGCGCCCAGCACTGCTGGACCCCGGCGGCCACCTCCGCTTCGCCGGCCTCGGTGATCTTTCCGGCGACGACCGGCGCGAAACATCGACGGGCCTTGTCGATCCCGGCCGCCAAGGCCGTCTGGTGGCCGTCGGGCAGGTCGGCGCGCTCCCGCGCGCTGTGCATACAGCGCACCAGCACTTCGAGATTCGCGTCCGTGCCGACTTCGCGGAGCAGCCGGACACAGCTGTTGCTGACGCACGGCAGCAGGGCGTCGGTGCGTTCGCGCACCTGGTCCTCGGCGATGCTGGAGAGCTTGCTCAGGCAGTCGTCCAGCTGCGGGGTGGCGCTCGCGGGTGCGGCCGGCACTGTGAGCACCAGCAGCACACCCAGGACGCCCACCAGTGCGGCGCCGAACCTTCCAGCCATGTTCGCTCCCTTCTCTGCGGCTGCGCAGAGCGGTGGCGGCGGACACCTCCGCTCGGCTCGATAGGCCTTCGAACCTGCCAGATCGGCGGGCCCGATGGTCGAAGCACGGCGGTGTGTCGGGCGGTTCAGTCCGCGGGGTGCCCGGGTTCGAGCTCTGCGACGCCGCGATAGCGCAGGCTGCCACCCGGGCCCGCCGGCGCGGCGGCCGCGGTCGGGGCCAGCAGATGGCCCACGTGGTCGCCGAACTCGACGCGCTGGACGATCGCGCCGGTGAACCACCCGGCGGCGCCGGTCAGGATCGGCAAACCGTGTGGGCCTGCGGTCCATTCGCAATGGTCGAACTTGTCGAGTTCGCTGCCGGTTTCCGCGCCGAACAGCTGCGCCAGGGCGACGCCCGCGCTGTCGAGCAGGTGCACCGCCAGGTGCTCGGCGTTCTGGGCGATGGTGAAGGTGTGATTGGCGGTCGACAATCCGACGAGGAACCGCCGCGGCTCGATGCTCACCTGACCGGCGAAACCGACCAGACAGCCCGCCCGGCGCCCGGCCGCCGCGACCGTCACGATCCACACCGGCGCGTTCGCACGCGCCAGCACCGCGTCGAACGCGCTGCGCGTCTCCTCGCCGATATCGGTCACGACGCAACGGTAACCGCTGGACCGCGCACCGGCGGTTCGCGCCCGAGAATTCGGACAACGTGCCCATACACCAGCGGCGCCGGGAGTGGTAGACACGGAGATGCCACTCGTTCGCGGACATCGACGCCGCCGCGGATCCGGCTCCGGTGCTCAGTAGGTGGTCACGCGGGAAACGAAGGTGACGGCCTCGAGGGAGAATACGGACATGAGCGACATGAGGTGCTGGCATCGGCCCGGCGGACCGGCGGGTGCGGCGGCACTCGCCGCCCGGTAGTTCGATGTCTGACCGGGAAGAACCAGGGCGGGAAGCCGGCGCGCGCGACCGATTACGCGACAAGCTGGCGGAAATGAAAGCCGCCGAGGCCGAGGGCGGATCGAAGATCATTCGATTGCCGCGCCGCCCGCGACGGGTGGGCGACGAAGCCCCCGAGCATCCGGCGGAGCCGTGGCGGTCCGAGGCCAACGATCCGGCGCCCACCCGGCCGGTGCTGCGCTCGGAACTGCAGCGCGAGACCGGATGGTGGCCGGTCGATCCCGGCGCGGCGCCGTACTCCGCCGCCGACCGGTCCGGCGACGGCGAGCACGAGGGCAGCGTCGTGGATCTCGAGGCCCTGCGGCGCAAGCGCGCCGGGGCGCCGGCCGGGGGTGGGCGTCGTATGGCCAAGCCGCGCCGGATCAAGAAGGATCCGGGCGACGCGGAGACCGACCAGGTCGACTGAGCGGGATCCCGCACCGGGATCCCGCCTGCTTCGGGTCAGGCGTCGAGGGCCGCGGTGATCTTGGCCGCCATCGCCGCCACCGCCGGGTTCGACTTGCCCTGCCCGGCGGCCTCGACAGCCACCAGCACGGTGCCGCGGAAGTTCTCGGCCTCACCCGGATACTGCGCCAGCGCACCCATCGCCGCGCTCAGCGCCGGAAGCACCTGATCGGCCAGCTCGGCCACGTTCTTGCCCGGCAGGCGAACATCCTTCGCCTTCCCCGACAAGACGTGCCCGACCAGACCCGTCGCCGAGGTCAGCGCGATCGACCCCTGCCCGATGCCCTTGTGCGGTGCGCCCGCGGCGGCCAGCAGCCCGACCGCGCCGTAAGCGGCGGTCCGCACGATGCTCTTGTCCTGATCGGTGACGGTGACGGTGATCGACATGATGTTCTCCTCGGTGGGGTCCGGAACCGCTGGGGTTCCGATCGTTTTCTTCGATGCACCTACTTTCACCGGACCCACTGATGCCGAGCTGACACCGGGCTGACACCCGCGCTGATACCGGGACCTGCTCCGCGGCTGCGCGGGGACCTACCCGCCTTGACAGTGCCGCCGCCGCACTGGAACGGTGGAGTCGGCGCTTACCGCCGGATGAGTACGTTCAGCCTGTAGCGGCACTCACGGCCAACCGTAGGCGCGGAGGTTCTCGTGACCGTCCAGTCTTCACTTTCGCCTGCTCGCAACCGCCCGGCCCGACGCGGCACCGACCCCTACGACGACATCGAGCCCGCACTCGCCGAGCTCGCCGCCCTGGCCCCGGATTCGCGGGAGCACGCCCGCCTGCGCGAAGAGCTCCAGCACCGGTGCCTGCCCTTGGCGGACCACATCGCCCGCCGCTACACCGGCCGGGGTGAAACCTACGACGACCTGTACCAGGTCGCCTGCCTCGGCATGGTCAACGCCATCGATCGCTTCGACAGCACCCGCGAGACGCCGTTCCTGGCCTTCGCGGTCCCGACCATCATGGGCGAGGTGCGCCGCTACTTCCGCGACTTCGGCTGGTCCGTGCGAGTTCCCCGGCGCACCAAGGAAGTCGAGCTCGCTCTCGGCCCCACAGTCGAAGCCCTGACCCAGCGACTGTCCCGCATGCCCACGGCCGTCGAGATCGCCCTCGAACTCGACATCGACCTGACCGAGGTCACCCAGGCCATGCTGGCCGCCAACGCCTACTCCAGCGACTCCCTCGACACCCCCGCCTACGACCAGGCCCCCGAATCCATCGCCGACACCATCGGCACCGACGACCCCGGCTACCAGCTCACCGAGCAGGCCCTCACCATCGCCCCGCTCCTGAACGACCTGCCGGCCCGCGAACGCACAGTCCTGCACCTGCGCTTCTTCCGCGGCTACACCCAGAACCAGATAGCCACCCAGCTAGGCCTCTCCCAGATGCACGTCTCCCGCATCCTCACCCGCACCCTCACCGCCCTGCGCGACCGAGCCCTCCCCGACGACTGATCCCGGCGGGCGTTCAATATTCAGTCGTGTTCAACTAAACTGAACGGCATGGCTGACCGAACGCCCGCCCAGAAACCGGCGCATTCCCTGGCTCCGATGCTCGCGGAATACTCGATCGGTCTGTCCGTCCAACAGTGGACTTCCGAGCAGACGGCGATCGTCACCTTGAGCCGCGGGCCGCTCAGCGCGACATATCGCATGGCATGGTTGCCGCACGCGACCCTCTCGGAGTTGTCTCGGCTCGACAACTCCGACAGCACGCGCCGGCTACTGGTGGCCAGCCCGCACATATCGAGCCGGACGGCCGACGCCCTCCGCGGCGCGGACATCGACTACATCGACCACGCGGGTAATGCTCACATCGCCTTCGACACGGTGTTCATCGATGTTCGTGGTCGGCGCGGTCCGGTCGTGGCGCGAGACCCGCGGCCGACTCACGCCAACCTGTTCAGCGCCAGACGGATGCAGGTGCTCTTCGCGCTCTTGGCCTGGCCCGACGACCTCGCGGACATGCCCGTCCGCAGGATCGCGGAGGCCGCCGGAACCTCCGTGGGGATCGCGCAATCGACACTCGAGATCATGAAGGAGTCCGGCTACCTGATCACCGGGTCGATACGGCGGCGCGAAGAGCTTCTCGATCTCTGGGCAGCCGCGTTCCGGAATGCTCTCCTACCCAAGATCCGGCTTCGCTCGTTCGAAGGCGATATCGGCCAGTGGTCGCCCTCGTCGAGTGAGTTGGTCAGCGGCGAATCGGCCGTGGATCTCATCCGGCAACCACAAACGCTGACGATCTATACCAAATACTTCGATCTTCGTGACGCAGTGCGCCACGGATGGCAGCAGACCGCTAGCCCGAATATCGAAGTCCGACAGCAGTTCTGGAACGAACCGCCCTGGGCCACAGCGTCCGATGCCGGTGGCGCATTCGCGAGCTCGTCCGCCCCGGCGCCGCTGGTCTACGCGGATCTGCTCGCCGCCGACGAGCCTCGGCAACTCGAGGTCGCACAGCTTCTCCGGAGGGAGCAGCTTGTTTGATTTGCGCCGCATCGAGACACACTCGCTGGATCTGCGCTCCACCAACGACCTGGATATCGGTCTGGCGGTTCAAGGGCATACCGAGTACCGCCAGATCGTTCCGAGATTGCCCAGATCGCGAAGCACCGACGTCCGTTTGTGATCGCCGGTATCGCGGTGGACCTCGTGCCTTTCGGCGAAATCGAAGATCCGGCGGGAACCACGTCATTGCCCGGTCGCACCCGGACCCTCGACGTCTTCGGCTTCCAGGAGGTCTTCGATCACGCCGTCGACTTATCCCTGCCCAGCGGCTATCGGGTACGTATGCCGACACCGGCGGGTTACGTTGCCCTGAAGCTGAAGGCATGGTGCGACCGATCCCTCAATGGTGAATACAAGGACGCGGGAGACCTGGCGATCGCCGCCGGAGATCTCCGATGTCCTGGGCCGTGCCCGCGTGGCCGAACTCGCAGCCGCGTGGAGCAGCACGGACCTCGATCTACTGGCCCGATACTTCACCCGGCACAGCGTCAGGATCCAACCCGACCGCACGGCCGCGAAGGGATTGGTACGTGCCCTGACGGCATTTCTCACAGCGTGAGGACTCACTCGCAGCAGGCGGCATAGGAATTTCCTATGCCGCCTGCTGTTTTTTGGTCTTTGCATGCGGTCTTTTCCCGGACATACGGTGAAAACAGCCCGACGGGGACCGGCAGCGATTTCTCCGAATATCAACGCTCCGAGTCACATTCATCGCCGGTCGGGCAGAAATCATGTCATCGAAAGGACCGCTGGAATGGACGCGAAGGAAAGCAGTTCGGGCACAGGGGACCTCGCGGGTAAACGAGCGCTGGTGACAGGCGGCACCCGGGGCATCGGGGCGGCGATCGTCCGCCGGCTCCGAAACGCGGGCGCCGAGGTTCTTGCCACCGCCCGATCGGAGCGCGCGACACCGGACGAAACCGCTTTCGTGGCGGCCGATGTGCGGACGCGGGAAGGCGCGCAAGCGATCGCCGCGGCCGCACGGGAGAAGCTCGGCGGCGTGGACATCCTGGTGCACAACGCGGGCGGCGCAGCCCCTTACCCGGGCGCGCTGGCGATCCCGGATGCCGCCTGGCAGGACGCCCTGAACCTGAACTTCCTGGCCTCGGTGCGGCTGGACGCGCTGCTGGCACCGGACATGCGGGACCGGCGCTCGGGGACGATCGTGCACATCTCCTCCGCCGCGACACCCACCGCGGCCCCGCCGTTTCTGCACTACACGACGGCGAAAGCGGCGCTGGAGAACTACAGCCGGGGTTTGGCCGCGGAACTGGCCCCCTTCGGAATCCGGGTCAACACCGTGTCACCCGGCCGCACCGCCACCCCCGGCGGCACCGCCACCCGCGAGCAGTGGGCCCGCCTGGACACGGGCCCGGGTCAGGACAACACCGCCCCACCCCTGGGCCGCGACGGGCAGCCCGACGACATCGCCGACGCGGTGCTGTTCCTGGTCTCCGACCGCGCGGGCTGGCTTACCGGCAGCAGCCTCGTCGTCGACGGCGGCGAATTTCCGCGCGGATGAACACTTTTCGAGAATGGAGCAATCCCCCATGGGTGCATATCGTGGCAAGAATGTCGTGATCACGGGCGGCGGCAGCGGCATGGGCCTCGCACTGGCGAAATTGCTGACCGAGGGCGGCGCCCGCGTCGTGATCACCGGTCGCTCGCAGGCGACGCTCGACGCCGCCCGGGAAGAGCTGGGCGACAACGTCATCACCGTGCGCGGCGATGTGGCCGCGCTGACCGACCTGGACGCGCTGGCGGCACGGGTGCGAATCGAGCTCGGCACCATCGATGCCCTGTTCGTGAATGCCGGCATCGCCCCCCTCACGCCCTTCGAGTCGACGACGGAGCAGATGTTCGACGAGTTGTTCGCGATCAACGTCAAGGGCGCCTTCTTCACGGTGCAGAAGCTGGCTCCGCTGCTCGGCGCCGGCGCGGGCGTCGTGCTCACCACCTCGAACGTGAACGTGCTGGGCATGAGCGAGACCAGCGTCTACGCGGCGGGTAAGGCGGCACTGCGGTCGATGGCCCGCAGCCTCTCCCGCGAATTGCTGCCGCGCGGAGTTCGTGTCAACGCGATCAGTCCCGGCCCCATCGACACGGGAATTCTGGAGAATTCGATGACCGCGGCGGCCGCCGAACAGTTCAAAGCGGAACGCGTCGCGGACAATCCGATGCAGCGCTTCGGCACACCCGACGAAATAGCCAGGGCCGCCGCGTTTCTCGCTTTCGAGGCCACCTACGCGGCGGGCACCGAGTTGGTGGTGGACGGCGGCGTCACCCAGCTCTGAGCGGGCCGGTGCCAGCGCTGTGCGCCCAGCAGATCGAGCAGGGCGGTCTCGGCCGGCCCCGCGTCCTGCCGGAGCACGGCGACGACGGGCTGCGACACGGGCGGGACCACCGGACGGGCGAGGTGCTCGTCACCGGACGGCACCGCCGAGGCCGGGACGAGCGCCACTCCCAGTCCGTGCGCGGCCCAGCGCACGGCCGTCGCGGTCTGCGACACCCGGGCGGCCGTGGCGTGGGTCAGGGCGTGGTCGCGCAGCACGCCCGTCAGCACACCGTCGAGCGCGCTGTCGCGGTCGAACCGCACCCACGATTCCCCCGCCAGCGCCGCGAGTTCGACGGTGTCCCCGGCGAGCAGCGGGTGCCCGGCGCCCAGCACCACGACGAACTCCTCGTAGCCGAGGTGGTGGGCGTCGGCCGGGCCGCGCTCGCACGCCGCCATCAGGGCGAGGTCCAAGACGCCCTTGCGGCACAACCGTTCCAGTTCGGCGGAATTCGCCTCCTCGAACACGGTGACTTCCAGCCGCGGGAAGCGGCGGCGCAGCGTGCCCAGCACGCCCGGCAACTGCCGCGCGCCGAAGCCCAGCTGCGCCGCCACCACCAACTCGCCCTCCAACTCCGCGCCACCGGCCCGCGCCGTCGCCCGCGCCCGCCGCGACGCGTTCACCGCGATCTCCGCCTCCCGCAGGAACGCCCGGCCCACCACGGTCGGGACGAGTCCGGTCGGCGTGCGGGCGAACAGCGCCACGCCGAGTTCCCGTTCCAGGCCGCGAATCTGCTGTGACATCGACGGTTGCGCGACGTGCAGTAGCTCCGCCGCCGCCGTCACCGAGCCCGCTTCCGCGACGGCCAGCGCGTATTCGAACTGCCGAAGACTCATCGGCGTCCGCCTCCATCCCTGTGGTAGTCGGTGGTACAACACCGCGGGCGGAGTGTTTACTCCGGCGTCAGCGAGCAGCCGTAGGCACCAGATCGAAGTGATCGGTCTGGTACTGGAAGAGCAGGCATTCGGTGCCCGCCACGCAGCCGCTCAGGTGCGGGACATCGGCGGACAGGGTGTAGAAGGAACCGGCGGGGTACTCGGTCCGCTTACCGTCGAACACGGCGTAGAAGGTGCCGCTGAGAACCACGGTCGGCAGGTCGCTGGTGTGGATGTGCATCGGATTGTCTTTCCCGGCAGGGAATTTCACGAACGCCTCGTACGGCCCGTGCCCGGCCAGATCACCGCGGACATCGGCGAACCGGACGCCGCCGCTGTCGGGCAGGTCACGCCAGACCAGGTCGGCGGCCGGGAACGAGACGGCGGGCCCCTGCCCGGCCGGGCTCGGTGTCGTCGGGGCCGGTTCGGCGGAGGTGGTCGTGCAGGCGGCGGCCGAGACCGCCACGGCCAGCACCGGCAGGATGGTGCGCGCGATACGACGCGAATTCATGGGGTTCCTCTCCCGGGTTGTTCGGTGTCGGCGTCAACGATCGCGCGACCGGCCCGGCTCGGACAGTGGCTCGTGTGCCTACAATCAACGGAATCGGGCCAGCGACAGGAGGCAGCAGTGGACGTGATCGCTGTCGTGGCCTTCGACCGGATCAACCCGTTCCACCTGTCGGTGCCCTGCCTGGTGTTCGGCGAGGAGCAGCCCTCACCGGAGCTGCCGCCGTGCGAGATCCGGGTGTGCACGCCCGGCGCGGCCCCGATCACCACCACCGCCGGTTTCACCGTCGCCACCGGTCACGGCCTGGACGAGGTGGCGAGCGCCTCGATGGTGATCGTGCCCAGCTGGCCGGATCCGGAGCTCCCCGCGCCGCCCGCCATCACCGAGGCGATCCGCAACGCCCACGACAACGGCGCCCGCGTCGTCGGCCTGTGCCTGGGCGCGTTCGTCGTCGCCGACACCGGCCTGCTCGCGGACCGGCCCGCCGCCACCCACTGGAAATGGGCCGACGTCTTCGCCCGCCGATTCCCCGACGTCCGCCTCGATCGCGAATCCCTCTACGTCGACGACGGCGACATCGTCACCTCGGCCGGCACCACCGCCGCCCTCGACACCTGCCTGCACCTGCTGCGCCGACAGCACGGCGCCGAACTCGCCAACCGAGTCGCCCGCCGCCTCGTCACCCCGCCGCACCGTGAGGGCGGCCAAGCCCAATTCATCGAACACCCCTTGCCCGCAACAGGTTCCACACACCCTCTGACCAGCACCCTGCACTGGGCGATCGAACACCTCGACGAAACCCTCACCGTCGACCGACTCGCCGCCCACGCCAACATGAGCCGCCGCACCTTCACCCGCCGCTTCCGCGAAACCGCCGGCACCGGCGTCGCCGCCTGGATAGCCACCCAGCGCATCGCCATGGCCCAGCGCCTGCTCGAAACCGGCGACCACTCCATCGATCGCATCGCCGACCTCTGCGGATTCGGCAGCGCGGTCACCATGCGAGAACAATTCTGGCGTGCCCTCGGCACCACCCCCTCCGCCTACCGCAAAACCTTCCGCGGCCCAGCACCCGCCTCTCCGTAGCCCCGGTCCCACCGACAACCGAACTCGAGAGCGATTGCCCACCGCCTCACACCTCCGCTCCCGTACCGCCGCACAGCGATAAGAATCGGACGCAACATATTTCGCGCACCCAGAGCGGTACGCGGCCTGCACGGCTACCGTTTTCCCATGGTGTGGCTATGAACAAGTCGAACAACGTCCAGCACGAGGTGACCAGGAGTGCGCCGTTTCAGGTGGCGGTGCGGGTGGGCCTGGTGGCCTACGGCGTGGTCCATCTTCTCGTGGCCTGGGTCTGTGTGCAGATCGCGCTCGGCGACCTGAACGGTGACGGGGTCGGTAAAGCGGATAAGACCGGCGCGCTGCAGAACCTCGCGGAGAACACCGGCGGCGAACTCGCGCTCTGGCTCATCGCCGTCGGGCTCGGATTCGCGGTGCTCTGGCAACTGCTCGAGACCTGCACCGGCCCGCGGCGCAGCCGCAAAGACAAGACGATGCGCGCCATGAACTTCGGCGAGGCCGTCCTGTTCGGCTACCTCGCCTACAGCGCGGCCAAGCTCGCGAGAGGAAAGCCGGCCTCCTCGACCGACCAGGCGCAACTCGGCCTCGTCGGCAGCATGCTCGACAAGGAGTGGGGCAAGCCGGTGGTCATCGCTCTCGGCCTCGGCATCATCGTCGCAGGCCTGTTCGTCGCCCACCACGGCTGGTCGAAGCGGTTCCGCGAGGAACAGAACTTCGGGAAGGTGAGCCGGTCGATGCAACAGATCGTGATCCGGCTCGGGCAGATCGGATACGCGGCGCTCGGTGCGGTCTACGCCGGAGCGGGGGTTCTCGTCATCGTGGCCGCCGTACAGAGCCAGCCGGAGAAGGCGACCGGCCTGGACGTAGCGCTCAAAACCCTGGCAGCCCAGCCGTACGGCACCGTCCTGCTACTCGTCGTCGCGGTCGGCCTGGCCGCGTTCGGCGCCTTCACGATTTTCGACGCCCGATTCCGCAAGATCCACTAGGTCATAGGGAAGCTCACCGAACAAGCGCGGCGGTCCGGGACGGTCTGATCCGACCGTGCCCGGACGCCCGGCAATCCCACACCTGAGCGCACGCGTTTCCGCCCTTGCCGAGAACCGTGCTGGAACTGGATCAAGGCTGGGTGCAGGCGTGTTGGCGATCGAAGGCGCCGGCGCTTCCGGTGCCGGTGGGCAGGTTGCGGATGGCGTCCGCGTCGGCCTCCGCCGGGGTCGCTCCCTTGCCGAAGCCCAAGATCGGGACTCCTGCGACGATCGAAAGCGGGCTCGTCACGACCGCACCGCAACCGTTCGCGAACGTCACCATCATCCGGCAGTCGATGATGCCTTGCCCTTTGCACGATCGGTCGGCGGCTCGGATGGCATCGGCTTCTGTCGGGTGGTTGACCGAAAACGCGAAGACGTTGCCCCACACACTGAGGGAAATGGCGCCCCACTTCACCGGGTCGGCGGCGGCGGGCGGTGCCGCGAGAACGGCCGCGGCACTCACAGCGCTCACCGAAAGCGCGACAGCCGCAATGGATTTGTTGAACATGTGGCGTGCTTCCTCTGCGCGCCGACCCGGGTGCGGCGATCGCATGGAAGATACCGCAGCGCATGGAATCGGGATCGCCCCGAGTCTTGGGGGCACGGCAAATGACCGTCCGCCGAAACCGTGGACCGGCTCTCCCCCGCGCTACCGGACTGGTTCGGCGTGTCGTGACCGACCACATCGATGGTCACCGCGACTCCCAGCATGCCGGATCCTCACCGCGCCGCCGATCCCGACCGCGTGGGACATGCCGGTCGGTGCCAGACACAACTGTTTCTGGGATATTCGGTGATCCAGTGAAAACCACTCTGCCGCAACGTGAAACGGTCTTCTTCATAGCGGATCAGTTCCACCGTCACCGAATGTCCATCCAGTTCACCGTCGAACCGCAGCCGATTCGGGGCGGGACGCTCGACAACGAAGCTCGCCCACGGTGCGGCAGAGCCGGAAACGTTCCAAGAGTGCAGCATGAGCTGCGGCGCGGCAGCGTTGATTTCCGCCAGCGCGGGCTGGAACCGATCATCCATCGTCTGAATGTCCATCGTGTCGCGCCGATCGAATACCACTCGACGCCAACGTGTTTCATCGCCCAGCAGAGCCGGCACCGATTTCCCGTCCCGAATGAAAGAAGTGACCTCCCATATCCCGTACAACTCCGATCGAGGCGCACGCTGCTGCCATGCCGTGACACCGTTGACCACACCCGCCACCAGCAACCACACCAGTAGTGCCACTTGAATTCTTCCGAGGACCCGTTGTTTATCCGGGTTCCGGAAGGGGTTCGGTGCGGTCGACGGTCCCGTGGCCTTGCCCAGCAGCACCGCTGCAATGCGGCCCGTCTCCGGGGCAACCAGTACCAGCGCCATGAGCAACACATGGAAGGAAAGAATCTTCACCGGCACGTCGTAGGTCATATTCAGAACCCAGACCTGTGCCGCGCTCACCACGGTCAGCAGCGCCCCGGCCACTGCGGTGCGGGGCACCAGAAGTAGTACGCCACAGAGTATTTCCGCGAACCCGAGCAGGCTCTCATACACCGGCGACACCCCGACCTGGCTCCACAGCACGCCCATCCGCGGGAGATCGCCGAACGGCTCCAGCAACCGGGTCAGCGACGGCGACGGCATCTGCAACTGGAAAGCTTTGACGAACCCGTAGCTCAGCATCGTCCCTGCCAGGCATACCCGCAGGAACACCAACAGCCAGCCTGCCGCCGCGCGGTTTTCGGAGCGCCCGCCGTCCAGAACGCTCCACACCGCTGTCACGATTACGGCCGAGACGAGAACGCAGAACACCAACACCCAGTCATAAGCGGTATCGCCGCTGCCCGAGTCCCGGTATACGACGGCGGTATCGAACACCGCGCGCCCCACCCATTCGACCACCGGCTGCGGCCATTTCACGGCGACCGGCCCCCACCACGACCCCAATCCCGGAAATTCCAGGATGACCTGAGACAGCAATGCGAACAGGCCGAAATACACCACCCCGAATCGCACCAAAATCCTGGTGATCGGCCGCCACTCTTCCCCGGTTTCGCGGCCCGGCTCGACAGTTCGAACGCTCATCCCACCCCTGTCGATCCTCCAGGACATTGTTCTGTCCAGGCGAAAGCTTACCGAGCACCACCACTGGAAATGTGGAGACGTTGTGGAGATACTTGGCACGCTGAAATGCCTGTGCACCAGCCGATTCAGGGACTGAGGTATTCCGGCCTAGGCCGATTCGGTCTGTTCACCACACGGTTCAGTCGACTTGCTCCGCCAGCGCCGCCGTCGTCAGCGTGAGGTGCCGAGTCAATATGTCGGCGGCGGCATCGGGATCACGAGCCAACGCCGCCTCCTCCAATCGGCGATGCTCTTCTATTCCGTCACGCTCAGGGTTGCGGTGTGCCGACCAGCGACGGGCCAGCTCGCTCGCGACCCACAGCCGGTCGAAGGTTTCCAGCAAGACCGGGTTGCCGCATCCCTCCAAAAGGGTGCGATGGAATATCCGATGGGCCTCGGCCCATTCCTCGCTGTAGTAGACGCTGTCCGCCGGGGTGAACGGCGGTGTGCGCGCCAGGCGGTGATGAGCAGCGCGCACGTCACCTTCCCACTGGACGTCACCACGTTCGATCGACATCCGCAGCAGGACCGGCTCGACGGTTCGGCGGGCCTCCCCGATCTGTTGCCAGCGGTGAGCGGAAAAGGCCGGGACCGCGAAGCCGCGATTGGTGAGCCGTTCGGCCAGCCCCTCGCCGACCAACCGCACCAGCGCCTCGCGCACCACCGCCAGGCTCACACCGTGCTGCCTGGCCAGATCCTGTGGCTTGAGTGCGTCGCCGGGCGCGTACTCGCCCCGCATGATCGCGGTCCGCAGGTGCGCGTACACCTGCTCGGAAAGCATCTGCTTCGGCGGCTGGTCGGGGATTGTCCGGGTCATGCCCCGATCATAGACGATTTGACAAATCATCGATTATTTTTGCTATCGTCGATCCTGCACGTCCGAGACAACCCGAAAGGCGCGACACGATGAGCGCAAACGATCCCTTCGCCCGCCTCCCCGAGGCAGCCGCATTCACGGTCACCAGCACCACGGTCAGCGCCGGCGCCGCCTGGCCGCCGGCGCAGTGGTCCTCCGGCGCCCCGGGCGGCAAAGACGTTTCCCCGCAGTTGAATTGGAGCGGCGCTCCGGCGGGCACCAAGAGCTACGCCGTCACCGTGTACGACCCCGATGCCCCCACTGGTTCCGGGTTCTGGCACTGGGCCGTCGCCAACATCCCGGCCACGACCACGACCCTTCCCGAGGGCGCCGGAGACGACACGGGCAGCGCCTTGCCGCCCGGCTCCTTCCAATTGCCGAACGACGCGCGCCTGCCTCGATACATCGGCGCGGCACCGCCCGCCGGGCATGGTGCGCACCGCTATTTCGTCACCGTGCACGCCCTGGATGTGGCGGACATCGGCGTCGCCCCCGACTCGACGCCGGCCCTGCTCGGATTCACCATGGCCGGCCACATCCTGGGGCGCGCCACGCTCGTCGCCACAGCCGAGGCGACGCGGTGAATTCGGTTCGAATCGCCGATTCCGCCACCGAGGCCGGTTCCTGGTCGAGACCCGAATCCCTCCCCTGCGCTGTGGAGATCGTTCGTCACTCGCAGCGCGACGGTGACGCCGTCATCCGCTGGGCGGAGGTCATCGTGAACGGCATGCCGATGCCGGCCACCGGCGAACCGCGGGTCGTGCACACGCCTTCCGGCACGCACATCACGCTCGACCTGACCGCGACTTCGGTCAGCATCCGAAACGAGAACGGACTATGAGACTTCGAGGAAAACCATGAGCGAGATCGACCGTATGGACAACAGGACGGTGCTGATCACGGGCGCGACGGACGGGCTCGGCCGCGCACTCGCGATGCGGCTCGGCGCGGCCGGTGCCCGGCTGATCCTGCACGGCCGCAACCCCGATCGGGCCGCGGCGGTCGCCGACGAGGTCACAGCCGCGGGCGGACACGCGCCGCTGATCATCCTGGCCGACCTGTCGCGGCTGGCGGAAGTCGATCGGCTGGCCAACGAGATCATCTCCCGCACTTCGCGATTGGACGTGCTGGTCAACAATGCCGGTACCGGCGGCCGACCGGACGGACAACGCGAGCTCAGCCCCGACGGCAACGAATTACTGTGGGCGGTCAACCATCTGGCCCCCTACCGGCTGACTCGGCGATTGCTTCCGCTGCTACAGGCTTCGGCTCCCACGCGAGTGGTGAACGTAGCCTCTGCCGGGCAGCAGGAGATCGACCTCGACGATCCGACCCCCGAGCACAACTACACCCCCTATGCCGCCTACTGCCGGGCCAAGCTGGCGATGATCATGGCGACCATCGAGTACGCCGAGGAGCTCGACGGCACCGGTGTCACCGTAAACGCCCTGCACCCTGCCACTCTCATGGCGACGACCATGGTGGTCAGCTCCGGCGTTACGCCGATCAGCACCGTCGCCGAGGGAACCGACGCGACCCTCCGACTGATCTGCGACCCTGATCTTTCCCAGACAACAGGCCGGTATTTCAACGGCACCAGGCAGAGCCGTCCGCACCCGCAGGCCGATGATCCGAAGGCGCGCCGCCGCCTGCTCGAAATCAGCGACAGCGCCGCCCATTCCGCATTGGGCTGACAGGCCGCCAGGCTGGTGGCTGCCTTGCCAAGCGTTTCGATGAGAGCGGGCCAGCTCCAGCGTGTCGGTGGTCGAAGCTACCGGGCAGCTGGATCAGATTTTGGCGAGGATCTGCGCGGCTGACTCTCCATCGACTCCGGCACCCAACTATTCGCTGAGCCCCGTCCGATTGATCAGCGCGCGGGCGGGCCGAAGCCTACTTCGATGGCGTCAAGGGCCTGACCGACAACGTCACTCATGCGCTTGTCGACCACGGCCGGGCTCGCCCCCTCGAGAAGCCCTTCCTGGAGAAGATGATGGCGCAGAGCCAGTGCGCCGATCATCAGGGCCGCCCAGGGCATCGATCCAGTGGCACCGGCCAGCGGGACCAGCCACGACTGCAGGATCGAGGAGCGCCGGTTTCTGAGCGTCACCGACTCGGACTCGCACCGGGTCCAATCGCGCATGCCCTGCCACAAATCGGCGTCGACCCGAGCCCACGGGCATGGACCCGCGAGCAGAGGGCCCTCGAGGAGTAGCGGCCGAAGCGCCGCTGTCGCCGAGGCCGGTTCGGATCCCTGGATCGCGGCGGTGAGCGTCGCGAGGACGGCAGGCTCGGCGTCGAAGAACAGGTCTTCCTTCGCACCGAAGTAGTTGGTCACCGTCTTCACCGAAACGTCTGCCGCCGTGGCGATTTGAGCCAAGGTGACGCTCTCGAAACCGTCTCTCTCGAACAGCCGGGTCGCCGTGTCGGAGATGCGTTGCCGTGTCTGTGCCCGTTTGCGCTCCCGATGCGTCACTTCTACCATGATGGCAAATTTACCACGATGGCAAAATTAACGATGGGAGATGCCGCACTATGGAGCTCACCGAGGGTCGGTTCACCTCGACAGCGGTCGGCCGTGAAGTCGAATACCGGGTTCTGCTCCCCGCCGATCTCGAGGTGGGCGAAGATGTGCCACTCGTCCTGCACCTGCACGGCGCGATGTCGTCCTCGGCGTCGCTGGTTCTGGCCAGGCCGCTGTACGAGGAACTCGCCCGGCGCGGCCGGTTTCCTCGCGCTGTTATCGCTTGCCCGAGCACTCCCACCGCAGGAGGCTTCTATCTGAACTGGCCGGGTGGCGAGTCGTGGGAGACGTTGATCAGCAAGGAGTTTCCCGAGCATCTTGCCGCGAGCCATCACGGCCCGTTCACCGCAAATGCTCTCATCGGCGTGTCGATGGGCGGCTACGGCGCCCTGCTGGCGGCCTTCGCCGAGCCCGAACGCTTCGCTGCCGTCGCGGCGATATCGCCTGCGATCTTTCCCGGCGAGACACCACAGACGGTTGCCGAGGTGAACACGCCTTCCGTCCTGGGCGACCTGCACAGGTCGATGTCCTACGGCACCGGCGACGCCGGGACCTACGCCGAGAACTCCGTCTATGCCAGGGCGCGCCGCAACGCCGCCAGGATCCGCGGGGCCGCGCTCCCCGTGCTGGTGGACTGCGGTGCCGAAGACGAGTTCCGATTGCACGAGGGCGCGGGGTACCTGGGCGAGGTGCTCACCGAACTTCGCATCGGCCACGAGTTGCGCCTGGTCCAAGGTGCCGGCCACATCGGGCCCGAAGCCGAAGTCCGGACCCGGAACGCGATCGAGTTCGTCGGAGACGCACTCACACCGCGCGGCGCTGAGTCAGCGGCAAACCGCCGCAGTTGCCCTTGAACTTGCCAACTGGCGAGCGCGCTACGAGGCGGGCAGTATTGCGGCGGAGGGGGAAAGCATTGAGTGTGATCAGTAGGTGGAGTTGGTCGATCGCCGTATTCGTTGGCGCAGCACTGGTAAGCACACAAGCTGCACCGGCAAAGGCATATCCGTGGCCGACTTCGCCATTGGCGAGTCCGGTGTGGTTGTGCAAGCCGGGACTCGGCGACAACCCATGTAACCAGGACGCTGACGGAAACCCACAGGTTGGCGGACCGTTCACCGCACGTCTGCCGCAATCGAACCGTCTGGTGCCATTGGACACCACGGTGGTAGCGGCCGACGGGTCCACATCGGTAACGCCGGCGACCGTGCCGCGGTCACCGGAGGTCGACTGCTTCTACATCTATCCCACCGTGGATCAATTGCCGAATCCGCTGTTACAGACGGGCAATAGCCCACCGATGCCGACCGACGCCCAAACCGCCACCCTGCTGGTTCAGGCGGCACCGCTACTGAGCCGGTGCCGAATGTTCGCGCCCGTCTACCGACAGGTGCCATCGGTCGCGGCGATCGTTACGCCGCCGACCCTGGAGGGCGGCACCGTGGTGGGGCACCAGACCGGGATCGGTGACATCGAGCAAGCATGGGACGACTACTGGACTCACGACAACATCGACCCGGCGACCGGACAGCGGCGCGGTGTGCTGATCCTCGGCCATTCCCAGGGCGCCGGTATCGCAGCGGCGCTGATCCGCGCCCGGGTCGACACCGATCCCGATGTGCGGACCCATCTGATTGCCGCGATGATTCTCGGCGGGCACGTGACCCCGTCCAGCTTTCGCACAATCTCCGGATGCGCTCGAACCTCTGCCTCCGCACCGATACCGACTGGATGCGTGCTGGCATTCCACACCTTCCCAGCCGGTCAGAGCAGCCCCCTCGGTATCGGCGAGATCTGCACCAACCCGGCGGCGCTACTGGCCGGACGGCCCGAGGACACCGAACTCCCGCTGGACACCCAGTTCCAGGCGCGGGGTTTGGTTCGAAACGCCGCCGACTATCCGACCGGGTTCGTCCGCTACCCGACTCAAGTCACCGGCCACTGCGAGCAGGGCAAGCTGGTCGTCACCGGTGCACCGGAGATCCTGGGCACGAGCCAGCCCGAGATCGGCTTGCACGGAAAGGAATTCGGCATCGCGCAGGGCTCACTCATGATGTTCGCCGGTCAGCAAATCGATGCCTGGCTGGCGCACAACGCGTGAACGGTTCCCCCTGCCGGGGCCCCGCTTTCCGATGGTTTCGAGTGAGCGACGCTGCAGGTGGGCGGGTCTCGATCGAAATGTCCGGATTCGCAGCGGTTCACGCGGCATGATCGTGGTGGTCGTGCTCGGCGACGTCGAGGCCGTGGTGTTCGGCGCGGGGCGAGGTCACCGGGGCCGGCGTGTTGGCGTGTTTCCACAGCACGCCGACCCGGCCGCGGCCACCCGCCGCCGGTGATTGCAGACGACGGGTGGCAGTCTCAGGCGATCTTGCCGTCTTCTTGCCCAGCGGACACCCGGCGGTATGAACTGCCGGGTGCGCGGCCTTTCGGATCAGCCGATACCCGGGAAGCCGGGGATATCTGCGCTACCGGTCGACGGCTTGCCGCAGGTGGGGTTTTGGTCGACGTTGACAGTCTGGGTGAAGGTGGCATCACCAGTGGGTGATTCCTGCGCGTAGATCTTGTGCTGCCCCTTCGTGCCTGGCTTCCAGGTGGTGGTCGCCTTCCCGGAGTCGTCGACCGCCGGGGTATTCGGCTGGAAGGTGTCTCGGGTACCGAAGCCCTCGGCATCGGCATCGTAGAACGACACCGCGGTACCCGGCTGCGCGGTCGCGGTGATGGTGTACGAGCAGTCCGCGGCGTTCGGCACGATCTCGAGGTTGGTTACTGCGGCACCCGCCTGCGGCGCGCCGAGCACCACCGCGCAGGTTACGGCGCCGAGCGCCGCCAGCACGAGACCTGGCCGGTTTGTGACAGTCATAGTAAACGCTCTCTTCCGCAATGCTTTTCACGTCAAGGACAAATTGGGGTCGATCCAGGGGCGTCCGGTGCCGACCGGCTCGAACGCTCGCATGCGCGGACCTTGCGGCCAGCGCCTTCGCGTGTGAGATGAACCTCAGCGACAGACGGGGTTCGGGTGCGGCTCGGCGGCGCCCCAAGGGCCGCACATGATCAGCCGGAACAGACCTATTGTCGTGTCGAGGGCCGACGAGCCGGTGTCGCCGGGCTGGGCGACGGGGGCGACCGGAGCGGTCGGGACCTGCGGGGCCGCGATGGCCGGGGCGGCGCCCGCGAACATGATCGCGGCGGCTGCCGATGCGACAGCGAATCTTGTTGCACGACTGGTCATTTGATTTCCTCCAAGGGATAGGTTCCTGGGAAAATCGGCGAACAGAAGCGTTCGTTACTGACATTCGAACAATCTCGTCGATCTATAGCTGATCTTGAGGTTGCCGAAAAGTGTCCAACACAGAACAGGGACCCGAGGTGGTGAGACCGAGGGCCGGCCTCGGTCCAGCCTCGGGAGGTGCTGTATCCGCCCTTCGACCTACTTCGGGTCTAGCGCGGGTGGGTCACTTCCGGCGGCAGGGGCTGGCTCATCGTGAGCTTCGAGCCGTTCCAGGTGTAGGTGATCGTCGCCGGACCGCCCTGCGGTGCCGCGAACGGCTCGTCGCCGACCAGCCATTTGTACTGGACGGTGACCGCGTTTCCGCTGGCACCGACGACGCTGGTGAAGGCATAGGGATCCGACGTTGCGGTGCCCAGCCATTCGCCGTCGCCGAAAAAGAGCACGTGGACCGGGGCGGCCGCCGAGTTGCCGCCTACGGCCCGCACCCACAGCAGCTCGCCGCACTTACCCGGCTGGTCGGTCGAGGCCTGCGAGGCAACCCACCTGTCGCCCAGACGGCCGAGGGCGTTCTGCACACCGGTGGAGGCGGGATCAATGCAGCGTCCCGGTCCGCTGATGTCGTTGGCCGGTTGTGGTTTCGAGGTCACCGGCGGCGTGCCCGGTTCCGAAGGCATTCCGGGTGCCTCGGTGGCTTCAGGCGCTGCCGGGTCCCCACTGTCCGGTTGCTGGCCGCCCGCCGTCTCTTTCGGAGTCGTGGGTGCCGCGCTACTCGCCCGCGTGGTCGATGACGTTGTCGCCGAATCGTTTTCCGTACTGCAGCCCGCCACCGATGCCACGAAGACGGCTATCAGCGCACTCACTCGTACCGCGTCTTTCATGTCTCTCCGATCCGTATGCAACCGCGCTGATTCGCGTCTACTGCTGGGTCAATCGATGCCCGCGGGAAGTTTTGTTAGGCAACGTATGCAAATCGTGACCCTGGCTTGATGGGAGCCCCTCAGCGCTTGCGTCGATGCGGGTGCCGAAAATGACGGATTCCCGACACTGTCGGTGACTGAAGCAACCAGCTGCCGGCCGCCGGCAGTGCACGCTGATGCCCGACTGGGGCCAGCAGGTTCATCACTTGCCGGAGACGACACGATCACCTCGCAGTTGGAGGCTTCATGCCAGAGCACTCAGCCGTCGACAAGCTCACCTCGGGCGGGGAGCAGGACGCCCTGGGGCAGGGCTGTGATTCGCTGGAGACCAACAGCATCCGGCGTTTGATCGAGGTCGATGAAGACACCAAAAGGCTGTCGCCCGATCACCTTGCCCGTTACGGAGCTTCCGACTGGCAGCGGTTCACCATGGTCGACCAGGCACGGCGTGCTCGTTGCCCCCACCCGTCGTACTCAGGCCAGAAGTACTCATCCATCGCCCGATCATGACACTCCCCGAACTGCCGCTGTTGCGGCACGTATGGGAATGTGAGAACCCTCTGAGGCACATCCGCTAATGCCGAGTTGAGTACGTCGTTGTCGGCCTCGAGGTCACTCCTCGGGGCTATCGCAGTTGTCGTACGCGGATCGTAGGGTGTCGGCGTGGTCAACGCTTTCTACAATCTCGAATTTGCTCTGGACCTCACCGAAGTTCCGCCGAAGGCGCTCGACGAACTCCGGTGGCACCTCGGCTTGGAAAAACGCTCTCCCGCTGTCGTAACAGCCGACGTTGCAGGTGTACCAGTCCCTTTCGAGCACGGTCGCGGGTATTACCGCGACAGCGAGTGGTTGTTTGCCGAGATCACTCAGCCCGGAGAGCGAGGTTGGCGTATCGCGGGCAGGCAGGAGATCGACGCCGATGAGCTGGATTCGCTTGCCCGGTTCTTCGCCTGGCTGGCTCCCTGGATCGAGTCCTCTCAGTTCTACCCCGACGGGTCGATTACGGTCGCGCACTTCAAATTCTCTGACGAGCAGGTGTGGAAAGAGCTCGTCCTCGACAACGGCCGGTGGTTGTGGGATCGGCCATCGCGGCCATCGCAACCGAGACGAGCCAAGCCGGAGATCGGGTCGGGAGATCCTGATGCGGATGTGCGAGCCCTGCGGGAATCCTCGCTGAAGAAACAGGTGTGGTCGGCCTTGTCGAGCGAGTTCGAGGCGCTCGGGTTCACAGCCGGGCCTATTCCTGGTGAAGGCGAAGGGGGCTGGTTCACTCGGGACGTCGCCGGAGTGTCGACGCTGTCGGCGCGAGTGTTCGCCGGCATTCATCCCGGCCGATTCGGCGGCCTTTGTGTCTCCGGTGGGGCGGGAGTGATGTCTCCCGAAGCCAACGAGATCTTGCTACGGGTTCCGCTCGAATCTTTGTCACGCAGAGCCACACCCGAGTCGATTCGCAAGCAATCGCTGGATTCGACCGGGTTCAGCGACTTCAAGACGGCGCCGCAGCTGCGCAGTGAGGTAACGATTTTCGAGGCCGCCGATATCCCTGAGGCGGTCCGCTTGTTCCATGATCACGCCGTCGGACCGGTCAGCGAATGGTTTGCCCAGCACGATTCGCTCGACAAGTTGATCACCGTGGCCAAGACCCCGACCAGGTACGGGTTGGACAACATCAATCCGCGGCTGTTTCGAAACGTGGTCGCGCTGTGTGTGGCGAACGACCGCATGTCCGATGCCGCGGCGCTGATGAACTGGTACCGAGGCCGGGACAAGATCAACGCCTTGGACTCGTTCGAGCAGGCCGCTGCCTTCGATGCCGGTTTGGCCACGGCATTCCCCGCGTACTCCGCCGCGCGAGCGGGCGCGGACGCTACTGAACCCGTGGTGTAGCCAGACGCAAGCGACGAGGCTACCTCAATGAGTTCGCCAGGCTGGCTCTAGCAAACTCAAGTGCGCGCTCATGCCGCTTATCGCGCGGGTGGCCCCTCCTACGCCGACGCTCCACAACGCGCTGAGCCCCGTCCGATAGGACAGGGCTCAGAGTCTCAGCAGCGCACCGAAACAGCGCTGGCCAGCTACTTGTTCCTCGACAGCACGCCTACACGTTGAAGCGGAACTCGACGACATCGCCGTCGGTCATGACGTAGTCCTTACCCTCCATCCGCACCTTCCCCGCCGCCTTGGCGGCCGCCATGGAACCGGCGGCGACGAGGTCGTCGAAGGCGACGATTTCGGCTTTGATGAAGCCGCGTTCGAAGTCGGTGTGGATGACGCCGGCGGCTTTGGGGGCGGTGTCGCCCTGGTGGATGGTCCAGGCGCGGGCTTCTTTGGGGCCGGCGGTGAGGTAGGTCTGCAGGCCGAGGGTGTGGAAGCCGGCGCGGGCCAGGGCGTGCAGGCCGGGTTCGGTCTGGCCGATGGATTCCAGGAGTTCCAGGGCGGATTCGTCGTCGAGTTCGAGCAGTTCGGCTTCGACCTTGGCGTCGAGGAAGACGGCGTCGGCGGGGGCGACGGTGGCTTTGAGCTCGGCGACCTTGGCCTCGTCGGTGAGCACGGACTCGTCGGCGTTGAAGACGTAGAGGAACGGCTTGATGGTGAGCAGCGACAGTTCCTTGAGCAGGTCGGTGTCGACCTTGTTGCCGGCCGCGAACAACGTGGTGCCCGCGTTGAGGACCTCCTGGGCCGCCTTGGCGGCGTCGGCGATCGGCTTGCGGTCCTTCTTGATCTTTGCTTCCTTCTCGAAGCGCGGGACCGCCTTCTCCAGCGTCTGCAGGTCGGCGAGGATCAGCTCGGTCTCGATCACCTCGATATCGGAGGCCGGGTCCACCTTGCCGTCGACGTGGATCACGTCGTCGTCGGCGAACACGCGCACCACCTGGCAGATGGCGTCGGCCTCACGAATGTTGGCGAGGAACTTGTTGCCCAGGCCCGCGCCCTCGGAGGCGCCCTTGACGATGCCCGCGATGTCGACGAAGGACACCACGGCCGGGACGATCCGCTCCGAGCTGAAGATCTCGGCCAGCTTGTCCAGGCGCGGGTCCGGCAACGGCACCACCCCGACGTTCGGCTCGATGGTCGCGAACGGGTAGTTCGCGGCCAGCACGTCGTTCTTGGTCAACGCATTGAACAGCGTCGACTTTCCGACGTTGGGCAGGCCGACGATTCCGAGGGTGAGACTCACGAGTAGGAGAGTCTACGCGGTGCCGGATCAGGGAATGAGGACGACCTTGCCCAGGTTCGCGCGGGCCTCGATCAGGGCGTGCGCCTGCGCCGCCTCGGCGAGCGCGAACTCGGTGTGCACGGGCCGGACCTGACCGGAGGCGAAGTACTGCCAGAGCTCTTGGCGCCAGTGGTCGTAGAGCTCGGGCTGCTGCTGGGCGATGCGGCGGATCTGGAAACCGATCACCGACTTGGCGGCGGCCAGCAGGTCGAAGGCTTCGATGGTGCCGCCGCCGGAGCTGTAGGCGACGAGGCGGCCGCCGGGCGCCAGCGCGTCCAGGGCGGGTGTGAGCAGTTTGCCGCCGACCGCGTCGAGGGCGTAGTCGGCGGGGGCGCCCCAGGTGTCCTGGTCGTAGGTGACGACGTCGTCGGCGCCGAGTTCGCGCACGAACTCGGCCTTGGCGGGGTCGGAGACCGCGCCCACCACGCGGGCGGCCCCGCGCACTCGCGCGAGTTGCACGGCCAGGTGGCCGATACCGCTGGCGGCGGCGGTGATCAGCGCGGTTTCGCCGGCGACCGGGCGGGCGGCGTCGAGCGCGCCGAGAGCAACCAGACCGCTACGCACCAGGGCCACCGCGTCGACGGCGGAAGCGCCGTCCGGGATCGGAGAAGCCATGTCGGCGGCCAGGATCGCGTACTCGGCGTAGCCGTGGCCGAAACACAGGCCGACGACGCGGTAGCCGGGGGTGTAACCGGTCACGCCGTCACCGACCGCGACGATCTCACCTGCGATTTCCCCGCCGAGCGGGATCGGATCGGCGGATTCGCGCACCTTGCGGACGACGGGCAGCGTCACCCCGATCGCCTGCACCTTGACCAGGAGTTCGCCGGGCCCCGGCACCGGAACCTCCGCCGTCGACAGTTCGAGAACCTCGGGACCACCGCTGCGCTCGTACCCGACCCGTCGCATGACACCTCCTGAAAAACGTGAGAACGCGTAACGGTAACCGGGTAGCAACCGATATCTACCGCTCCTGCTGGTCCATGTGCGACATCTCACCGCCGCCCGCGCCCCGCTGTGCGCGGCCACCGCGGCACCAACCTGCGACGACGGCGTAGCGTGAGCGTCATGGAGCCGACCACGGAGGTGGTGACGGCCGCACCCGCGCCCGCCCTGGCGGGGTTCATCGATCACTACCTCGGCTATCGCATGACGGGCTATCGGCCGGGCCTGCACCGCGGGCTGCCCTCGCGCCATCTCACCTTCATCGTGGCCATCGGCCCCACTATCGATGTTGTCGCGCAGACGGACCCGCGCCAGCGGCCGGCGGATTACCGGTGCGTGCTCAGCGGGTTGCAGGCCACGCCCGCCGCCATCGCGCACGGCGGCGACCAGGAGGGCGTCGCGATCGCGCTGACCCCGCTCGGCTCCCGCACGCTGTTCGGGGTTCCGGCGGGCGAACTGTGGAATGTCAGCCTGGAATTCGCCGATCTGGCCGGCCCGGTCGGCGACGAACTGTGGGAGCGGTTGCAGGGTCCGGCCTCCTGGCCGCAGCGCTTCGCCGCCTGTGATCAGGTGCTGACCAGGCTCGCCTGCCCGGACCGCCTGGTCGTCCCCGAGTTGGCGTGGGCGTGGCGCGCCGTGGTGGACAGCGGCGGCACCACCGGTATCGGCGCGCTGTCGACCGAAATCGGCTGGAGCCGACAGCATTTGGCGCGCAAGTTCGGCGCGGAATTCGGTTTGAGTCCCAAGCTGGCCGCGCGCGTCACCCGGTTCGAGCGCGCCCGGCGCATGCTGGAGCGCACGCCGTCGTTCGTCACCATCGCCCAGGTCGCCGCCACCTGCGGCTACTACGACCAGGCGCACCTGAATCGCGACTTCGCCGAACTGGCCGGATGCAGCCCGACCACGTGGCTCTCCGAGGAGATTCCATCCGTCCAAGACGATCGAGGGGCTCCGGGCCGAACCTAGGTCCATGACGAATCCCACGAAAACCGGAACCACCTACCTCTGGCCCTGCCTGACCTTTGCCGACGCCCGCGGCACCGTCGCCTTCCTCGTCGAGACCTTCGGCTTCCAGGAGACCTCCCACTACGCCCGGGAGAACGACCCGTCGATCGTCGAGCACGGGGAACTGCGGTGGCCGCTGGGCGGCGGCATCATGTACAGCTCGATCGGCCGCGACGACTCCCCGTTCTGCAACCGCCCGGCCGGCATCGACAACGTCTATGTCGTCTGCGACAACCCCGACGAACTGTTCGACCGCGCGACCGCCGCGAACGCGGAGATCGTGCGCGGGCTGCGCGACGAGAGCTACGGCTCGCGCGGCTTCACCATCCGCGACCCCGAGGGCAACCTCTGGAGCTTCGGCACCTACCGCGGGGAGTAAGCCTCAGCGCCCGCCCATTCCCGACATGGCGATCCCCCGGACGAAGGCTCGCTGCGCGATCGCGTAGACCACGAGCAACGGCAGCAGAATGATCACGGCGGCGGCCATGAGGATCGGCCACTGCGTGTGATACTGGCCTTGCAGGCGCACCAAACCCAAAGTGGCGGTGGCGATCTCGTTGCGCTGGATCATGATGAGCGGCCACAGGAAGTCGTTCCAGACGGTGATCCAGGTGAGCACGGCCAGCACCATGAGGGCGGGGCGGGTGTGCGGCAGCAGCACCCGCCAGTAGACCTGCCAGGTGCTGCAGCCGTCGAGGATCGCCGCCTCCTCCAATTCCATCGGCAGGGTGCGGAAGAACTGCCGCATGAGGTAGGTGCCGAAGGCGCTGCCGAACAGTCCGGGCACGATCATGGCCCAGGGGGTGTCGACCCAGCCCAGCGCGCGCATGAGCAGGAACTGCGGAATCACCGTCACCGTCAACGGAACCATCAGCGTGGCCAGATAGGCGACGAACAGCACCTCGCGACCGCGAAAACGCAAGCGCGCGAACGCGTATCCGGCCAGCGAGCAGAAGAACACCTGCCCCGCGGTGACACAGACCGCGTAGACCATGGTGTTGGCCAGCATCCGCCCGAGTGGCATCAGGTCGAACACCTCGCCGTAGTTGGACCACCGCGGGCGCTCGGGCAGCAGTGCGGCCTCGGTGATCTCGCCGTCGCGCTTCAGCGAGCCGGACACCGCCCACAGGATCGGCAGCAGGGCGCACCACGCGATGCCGATCAGCGCCAGGTAGGCCAGCGCACCGGAAAGCATGCGGCGCGCGATCCGGTTCCGGGCCTTCACAATTCCACCTCCGAGCGCCGGGCGAAGCGCAGTTGCAGCAGGGTCAGCACCAGCAGGATCGCGAAGATCACCCACGCCAGCGCCGAGGCGTAGCCCACCTCGTAGAACCCGAAAGCGTGCTGGAACAACATGATTCCGAGCAGGTAGGTGCCGGTCTCCGGACCGCCGCCGCTGCCGGTCAGCGCGTAGGCCTGATCGAAGGCCTGCACCGAGTTGATCACCGTGATGACGAAGACGAACGAGAGCGGACCGCGGATCAGCGGCACCGTCACCGACCGGAACCGGCGCAGCGCACCGGCCCCGTCGATCTTCGCCGCCTCGTACAGCGTTTCCGGAACGCCCTGCAAGGCCGCGAGCAGAATGACCGTCGCGAACGGCACGCTCTTCCACACGGTCACGATGCTCAGCGAGACCAGCGCCCAGTTCGGGTCGGTCAGCCACGGCACGGGGCCCAGGCCGATCCCGCCGAGCAGCAGGTTCAGCAGGCCATCGTCGGTGGTGAACAGGAACCGCCACACCACCGCCATCGCCACCGTGGAGGCGACCAGCGGCAGGAACGCGATCGTCCGGAAGATCCCGATGCCGCGCAGTGTCCGGTTCAACGCCGCCGCGACGCCGAGCCCGATCGCCACCGTCGGCACCAGGGTGAGCACGGTGAAGAGCGCGGTGTTCCGCAGCGCGATGAGAAACAGCGGGTCCGACCCGAACAGCCGCCGGTAGTTGGCGATGCCCACGAAGCGCGGCGCGCTGAACAGATCCCACGAGTGGAAACTCAAGTACAGCGAGAACGCCAGCGGGAACACCAGGAACACCAGCACCGCGGCGAGATTCGGCGCGATGAAGCCCCACCCGGCCCGTTCCCGCCGCCGGGCCAGCGCGCCGGGCAGCGGGGAGCGTCGCGGCGTCCGGGTCTCCGGCGACTGCTCGTTCAAGGGTGGGTTCATCGGTTTTCCAGGAGGGCGTCGATGTCGGAGGTATAGGGACCGGCGAGTGAGTCCGCAGTGGCGGCGCCCCGGAGGACGCGGTTGCCGCCGCGCTCCAGCAGGGCCGACACCTTGCCCCAGGCCGGTGTCACGGGCAGCGGCCGGGAGGCGGCCGGTCCACCGGTCATCACCTCGAGATTGGCGATCGCCCGGTGCGCGGCGGCGAAGCCGGGAGCGGCCATCGCGGACCGCAGCACCGGAACGAACAGCCCCGACGCGGCCACGATCGCCTGCCCCACCGGCCCCGTCGCGAATTTCACGAATTCCCAGGCCTGCTCGACGCGCGGGCTGCCCGCCGCGATCGACAAGCCGGTGCAGCCGACGTCGGTGATCGCCCCGGGCCCGCCGTGCGGGCCGTGCGGCAGCACCGTGAGATCGATGTCGAGATCGTCCTGCCCCGCGAACTCCGAATACAGCCAGTGCCCGCCCATCGCCAGCGCCGCGCGACCGCGCCGGAACAGGTCGGGCGCGGACACCGACTGCTGATCGGCGACCCGCGGGGCCACCCGGTGCCGCACGGCGAGGTCCGCGTAGAACTGGAATCCGGCGGCGAACCGGGGATCGGCGAGGTTGGTCCGGGTCGGGTTCACCGGCGGGGTGAACCATTCCGTGCCGTTGTTCATCCCGAAGCAGGCCGCGGAGAAGTAGGGCACCCACGCGTCGGCGAAACCCCACTGGCCGGTCCGGTCACCCGTGCGGTGGGTGAGTTCCCGGGTGGCGGCCAGGAACTCGTCGAAGCTCCACGCCTCGGTCCAGCGGGCGGGCGGGGTGATCCCGGCCGCGGCGCACATCCGCCGGTTGTAGTAGAGGAACACGCCAGACCACTGCTCGGGCAGCGCGTACTGGCCGCCGCCGTAGGTGAAGGTGTCGTAGAGCGTCGGATAGCTGTCGCGCCGCAGTTCGTCGGCGTACGCGGGGTCGCGGTCCAGCAGCGTCCGCAGGTCCAGCAGGACGCCGCGCTCGGCGAGTCCGGCGTACAGCAACTCCCAGGCCATCATCACGTCCGGGCATTTGCCGCCCGCGCAGTAGGTGAGCATCTGCTGCAGCGGATCCGGGCCGGACATGATGGTGCGCACCTTGATGCCGGGATGCCGCTTGCGGAACTCCTCGATGATCCGCATCCGGACCCGGGCCTCCTCCGGGCGCGCCTGGAAGAAGAAGGTGAGCGCATCGTCGTCGGCGCCGCACCCGCCGGCCGCCAGCGGTGCGGCCAGCGCGGCCCCGAGCAGGGTCCGGCGGCGGACGGCGGTCACGCGCCGCGGGGTGTCGTCATGAGCTACCGTCCTCGAGCCTCGAGCGAAGTGGGGACTGTCACGAACTGCGCTGCAGCATACTTACGGCAAAATCGGACACGACCGCCGGTCGCGGCCCGGCGACCGTTCGTCGCGCCGAACCGACCGTTCACCCGATCGGAATGTTCAGACTTGCCTAAGGCTCCCCGAAGGATGTGGCGGAACGTGAGGTGGCGTGGCAGCATACGCACGGCTATAACGCAGGTGACGGCCGACACACTGAACAGAACTTAACCTCGAGCAACACCAGGCCGAAATCCACTCGGCGCGGATCCTCGATCAGTTACGTTTTTTCTGGTTTCTGCTGGATCCTGCGCTTTTTCAGGAGATGAGGGCTCGATGGCGACAATCGAATATCTGCGGACAGACCCAGATCTACCTCCGGTAGGTGTGGTCGACAAGACCCCGATCACGGCCAAGAAGAAAGCGATCTTCGCCGCGATCGCGATCCTCGGCGCCATCGCCTGGGCGGTCATCGCCATCGCGCGCGGCGAATCGGTCAACTCGGTGTGGATCGTCGTGGCGGCGGTGTGTACCTACATCACCGCGTACCGCTTCTACGCGAAGTTCATCGAGTGGAAGATCGCCAAGCCCCGCGACGACCTGGCTACCCCTGCCGAGATCCTGGAAAACGGCAAGGACTACATGCCGATGGACCGGCGGGTCCTCTACGGCCACCACTTCGCCGCCATCGCCGGCGCCGGCCCGCTGGTCGGCCCCGTGCTCGCCGCGCAGATGGGTTACCTGCCGGGCACCATCTGGATCGTGGTCGGCGTGGTCTTCGCCGGCGCGGTGCAGGACTACCTGGTGCTGTGGGCCTCCACCAAGCGGCGCGGCCGCAGCCTCGGGCAGATGGCCCGCGACGAACTCGGCGCGATCGGCGGCGTGGCCGCCATCATCGGCATTCTCGTCATCATGATGATCCTGCTGGCGGTGCTCGCGCTGGTCGTGGTCAACGCGCTGGCCGAGAGCCCGTGGGGTGTCTTCTCCATCGGCATGACCATTCCGATCGCCCTGTTCATGGGCGTGTACCTGCGATTCCTGCGCCCCGGCGCGGTCGGTGAGGTCTCCGCCATCGGCATCGTCCTGCTGCTGCTGGCCATCGTCTCCGGCGGCTGGGTCTCCGAAACCGCCTGGGGCGAGGACTGGTTCACCCTGTCCAAGGTCACCATCGCCTGGCTGCTGATCGCCTACGGCTTCTTCGCCTCGGTGCTGCCGGTGTGGCTGCTGCTGGCCCCGCGCGACTACCTGTCGACCTTCATGAAGATCGGCACCATCGGCCTGCTCGCCATCGGCATCCTGATCACCATGCCGGTGCTGAAGGCGCCCGCCGTGTCGGACTTCGCCTTCGACAAGACCGGCCCGGCCTTCGCCGGCAGCCTGTTCCCGTTCCTGTTCATCACCATCGCCTGTGGTGCGCTGTCCGGGTTCCACGCGCTGGTGTCCTCGGGTACCACCCCGAAGCTGCTGGCCAAGGAATCGCATGCCCGGATGATCGGCTACGGCGGCATGCTGATGGAGTCCTTCGTCGCGGTCATGGCCATCATCACCGCCACGATCATCGACCAGCACCTGTACTTCGGCATGAACGCGGCCGCCGGGCTCACCGGCGGCACCCCGGAAAAGGCGGCGGCGTACACGAATTCGCTCGGCCTGTCCGGTCCGCCCGCCACCCCGGAGACATTCAGCCAGGCGGCCTCGGATCTCGGTGAGAAGTCGATCATCTCGCGGACCGGCGGCGCGCCGACCCTCGCGGTCGGCATCTCGGAGGTGTTCTCCAAGTTCCTCGGCGGCGCGGGCATGAAGTCGTTCTGGTACCACTTCGCGATCATGTTCGAGGCGCTGTTCATCCTCACCACCATCGACGCCGGCACCCGTGTCGCGCGCTTCATGGTCTCGGACGCGCTGGGCAACTTCAGCGGCCCGCTGCGCAAGTTCAAGGATCCGTCGTGGCGGGTCGGCGCCTGGGTGTGCTCGCTGATCGTGGTCGCGGCCTGGGGTTCGATCCTGCTGATGGGCGTCAACGATCCGCTCGGCGGCATCAACGCGCTCTACCCGCTGTTCGGCATCGCCAACCAGCTGCTCGCCGCGATCGCGCTGACCGTGGTGATGACGATCATCGTGAAGAAGGGCTACGCGAAGTACGCCTGGATTCCGGGCATTCCGCTGGTCTGGGATCTGCTCGTCACGATGACCGCGTCCTGGCAGAAGATCTTCTCCGCCGATCCGAAGGTGGGCTACTGGAAGCAGCACAGTATCTGCGAACAGGCCCAGGCCGCCGGGAAGCTGTGCTTGACGGCGAAGACGCCCGCCGAGGTCGACATCGTCGTGCGCAACACCTTCATCCAGGGCACGCTGTCGATCGTGTTCGCCGCCATGGTGCTGATCGTGGCCGTCGTCGGCGCGCTGGTCTGCTACAAGGCCTGGCGCAAGGGCGGTTCGGAGACCACCGAGACGCCCGAGGAGCCCTCGCGCATCTTCGAGCCGAGCGGGTTCTTCCCGACTCCGGCGGAGAAGGAAGTGCAGAAGGAGTGGGACGAGCTGGTGGCGGCGGGCAAGGTGCCCGCACGCGGCGGGCACGGCTCCGAATCCGATGTGAGTCTCGCCAAGTGACGAATCCCGTTGCACCGCAGGGCGGCCGGTCCACGCGACCGGCCGCCCTGCGGCGTCTGCTCGACGCGCCGCGCGACCTGCTGCGGTGGTACAACGCGATCATCGGCGGGCAGGACTACCAGCGGTACGTGGCGCATCTGCGGCGCGAGCATCCCGGGTGCGAGATCCCGAGCGAGCGGCAGTACTGGCGCGATCGGTACGACGAAGCCGAGCGCAAGCCGCAGAATCGCTGCTGCTGAACACGAAACGGCCCGGCCACCCGCGAAGGGTGGCCGGGCCGTCACGTAGGGGTCAGGACTCCGCGGAAAGACTGGCCGATCCCGCGCTCAGCGCCTCCAGGAGCAGCAGGAAAGGCGTGCACGGAACGGGGTTGCCACCGGGCCAGTTGCTGCACCACTTCGTCGCGACCGGCGCGGCGACCGCGGGGGCGGCTTGCGCGGCAGCCATCGGGGTCAGCAGTAGCGCGCCGGCGAGGGTGGCGGCGGCGAAGGATCGTTTCATCCGAATTCCTTTTGCTCGAGCACTATTCCGCCCTCGAGAATCCCTCGGAGCAGCGCGGACCACATTATGCGTCAGCATTGCCGCGCCGTAGCCCCGCATTCTCCTGCCCCCGATTCCGGGGGCGGACTGGGCGCGCACACCAGCGTCGCGCCCACGATTTGTGCGACTACACAGCCTCGGGGGCGATGTCCTTTTTCCGCTAGCACGCCGCCCGCATAGCTGACATTGTGGAATGCGTGACGATCATGGCGTTGGATTTCGAACGGTGTTATCGGGCGGTCTCGACGCGAGACTCCCGATTCGACGGGCAGTTCTTCACCGCGGTGCGGACCACCGGCATCTATTGCCGGCCCTCCTGCCCGGCGATCACACCGAAGCCGACGAACGTCAGCTTCCTGCCCACCGCGGCGGCGGCGCAGCAGGCCGGATACCGGGCCTGCCGCCGGTGCCTGCCGGACGCCGCGCCCGGGTCACCGCTGTGGAACACCCGCGCCGACCTGGCCGCGCGGGCGATGCGGCTGATCGGGGACGGTGTCATCGAGCGGGGCGGCGTGCCCGCGCTCGCGGCCACGCTCGGCTACTCGCAGCGGCAGCTCACGCGGGTACTCACCACCGAACTGGGCGCGGGCCCCCTGGCGCTGGCCCGGGCGCACCGCGCGCACACCGCGCGGCTGCTGATCCAGACCACCGAGATGCCGATGTCCGACATCGCGTTCGCGGCCGGTTTCGCCAGCATCCGCCAGTTCAACGACACGGTGCGCGAGGTGTTCGCGGTCAGCCCGACCGTGATGCGGACCGAGGCGCGACAGCGAGCCCGGCGTGATCCGGTCCCCACCACGAACGGGGCCCTGACGCTGCGGTTGCCGTTCCGGGAGCCGCTGGACCGCGCCTGGCTGGAATGGTTCCTCTCGGCGCACGTGACACCGGGCATGGAGCTGTGGGAGGACCGGGCCTACACCCGGGCCCTGCGCACCCCGCACGGGCACGCCGCCGCCCGCCTGAGCTTCCAGAGCGATCACGTGCGGGCCGAACTCGCGCTCACCGACATGCGCGACCTCGCGCCGACGGTGGCCCGGCTGCGGCACCTGCTGGATCTCGACGCCGACCCGGTGGGCATCGACGAGGTGCTCGGCGCCCGGCCGACCGAGACCACCCCGCCCGACCTCGCCGCCGACGGCCTGCCCGACGCCGGCGCCGCCCGCGCCCAGGAAACCGAGCCGCCGCCGCTCCAGCCCGTGCGCCCCCGGTTCACCCCGGGCATCCGCGTGCCCGGCTGCCTGGACGGCCCGGAACTGTTGCTGCGCACCATGATCGGGCAGCAGATCTCGGTCTCGGCGGCCGCCACGCACACCGCGCGCCTGGTGCACGCGCTCGGCACCCCGATCGACGGACTGCTGCCCCGGCTGTTCCCCACCCCCGAGGCGATCGCCGAGCACGGCGCCGAGGTGCTGACCGGGCCCGCCAAGCGGATCCGCTCCATCGTCGGCGCGGCGACCGCGCTGGCCAGCGGCGACCTGCAACTACACCAGGGCCGCACCGCCGCCGAGCTACGCCGCGACCTGCTGGCCCTCGACGGCGTCGGCCCGTGGACCGCCGACTACGTGACCATGCGCCTGCTGGCCGACCCCGACATCCTGCTCGGCACCGACCTGGTGGTCCGGCAGGGCGCGACCCTGCTCGGCCTCGACCTGACCGACACCGCCGGGTACGCCCCCTGGCGCTCCTATCTCTCCATGCACCTGTGGAAGGCGGCGCTGACCGATCGCGCCGCCGCCGCTGCCCGGAAAACCCCCGGCCCCAAGAAGAACGGACGAAACTCATGAGCACTGCCGACTTCACCGTCCTGGACACCCCCATCGGCCCCTTCACCGCCATCACCGCCGCCGACGGCGCCGTGCTGGCCTCCGGCTGGACCGCCGATGCCGAGAACCTGCGCCAGCTGATCCACACCGCGCTGCGGCCCACCGCACTGCGGCAACGGGATTCGCTCGGCCCGGTGAGCGAGGCCGTGATCGCCTACCACGCCGGTGAACTCACCGCGATCGATGCGATTCCGGTCCGCCAGCAGTCCGGGGAGTTCCTCAGCCACGCCTGGGACGTACTGCGCAAGATCCCGGCCGGAGAACCCGTCACCTACACCGAGTACGCGGCGCTGTCCGGCCGGCCCGCGGCCACCCGCGCCGCCGCCAACGCCTGCGCCCGCAACGCCGCCGCCCTGTTCGTGCCCTGCCATCGGGTGCTGCGCATCGGCGGGGCGCTGGGCGGGTTCCGCTGGGGGCTCGACGCCAAGCGGTGGTTGCTCGACCACGAAGCGTGAATCGGGCCGGCACGCCTCAGGCGACGATGGTGTGCAGGTGGGAGCCGGTAGGGGTGCGGCGGACGTGCAGGCGGCTGGGGATGCGCTGGCGCATCTCGTCGACGTGGCTGACGACGCCGACCACACGGCCGTTGGAACGGAGTTCGTCCAGGACGCCCATGACGGCGTCGAGGGTGTCGGCGTCCAAACCGCCGAACCCCTCATCGATGAACAAGGTGTCCAGGACGATGCCGCCGGATTCGGCGGCCACGGTGTCGGCCAGGCCGAGGGCCAGCGACAGGGAGGCCATGAAGGTCTCGCCGCCGGAGAGGGTCTTCGCCGGGCGGATGGCGCCGGTGTAGTCGTCGCGGATGTCGAGGCCGAGCCCGCCGCGGCGGCCACGCGGGCCGGCCTTGTCGGTGTGGACGAATTCGTAACGGCCGCTGGACATCCGGCGCAGGCGCACCGAACCGGCGAGGGCGACCTCCTCCAGGCGGGCGGCAAGCACATAGGAGCGCAACGACATCCGGCGGTTGTTCGCACCGCGCCCCGCGACGACTTCGGCCAGCCCGGCCAGCTCCTCATGGGACCGCTGCAGCGGAGCGATGCGATCGACTTCGGTCCACAGCTGCCCGCCGAGTTCCTCGAGCAACTTCACCCGGCGGCTCGCGTCGGCGTGCGCGGCAACCGCGGTGTTCAGCTGCTCCTGTGCCTGCCGCACCGCGCGTTCCAACTCGGCCAGATCGCCGGGTTCGGCAGCGGCGGCGGCGCGCACCTCGGGTTCGGCCAGGACCGTCTCCGCGTGCGCTCGCGCCCGGTCGGCCGCCACCAACTCCGCTTCGATCTCGCTCTGCCGCTGCGCGGTTCGCGAGGCGGCGGTGACGACCTTGGCGTAGGCGGTGAGCAGAGCCACGTCGTCCCGAGGTACACCGTTGCGCGACAACCGTTCTCGCGACGCCGAAGCGCGCGCCTCCGCATCTCGGTGTTCGCCTGTCGCCGTTCGGTCGCGCGCGGTGGCCGCCACCGCTGCACCACCTGGAGTGGTGTCCCCCGCCTCGACGCTGCCGGGTTCGACACTCGCTCCCCCGGACGCATCGATGACGAAACCGGCTGCCGTGGCGAGGCTTTCGACGCGGTCCGCGACCGCGGTGACGGCGTCGCGGGAAGCGGCGGCTCGAGCGCGGGCATCACGGTAGGTGGTGGCGAGGGCGACCAGGGTGTCCAGGCGGGCGCGGCGGCGGTCGATGGTTTCGTCGGACCCCGCCGCGGCGCGCAGCCGGCCGGTCAGTTCGACCAACCGCTCCGCGATGCCGCTGATCTGGGTGGTGATGGTCCCGCGGCGCGTATCGGCGGCGCGGAGGTCGTCGTGCAAGCGGGATTCGTCGGTGCGCAGCCGGGTCAGTTCGGCGGTGAGACCGGCGGTTAGCGTGGCGGTTTCGGCGGCGTCCTGGTATCGGTCGGTGGCGCTGCGCAGGGCCGTGGCGAGTTCGACGCGGTCGGTGTCGCCGCCCCGGGCGATCAGGCCCTCGATCTCGCGTTCCAGTTCGGTGCTGCGGGCCAGGACGCGGTCGCGATTGTCCTCGGCGGTGCGGGCGGCGGCTTCGGCCGCCAGCTCCGCCTCCTTGGACACCGCGTCCGAGGTCGGGCGCGCGGGGGCCGGGTGCTCGGCCGAGCCGCACACGGTGCAGGGTGCGCCGTCGGTCAGCTGACCGGCCAGTTCCGCGGCCATGCCCGCGAGGCGGCGCTCGCGCAGTTCGAGCACGCGCTCCTTGGCGTCATTGTGTGCGCCACGCGCGGATTCGAACTCCACGCGCGCGGCGTCGAGGGCCTGCCGATGCTTGGCCAGCTCGATCGCCGCACCGGCGGCGGTCTGCAATCGCTCGCACTCCGCGGTCAGCGCGGGCAGCAGCGCCGTGGCTTCGGTGGCCTCGCGCAAACGGGCTTCCACACCGCTGATCGATGCCGGGAGTTGCTCCCGCAACCGCACCAGCTTGTCGATCCGCCCTGCCGCAGTGGTGTCTTCCGCGCGCAGCCTGCGCACCTCACCGCTGAGCTTGTCCGCCGTCGCCGCGTCCGCCCCGACCTCCTCGAGCGCCCCGAGCTGAGTGCTCCACCGCCGGACGGCCGCATCGATGTCGGCGTCGAAGCGGATCGTCGGCGACCCGGTCCGATCGGCCGCACCGGTATCCGATTGCGTGGCCTGGTCGTCGACCGGCGCACCGGCGGCCTGGTCCGTGAGCAATTCCCGGCCGCCGACTTCGGCCGCCGCGGGCTCGAGCAGCGCCGCGACGAGATGCGCGGCAGCGTCCCGCATGTCGCTCTCGCTCCGGCGGCTCGCCATGACCGCCGACCGCGCCTCGTCGATCGCGTCGGCGACGGGCTGCGCCCGCCGTGCCGCCTCCAGCTCGGCCTGCAAGGCCGCACGATGGTCGGCGCCCGCGGTGTAGCCGGACAATTGTGCTCGCGCGGCGGACATGCGGCGGCGCAGTTCGTGCAGTCTGCGCTGTTCCTCGGCCAGCTTGCCCAGCTGTGCCGATTCCTGTTGGCAGCGGGCGGTTTCCGCGGTCGCGGCGGTGAGGTCGGCGCGGGCGGTGGCGAGCAGGTCCTGAGACCAGGCGACCGATTCCACGGTGCCCACGGACTCGGTGACGCTCAACCCGGCCGCGCCGCGGATCTGGGCGATCAGCCGCTCGATGCCCTGGCGGCGCTGTTCCAGATCGGCGGCCGAGGACCGGCGCTTGTCGGCGAGCCACTGCTCGGCGGTGCCGAAACGCTCGGTGTCGAAGAGCTTTTCGAGCAGCTTCTCGCGATCCTCGTTGTCCGCGCGCAGGAACCGCGCGAAATCGCCCTGGGGCAGCAGCACGACCTGGAAGAACTGGTCGGCGCTCATGCCGAGCAGCCGGACGATCTCCTCCCCGATATCGGGGATGCGCGACAGGTTCTCGCCGCGCCCGTCCAGCCACGCCAGCGTCGCCTTGGCCTGCTCGGTACGCATGCCGGTGCCGCGCAGCTTGGGCCGCTCGAACTCGGGAACCCTGGTCAGCCGCAGGCGCCGGCCGCCGAGCGTCGCCTCCAGCACCACCTGTGGCGGCGTCTGCTCCGGCGCGTGATCGGAGTGCAGCCGCTTGCTCTCGCCGCGCGCGCCGGGCACCCGCCCGTAGAGCGCGAACGCGATCGCGTCCAGCACGGTCGTCTTGCCCGCGCCGGTCTGCCCGTGCAGCAGGAACAATCCGTCGGCTCCGAGCGCGTCGAAATCCACCACGGTGGTCTCGGCGAAGGGGCCGAACGCTGTCATCTCCAGCCGATGCAGCCTCATGCAGACAGTTCCCCGAGCAGCGTCGGCCCGGCGGCGGGGCGCTCGGGTTCGGCGACCGCCGCGGCGAGCGCGCGCTCGAGCCACGTCATCTCACCGTCGGTGGGCACACCGCGGACATCGGAGAGGAAGCTGTGCGCTACTTCGGTGTCGCGGCGTCCGTGCACGCGCTCACGGTAGCGCAGTTCCGGATTCCCCTCCGGGCGTGACCATTCCACGTGCACGGCATGGGGAAAGCGCTCGCGCAGTTTGCGCAGCGGGTCGACGGGGCGGGCGTGATCGGTCAGCGTGGCCGAGACGTAGTGCTCGACCGCGTCGGAATACGCCGCGCCGGTGCACAATTCGTCCAGCGTGCCGGTGAGCCGGCTGAGCCCGCGCACCACCGGCAGCTCCCGGCGTTCGACCGCGTGCAGGCCCGCGGCGTCGAGCTCGACGATCCAGACCGCCTTGCGGTGAGAGTTCTCGGCGAACGAATACGGCAGCGGCGAGCCGGAGTACCGCACCGACTCCGCGAGGGTCTGCGGCGAGTGCAGGTGACCGAGCGCCACGTAGTCGATGCCGTCGAAGGCCGACATCGGCACCGTCTCCACGCCGCCGACGGAGATCGAGCGTTCCGATCCGGTGGCCTCGCCGCCGACCACGAAGGCGTGCGCGAGCACCACGGTGCGGGTGACGCCCCGGGCGGCGATGTCGGCCCGGATCCGGCCCATCGCGGCCGCGAGGATCTCGGCGTGCGAACGCGCCTGCGGCACGCCGAGTTCGGCGCGGGTGATCTCGGGCTCCAGATAGGGGATGCCGTAGAAGGCGACCTCGCCGTGCGCGTCGGACAGCAGTACCGGCTGGTCGGCCGCGGCGACCGTGGTGCGCAGGTGCAGCCCGCCCGCGGCGGCGAAGCTGGCGCCCGCGCCCAGCCGGGCGGGGGAATCGTGGTTGCCGGAGGTGGCGACGATCTGCGCGCCGGCGGCCCGGATGGCCTCGAAACCGCGGATGCAGACGGCGATGGCGTCGGCGCTGGGGATGGAGCGGTCGTAGACGTCGCCGGGCAGGACCACGACGTCCACCGACTCCGCGGCCACCAGCTCGGCGATGGCCCGCAGCGAACGCTCTTGATCGGCAAGCAGATCGACCCCGTGGAAGGTACGCCCGATGTGCCAGTCCGAGGTGTGCAGCATCCGCATGGCGAAAAACGTAGGCGCACCCACCGACACAATTCAATTGCCGCGACCGTCGTGTCGGATTTGCCGGGTTTCAACCCGGCGTTTCTCGCGTTCACGGCCATTGACAATCGGCGCGGCTCAGACGGTATACCGACACCGGCGCTGTGAAGTTGCCGGACGGGCGCGAGTTGTCGGTGGCGTGCGGCACTATCGGGTCCCATGACCGCACCGATGCTTTTCGCACTGTTGCTGGTATTCGCCGCCGGAGTCGGACTGGGCTGGCTGGGCCACACCGCCCACGCGGGTCAGCGGGCCGCGGCCGCCGAGGCCAGACTGGCCGCGGCCAACGACAACGAGCGCCTGCTGCGCCAATCCCTGACCGCCGCGAACGAGGATGCGGCGCGCAGGCATTCACACGCCATCGGCGCCATGGTGGAGCCGCTGCGGGAGGCGGTCGGCGCGCTCGATCAGCACATCCAGCAGGTCGAACACAACCGCATCAACGCCTATTCCGGCCTGCGCGAACAGGTCGCGGGCATGCAGCGCACCTCGCATCAGCTCACCAGCCAGACCAGCCAGCTGGTGGCGGCGCTGCGGGCGCCGCAGATCCGGGGCCGCTGGGGCGAGATCCAGCTGGAACGGGTGGTGGAGCTGGCCGGCATGACCAGGCACTGCGATTTCGACACCCAGGTCAGCCGCGCGGCCCGCGGCGACGGCAGCGCCGACCGCACCGGCACCGTGCGCCCGGATCTGGTGGTGCGGCTGGCGGGCGGCAGGCACATCGTGGTCGACGCCAAGGTGCCCTGCAACGCCTACCTCGACGCCAGCATGGTCGACGACCCGGACGAGCGCGCCGACCATCTGCAACGGCACGCCAAACACCTGCGGGCGCACGTCGATCAGCTGGCCGACAAGGCCTACTGGGCCGCCTTCGATCCGTCGCCGGAGTTCGTGGTGCTGTTCGTCCCGGGCGATCCGTTCCTGGACGCCGCGCTCACCACCGACTCGGGCTTGCTGGAATACGCGTTCGGCCGCAATGTCATCCTGGCAACTCCGACGACGCTGATCGCGCTGCTGCGCACGGTGGCCTTCAGCTGGCGGCAAGAGGCGCTGTCCCGAGATATGGCAAAGATTCAGCAATTGGGTCGCGAGCTCTACGCCCGGCTCGGAATGACCGGCCGGCACCTGGACCGGCTCGGCTCCCAGCTGTCGAAAGCCGTGGATGCCTTCAACTACACGGTCGCCTCGGTCGAGTCGAGGGTGATGGTGACGGCGCGCAAACTGCACGACCTGGAGATAGCCGAGCAGGAGGTGCCCGCCATCGCCCGGGTGGATTCCTGGCCGCGCGCGGTCGGCTTCGCCGATGCTGACGATTAGCCCGTAACCGGTGTCGCGCCGTGCCATAACACCGTACGGCGCGCCGACGGTTAGGGTTCATCTTGTGGCTGCTTCCCAACGTGCGCGTTCCCGGGTGCCCGCGCCGCAACGTTCGATCCTGCCGTCGGTACCGGGTATCCCGGCCGGCGCAGCCGTCCTGATTGCGGTTGCCTGCGCGTTCCTCGGGTTCCTGATCGATGCCAACGGCGATATGAGCGAACTGACGGGCACGTTCGCCACGCTCTACGTCATCGGCTGCGTCATCGCCGTGCTCGTCGTTCGCTACCGCGGACTGTTCAGCACGATGGTGCTGCCGCCGCTGCTGATGTTCGTCGCGGTGCCGCTGGCGTATCAGCAGCTGTCCGGGAGCACCTCCGCCGGCCTCAAGGATCTGCTGCTCAACCTCGCCGTTCCGCTGATCTACCGCTTCCCGACGATGCTGCTGGCCACCGCGCTGGTGCTACTGATCGGCGGCGCGCGCATCTATCTGTTCCGGCGCGAGCAGAACGCCGAGAACGCCGCGGAGGCCCGGCGCGGTTCCAGCTGGGGACGCACCGCCACCACCGGCCGAACGCGCACCCGCGACGGGCTCTCCGACAGCGCCAAGCGCCGGTCCAGGCGCGGCGCTTCGGACCTGGACGACGACCTGGACATGGATCTCACCGACCAGAAGACCGACAAGTACCCGCCGCCCCGCGTGGGCGGCGGCAAGCGCGCGCCCCGCGACGGCGCGGACGCGCCGCGCGCGGGCAAGTCGGGCCGCACCCGCGAGGGGCGCTCGGGCCGCACCGGCCGCTCGGCCACCCCGCGCAGCGACAATCCCTCGCTGCCCCGGCCGAATGTCCGCTACCGCGAGCGCGATACGGGCCGCACCGAGCGACGGAAGCCGGAGAACCTCTAGCGGTTCAGTTGCGCGCGGCGCGCAGTTCGCGGGGCAACGAGAAGACCAGCGTCTCGTTGGCGGTGGTCACCGGCTGCACCTCGCCGAAGCCGTGCTCGGCCAGCAGCTCCAGCACACCCTGCACCAGGATCTCCGGCACCGAGGCACCCGAGGTGATGCCGATGGTGCCGACGCCCGCGAGCCAGGCCGGATCCACCTCCTTGGCGTAATCCACCAGGTAGGAGGCCTTCGCGCCGGCGTTGAGCGCGACCTCGACCAGACGCACCGAGTTCGAGGAGTTGCGCGAGCCGACCACGATCACCAGATCGCACTCCGGCGCCATCGCCTTCACCGCGACCTGACGGTTCTGGGTGGCGTAGCAGATGTCGTCGCTCGGCGGATCCTGCAATCCGGGGAAACGCTCGCGCAGCCGCTTCACCGTCTCCATGGTCTCGTCGACGCTGAGCGTGGTCTGGGAGAGCCAGATGACCTTGGACTCGTCCCGCACGGTGACCTTGTCGACCGCGTCGGGGCCGTCCACCAGCTGCACGTGCTCGGGGGCCTCGCCGGCGGTACCCTCGACCTCCTCGTGGCCCTCGTGGCCGATGAGCAGGATGTCGTAATCGTCGCGCGCGAAGCGCTTGGCCTCCTGGTGCACCTTCGTCACCAGCGGGCAGGTGGCGTCGATGGTGTGCAGGCTGCGCTCGGCGGCCGTCTGGTGCACCATCGGCGAGACGCCGTGCGCGGAGAACACGACGACCTGGCCCTCGGGCACCTCGTCGGTCTCGTCGACGAAGACGACGCCGCGATCCCGCAGGGTCTCCACCACGTGGCGGTTGTGCACGATCTCCTTGCGTACATAGATGGGGGCGCCGTGCTTTTCGAGCGCCTTCTCCACCGTCTCGACGGCCCGGTCCACACCCGCGCAGTAGCCGCGCGGCTCCGCGAGTAGGACACGCTTTCCCCCCTCGGCATCGGCTGATCCGGCACCCGCCGAGCGGGCGATTCCGAGGTTCAAAGGTATGGCCGAAGACATGCCCCACAGCTTACTGGCGTAGACCGACTGCTACCCGGTCGGATGAGCGGGCATGACGTGGGTCACCCCGGGGATGGCAGCGTAGCGGGGCGGGTAAAAATAGTGTCTGTGACAGTAAGTCTTTGCATCACCGACCGGATCGGGCAGGCTAGAACTATGTTCCGACCTCCATTCCTGGCCCGGGTAGCCGCCGGCGCCGCCGTATACGCCCTCGAAGAAACCCGTCGGTTACCCACGACGGCAATGAATTTCCCGATCACCGCGATCAGCCAGCTGCTGCAGACCACCATGCATCTGCAGCAGTTCGTGACCAGCCTCGCCCTCAAGGGCGACGCCGTGTTCGACCGGCTGGGCAACGGTGCCGTGGAGCAGCCGGAGTGGGCCACCTTCGACGAAGATCTGCCCGTCGAGCAATTCCCCGGCAGCACGCCGCCGGTGGCCGGCCGGACCAGCAGCTTCGATCTCTACACCGACGGCGAGCCGGCGGAATCCGCGACCAACGGCCGGGTCACCGCGGTGACGACCATCACGGTGCCCGAATCCGACCGCTCGGAGCCGGAATCCGAGCCGGAACCGGCGCCCGTCACCGAGGCCGAGCCGGAGCCCGCGGAGGTCGCCGAACCCGAGGTCGCCACCCGCTACGACTACGCCGGCATGACGCTGGCCCAGCTGCGCGCCCGCCTGCGCATGCTGACCCTCGACGATCTCTCCGCCCTGCTGGACTACGAGCAGCGGACTCGCGCCCGCGCGCCCTTCGTCACCATGCTGACGAACCGGATCGCCACCGTTCAGGCTCAGTGACGCAGCCTTCGCCGAGGGTTGGCCGGTAGCGCTGTCTCGCTACGGGACCGGCCAACCCCCGCCTCCGGTTTCTGTCCGGGGCGACGCGTATACCTGTCTGCATGACCGAAGCCACCCCGGCCGCCGCCCCCGCGAATTCCGCCGAGGCGCCCATGCCGGTGCGCTCGGTGTCGATGAAGGTCTCGCAGTGGATCGATCGGCTCGGCAGCATCTGGGTCGAAGGCCAGATCACCCAGATCAATCTGCGCCCCGGCACCCGCACCGCGTTCCTGGTGCTGCGTGACCCGTCGGTCGACATGTCGCTCTCGGTGACCTGCGATCCCGACCTGATCCGCAAATCCGCCGTGCCGCTGCAGGAGGGCACGCGCGTCGTCGTCTACGGCAAGCTGTCCTTCTTCACCGGCCGCGGCACGATCTCGTTGCGGGTGCTCGAGATTCGGCCGGTCGGCGTGGGCGATCTGCTGGCGCGCATCGAGCGGTTGAAGGCGCTGCTCGCCGCCGAGGGCCTGTTCGATCCGCGCCTCAAGCGCCCGCTGCCGTTCCTGCCCAGGACCGTCGGCCTGATCACCGGCCGGGCCAGCGCCGCCGAGCGCGATGTCCTGTCGGTGGCCCAGAACCGCTGGCCCGCAGTGCATTTCGAGGTCCGCAACGCCGCGACCCAGGGGCCGCTGGCGGTGCCGCAGATCCTCGAGGCACTGCGCGAGCTGGACCGCGACCCGGCGGTCGAGGTGATCGTGCTGGCGCGCGGCGGGGGCAGCGTCGAGGATCTGCTGGCCTTCTCCGACGAAACCCTGTGCCGCGCCATCGTGGCCGCCACCACCCCGATCGTCAGCGCGATCGGGCACGAGCCGGACAACCCGCTCAGCGATTTCGTCGCCGACGTGCGCGCCGCCACCCCGACCGACGCCGCCAAACGCGTAGTCCCCGACGCCGCGGCGGAATTGGCGGGCGTGCGGGATATGCGTGCCCGCTCGGCCGCCGCCCTGCGCGGCTGGGTGGAGCGCGAGACGCGTGCGCTGACGCAGCTGCGGTCGCGGCCGGTACTGGCCGATCCCCTGCGCGAAATCGACCGGCGCACCGAGGAGGTCGAACGGCTGCGCGCGGCCGCGCGCCGATGCGTGGAGCAGTTGATCCGCACCGAGTCCACCGCCGCGCGGCACCTGCGCGAGAAGCTGACCGCCGTGGGCCCCGCCGCGACCCTGTCGCGTGGCTACGCTGTCGTGCAACGGGTGTCCGGGACCGAGCGGCACGTCGTGCGCAGCATCGAGGACGCGCCCGCGGGCAGTCAGCTGCGCGTCCGCGTCGCCGATGGCGCGATCTCCGCCGCCGCGCTGGGCACCCAGGCCCTGGGCGCCCGCACCACCACCGCTACCGAGAGGGAATGACCGTGGCCGAACCCGACACCGCCACCGAGGCCGCCGAGATCGCGTCCTTCGGCTACGAACGCGCCCGCGACGAACTGGTGAACGTCGTGAAGATGCTGGAGCAGGGCGGAATGGACCTGGACGAGTCGCTGGCCCTGTGGGAGCGCGGGGAGGCGCTGGCGAACCGCTGCGAGGAGCACCTCGCCGGGGCGCGCCAGCGCGTGGAGAACGCGATCTCGCGTTCCGAGGCCGCCGAAGAGGCCTAGCGGGCGACTCGTCAGAGCGTGCAGTTGGGCTGCGCGGAACTGTCCACCGAGCCGCCCTTCAGCATCTTCAGCAGCAGGCACAGCGCGTTCGCGGCAGCCGAGCCGGACGCGGAGCCGCTGTCGGCGACGGCCGCCGGCGTCGGCGCGGCTCCGGCCGCGGCCGCGGGGATGAGCAGAGCCGCACAGGTGGCGGTAACAGCGACGAGCTTTTTCATACGGCGTTCCTCTGATCGAAAACCCCACCCCGAAAGCAGTATTCGGCGGTCGATCGAGGCACGCACGACCCGATATGTCGGGGCGCTGGAACTACCGGCCCGGCAGCGGCTGCGCGGCGGTGACGGCCTGCGCCAGGGTCTTGAAGGCGCCCTCGTTGCCCGCGCCCTTGACCAGCACCCGGGACTTGCCCAGGTCGGCGATCCAGGCGGTTTCCTCGGTGGGCTCGGCGTAGACCGTCCACTGCTGGTCGCCGACCTGCTGGGTGCCGCTGGCGTAGCGCGAACCGAGCACGAACCGGGCCAGCGCCTCCTCGGTGGCGTCGGTCTGGGTCAGCTGCATGTAGGTGCCCTGATGCGTGATGTAACCCACAGTGCTGACCGCGCCGCCGCCCGCGCCGCTGATGTCGGCGCGGCTGCCGGAATTGGGGGTCCAGTCCGCCGGGACGCTCGGATTCCGGATCGGGAAGGACAGGGTCCGGGCGTCGGAGGTGAGGGCGGCCTTGACGTCGAAATGCGGGATCTCACCTTGGGTCGGGCCGTTGGCGGCGAAGCTGCACTGGCTGGCCGCGCCGGCGAAGACCACCACGATCAGCACCAACGGGATCAGGGAGAGGAACAGATCCTTGTAGTTGAGCAGAATGCGTGGCTTTTGGTAGGACACGGACCCAGTATCCACTCCGGCGGGCCCCGCCCGGACCAGGGGTGGCACGAGGGCTGCCCACGGAATGAGACAATCGTCCGGTACGCACAACCGAGGGAGGCACCCCGCCATGACGGCATCTTCGCCCACTAGCCGCCGCGAGGCACCGGACCGCAACCTTGCGCTCGAGCTGGTCCGCGTGACCGAGGCCGGGGCGATGGCCGCGGGCCGCTGGGTCGGCCGCGGTGACAAGGAGGGTGGCGACGGCGCCGCCGTCGACGCCATGCGGCAGCTGGTCGCGACCGTGTCCATGCGTGGCATCGTGGTGATCGGCGAGGGCGAGAAGGACGAAGCGCCCATGCTGTACAACGGCGAACTGGTGGGCGACGGCACCGGCCCCGAGCTGGACTTCGCGGTCGATCCGATCGACGGCACCACCCTGATGTCCAAGGGTTCGCCGGGCGCGATCGCCGTGCTCGCGGTCGCCGAGCGGGGCGCCATGTTCGACCCGTCGGCCGTGTTCTACATGGAGAAGATCGCCGTCGGCCCCGACGCCGCCGATGTCATCGACCTGAGCGCGCCGATCGCGGAGAACCTGCGCCGGGTCGCCAAGGCCAAGAACTCCTCGGTCTCCGACCTGACGGTGTGCATCCTGGACCGGCCGCGGCACGAGCGCCACATCAACGAGGTGCGCGCCGCGGGCGCCCGCATCCGCCTGATCTCCGACGGTGACGTGGCCGGCGCCATCGCCACCGCACGCCCGGACTCCGGCGTCGACATGCTGATCGGCATCGGCGGCACCCCCGAGGGCATCATCGCCGCGGCCGCCATGCGCTGCATGGGCGGCGCACTGCAGGCCCGCCTGGCGCCCACCGACGACGCCGAGCGCGACAAGGCGATCGCCGCGGGCCACGATCTGGACCGCATCCTGTCCACCGAGGACCTGGTCTCGGGTGAGAACGTCTTCTTCTGCGCCACCGGCGTCACCGACGGCGACCTGCTGCGCGGTGTGCGCTACTTCGGCGGCGGCGCCTCGACGCAGTCCATCGTGATGCGTTCGAAGTCCGGCACCGTCCGCCTGATCGACTCCTACCACCGTCTGACCAAGCTGCGCGAGTACAGCTCGGTCGATTTCGACGGCGACGAGGACGCGAACCCGCCGCTACCCTGACCGCTCCCGGTCCACTCGCCCGAAGACGCGCAGGCTCGATGCCTGCGCGTCTTCCGCGTTTCCGGCCGAAAATCGCTGGCCCTCCCCCGCAACCGCGCGATACGTTTCGCCGCGGCACAACGAAGGAGGACCAATGACGCTGAATCGCAAGGGTTCCCGGCTCATCACGATCGACGGCACCGATTACCGCTGGGCGGTGCGCCGCAAGCCCACCTACGACCAGGCGCTCGGCGGACCGATGCGGTTCGCCGTCGAACTCGCGGATCGGCCCGGTCCGGTGCTGGTGGTGACGACGGACCGCCCGCGCCCGGACAACTGGATGAATCTGCCGACCGAGCCGATCCGGGCGGGTGAGGTCGAGGCGGGCGTGCGCAAGGCCCTCGCCGCGGGGTTCGACTTCACGGCTCAGCCGGATCGACGGGCACGCGGGGCACGGCGGGCAAGCTGACGCTGAACCCGGCTTGTGCGCGGCGCACATCAGGCAAGCCACAATCGAATCGCCCAGCGCGCCGCGTCCCGCAGGCTGACGCCAAGGTCCGCGCGCGGGCACTGTGCCACCAGGCGGGCTGACACCGAATCGCCCCGCACCGGGCCTCTGTCGGGCAAGCTGACACCGAATCGCCTCGCAAAGGGCCTCTGTCGGGCAGCTGACATCGAATCGCCTCGCAACGGGCCTCTGTCGGGCAGCTGACATCGAATCGGCCCACACCGGCCTCTGTCGGGCAAGCTGACACCGAATCGCCTCGCACCGGTCCTCTGTCGGGCAAGCTGATCGGGCGGGCACGCGCAACGTTTGCCCCGCGGGCACGTCGCCGATGCTCGGGCTGATCGGATCGGCAAGGCGGGGCGCGTGGGCCCACCGCGGACAAACCAGGAGAACTCGTGCCCCTGGAGCTCGAATTATGTGCGGCACTGGAGCTTTCGTGCCGAGAGGCAGGTGCGGCCGGGCAGCCGGAGATCCTCGCCGATCGCAGCGATGCGGCGGTGGTGCGCGTCGGCGGTTTCGTTGCGAAAGCTCATCCACTCGACACGGACGAGGCGGCTTTGCGGGCACGGCTCCAGCTCGCTTGCCATCCGTTGCTGCGCGATATCCTCGCCGAGCCGCACACCGGGCAGGTAGTCCTCCATCGCGCGAATCGACTGATCACGGTGTGGCCGTTCGGCGAAACCGTCGATCCGGACGACCCCGACGGCGCGCCGTGGGAGGCGGCCGCGACACTGCTGGCCCAGCTGCACGGGCTGCCACTCACGTCGCACGCGAACCAGGCTGCGCGACCGGCGAATTCGTCACGCACCGCGAATCGTCGACGTACCGTGCCAGGATCGATCACACATCAGCAGCCCGGCAGCGAGAGAGCGCGCACGACAGCCCGGACACACGAGCCGGGAACGACAGGCACATCGGGCGCGTCGACCGTGAAGCACGCAGCGGATTCTGGTGCCAAGAGGCCGGGAGCTGATCCGCCACAACTGATCACGCGGACCGATACAGCAGGCGCTGAAACAGACGTGATCGACGCCGGGACGGAACGGAAGCCATTCGACGCCCATGCCGCTTCCGTTCCAGTCGCGGCGCTGCCCGCAGCGGGCGGCCCCGCGCGAGTACGGCGTGCGATGCGGCGGCTGGCCCGGGCGACCGACATGGAAGGCGCTGCCGCAGAGGCGATCGATACGACCGCCGCGGCCGTGGTGCGCCGGGCATTCGCGGGTCTCCCGGCATCCGTGACCGAAGGAACCTTCGAGACCGGCAGGCAGCCTGCTGCGGAAGTCCCCCATCCACGTCTGAATCATCTCGTACACGGCGACTTTCATCTCGGCCAGTTGGTCCGACTGCCGATGGCGCACGAAAATCCTTGGCGGCTGGTCGATATCGATGATCTCGGGTACGGCGATCCGGCTTGGGATCTGGCGCGCCCGGCCGCCTTCTATCTGGCCGGTGTGCTCGATCCCTCGGCGTGGGAGCGCTTCCTGAACGCCTACCGGCACGCGGGCGGCCCGGCGGTCCCGGAGCACGGAGATCCCTGGGCCGCCTTGGAGATTCCCGCGCGCGCCGTGGTCATCCAAGCGGCGGCACTGGCGGTCGCCGCCGCCGCGCTCGCCGGACGAGCCCTCGACGACATCGATCGCGCGCTGGTGGACACCTGTCACCGGATCGCCGGCATCTCCTGATCGCCGCCCTGGACGGTCCGGTAAGGCGTACCGTCGGCTTATGCAGTGTCCGAAATGTCATGGCGTGATGCAGACCTACAACCGCAGTGGGGTGCACATCGAGCAGTGCGGCAACTGCCGGGGGATCTTCCTGGATTACGGCGAGCTGGAAAATCTGACCCGGCTGGAATCGGGCTACGGCACGCCGCCGCCGCCCGCGAGCGCCCCGCCGGTGTGGGGCGCGCCGCAGCAGCAGCACTACGGTCACGGCCACGGGTACGGCCACCACGGCAAGCACAAGGGCTTCGGGAAGATGCTGTTCTCCTCCTGACGGGTATTCCCGCCGCCGGATGTGCGAATGACCTCAGGCGTGGCAGCCCCAAGGGTCCCGCCGCGGGCATAGGGTCGATTCCATGACCGAGGAATCGCAGCAGTTCCGTGTCGAGCACGACACCATGGGGGAAGTCCAGGTCCCGGTGCACGCCCTGTGGCGGGCGCAGACCCAGCGCGCCGTGGACAACTTCCCGATCAGCGGCCGCGGCCTGGAACGCGCCCAGATCCGTGCGCTCGGACTGCTGAAGGCCGCGTGCGCCACGGTGAACCGCGATCTGGGGCTGCTCGACAAGGACAAGGCCGACGCCATCGTCGCGGCCGCCGCGGAGATCGCCGCGGGCGCGCACGACGACCAGTTCCCGATCGATGTGTTCCAGACCGGCTCCGGCACCAGCTCGAACATGAACACGAACGAGGTGATCGCCTCGCTCGCGAAGGCCGCCGGCGTGGCGGTGCACCCGAACGACGACGTGAACATGTCGCAGTCCTCCAACGACACCTTCCCCACCGCGACGCATCTGGCCGCGACCGAGGCCGTGATCACCGATCTGGTGCCGGCGCTGGAGCATCTGCGGCTGGCGCTGCTGGACAAGTCCCAGCAGTGGCGCACCGTGGTGAAATCCGGCCGCACCCACCTGATGGACGCGGTGCCGGTCACCCTGGGCCAGGAGTTCGGCGGCTACACCCGCCAGATCGCGGCGGGCATGGAGCGCGCCATGGCGACGCTGCCCCGCCTCGGCGAGCTCCCGATCGGCGGCACCGCGGTCGGCACCGGGCTCAACGCCCCGGCCGGTTTCGGCGCGAAAGTCGTTGCGGAACTGGTGAAGTCGACCGGGATCGACGCCCTCACCGAGGCACAGGACCATTTCGAGGCGCAGGCCGCGCGCGACGGCCTGGTGGAGCTCTCCGGCGCGCTGCGCACCATCGCGGTCAGCCTCACCAAGATCGCCAACGACATCCGCTGGATGGGTTCGGGCCCGCTCACCGGCCTGGGCGAATTGCAGCTGCCGGATCTGCAGCCGGGCAGCTCGATCATGCCGGGCAAGGTGAATCCGGTCCTGCCCGAGGCGGTGACGCAGGTGGCCGCGCAGGTGATCGGCAACGACGCGGCGGTCGCGTTCGCGGGCGCCGGCGGCGCGTTCGAGCTCAACGTCTACATCCCGGTGATGGCGCGCAATGTGCTGGAGTCGATCCGGCTGCTGGCCAACGTCTCGCGGCTGTTCGCCGACAAGTGCGTGGCCGGGCTGGTCGCGAACGAGGAGCGGTTGCGCACGCTGGCCGAGTCCTCCCCGTCCATCGTGACGCCGCTGAATTCGGCGATCGGTTACGAGGAGGCCGCCGCGGTGGCCAAGCAGGCGCTGAAGGAGCAGAAGACGATCCGGCAGACGGTCATCGATCGCGGGCTGATCGGCGAGAAGCTGTCCGAGGAAGAGCTGGATCGCCGGCTGGACGTGCTCTCGATGGCGAAGGTCGAGGACGAATAGCGTTGCGCACACGAATTCCCCCGTCGGTGTCAACCTTCGGGGGAATTCGTTTATCCGGGGTTTATCAGACGCCCCAGAAGTCCCGGAACCAGCCGAAAACGTCGACGCCCTTGTCCAGGAACCAGCTAAAGATATCGAGCACCATGGTCTTCACCTTTCTTGCGTCGCCGCGGAATGCAGCGTTATTCAGCTAATCGGCGGCAACTTATGCCGCGTTTCACAAATCCGCAAGAAAGGTGAAAAAGGCGTTTCAGGCGTGCGCCGGATCCCGCAGGTGCGCCAATTCGGCCCGGGCCTGCTCGCCCGCCTCGCCCAGATCGCTCCGGTCGAAGACGTTCCACTGCCGCAGCAGCGGCCCGAAGACGAGTTCCGGCTCGCGCGCCGGATCGTAGATCCCGGCCTCGGCCAGCACCTCGTCACTGCTGCGCCCGTCCGGCAGCGCGACCGAGGGCACCGCGAATCCGGCCACCCGGTCGGCGATGGCGCGCATCGCCTGGTCCGGCGCGTGCTCGAACGCCGCGCCGACGAGATGGGCGAAGAACGCCGCCTGCAATTCGTCGTCGACCGCGATCCGCTCGGCCATCGCGGTGACCATCGGATTCTCCTGCAGTGCCGCGATATTGCGATGCCGCACGGCCGACGCCGCTTCTTCGAACGCACAATTCGCGAGCACGTCCAGCAAATGCAGCGCGGGACGGCGGAACCCATTCGTCATATGCGCCATACGCAGCCGTTCCAATTCGATCGGATCGACCGCGCGCGTCACCATCAAGTAATTGCGCAGCATGATTTCGTGCCGATTCTCCTCGGCGGTCCACCGGCCCACCCAGCGCCACCACGGCCCGATGCGCAGGTACTTGCCGATCTCCCGGTGATACGAGGGGAGGTTGTCGGCGATCAGCACGCTCACCGTCAGGGCCAGCTTGGCGACCTCACCGAGCTCGGATTGCTCCGGCTCCCAGTCGATTCCGCCGAGGAAACCGAAATTGCGGCCGTCGTCGAACGGCACGTAGTCGTGGGGCTGCCAGCCGTCGGCGCGCTCGATGTGCCGGTGGAGTTCGAGCTCCACCTCGCCGGAGAGGGCTTCGAGCAGCTCGCGGTCGGTCAAGTGATTCTGCACCAGCACAACCTAGTCGGTGCGCAAGGCGTATGGGGAGCCGAGCGCGAGAAAGCGCCCGGGACCGTGCGATCCCGGGCGCTCGCTACTACTTGGGCGTGACGGTGATCTGCCCGTCCTTCCAGGTGATGGTGCCGCCGGTGAAGGTGGATTCCTTGCCGCCGGGGATGTCCTGCTCGTCGCTCGTCGGGTAGCCCAGCTTGCCGTTGGCGCCGCCGTTGGCCTCCCAGGCCTTGCGGATCTCACCCCAGACGATGTGCGGGTCGCCGTCCTCGGCGGAGTAGATGGTGCCGCCGGCGAAGTCCTGGTACTTGCCGCCGTTCGGGCCGTTCTCCTCCGGCTCCAGCGGCAGGCCGAGCGGACTGGCCGAACCGCCGATCTCGACGTACTTCTCGTAGATGTCACCGGAGATGGTGACCTCCTGGCCGCCCTGGGTGGCGATCCTGGTCTGCTCGGCCTCGGCCGTGGCGGTGGCGCTGCCGGAGGGCGAAGCGGCGGTCGACGAGGGGTTGTCCAGCACGGAGGTCACCGCCCCCTTGGCCTTGTCGACATTCTCTTTTGCCTCGTCTTTGCTGCAGCCGGCGGCCAGCAGCAGGGCCGCGGCGGCGAGCACCGCCGCGTATGGAGCCGTTCGTCGAGCGAAGTGGTTCATGTCCATCCTCTCGAAAGGGCAACCGGGGGTTCAGCAATGATCCGGCGAACCCCGGAAAGGGCCACCGGATCATGCCGAACAGCTATTGCCGCGGGATATTACCCGCTCGATGTGAGATGAAACACACTCTGCTCGATTGCTGCTACCGGGCTACGCGCTCGGGCCGTACTCCTCCAGCATCTCGGTGACCAGCGCGGCGATCGGCGACCGCTCGCTGCGCGTGAGGGTGATGTGCGCGAACAGCGGATGCCCCTTCAGCTTCTCGATCACGGCCGCGACACCGTCGTGCCGGCCGACTCGCAGGTTGTCGCGCTGCGCGACGTCGTGGGTGAGCACCACCCGCGAGCCCGTGCCCAGCCGGCTGAGCACCGTGAGCAGCACATTGCGCTCCAGGGACTGCGCCTCGTCCACGATCACGAACGAATCGTGCAGCGAGCGGCCGCGGATGTGGGTGAGCGGAAGCACCTCGAGCATGTCGCGAGAGAGCACCTCCTCGAGCACCTCGCGGCTGGCCAGCCCGTCGAGCGTGTCGAAGACGGCCTGCGCCCAGGGCCCCATCTTCTCGCTCTCGGAACCGGGCAGGTAGCCGAGATCCTGGCCGCCGACCGCGTAGAGCGGACGGAAGACCACCACCTTGCGCTGCGTGCGGCGTTCCAGCACCGCCTCCAGACCGGCGGTCAGCGCGAGCGCCGATTTACCGGTGCCGGCCCGGCCGCCGAGCGAGACGATGCCGATGCTCTCGTCCAGCAGCAGATCCAGCGCGATCCGCTGTTCGGCGGAGCGCCCGTGCAGTCCGAAGGCCTCCCGTTCCCGGACCAGCTGCACCCGTTTGTCCGGGGTGACCCGGCCCAGCGCGCTCGAACTCGTGCCGAGCAGCCGGATGCCGGTGTGACACGGCAACTCCCGGGCCTCGTCCAAGTCGATCACGGAATCGGCGTAGAGCTGGTCGACCTGTTCTTTGGCCACATCGATTTCGACCATGCCGGCCCAGCCGGAGGTCACCACGTCCTGTGCGTGATATTCGTCGGCGTGCAAGCCCACCGCGCTGGCTTTGACGCGCAACGGAATGTCTTTCGACACCAGCACCACCGCACGGCCCTCGGCCGCGAGATTGAGCGCACAGGCGAGGATGCGGGAATCGTTGGTGTCGGTGCGGAATCCGACGGGCAGGACCGCGGGGTCGGTGTGGTTGAGTTCCACCTGCAGCGTTCCGCCCTCGGTGCCGATCGGCACCTGCTCATCCAACCGGCCGTACTGCAGCCGGAGATCATCCAGGTTGCGCAGGGCTTCCCGCGCGAACCAGCCCAGTTCGTGATGGTGCCGTTTGCCTTCGAGTTCGCTGATGACGACCAGCGGGAGCACCACGTCGTTGTCGCCGAACCTGGTGAATGCCCAGGGATCCGACAGCAGGACCGAGGTGTCGATGACAAAGGTTTTCTGGGAGAGCGAAGGGCGAGCCCCCTTGGTGTCTGTAGGGACAGCGGCGGATTTCCCGGAGGATTTCGCCGAGGGAGCGGAAACGGAGCGTGCAGCAGTCACGGTGGGCTCCTTTGTGTCCGTGCGGCACCCGCGCGCGGACGATCTCGCTGGACCGGCCGGTCCTGATGGCATTCGACTCGCGTCAACTGCCAAGAGGGCCGGGCGCCGGCCCTCTCGCACTGAATTTCTCAGTCACGGTCAGGACCTCCCGTACGAGCCACACCGACGCGGCTCGCACCATCGACGCTACCGCCGACCACCCGGTCTGCGCTCGGGGAAGCGAAGGCGTGTCCGTGAATCTTTCGTTAACCGATACGGGACTGGAAGCTAGAGTCGGTTTCATGGCCGGAAACGAGGATCTGGAGAACCTGTCGTCCAAGGAACTGCACGACGAGGCGGTGAAGCTGGCGGTACGCCACGGCGACGTGAAGTTCCTCTGGCAGCTGGTGAAGCGGATCCCGGCCGCCGAGGCCGAGACCGGCGACCAGGGCGAAGCCGAGGTGGATGTCAACAACACCGCCGCCCTGCTGCACGACTACGTGCACGCCGGCGAGGGCGAACTCGCCGAGCAGCTGCGGCCGTTCTACCTGGAGTACCTGCGCACGCATTCCTGATCCGCCGGTCGCCCCGCCCGGGCAGCTCCAGACCGCCGCCCGGGCGGCGGCGCGCCAGCACGCGAACAGCGACCGGCGGTCAGCGGCTGAGCAGCTTCGCGGACGCCGCGCGCCAGAGCCCGACCGCGACGCCGCGGAAGAAGTTCTCGAAACTGAAGTGATCGTGCCAGAGCACGATTCGGCCGTCGCGCAGCTCGAAGGTGCCCGTCACCCAGAACCCGACGGTCAGCGGGCCGGCGCGCAGGTAGTCGGTGCGGTCGGTGAGCACGATGTCGCCGTCGGCGGCGATGTGGTGGATCTCGACCCCGAACCCGAACGCCTCGCGATCCAGGCCGCGCAGCACGGCGCCGACCCGGCGCAGGCCGCGGACATCGGGCAGCGAGGTGTTCTTCCAGACGATGTCGGGATGCAGCAGTTCCAGCGCCTCGTCGACGGCGCTGAGCTCCAGCGCGGTGAAGAACTCCCGCACCGTAGTGATCGCGTCCTGGGTGAGTTCGAGTTCCTCGGCCATGCTGCGAGCCTAGGCCGCGGGCGGTGCGGCCGCTATCCCGTGCGCGCGGCGACGAGGACGGCCAAGCCGTCCAGGATGCGTTCGATGCCGAAGTGCAGGGCGTCGCCCGCGTTGTCGGCGAACGGCGACGCCCCGGTCGTGGCCGCCTCCTCGACGAACGCGGCGCGAACCTCGGGATAGCTGTCACCGGCGGCGGCCATCATGTCGGCGAATTGCTGGGCGACCTGCTCGGCCGGCTGCGCACCCGTCGCGGCGCGGGACTGCTGGGCGAGGCTGCGCACGTGCCCGTTGATCAGCACCACGGTGTCCAGGCGCTCGGGGCCGGTCAGCCCGGTGCCGGACAGGGCGGCCAAAGCCACCTCGAGCCAGGCCATCTCGTTCGGGCCCATCGGGCGCACGCCGACCGCCAGCTCCAGCGACCAGGGGTGCGCGCGATAGCGCCCGAAGATCGTCATCGCCCATTGCCGTAACGCCGCCTGCCACGAGGCGCGCTGCCCCGGTTCCGGTTCCGGCGGAGCGCCCAGGGCGGCGTCGAGCATGAGCGCGGTGAGCTGCTCCTTGCCCGGGACATAGCGGTACAGCGACATCTTGGTGTAGCCGAGGCGCTCGGCCAGGCGCTGCATGGACAGGCTGGCCAGCCCCTCGGCGTCGGCCAGCGCGATCGCCTCGTCGACGATTCCGGCCAGGGTGAGCGCTGGTTTGGGACCGCGCTTGGGCCGCTGCCGGGTGCCCCACAGCAGCTCGACGGTGGTCGGTGACGGCATCGGCCGATCCTCTCAGAATCCGCTTGACGATTAATTGTGTCTACCATACTCTAATTCGTGTCCACCGGAAACAGATTCCCTCGGACACAGATTTCGATCCAGGAGAAACCATGCGCAACCAGTCCGTTCTCATCTCCGGTGCGTCCGTCGCCGGCCCGGCCCTGGCCTACTGGCTGGACCGATACGGGTTCGACGTCACCGTCGTCGAGCGCGCCCCGGAACTGCGCCCCGGCGGCCAGGCCGTCGACTTCAAGGGCGCCACCCACCGCACCGTGCTGGAGCGGATGGGCATCTGGGCCGAGATCCAGGCGCACCGCACCGGCACCACCGACACCGTCTTCGTCGACGCGGAGGGCCGGCGGGTGGGGTTCATGTCCGGCGATTTCACCGGCGGCGACGTCGAGATCCTGCGCGGCGATCTGGCCCGGATCATGTACAAGAAGACCCTCGGCTCCTGCGAATATCGCTTCGGCGATTCGATCACCGCGCTCACCGAGACCGCCGCGGGCGTCCACGTCGAATTCGCGTCGGGCGCGGCGGGCACCTTCGATCTGGTCTTCGGCGCCGACGGAATCCACTCGCGGGTGCGGCGGCTGGCGTTCGGGCCGGAGGCGCAGTTCGTCGCGCACCTGGGCCACTACTACTGCGTCGCGGGCGCGAGCCCGTGGCAGGCCGAGCAGACCGGGCCGCGCGAGCGCGTCACCGCCTACGGCTTCAACGCGCCCGGTCGGCTGGCCGTCAGCGGCGGCGCGAAAGCACAGCAGCTGTACATGTTCGCCGCGCCCGAACTCGATTACGACCGCGACGACATCGCCGCGCAACGCCGGCTCGTCGCGGAGCGGTACGCCGGGCTGGGCTGGGAAGTGCCGCGAATGCTGACCGAGATGGCCGAATTCGACGACTTCTACCTGGATTCGCTGAGCCAGGTCCGGATGCGCGCGACCGGATACATCAGGGGCCGGGTGGCGCTGGTCGGCGACTCCGCCTACGGAAACACCCTGGGCGGCTTCGGCACCGGGCTCGCGGTGGTCGGCGCGTACGTGCTCGCCGGGGAACTGGCGCTGGCGGCCGGTGACCACCGGGCCGCGTTCGCGCGCTACGACGAGATCATGCGCCGCTACGCCAAGATCGCCGGGAACGCCAACGCGGGGAAATTCCTCGCGCCGCGGACCGCGCGCGGGATCAAGCTGCGCAACTGGTTCCTCGGCAGCCGGATGTGGGCGCTGATGGCGAAGTTCGGGGACAACGCCGCCAACGACATCGATCTCCTGGACTACCCGGCGCTGGTCCGGGGGCGGTGATCGTTCGCGCGCTCGCCAGCGTCCGCCGGTTGTGTTTCGATGGAACCGGAAGGCGGTGGGATGCGTCTATATGGTCGAACGGCTCACATCCGCCACCGGGCACCACCAGGGAGCGATCCATGAGACCTACCGACGGCAGGGCGATCACCAATCCTGAGAACGCGCAGAACTTTTCGCACGCCGAGATCAAACAGGCCGCCGACCAGATGAATCCGGCGGGGCTGGACGCGGCGTTCGCGGCCTGGTCGGCGATCGCGACCGCGGTGACCAGGGCGGGCGAGGAGTTCGAAACCGCGATCCAGAAGGCCGTCGATCAGCGCTGGGAGGGTGCCGCGGCGGCGGCGGCGGTGCGCGGCATCCGCGAGTACGCCACCCGGGTGGGCGAGCTCGGCGAGTCCCTGGCCCAGCAGTCCACGCCGCTCTCGGCGGCGGCGAGCGCGGCGACGAAGTTCAAGGCCGCGATCCCCGCGGTGTCCGACAGCTCCGCGAACTCCACCGAACCCGCCGCGCGCAACTCCCAGGAGGAGCAGGCCCGCGACGACATGTACACCTACTACATCCAGCCCTACGTCGCGACGGCCCCGGAGATTCCGACGCTGCCGGAGCCGGTGAGTCCCGCCACCGTGCCCGGTAACGGCGTCACACCGGTACCCGGCACCGGGGTCACGCCCGTGCCGAATTCCCCTGGCACGCAACCCGGTACCGAGAACGGCACGCCGAGCCCGGCCCAGCCCGCCGACACGGCGACCCCGGCCGAGGCGGGCACGCCCGCGCCGAGCACCCCGGCCGAGTCGCAGCAGCCCGAGGAGAACGGCCAACCGGCCGAACCGGGCGATCCGGCCGAGAACGGCGCGCCGGGAACCGAGCAGCCGGCGGCCAACGCACCGGCGAGCACAGCGCCGCAATCGCTTTCGCACAGTCCGGGTACGTCCACTTTCCCCTCCGGCGCGTTTACGCCACAGTCGTCCACGGCACCGCAGTCCGCGAGCCTGCCCGCCGCCGCGGCCCCCGCCGCTCCGGTCGCGACACCGCAGTCCGTGGTGGCGCCGAACGCCCCGGCCGCGAGCAATCCGGCCGCGAACCCGGCCAATCCATTACGGCCCGGCACGTCGGTGCCCGCGCAACCCGCGGCGCAGAACGCCCCGGTCGCGCCCGCTCCCGCCGGTAGCCGGGTCGCCGTGCCCGGCTCCGCCGGATACGCCGGGATGATGCCGCCGCGCGGTCACGCCCGCGGCGAGGAGGACGGCGAGCACAAGGCGGCCAAATACCTTCGCAGCAAAGAGAATTCGAAGAAATTGCTCGGCGAGACCGAGAAGACCGTCCCACCCGCGCTCGGAGCCGACTGATGCCGCAGCCCCCGCTCCCCCAGTGGACGCTCACCGCCGAACAGTTCGCCGCCGCCTGGTTCGGCACCGGGCTGGACCGGCTGCCGTTCCCGTTCCGGTTCACCAGCCGCTTTCCCGGATTGCACGAATACCAGGACTATCAGCGGCGTTTCCGGCGGGAGCTGGACGCCGACGAGCACCTGCATCTCAAGCGCGCACTGCGCGTGCTCGGCCAACCGGATTGGCGCATCGAACTGTCCGGGCTGGACCACCGCCGGCGCGGGGCCGTCACGGAGATGCGGGCCATCGGCTGCGCCAGCCGCAGCGGCACCGGCGTCATCGCCATGCAGAACCCGGGCCCGGACGGCGGCAAGGTGCGCCTGCGCCGCTGCCGCAGCGACCATCTCGCCACCGAACTCGTCCGGCTGCTGCCCGACCCGCCCGCGGGCACCGCGGCCGAAAGAAGCTACCTGCTGGGCGATCTCGAAGACGACCCGACCGACCCGTTCGGCCAGGATTCCGAAGCCCGCGCGGACTACCGCCGGTTCTGGCGCCAATCCTGCACTACCCGGGGCACATTGGCGGTGTTGCTCGGCCCGCGCAACGCGGAGCCGCTGCGTACCGGCAAACTGCGCTGGATCGATACCGCCGAGGGGCGCTACGCCGAGACACCGGCCAACCGCGCACTGATGATCCGGCCCGCCACCAGCGCGACCATCACCCGCTACCTGGACGAGGCGATCATCCGCGGCCGGGCCCGGGCGGGGGCGTAGGCGCGTACTCGGCGCGTACTCGGCGCGTCGGCCTTACTCCCTCGGCTCCTGAAAGCAAGCGTCCCCGCCCATTTCGCACATGGACGGGGACGAGGCAGGCGTTCGGAACTCAGCCGAGCAGGCGCCAGTCCTCCAGACCGTCGTACAACGGGACGCTCTGGGCGAGTTTGGTGACCCGGGCGCGCTGGGTCTCCACGTCGCCCCCGGCCAGGGTGGCGGCGATGATGTCGGCGACCTCGGTGAACTCGGCGTCGCCGAA
>NZ_JBFAJW010000020.1:0-69992 GCF_040655395.1 Nocardia sp. NPDC050435
CCCCGCGGCAAAGAGCTCGTCGACCAGGCCCAGATCGATTCGTGGGTGGAGGGTTACGGCCAGTTCCTGGCCGCCCAGAGCCGTGGCGGTGAGGTGATCGCGGTGACCGCAGTGCTGGAAAGCGTCGTGGAGACCCGGCTCAAGCAGCGCCGCGAAGTGGCGCGGCTCGTGCGCCCGGTCGCCCCGGACTTCGCGGCCGCGGTGATGCGCGAGGCCGCCGCCGACAGCGGCGGCACCGGCGCACGCATCGAAGCCCGCATCACCCTGACCTACCGCGCGATCGGCAAAGGCCGCATCCGCCGCGACCCCGAAGAACAAGCCCGCGAGATCGGCCAGCGCCTGCAAGGAGTGCTGTCCCAGCTCGCGCGTGCCGGACTGCCAGCGACACCACTGCACGCGTGGGAGGTGATCGGGCTCGTGCGTGCCCGCTACGACCTGGCCGCCCAACGCGATATCGAGGCCGCCGGCCCGGCGCTGGCCGACACCCAATCCTGGGACAAGGCAGGGCCTTTGGCGCATGAGGACCGCTGGGACCACTACCTGCACGACGGTGCCCGCTCGATCACCTGGGAAATGGACGGCGCACCCCGGGGCGCGGTCACCGAAACCGGCCTCGAGGAACTCCTGCGGCCCCGCGCGGACGTCCCGCGCAAACGCGTCGCGATCGTCTACCGCCTGCACTCGGCGGCCGAAGCCACCAAACTCGTCGACTCAGACTTCCGCGACGCCCTCGCCGCCGAACAAACCGAACGCGGAATCGCCTCCGCCTCAGCGTCTCTGCGAGTCGGCAACACCAACGCCGCCCGTCAGGAACACGCCCAAGGCGCCGGGCTGACAAGGTTCGGTGTCCTGATCACCGTCACCGACACCGTGGACGCGGACATGCCCGGTATCGAAGCCAGCGTGCAGGGCATGTCGGCGGCAGCACGGCTGGATGTGCGGCGCTGCTACGGCTCCCAAGCCGCGAGCTTCGCCGCCTCGCTGGGAATCGGACTGATCCTGCCCGAGCACGCCTCGGTCACCAAGCGAGTTTCGGCATGAACACACCGAACCGCCGCACCCGGCGACGCGCGCCGAGAACACAGACCGTCGCCGGAATCCGAGTGCTCACCGCGCAGGTGCGAGCACAGGTCGAAGCCGACTCCACCCGCCCAGGGTGGCGGGGAGCACGAGCACGGTTGGCGCTTTCCAGCGATGATCACCGGCGGGCCAACGCCGAACACCGGCTGGCCGATCTGGCCCGCGACGGTGGCTTCGTGAGAAAACTGGCCAAGCTCACCGCCCGCGGCTACGCCGGACCCGGTGGAGGCCGCGCCGCGGCGGTGGCCTCGACCCCGGAGTGGCGTGCCACCACCGTCCAGGTCGCCGGGCTGTGGCCCTTCGCGATCGGGGCCAGCTCCCCGATCGTCGGAACCCCGGTCGGGGTCCACTACATCACCGGCGCGCCGGTGCATTTCGATCCGATGTCGTGGTTTCTGCGTGGGTTCATGACGGCCCCGATCCTGTATGTGCTGGCACTGAATGGTTTCGGGAAGTCCTCGCTGATCCGGCGCATCGTCACCGGCGCGGTCGCGGCCGGGGAAACCGTGTTGTGCATGGGCGACACCAAACCCGACTACCGCGATCTCGTCGTGCGCTTAGGCGGGCAAGCCATCGACATCGGCTACGGCTTCGGCTGCCTCAATCCCCTCGACGTCGGTGCACTGGGATCAGTCCTGGACCGTCTATCCGACCCTGATCAGCGCCGCCAAGTCGCCGCCCGAGTCGAAGCCGGCCAGGTCAACATCGTCGCGGGCCTGATCGAGATCGTGCGCGGCGCACGGGTCGCCGACTACGAAGAGACGCTCATCGCGGCGGGCCTGCGCGAACTCTACAGCGAAACAAGCGAATTCGACGCTGAGCATCCGCCGCTGCTCTCGGATCTGCTGGCGGTGATCTCCGACGGCGGCGAGCAGCTGCGTCAGTTCGCCGAAGAGGACGACACCCCGGCCTACCGGGCGAGCACGAAAACCTTGCGCCGTTCCCTGCGCGCGCTCGTCGAGGGCCCGATGGGCGCGATCTTCGACGGCCACACCACCACAGCGTTGAACTTGGACAGCCCAGCGATCTGTGTTGATGTCTCCCGGATCCCCGAAGGCGACAACAAACTCCTGGCTGCGGTGCTGATGGTGTGCTGGTCTCAGGGGTTCGGCGCGATCGCCGCGGCTCATGCCCTCGCTGATGCCGGGCTTGGGCCCGCGCGCCTCTACGAGGTCGTGATGGATGAGATCTGGCGCGTGCTCGGTGTCGGGGAGTACATGGTCGATCGCGTCGACGCTCTGACCCGCCTCAATCGTCCGCTGGGGGCGGGGTTGATCATGTGCAGCCACACCGTCAAGGACCTGACAGCGTTCGAATCCGTTGCCTCCCAGGCTAAAGCGCTCGGATTCTTCGAACGCGCCCGCGCGAAAATCATCGGCCCGGTCGGGCCGGAGGAAATCGAGCGGATCCGGCGCGCGGTCGGCATCACCGAAACCGAGAAATTGCTGGTCACCTCCTGGGCCGCGCCGCGCCCGCCCAGCGACGACGACACCACCTCGGCGCGGGAAGCTCCACCCGGGACTGGTTGCTTTCTGCTCAAGACCGGAGAAAGCGGTGAACCCGGAATCCCGTTCCGCATGGTTTTCACCCCGAGTGAGCGCGATGCCGACATCCATAACACGAACCGGCGCTTCACCTTCGACACCGAAACCGAAGCGGATGCGCATGATCTCTGACCGGCGGCGACTGCAAAACGTAAGTCACTCAGCTTCTTTGCCCATCCTAGCGGCCACGCGACCTCAGTGCGTCGAGACCGCGTTCTCACCTACATCGGGTTGCGGGGTGGCCCTCCAGCCCACACGGCCACCTGCTCGTACTTCGCCCGCGACATGGAAGGAATCCGATGAACGAACCCGCTGATTTCGTGGTGCTGGGGATGGACCGCACAGCGGTCTACGGCCGCGGTGACATCGAAGCCATGATGGACGCCGTCGACGTAGACAGCATGAGCCTGGCCTCTGCCGGCATTGATCCGATCCAGATCTGGTACACCCACGCAGGATCGGAACCGAACCCCCTCAGCGAACCGATCCTCACCGCTCTCGGCCACCGCGACCCGGACGGGTGGATGGGGCCGATCGTTCTGACCACCCGCGGAGACCCTAAGTGGGTCTGCCAACCGTTCGCCGAGGACGTGCGCGCGCGGGTCGACGAGGTGGTCATCGCCGCCGGCGGCACCGTCACCTCCGCTCCGGCCGTGGATGCCACCGCGAGGGCCGATCCGATGCGCGCACTAGGCAACGACCCCGATCCCGCTGAGGGCACCGAGTCGGGCCAGAAGCCGACAGAGATCGCTGCGGCCATCGGTGCCGCACTAAGCGGAGCCGCCTCGGATCAGGTGCAACTCGATTACCCCGCGCCCGACATCACGCAGCCGGGAACCGATCCCACCACCCTCGGTCCTGACTTGGCCTAGGCGCCTAGGAAGCCACTCCGCAAACCAACCTAGAAAGCGAGGTCCCGATGGACCCCAATCCGCTCGTATCCGGCTCGCGGGCGCTGGTATGCCTTGGCCTGCGGGAAGTCCTGGCATGAGTACCGATGAACTCCTCGAAAACCCTGGCGGTCGGCGCGTTGACGCTGCCACTGGCGCTGATCCTGATGCTGCTCGTGGTCTTCGTCGGTACCGAACCAGCCGCCTCCTGCGCGAGCACCCTCGCACCGGGAGCGACCGGGGAATCACCCGAGCAGGTGCCAGAGCCCGGCGCGACGGGGTTGAACGCACGACAGCTGGAGTTGGCGCGCAACGGTGTCGCGATCGGCAAACAGCGCGGGGCGAGCGAAACGGTGATCCTGGCCGAACTGGTCGCCCAAGCCACCGAGAGCACCTTCCGCAATCTCGCGAACTCCAATGTGCCGGAATCACTGTCCTACGCCAACGACGGGGTGGGCCACGACCACGACTCGGTCGGCCCACACCAGATGCGCGTCAGTGTCTGGGGCTCGGTCGGTCTCGCGACGCTGATGGACCCGATCTATCAGATCAACTGGTTCTACGACCAAGCAGCGAAATTGTCTGGTGCGGACCAGATGACACCGCCGCAGCTGGCTCAGGCGGTGGAGCGGTCGGCACCGAATGCCTACGCCGGCCAAATGGAGCTCGCCCGGCAGGTGTACGCGATGTTCGCCGACATCGCCCCGGCCACGATGCCCGCGCCACAGGCAGGGGAGTTGCCGGGCGGGTGTGGCTCCACCGGTTCGGGTGCCCCGGTTACTCCGGCGGGCCCGTTCGGTCAGGCGGTGATCGATGCCGCCCAACGCTGGATCGGCACGCCGTATGTGTGGGGCGGGGGAGACCAAACCGGGCCCACCAAAGGCGGATTCGATTGCTCGGGCCTCACGTTGTATGCGACCTTCCACGCCTCCGGTGGCCGAATCCTGTTGCCGCACTACACCCAAGCCCAGCAAGACCACCCCACCGCGACGATCGTGCCCTTCGCCGAGCGCGCACCGGGCGACCTGATCTTCATGACCGCCCCGGGCGACCGCGACTCCCATCATGTCGGGATCTATTACGGGCGCGACGAGCAAGGCCGGGACCTGCTCCTGCATGCCCCGCAAACAGGGCAAACCGTCACCATCACACCGCTATCAGCGTGGGACGGCGAGGAATTGGCGGTCCGGCGCTACTCCCCGCCAGAACTGTAGGTTCCCATGCTTAATTGCGTCTTCTCATTGGTTTTGCGTTGGTCTTGCGTTTACGCAAGATCGGTGAGAACCCTGCGGCGAGGCTACGTCGCGTCTAAATCACCGAAGCCTGGCAACGGTTTCCACCACAATCACCTTCTCTTTTTCGGCGTCGGCGTAGCCGTCCAGGTCCGAGCTGTGCCACTGCTCGCCGGTCCGAACTCGATGGAACCGGAAGGTTCCACTGCTGCTGTTCGTAGCGACGATGCACCGAAGCTCGACAGGGTCGTCCAGCACGTGCCCACATCGAGCGATGTGCAGCGCCAGCATGAAGCCCTGAACCAACATCCAACGCTGATCAACCTCGGAAATCACCGGCACTCCCAGCTCATCCCGGACGTCCTTGGCCACAGGCACCAGATCATCCAGATGGAAGGTGCTGATGTCGACCTCCCATTGGGCCAGATCGAAGAAGTTGCCCAACGACCGCGAAGCGCGGTCGACCTGATCGGCAAATACAACAACCTCACCACAGCGCACGACACCAGCTTGCGCCAGCTCGCGCAACTCAGGAAGCAATCCGTCGAGCGCACCAGCAACAATGCGCGCCGTATGCGCGCCCAGGGCGTCGGCCGCTGCGTCATTCATCTGCACCGAAATCACGCCAAAGCCTCTCACAACCGACCACGGCGAAGACCGATTGCTCATCGACTGCCTGGCAGACGCCGCACCTACTTTGCTCACCCCGCGGACCGCAAACCAATGAGAAACCGCGACGCAAAACCGATGGCAAACAACACGATCCGCCCAGCTCACCGCCGGGGCCGCCGCAAACAAGGACGAGAACCTACAAGAACCCACCCCCGAGCCGGGCGGGGTGCAACCACCGGCCGTCGTTTGACCGGACCGATTCCAGCGGCCCGGACACGGGCTAGCGGCGGCTTCGCAGACATCCACGGCCATCTCAGGAAGGGGCTGTTATGACGCTCTCGCTCGCACCAGCATTGCATGAAAAGCTGGACGCGCCAACCATTCTCGCAGCAATGGCGGCGATCATCAGCCATCCGGCCCGTCAGCGCGCATTCGAGCACCAGGACAACCTCGAGCGCGCGCGGGCCCGCGCCGAGCTGGCCGCGCGGAGCGCGCGGGGCCCGCAGCTGCTGCTGTCGTGCGCGGCCACCAGCGAGCAGGCCGCGATCTGCCGCCCCGACGGTCGCGTGGTCTGGCGCCGGCGTTTTGCTGACCTGCCGGATGTGCGGGTCGTGACCACCCTGGATGCGATAGACGCTGTCGCGCGCCACGCGATCTGGATCGCTGGTCGGGCTCGCCTGGAATGGGGGGCCGAGGCAGCGACGCTGCGCTTGGTCATGGACCGGCGGCGCCGCGCCCTGCACGAGCGCCTGCACCGCCACGCCTACGGCCTCGGGCTGAGCCTGGAGATCCTCGCCGACCCGGCGGGCAACCCGGCCATGGCCGCCTGCGCGGACACCACCGCGGTGGACTGGCACCCCAACCTCGGGCTGACCGACCTACAACTCGCGCGCCGGATCCCGACATGAACCACCGCATCGCCAGCGCCCTGTTCGTCGTCGGCGTCGGAGGGATCGCCGGTTGCGTGCGAGACCAGCCCGCGCCCGTAGCCGTCGAGACATCCTGCACAGCGCCACGATTCGTGCCGCCGTTCACCGCGGTCGATCCCTGCTCCGCGGAAGCGGTGCTGGTCGCCGCGCTGGTGGCGATGTTCTCCTACACCCCGGCCACCGAATCCGACCAGCAGGTGGCGTTCACCGCCGCCGCGCCGTTGCTGACACCCGACTACGCCGCGCGCGGGAGGTCGGCGGCCCCGGTGATCCTGCCCATCACCGTCGCGACCTGGCAGCAGTGGCAGAGCGCCGCGGTCTCGGTGGACGCCGAGGTCCGCCTCACCGGTGATGACCACCCGGTCGACACCGGCACCGAGGTCCATCGCGTCATGGCCCTGAAGCTACGGCCCAGCGACGCGAGCGCGCCCCTGACCTTCACCGCCTACGTCACCGCCGGCCGTACCGACCGCGCTACGGCGTGGCGGTTGAGCGGGATCGAGGTGCTGGGATGAGCGGCGGCGACCCGGTCGAAGAAGGCGGTCAGGCGGTCCGTCAAGGCTTCATCCAAGCGTTCCAGACCGGTGCGATGGCGGCCAACTTCTTGCAGCGCCGGGCCGGGGAGGCCCGGTCGGCGACCGAACATCTTCAGCGTATGCAGGACTCCGCCGACCGCGGGATCCGCGAACAGCAAATCCAATGGGCGAAGTTGCAGGGTTACAGCGACCGCCGGTGGCAAGGCCAGCGCCTGTTCGAACTCGACGAGAAACTCAAACTCGGTGACGGCCAACGCAAGCAGACGCTGCACGAGCGCCAAGTCGAGGGCTACGACAACCGCAAACAGTGGGGCCAAGCCGAACACGAGGCGGAACTGAAGGTCAAAAGCGAGCAGATCCGGCGCGGCAACCACGACCTGGCACGCCGCGACGCCGAATTCCTGCGCGAGCAGCAACGACACAGCGAGGTCCACACCGAGAAGATCCAGGGCTACCAGACCCGCGCCGAGCAGAGCGCCGAAGTGCACAAACTCGATGTCAAGTACAAGGAGATGCTGATCGAAATCCGGCGTCGCGCTGCCGGTTTTGCCGACGACCTGGGCGCCGCGGGGCGCGTGGACGCCGAGGCGATGAAGGCCGCCGCCGGGTTCGCCGCCGCGGAGTACACCGCCGATCTGTCCGGCGATCACGCCGCCCACGCCCAGGCCTATCGCGAGCGTTTCACCGCCGACACCGGCCTGGACGCCGAGGACATCCTCGACGATCTCGACACCGAGATCCGCCACAAGGCCAGCAACACCGGTCCGGAGATCATCGACGCCGAAATCGTCGGCGCCGCACCGCAGGCACCTGCTCCGGCAGCGCTGCTGGATGTGGTCGACGCCGAGATCATCACCGACCCTGACCTGCTCGCCTCCCTGCACGCGGTCGCCGGTCTCATCGAGGACCTGACCACCCTGGCCCACGCCGACCACGACGCCCCGACCCGTAGCGAGCAGGACGCGAGCAGCGAACCCGGTGCCCGGATCGGCGAGGCCATCCACGACGCCGGCTTGACCGGCGAGGTCGGGATCGGGCTGGACCCCGAACCAGGGGTACCCGCACCGGGGCTGAGCCCTGGTGCGGGCATCGAGGCAGGAACGCAGCCATGAGCGCGCCGATACCGAATCCGCTGCTGGCCCGCGAACTGCTCAGTTCGCTGCAGAACATGCACGTGCGGATGAAAGAAACCGCCGAGAATGCGCAATTCGGTTGGCAGAGTGAACGACTCGGCTCTACCCGGGCCTGGCAGGAGCAACTGAGCGGCCAGAGCCTGGCCGCGCAAGCCTTCGCCGAACAGGCCGCCGCGATCGGCGTCCCGCAGGCGTGGATCGATCACGTGCGCGATCTCGGTGACAAAGGATTGGAATGGCGAGCGGGCCAGAGGATGCCCGACGCCGCCGGTGTCGACCGCACCGACCTGCTGGCCGGATTGTCCGGGCAGGTCGCCCGCCTCAACGAGATCGCCGCGCTACGGACGGTTTTTGTCGAGCGGTTCGGTCCACCCGATTCGCGTGCCGAGCTGTTCTGCCGGGAGGTGATGAGCGCGCTGCGCGAGCGCATCGGCGCGCTCGCTTTCGCGCTCGACCTCACCGCCGGTGAGCGCGCCGGGTTGTGGGGCCAGGCCGACCGCGACATCAACGTCCTCGCCGCGGGCTACCGCAGTCTCGGCGACCGCACTCTGGTCGAGCTGTGGGAGGCGCGAACGACCGCGATCGCGGTGATGGGCGAGCACGTGGCCGCCGAGGTGCTCGATCGCGCCGGAGCCAGCGTCGATGTCAGTGCGGCCGCTGGAGCGCTGCCCCCGACCGCGGAGGAGCTGATGAGGACCGGGCCCACCGAACTCGAAGCCCCGAACCTGCGCGACCCGGGCGCGACGACGATCCCCGCCAGCGAGGCGGGGACGGCGATCGGGCGCGCGATCGAGGCCGCCGGAATCGGCACAGACCCCCGCGCCATCGAATACACCGGCCCGGACCTCGAACCCGGCCCAGGCAACGAGCCCGGCACCCACGTCGAGCCACACGGCCCCGATCCGGAGTGACTGGAAATGACCGCGATCAAGCCCCCTCGCACACGCGATCAGGCGGAAAGGACAACGATGAACGACGACACCCGCACAGACCGGTCTGGCCATGGCCCGACCGACGCTCCTGCGGCCGGCAGCGATCATGCATGACCCCGAGCTACGGCGTCCTTCGATCGCCGCGATCCAGGAATACCTGCTCAAAACTCTCCAGAACCTCAGCGCTGACCGCCATGCCGTGCAGCAACGCCTGGATCACAGCCGTTACGCGCTGACCGGTGACGCCCGATACGAATGGGATTGGCAGCGCCAGGTCCTCGGACTGACCCACCTGCGCGAGATCGTCACCGACTCCGCCGCCGCGATCGGAGTACCAGCGCCCGCGGTCGACGCCGCGATGATGCGCGGAGAGACGGGAAAACGATGGCAGCGCAACCAGCCGCTGCCGCGCACGAAGACCGTCGAACGGCGTCAGCTGATCGATCGGCTGCTGGATCAGGTGCATCGCTACAACAACATGGCCGCCGTGCACCGCGCCTATGTGGAGCGTTTCGGTGCCCCCGAAGGCAATTCGGGGATGTATCACCGAGGCACCTTGGACGCGTTGCACCAACGGATCGGCGCGGTCGCCTACGCACTGCACCTGAGCCCTGACGAGAAGACATACCTGTGGGGGCACTCGGACTATGTCGTGAAGACCCTGACCACCCACTACCTCGACGGCGCCGAATCAGCCCTGCTCGATCGCTGGGACACGACGGCCAACGGCGCGATCTGGCACCGCGAATCCCAGCTCGGGCAACCGTTGCGCGAGGCGGGCATCACCCGCACAGCGATCGCCGCGAGCGGGCAGTCCCCGCCCACCCCCGACGAGCTGATCAACGCCCTCGGCCCCAGCCTATCGATACGTGGCAGCGAGGCGAACCTCGAACCCGCCGCGGGGGGATCCGAGATCAGCTCAGCGATCGAGGCCGCCGACCCCGGCACCGAAGCGACCGAACTCGGCACCGCCGATCCCACCGACCCATCCACCGACGCCGGGCCGACGCCGCCGGGCCTGGACCCCTGAGAGGAGCCCAGCATGGACGAAGCGCCCACCGAGCCGATCGCCATCATCGGCACAGACAACAACCGCGTCGAAGTGCTGCAGGCACAGCTGTTTTCGGTACCACGCCAGCAACCGGACCGGCAGCCGGACCCGAAGTGGCAGGCCGAGCTGTTACGGCGAATCCAGCACTGGGCCGCCGAGCACACCCGCCTCACCGCACTCGGGGCCGACGGCTACGACGGCACCGATATCGGACCCACCCAGGAATGGGCTGCCCAACTGGACGCGGTGCAAGCCCAACTCGACACCGCCGAAGAGCTCGCGCTCGAGTCCGGGCTCGAGCCGGCCTGGATCGAGGACATCCGAGAGCTCGGCCACCGCACCGACCCCATGACGCGTATGCCCGAGTCGGCGCCTGCAACGACCCCGGCCGCGACCGCCTACCAGCAGTTCATGGCGGACAAGATGAGCGTGGATGTGTGGCATTTACAACGTATGTCGTTCCTGGTGGCGGCCTATCAGGACCGGGTGGCGACGGGCCGTTCGAGCATCACTTTCACCCCGGCTCAGCTCGGGCGATTCGGGAACAGGATGCTCGCCCACCATGAGCGCGCGAGCGCCCTGGCGCGTGGCGCGGGGATCACCGCCGCCGAAGGCGAGCGGTGGTGGGGCCCGAGCCCGGCCGGCTGGCAAGCCCTGCATATCAGCTACGTCAGCGCTCACGACGAAATGGGGTTGGTCGGCGAGATGCGCCGCTACATGACCGATGATCCAGCCGCGACGCTCCCGCCCGGGGTCGCCGACTTCGAGGCGAGGACCGGTGCGCAGGCCGGGCCACCGCCGCCGGAGGCCATGATCGCCGACGCCTACGCCGCCATCCGCGCCCACTTCATCGACCACGCCGTCGCAGACCTCGAGGGAGGACGTGCCGCGGCCGAGGCGATCGAAAGCGCCCTACCCGCTGCCGAGTTGGCGGATCGCTCGGCCACATCCACACACACCGATCTCACCGTGCAGGGCGCCACACCGGAGCTCGGAGCCGGCCCGGGCCCCTGAACGCGTAGCCGAGACCCACACGCGTGCAGGTCTTCTCGTCGGCTGTAGGTGCCAGCCGTCCAGGAGGCAACAACCCATCGGGGACATCAGCAAACCACCGCCCAGCAGGAAAACCATTCCCGCGGGCGGCTTGCCGACAAGGTCACGATGTCCAACACCTACCTCCCGCGATCCCGCGAAACCCCTTCTGCCCGTCGTGAAGTCATTGACGCGGCTGTTGAACACCGCGCCGTGCCCGCCGGGGAAGCGCCGCGATGAGCTGGCAGGACCCGCCCCGCGACTTCACGGACCCGGCGTATTACGCCGACGCGGCCTCCGACACCGAGCGCGAGTTGCGCGCGGCGTTCGCGCGATTCCATCTGCTGGGTGAGATCGAGCCCGAAGCCGACACACCGGACCGGATCGCCGAACGCAACGCCGCCGCCTACGAGATCAGCCACCCCTGGGAAAACCATCCCGAGGTCCGTTGGCGGTGGCTGTGGCGCCAGCTCGACATCGAGGCGACCCAGTGGGAGATCGATCCCGACCGCACCCGCGCGCTCTACGACGATCTCGCCCAGGCGCGCGAGGCCGGTCAGCCCGGCGTCGACGAGCTGGCCTGGCGCACCCTGCACCAAGCCCGCGAGCTCACCGGCCACACCGGCGGCCTCTCCTCTCCCTCCGCCCGCGCCGGCTGGTGGCTGCCCGGCCCGCAACTACGCGCGATCACCAACGCCGACAACACCGTCGCGAGGACACCTGGCCGCCATCTGCGGGCGGTCCCCGACAGCGGCACCGAGACAACCCGCGGTGCCGCCGACCGCGCCCTCGGGGCCCCGCGGGATTTGCGGCTGCTGGACATGACCGCGGTCGAGAAAACGATCGCCGACACCGACGCCTTGTTGAACCACGAGGAACTAACAGGTGACCTCGACCCCGGCACCGATCGACAGACCACGCGAGCACCGAATCCGCTGCGAGAGAACACAGTCGACGCCGCCGCAGCCCTTGCCGAGCGGCAAAGCCGACACGCGTACCTGCTGGCCCAGGTATACGACCTGGCCGCCCAGCACGCCCGCCTGAACGCAGCCTGGGATCCCGATCCCGACTACGCCCACGCCCGGATCGAACGCCTCGAGGAGCTGAACAACCTCCTGCGCGGGGCGCGCCGCTCCGCCGCGTCGGCCGGAGTCCAGGACGCGGCGATCAGCGCCGCCTACCGCGCCGGACGCGACTCGGTCCCGATAGACGTCGACCCCGTCCCTGCCCACGACCCGGATCCGGGCCTGGCCACCGCGAGCGGCCACGAGATCGGCGCGGCCATCGACGCCGCACTACCCGACGAGCCCGCCCCGGGATGGGACGGCCAAACCCCAGACCCCGCGCCGGCCCCGGCGCATTCACCCCACCTGTTTCCGAGCGAGGAGCTGAACCGATGACCACTCCGAACCTTCCGCCTGTGAGCGGCCGAAGCACCGCCGACGACGCCAGGCCGGGTGAACGGCGATGACCGGCACCCGGGAAGCGCGCCGCCGCCGCGTCGGGGGCCTCGGGCCCGAATTCAGCGCACTGCTGCTGTTCGGCGGCGTGGTGGGACTGGTCGTGCTGGCCTGGGCGGCGTTGAGCATCGGCCGCTGGTGGACCGGACAACCCGTCACGCTCCATCCGTTTCTCGCGTTGTTGGAAGTCGTTACCGGACAACAACAATGGCCCTGGCAGTCCACGCCGGTCGTCGTGCTGCTGTGCGCACCAGTGGCCACTGCGGCGTGGACCGCACGCCGTCTGGCGCGCGGTCGGCGACGCATCGACGCCGCCGCACGCACCATGCAGCGCCCCGGTGAACTCGAGATCGCACGCGTGGCCGACAACGCCGCCGCCGCGCAGCGCCTGCTCAAAGACGCACCCGCCGCAGTCCAGGCGATGAAAGGCCCGCCGCTGGGCCGCACCGTGCTCACTGGCACGTGGCTGCATCTGCCTGCGGAGATGGGCGTGTTCATCGCGGCCGGGCAACGCTCGGGCAAGACGGTCGCCTGGGCGATCCCCGCGGTCCTGTCCGCCTGGGGCTGTGTCCTGGCGACCTCCAACAAACCCGACCTGTATCGCGCGACCGCGCACGCCCGCGCCGAGCAGGGCAGCCAGGTGTGGGTGTGTGACCTGCAAGCGGTCACCGGCCGCATCGAGATCGGCTTCTGGGTCGACCTGCTCGCCCAGGTCGCCCATCTGCCCTCCGCCCGCAAACTCGCCAGCTTCTTCATCTCCAGCGAGGACGAAAACGCCAAACAGGACGCCTATTTCGAGGGCGGAGCCCGAGAGCTGCTGGCCCTCTACCTTTTCGCGGCCGCAGCGGCAGGCGGAGACCTGCTCCACACGACCGAATGGCTCGGCCGCGACCAGGACCCGACCCCGGCGATGATCCTGCGCCACCACGGCCATCCCCGCGCGGCGGGCCGAATCATGGAAGCCCAAGCCCTCTACGCCCGCCAGCGCGACGGCCTCTACGACATGGCCCGCCGCCACCTCGACGTCCTCACCCACAAGGGCTACGCCGCGGTGATCACCCCACCATCGCGGCAAACGATCAAGGCCAGCGAAGCACGTGACGGCAGCATCACCGTTCACAACACCGCGGGCCCGATCACCCACACGCTGCCGCAGTTCGACCCGCGCGCCTTCGTCGAGAGCAACGACACCCTCTACGCGTTGTCGATGGCCGGAGCAGACTCGGCCACCCCGCTGACCTCGGCACTGGTCGGCCAAATCGTCGAAGCAGCCCTCGAGGTCGCCCGCGCGCGCCCGGACGGGCGATTGAAAGTCCCATTGCTCGCGGTGCTGGACGAGGCCGCCAACACCGCCCGTATCACCGAGCTGCCGGACTACTACACCTACTGCGGTGGTTGCGGCATCTTGCTGATGACGATCGTTCAGGTGCTCGAACAGGGCGAAAACCTCTGGGGTGCCAAGGGGTTGGCGATCATTCGCGCCCAGTCGATCGAGATCTACGGCGGCAACATCGCCGAACTGGACTACCTCGAGCACTGGTCACGCACCATCGGCCAGCACGAAGTCGCCGACCGCACCCGCGGTATCCAGCCCGGCGGGCCGAGCCGCTCCATGACCTGGCGTACCGAGGCCATCCTCGACGTCGCCGAACTCAGCGCGCTGCCGAAAGACCGCGCGTTGATCCGGCTGCCCGGCTACGCCCCGCTGTTGCTGCGCAAGGTCCCATGGTTCGAAAACCCCGAATTCGCGCCCATGGTCACACGCTCGCTGGCGCACTTCGAGCACGACGGTGCGCCGACCCTGGCAATCGGCGACCCGGGCACCGGCGGCGGGGCGGAGCCGCGACGATGAGCACTCCCAACCCCACCCCCGCGCCGCCGCCGAGCAGCTCGAAGAAAGCTCCCCAGCCTCCGAAGTATCGAGACTTCGTCGAGTTCACACACAAGTGGCTGCTACCCGGAATCAATGTGCGCCTGGCCGAGTCCCAGCGTGAGAACACCTACACCTGGTGCCGTCAATGGTGGCGCCACCGCCCGGTCGCGGTCCGGATCGCGCACCTGCACAACGCCTTCGAAGCCTCACGACGCACCAAGGCGGGCAATTCGCTGAGCTCGTTTCTGCTCAACCACTTCGACCCGCATCTGCGCATCATCCTCGACGCCGCCAACGGGCCCCTGCACCGCTGCTCGCGCACCCAGCACACCGCCCTGGCCGCACTGACCGCCGACCCGGTGCCGCAGGGCTGGTTCCCGGCACCGGCCAAACCCGCCCCCGCACCCGAGGAAGGCGAGAAGGAGAAGCCGCGCCCGGTGTTCGAGCGCTGGTACGACTGGGTCGAGCACTGGCTGCTCCCGGTCACCGCGGTCCGGATCACCTCGAACGCCCGCGAAGGCACCTACAGCTGGTGCCGGCAGTGGTGGACCCATCACGAGGTCTGCGTCCGTTTGGCCGCGGTGCACGCGGTGTTCGAAGCCGCCCGCCGCGCCGAGGACAAGTCGGCGATGAGCACACTGTTCGTCCGCCACATCGACCCGCACCTGCGCGCCATCCTCGACGCCGCCAACGGCCCACTGCACCGCTGCTCGACCAGCCAGCACGTCGACCTGACGGGCCTGCCCGCGACACCCGTGCCGCTGGCCTGGTTCGGCGCACCCGGGGAGAAGACACCGATCGAGCGGCTGGGCTTCGGACCCGACTTCCGCGCCCTGGGCACGGCACTTGGCGGTGACCAATCATGAAGAAACCCACCCGCGCACAAACCCGGGTCCTGCAAGGCTTACACGCCTACGCCACCGAGCTCGGCCAGCTGACACGCGAAGCCCAGCAGCAACGCGAAACCACAGGATCGACTCCAGGCCGAGAATGGTTCGACCGCTACCACCAGTACGCCATCCTGCACGAAGCCCTCACCTCGGCCGCCCACGCCGCAGCAGTACCTCCGCAATGGATCGGCCACGCCCGCGACGCCGGTGAACGCGGCATCGCCTGGGCCGAGGTCGAGTTCGCGAAACCCGCGGCGCCCAAATGGGATCGAGTCTTCAGCGACCTCACCGCACAGGCCCGACAGCTCTGCGAATGGACCGCCCTCGATACCGCCCGCCGGCAACTCGGGCCGGTACCGGCCAAAACCGGCGAGGCATTCGACCGCAACCTCCACGCGCTGCGGTCCCGTCTCACCGGGGTGGTGAACCTGCTCGACCTCAATCCCGGCGACGGCGAACAACTCTGGGGAACCATTAGCGACTGGGTCGAAACCGGCTACCAATTGCTGGCCGACCACCCGGCCGAATCGATCATCCAGCGCTGGGAAACCGCCGCGCGCGTCGACACGGAATCGCTGGCCTGGCAGGCGACAACCTTGGCCCAGGCACGCATCAAAATCCTCACCTCGGTGGCGTTACCGGACCACGACCTGCTGACCGCGCGCTTGGGCGTGCTCACCCTGGGGCAACCGTCCTTGTTCCATCACCCCCGTAACGGTGCCGACATCAGCGCCGCAGTCGAGGCCGCCGAAGCAGACCGCACTTCGGCCGAACTAGTTTTCAGCGCCGCCGACCCACCCGAGTCAGTCCTCGTCTACGAGGCGGACACCGTGGCGGCCCCGGAATTCCGCGCCGCCGCGCGCGAGGTGGACCTATGACCGAGCCAGCGAGGCGGCAGGTCCGCGTCGGAGACATCGCGCCCGAGCACGCGGCGCTGCTGCGCAGAGTCCATGAACTCGCCGCCGAATCCACCCGGATGCGACTGGCGGCCCCGAGCTCTGGACGTGAGGTCGCCCAGTGGAAACGGCTGGGTGAGCGTCTGGACTTGATCCACCGCGAGCGCCGCACGGTCGAAGCCTCCGCGCGCGCCCAAGGCATCCCCGAGCCCTGGATCAAAGCCGCTCGCTCCCACGGCGCCGAAGGCCAAACCTGGACAGCAAATCAGCTGCTGGCCCCGGCAAGGACAGGAGGGCTACGGACCACCCGAAAGGTCGCAGCCGAAGCGCAACGCCTGGCCCACATGGCGGCAATAGGCGTTGTCCGCAAACACCTCCGCACCGCCGCAGGCATCGTCGGCACCGATGCCGATCGTGCTGCGGCGCATCGCTTCCGGCGAAACTTCGAAGCTGTCCGGCGGGGCGTCGAAGTCATCGCCGCCTCGACCGGGATGGGCCGGTGGGAAACAGCGATCGCCTTCGCCGCCGCCAATCGCCACCTCAACTTCCACATCGACCAATACCTCACCTACGACCTCACAGCTTTGGATGCCCTCTACCTACCGCTCACCGACAGCGCCATCTTGATCGAGGTCGCCAGATCGATCAGGCACGTGCGCGCCTCACCGTCGGCCACCGCGAACAGCCCCGGCGCGAACGGGGTCCCCAGCGCCAAAGCTCTGCTCGATCACGCCCGGCACGCGCTGGTCGCGGTCGATACCCCCGAGTTCGGGTCCGGCGCGGCGATCGAGACTGCGATCTCTGCGGCCATCTGGGATCCGGCAGCCCTGGACTGGGAACCCAGCACCGACGGCGACGGACCCGATAACGCCGTCGTCCAGGCCGCTCCCGAGATCGGACCAGAGCGGTGACCTCACCCGCGACGCGGTCGGTCCAGCTGGGCGACATCGAGCCCGAAAAGGCGCGGATGCTGCACGAGATCCACGCCCTGGCAGCCGAATCCGCACGTCTGCGGCGAGAGATACCAGTCACCGAGCGACAGGTCACCGACTGGGTCCACCTGCACGAACGCCTGGACAAAATCCACCGCCAACGCGAGCTCACCGAAATCACCGCACGCGAGCACGGCCTCGCGCCGCAATGGATCGAGCTGGCACGAATGCGCGGCATCGAAGGCAGGGACCTGACCGGCGATCAGCTCCTGCCACCGACAAGCCGGGCACCGGGATGGCGGACCCCGCATCGGCTCGCCTCCGACGCCGAACGGCTGGCCTACATGGCTGCGGTGCACACGGTCCGCAACCATCTGCGCGCGAACGCCGGGCTGACTGTCGAAGCCGATCCCGCTGCGGTGCAACGCTTCACACGCAATCTCGATGCTCTGCGCAATCGTGCCGCAGCGATCGCGGCTTCACCTGCGGTGTCGGCCTCGAAAGTCCTCCACGCCTTCGCAGGAGTCAACGCTCTGCTCGAGGGTGAGATCGGTCAATACCTGACCTACTCTCTCGCCGACCTCGAGGCGCTGTGGTGGCCACTGACCAGCCGCGCTATGGGTTCGGACCTGCGCAAGTCGATCAAGAACCTACGCGCTGCCGCGGGCGACACCGACCGCAACCACACGTTGATCCCGGCCAGCGAGAACCTGCTCGAGCAAGCACACCAAGCACTCGCCGCGGCAATCACAACCGGCCCCGAAGCCGGCAGTGGCGCGGCGATCGAGGCCGCGATCTCGGCCGGACTGAGCGAATCCGCGGCCCTGGCCTGGGAGCCCGCGACCGACACCGGCGAAACCGCCGCCGCGACCGTCGAGAGCCAGCGTGCGATCGGCCCCGAAACGCTCACCGCCGAACCGCCATAACCGCGCTCCGCCCCCGGCGTCGCCTCAACGGCCCCACCACGTCAGGAGAAGACATGCACCCACCTCGACCCCACGGGTTCGACCGCCCCGAACGCGTCACCCGCCGAATCGGCGTCTCAGGAATCCAACCGAACAGGGCGATACCAACTAGTGCCGGCAGAATCCACCGGCACCCGATCGGCTACCCCGGCGTGGTCACCGACCTCCCGACGTGGCGCGCCGCGGCGTGGTTGATCGCCCATCTCGTGCGCGCCGAACTCGACTACCGGACACGTCGAGCACTCCAGTCCGCGCGAACCCGCTGGCGGCGATGAGGATGTCAGCACAGCGACACCGATGGCCACCATTTCCCTGGTGGCGCCGGAAAGCGTTGAGGCACAGTCGCTCGTCGGCCATATCGACCTCCGAGCACGCCGCGCTCGTGGCACGGTTCGAACGGGTGACCGGGTCGCGCCTGATCAAACTGTTCGCGCCCGCCCTGCTCGATCAGGCGATGCTCCCGACCATCAGCGCGGCCTTGGAAGACACCGGCCGGCTCGCGCACGAACCGTGGCAGCGCGCGGTCGCCACCGCCGCCTCCGCGCAGATCATGACCGCCGGCCACCCCGCAGACCGGCTGCTCGAATCACAGCGACTACTGCGTCTGCACCGGCACATCCGCGGCGTCACCCCGACCGGCCTGCGCTACTCGGCGTTCGCGCCCCAGGCGTGGCACTGGGTGCTGATCTCCACCTTCCGCATGCAGCTGGCCGCCTACACCGCACTGACCGGCCACCACCCCGACACAAGCGAGCAACAAGTTCTCTGGCAGCACTACCGCGTCAAGACCGCGGGACTGGACCTGCCCGGCCGAGCCAGGCTCGCCGACCGCTACGAGGAAATCACCGCCCACTACGAGCGCATGATCGGCGACACGCTGGCGCGGACACCGACCCTCGACACCGCCACCGAGACCCTGCTGCGCGCAGCGCCGCCTCCGCCGTTGCTGCCCGCCGCCGCCGAACCGGCATGGCGGGTGATCCGGCCAATCGTGGGCCAGCTGGCGGCCACGCTGGGTTTGTCGATCATGCACCCGCAGGTGCGGGCGCTCGTGCCGATGGCCTGGACCCGCCGCCACCAGGTGAGCGCTGCGGTCCTGGTCTTCGTGCTCCGGTGCTCGTTTCGCCTGCTGCCCGCCGCGGTCACCGACGCGCCACTGTCACGCAACCGTCGCCGATATCGGGCACTGATCAGCAGATACCGCCACCACACCACCGGCTCACCGGACCAGCCGCCATCACACCAGACACGAAACGGAACCCGCGCATGACCGAAACCGACTCCAGCACAACCGAACACCGGCACAGACCCGGCAGCCGACTACCGCCCCGCCGTGCCCCTGTCGACCTCGAGGTCGCGGTCATCGGCGCCGGGTTCGGCGGAATCGGCATGGCCGTCGCGTTGCGACGCGCCGGGATCGACAACTTCGCGATCTTCGAGAAAGCCAGCGACCTGGGCGGGGTGTGGCGAGACAACACCTACCCCGGCTGCAATTGCGATGTCCCGGCCCACCTCTATTCCTTCTCCTTCGCCCCCTACCGCGACCGCCACACCAGATACCCAGGACAGCAGGCGATCCTGGAATACCTGCGCCGGATCGCCGAAGACGAAGGACTCGAACCGCACCTGCGTCTGGGCACCGGCATCCGGGAAGCCACCTACCTCGAGGCTCAGGGACGGTGGGCCCTGACGACCGACACCGGCCACCGGATCCTGACTGATTCCGTCGTGTTCGCGGTCGGCCAACTGCACCGGCCAAACATCCCCGATATCCGCGGACGCCACGCGTTCGAGGGCGCGGCGTTCCACACCGCACGCTGGGACCACAACCAAGACCTCACCGACCGCGCCGTAGCGGTCATCGGCACCGGCTCGAGCGCCGCCCAGATCCTGCCCTACCTGGCCGCGACCGCCCGCCACATCGAGGTCTTCCAACGCAACCCGCACTGGGTGCTGCCCAAGCCTGCCCTGCGATTCGGGCCCGTCACCAGCGGCGCGCTGCGATTACCTGGAGCCCACCGCGCCTACCGGGCCGGCCTGCATCACGGCGCGGACCTGGCGCTGTCGCCGATCATGCGCCGTGGCTGGTCCGCGCGCCCCGCTGAATGGATCGCGCGCACGCACTTGCGCCGCCAGGTACCGGACCCGCAACTACGCGCGCGCCTCACCCCCAGCTATCCGATCGGCGCCAAACGCATCATCCTCGACAACGACTTCTACTCGGCCTTGAGTCAGCCGCACGTCTCGCTCGTGACCGCACCGATCCAGGACATGACCCGCGAGGGCATCCGCACCGTCGACGGCGAACATCACCACGCCGAAGTCGTGGTGTGGGCGACCGGATTCCGCGCCAGCGAGTTCTTATCTGGACTATCTGTTCGCGGTCGTGATGGAGTGCTTCTGGCTGAGCAATGGCGAGATGGCGCCTCGGCCTTCGCTGGCTTGGCGGTGCCGGGCTTTCCCAACCTCTACCTGATCGCCGGCCCCAACACTTTCAACCCCGCGGGCAGCAACCCGGAAATGAAGGAAGCCCAGATCGCCTACATCACGAAGTGCCTGCGCTGGCGCGACGAAACCGGCGCGACCGCAATCGAAGTCGACACCGACATCGCACAAGAATACGACTGGCGTATCCAGCAAGCGCTTGCGCACACGGTTTTCGGCACCGTGCGCAGAAGCTGGTACCGGCACGTGTCCGGCGCGGTGACCAACCCCTGGCCGGGATCGGTACGCCAATTCGAACGGTTCCTGCGCCACCCGGTCGCCGAGTCCTTTCACCCGAGGTAGTCACGTATGTCGACCGCCGAAGCGCATGCCATCGCGCGGAGCCCGACGTACGGAAACCGGGCTGACAACCCAGGGGGGATCGGTGCGATCGCCATCAGTACCCGAGCGGATCTGGCGGCCAGGCCCGGCCAGCTCAGCGAGCGACCAGGAAGGGGCAGCTGGAGAGTGGCTGGAGGACGGAGGGCTTGCTAGGCTGACAGCGCAGCGCAAGCTGCATCTTTCCTATCCGACGAAAGATTGGTTGTCGCCCCGGCTCCTGGCAGAGATTGAGGGGCGACACCGCTCAATTCTCCTGCGCTGACACGCGGCTGAAGCCGAGTACGGTGAACTCGGAAGTTCACGGTAGGGATCCCATGAGGTCTGTTCAGCGTCGGCCGCTGGGCTGCGCACATCCTCGGCCGCCATTGCCCAAAGCTGGCCTAGTCTCTCAGGCGTCTAAGCGAGGCCTGGGGCTTGCTTCTGCGGGGCGATAACCAGCTGGCTTTGCTGATAGAGCAGATCGCTGCGCGCCCGCGCCGGCCGCGGCGGCGTGCTCGCCGAACCGCTTCAGCAGCGCCGGGCCGCCGTCCTGGCGCGCGACCAGCGACTCGAGCAGCGCGATATGGCCTTGATCGGGCAGACCCGGCCAGAAACCCCGCCAGCGACCGGTCATGGGCCGCGACCAGGCGTAGCTATCCGTCCCGTCGGCGGGGTTTGGTGAGCCAGCGGTCGAATCTGCTGTCTCGCAGGGGATGTGACGCCTGTAGCTGCTCCAGCAGCAGCCGGTAGGCCGGTCCGGCCGCAGTCGCGTTGTCCACCACCACGACTCGCCACTCGCTCACCCGGGCGAGCTTGCCAGGCGGAACGACGGCGCTCCGCGCCGGGATTCGGGCGGTCACCGATTCCGGCGAATTCGGGCGCTGTTTATGAACTTTCGAAGAATCCATCTGCGAGCGCGCTGAAAGCGTGTATTCGCAAGCGCTACTCCGGATTACGAATTCCGGCGTGTCTCTCTTCGACACGCCGAACCGGAAGAATGCGGGATCGACGTAAGCTATCCCCTGGAGCCACCGCGCGGTACGGGTCCCGAAATGATTGGAGCCATCCAGGGATCCCGGACCGCGTGGTGTGTCTCCGTTCCAAGTTCGCAAATTGAGAAACGAGGACATGAATGAAGATACACCGTAACAATCAGGGTGGGTTCCGTGCTGATCACGGGCGGTTTTTGAAATACCGCCATGGCTGGGCCATGGCAGTACTGGGGGTGCACTTGATCAGTTGCGCGGCAATCCAGTTCGTCTTCGAACCCTCTCCGACCTGGGAGGCGGTAGGCAATCTCCTGCTGCTGTCCGGGTCATTGCTGGCGGTGATGCTGGCGGCCAGGGCGACGGTCATGGCGATGCCGCGGCGGGTGCGAATCAATATCTACATCCAGTAGTGCCCCGCAGGGCCTGCTGATCTGCCGCGAGGGCGGGCGAGTTCCCGCCCTCGCGGGGCAGTCGCCCCTGGGGTCAGCCGATCTTGGTTCAGGTGCCGGCAGATCCTGACAGGGAATCCGGTGCCGCGGTATCGTGGATTGACCGGTGGATCACATGCCGGACCATCGCCCCTGCGAGGGGACCTCACCGACCGGAAGGCCGCGCATGGTCCCTCGCCGCGAAATCCTTGCCCGCCACGACGAACTCGCGCGCCGGGTATCGGAGGCGTTCGCTGCCGGGCACGGCCGTGTCGGCGCGGCGCGCATCGCCGCGGCGTTGACCGCTGACGGCTTTCCGGCCAGCAAGTCCGCTGTCGCCCGGGTCATGCGCCGGGAGGGACTGCACGCGAAAAGGCTGCCGGTGCCGCGCGTGGAGCTGGTCGAGCTGGTGCAGGAGATACACGCGCAGCACCTGTGGGGCGCGGGCAGGGTCGCGGCCGAGCTGGCTCGCCGCGATGTCCCGGTCTCCGAGGGGGTCGTCGCCCAGATCATGCGCGACTACGGGATGCGCGGAGGTGATCGCGGCGGAGTGCTGAAATTGCCGCCGGATCTGGTCGCCTACATGCAGGAGCTGTATGTCACCAGCCAGGGGCGCGCGCTGAACGAGGTTCTGCGGCGGGCACGGCAGGCGGGATGGCCCTTGTCGCATCTGGCTGAGCCGCTGGGGATCAGTCCTGCGGCGGTGCAGTACCGCACCGTGAGGACTGCACCGGTGCCGTCCGGGCGCGCGATTCCCTACGTTCCGCCTCGCTTGGTCGGCCGCTGTGGAGCGGTGTCGGAGGTGCCCGAGGATCTGCTGGAGTCGATCGCGAGGGCATGGAAGCGGGTGCTGGACGGCGACGAGGATGCGGCGTTCGAGCTGGTGAAGAGCTTGCATGTGGCTTTCGCGGATCACGGCTTGCCGGTACGGGTGGTGGAGGCGTTGCTTGGGGTAGGTGACGGGGAGATCGTGGCGTGGCGGCGGCGGTGGAAGGACCGGATGTACAAGTCGGGCAGGAGAACAACATCATGAGCACCCTGAGCGTCGTCGTCCTCGACACCACCACCACGGCCGACGGAATGGAATGGGGGCCTGCCGCCGAGTACGCGCCCGCGATCGAGACCGATGCCGTCGAGCAGTTCCTGCGCGAGAACGGCGCATGGGACAACGCCGGAACCGACACCTACGCCCTGGTCGTCCCGAACGACCTCTGGGACCACGCACTCAACAGCGCACCGTGCTTCGAGATCGAGGTGCCCGAGGTGCAGGCGCAGGCTCTCACTGCGGCCATCGAAGCGAACTAGAAGACAGCCGGGCTGGCGTGGGCTCGCTCATGCCTCATCCTCTCTCGCCGCCAGCTCCGGCGGCAGCCATCGATCCGCGGGCACAGCAGGCCGCGCTCTACGCTGTGCCGCGGTCAGTGGGGCTGGGGCGCGCGAAGTGTGATCGCCCACGGCATCGACCAGCCGCAACCGAGGCTTGTCAGTTGTCACGCTCCGTCCCCCCACATGCTCACCTGACCCACCCGACCGCGGCGTAGCAGCATTGCCCGGTCTCGTTGGTTCGCTGCCATTGCTCGTCTTTCCACCGCGCGAGTTCATCCAGGGGACGCCACATTTGCGGAGCTACCAAGCCCGGCTCGGCGAGATCGCATCCCGTCAGGAGGTCGGCGATCTCTCGACGGCTGCGGGGATAGAAATCGATGCCGTGGGCGGCATAGACCTGTGCCGCGCGGGTGGCGATCTCGCCGTCGAGGTCGGCGGTGATATGGCTGAGTACGACCGCCGACCCGGCAGGTAGCGTCTTGATCAGCGTCTGTACCACCTGGGCGGATTCGACGAATTCGAGCACGAACGAGCAGCACATCGTGATCGGAGCTCGGGGATCCAGCGCCTCCTCGATCGCGTCGATGATGGCGGTGGCGTCGGTGATATCGGCGTCGACGACCTGGGTTCGTTTGTCGGCCAGCATCGCTCGTCCGTGGGCGGCGACGATCGGGTCGTTGTCGATGTAGAGGGTGCGTGCCTCGGGGTTGATCTGCTGCGCGGTTTCGTGGACGTTCGGTTCGCACGGATAGCCGCTGCCGAGTTCCAGGATTTGGGTGACGCCCTGCTGCACGGTGTAGCCGACCGCGCGGAGTAGGAATGCTCGCGCCTCTCGCGCGACATTCCGGAATCCGCTGGCAGCACCGACCAATTCCACGCCCACCGTGGAATCGGCGGAGTAATAGTCCTTCCCGTCCAGCAGGAAGTCGTGGATGCGTCCGCTGTGTGGGCGGCTCGGGTCAGGCAGGGCCGCCACGACAGCGGTCTGGTCGGGTTGCTTGCTCACCCAGCACCACCCGGGTTGGGTGCCGGCGCGGTCGGGGTGTCCCAGTGCGGTCGCACGCGGCAGCCGGGTCCGCAGTCGGGGTGCAGCTTGCGGGCACGCGCTCGCTGTTCGGCGGTCAGCGGGCCGGGATCGGTGTGGCAATCCCACAACTCGGCCGAAGCCAGCATGTGCTGATGGCTTCGGCGATCGAAATAGGAGCCACTCACCGCCACACCCCGATCCCCGGCGTCCGGTCGAGACCGGCCCAGCGGGTCGTCAGCGACGGCTCGTAGCCCGCTCCCGCGCTCACCCCATGACCCAGCACCGTGGCCACCCACGACCAGAACACCGGATAGTCGACCGAGGTCGTGACAGCGAGCCGAATCCCTCGGGCTGCCAGCCGTATTCGCGCCTCGGGACTGGCGTCGAGGCGCTTGTCGCCGGTCTCGGCGAAATCGAGGCCCGCGGCGGTAGCGACGGCCAGCACGCCGGCGGCCTGGGAGGTGTGGTGGCGGGTGCGGGTGAAAAAGCGTGCGTAGTTCTCGGCGACGGCGCGCGCCCATCGGGGTGCGTGTGGCGCGGCGAGTAGTTGGTAGACCTCGCTGTCAGTGTGCACCTGCATCTCCGGCGCCAGGACCATTTCCGAGGCGACCAGCGACATATCCAGGCCCGCCTGTAGGGCCGCAGTGGCGCTGTGGGGGTCCAGGCGCAGGTGGCGGGTGCAGCGGCCGGGTTCGCGGTCGGTCATGGTGCCGCCGGTTTGGGTGATCACCAGCCGGTCGGCCAGCTTCGGTGCGACGGCGAGCAGGTGCGCGAGGTTGGTCATCGGGCCGTGCCCGATCCACACCGCCCGCGAGGTCGCGCCCAGGACCGCATGAACTTCCGCGGCGAGCGAGCGCGTCGACAACCCCGCCTCGGTGGGGACCGCGTCGGGTACGAGCCCGTCGCACACCCACCGCGCGCCCGCGCCCGGCGCGTCCGGGCCGGCGAGCACGATCACGCCGGTGCGACCGCACAGGTTCAGCACGTGCCGGACCAGGCGGGCGCGTTGCCCGCCACCGAATTCGTCGCAGGTGACCACGAGCCGCAACGGCATGGTGATGGCCGCGACGACCAGGGCGAGCAGGCTGTCGGGGTCATGTCCGGCGTCGGTGCACACGATGGTTGGCAGCCGGCCCAGCGGTCTGGCCGCGCGCACAGGGGTGCGCTCGGCAAGGCCCGCTGCGGCGGCCGGGATGGGGGTCATCGTCGTTTCTCCGTTCGTGATCGGGGAGGCCGCGCGGTCCAGCACTGCGCGCGGGTTGCGTTGCGCCTCAAGCTGTTCCGGGACGCCGGCCGTCTTCGGCTAGGTCAGGTGGAGGGGCAGTGCGCGGTGTCCGTTGGAGATGAAGCTGGGGATGGTGCCCAGCTCCTCAGGTGTCACGGCTAGTCGCATGGTGGGGAAGCGCTGGAACAGGGCGGGCAAGGCGACAGCGGCCTCGAGGCGGGCCAAACCCACGCCGAGGCACAGGTGCGGGCCGTACCCGAACGACAAGTGCGCCAGGTTTTTTCGGGTGAGATCGAACCGATCGGGCTGGTGGCCGTAGACGGGGTCCAGGGCGAGAGCGGCGTAGGAGATCAGGATCGGGTCACCCCGTTCGATGGTGGTGCCGTCGAGGTGGATGTCGTCCACGGCATACCGCAGCGGCACGTGGGCGACCGGCGGCCGGAACCGCAGCGCTTCCTCGATGACCTCCGACCAGTCGGCTTGGCCTGCGCGTACGGCCGCGTACTGGTCGGGGTGGTCGAGGAGGGCGAGGATGGCTTGGTCGAGGAGGTTGACGGTGGTTTCGTGGCCGGCGCTGATCACCATGAGCAGGGTGTCGAGGAGTTGTTGTTCGTCGAGTTGCTGGTTGGCGGGGTCGGTGTAGCCGATCAGCAGCCGGGTCAGGTCCTCGGGGCCGGGATGGCGGCGGCAGTGGGCGACGAGCTCGCTGAGCACGGTGTACATCAGGGTGTGGCTGGTCGCGGCGTCCTCGGGAGTCAGGTCGGTGGCGAACAACCCGTCGACGGCGGCGCGCAGATCCTTGCAGAGGTGTTCGGGCACGCCCATCAACTCGGCGATGACCCGGATCGGCAGCGGGTAGGCGAAACGTTCCCGCACATCGGCCGGCTCACCCGTGGGTGTGGTGGCGAGGTCGTCCAGCAGGTCTGAGGTGATGGCCTCGATCCGCGGGCGCAGGGCGGCGATACGGTCACGGGTGAACGCCGGGGAGAGCAGCTTGCGCAGCCTGCGGTGCTCGGCGCCGTCGGCGGTGAACATGTTGTTCACCGCGACCCACAGCCACAGCGGCCAGTCCGGACCGATCTCCCCGTTGACGAACGCCGGCCAATGGCGGGAGTTCTTGGAGACCTTCGGATGATTCAGCAGCAGTCTCGCCAGGTCGGGGTGGGTGATCGACCAGGCGGGAACCGCGCCGGGTAGCTCGACGACGGTGAGTTCTCCCCGGGCCCGCAGTTTCGCGGCTTCGCCGGTGATGTCGACGCCCTCGGGGTTGAGTACGTAGGGCGTGATCGTGGTGTCCATCAGGTACTCCTGTTATTTCTGTGGAACGGGTGTGAGCTCGGGGAAGATGACGGGCAGTTCGGTCAGTGCGCGGTGGAAAGGGCCTGGGCGCCAACGTAATTCGCCGGGCGTGCCGCGCAGTCGCATATCGGGGAGGGCGTCGAGGAGCTGGTCGATGGCGTCGACGGCGATCAGGTAGGACACGTCGGCCGCTGGGCAGCGGTGCGGTCCGGCGCTGAAGGCCAAATGCGAGGCGTTGGCGCTGTAGTCCCCGCCGGAGCTGATCGCCGGGTCGGCGTTGCAGGCCGCCATGCTGATCACCACCGGCTGGTTGGCGGGCAGCAACACGCCCTCGATCAAGACGGGGTGGCGTGGATAGGAGATGCAGTAGTTCGCCAAGGGCGGATTGCGGAACAGCACCTCGTCGAGGGCGTTCCTGGTCAGGAGGCTGCCGCCGAGCAGATGCCCGCCGAAACGCTCGTCGGTCAGCATCAGCAACAGCGTGTTGGCGATCAGATAGACCAGCGGTTCGATCCCGGCGGCGTAGATGGTTGCCAGCTGCTGGGCCACCGCGGTGTCGGTCAGCTCGACAGGATGGGCGAGCATCCGGGAGGTGACGTCGTCGTTCGGGGTGACGCGTTTGAGAGCGACCAGATCGGCCAGGGCCCGTTCGAACAGCGCCGAGCCGTGCCCCGCGTCGGCGCCTGCGTCGAACATCGCCCGGACGCCGGCGGCGACCTGCTGCCCGATCTCGGGCGGACATCCGAGTAGGGAGTTGAGCACGGCGAAGGCCAGCGGGTGCGCGTAGTCGCCGATGAGATCGGCCTCGCCCTGCTCGCCGAAGGTCTCGATCAGTCCCATCGCGATCGTTTCCACGCTCGCGTGCAGGGCGAACATGTCGATCCCGGCCAGGGCGGCGGTCGTGGGTTGGCGGTAGTGGTAGTGATCGAATCCGCTGCTGCGCAGCGCGTTCGGCCGCCATTCCGTCATCGGCAGGATCGGGCACTGCGGCGGGATCGAGCGTTGCCAGCGCCGTGGGTCGGCGGGGAAGCGGTCCGGGTCGTGCAGGATCGCGCGGGCGGTGTCGTAGGCGATGACCAAGGTCGCGGGAATCCCTGGCGCGAGTTCGACTGCGGCCAGCGAGGGATGTCTGGCGCGCATTTCGGCGTGGATGCGCTGAGGGTCGGCGGCGTAGGCCTCGGAGTAGAGGGCGATACGTGGGCCGCCGGTATCGGGCGGTGTAGCTGGTGGCGGATAGCCCGATGCGGGCACGGAGTAGGTCACGACCGAGCTCCGATACGTGGCAGCACCGACTCATGGCGACGGTGCTGCTTGGTGCGGGGGTCGGTGTTCTTTGCCCCGTGCGCCGGTTCGGCCGGCGTGGCCGGTGTGGTCGCGGTCTCCGATTCCAGCCAGTCCAGGAAGCTGTCGTAGTCGACCGAGTCGCTGACCTGGACTGCCCGCCCGGCCGGGTCGGTGGAGAGGTGCGCGTCCTCGGCGATGCGGATCCGTTCGGGCCGGAACCTCACGAATCCCAGATCCAGTGCTGCACTGAGAGTCAGCGGGCCGTGCATCCAGGACCCGGACCGTGTGAGGCACCAGATCGCGATGTTCGCGCCCGGCAGCTGGGCCCAGCCGGGCGCGTTGGGGCCGGTGAGGCGCTGGTAGAGCGGCCACTGCGGGCCGACCCGGATCTGCTCGGCGGCGGTGTGCTCGCTGAGCACCAACCGCACCTTGGGCAGCATCCGCAGCACGGTCCCGGCCGAGGTCGGATCGAGAGAGAGGTTATGGCTGGCCCGACCGGGATGGCGGTCGCGGTCCGGGTCGAGCCAGCCTCCCATCTGCACCAGCTCGATCTGCTCGGCCAGATGCGGTGCGGCCAGCAGCAATTCGGCCAGATTGGTCATCGTCCCGCACCCGAGCCAGCGCACCGGCTGGGTCGTCTGCTCGATCCGCGCGCGCAGCCGATCGAGCAAGTCGTCGAGGTCGAAACGAGGTGCACGCGGCAACTCGGTGAGCAGTGCGTGGCTCAGCGAGATCCGGTGCCCACCGAGACTTGCGCCGGTGATGACCGGGACATCGTGGCGGCCGAGGCCGTCGAGAAGGAGGCGGGCGGCGCGGGCCCGTAAGCCGTCGCCGCTGTCGGGGGCGGGGACCTCGTCGGCGGTGACCACGATCAGGGACTCGACGGTGCGGGCCGCGGTGATGAGCATGATCGCGTCATCGGGATCGTGGAAGATGTCGGTGTCGACGATCACCGCGCGCTCGTCGACCGCGGTGTCGGTCGCCGCCGGCGTCGCGGAGAGTGCTGCAAGCAAGAATGGCTTCTTCCTGGTGCGGAGTCGGTATCTCGGGGTGGTCTGTCAGCTCAGGTCGAGAGGACCTTCTGGCTCGCTGGTGTGGCTGCACAGAGCGCCGGCCAGGATGGCGTGCGCGTCGGCGCGGTAGGCGGCGATCTGGCAGAGGCGGTCGAAAGTCCGGGTCGCCAAAGCGAGTTCGCGCGCATCGGTCGAGGTGGTGACGCCGATGACGGTCTCGATGTCCACGCTGTGCTCGCGGAGAACGAAATTCGCGCCCGGAGCGACCAACGGGGCGTCCACGGGCACGATCCCGATCTCCACGTTGGGCCCGGCGTGGGTGAGCACAGCTTGGAGATGGCGGATTTGCTCGGCCATGACCTCGGGGCCGCCGACCGTGCGCAGCAGAGCCGCCTCGCCGATCAGGAGACAGAACTGGTGATCGGGGTTTCCCAGCAGGCGCTGACGTGCCAGGCGCGCGGTGACGGCCTGCTCGATGTCATCGGGCACGTCGAGCACGTCGACGCAGGCGGAGAAGACCGCGGTGGCGTAGGCGCGGGTTTGCAGTAATCCGGTGACCAGGTGCGGGTTGTAGGTTCGCTGCAGCACGGTGCTGGCCTCGAGGTCGAGCAGGCTGGCCTGCAAGGGCGCCAAGCCGCCCGCGCAGCTGGTGTAGGTGCTGATGTGAGTCACGGTCTTGTCCTGTTCGAGGGGTTGTGAATGGTCGGTGTGAGCACTGTCGGCGCGCACGAATACCGACCCACTCATGAAGCGGAGCGCCCGGCCATGGGCATCAATGCGCGCGCGGGGTCAGGGGAGCGTCGACGTAGTAGAGGCGTTGGGGGAGTTCAGGCACCGGGTGTCTGCTGGTCGTCGCTGTCGCGACGCGATTCCTTGTCCTCGGGTGGCTCCCACCCCGCCAACTCCCATTGCTCCGGGGGAGGCGAGCCGTATTTGCGCCATTCGCGTGCGTAGCCGAGGTAGCCGTCCCACACCGCCGCCCAGTGGTGGCCGGTTCGGTCCTGGACGGCTACCTCGAGGTCATCGCGGATCTCGCACAACAGGGTGGTGAACGGGAACCCGATAGTCGGGCCGAGGTCGTCGTGCCACCGCGCCCGGTGGGAGCGGTTGGACCACTCGCCACAGAAGGTGCGGCGCAGTGCCTCTCCGAGGTACATGCTCAGCTGATCGGTGATCTCCCGGCGCTGCGGGAGCCACAGCGACTGCGCTGTCGGGAAGTGGTGCAGCGCGATCTCTTCCGCACGCAGCAGGCCCTCGCGGCACCACGGATTCGACGCGTAGGCCGGCATCTCCCGGCGCACGAAATCGGTTACCTCGCTTTCGATGCGTGCTCGCCAGGCCAGCCACTGCGGGGCCTGCTGGTCGAGGTCGTAAGACTCAGTCCTGTGGTTCACGGCAGGCTCCCGGTGCTGGGCTGGGTTGAGGGCGGTTCCCAACCGGAGATTTCGGTGGCGTCGGGATCGTCGAGGTCGTCGACGATCCCCACGGCGGGGCCGACGACCTCGCCGACGTGGACCAGTTCCCACCAGCGCGCCGCCGAGATATCGCGCAGGCGCGCCATCTGTTTGGGTGCCGAGGTAGTCGACGGTGGACGGCCGTTCGAAAGGCGGCTCGCCCGGAATCCACAGCTGGGCAACATATTTGGAAAAGCCCAGGCGTATTCCGATCCTGATGTCGGGTTCGGGCACCCACAGCGTCTTGTTGTACTTGCGCTGGCACAGGCTGAAGTAGTCGATGCCGACCGTGATGCACAGGCCCGTCAAGCTCAGGAACCGAGTTTCGATCGGTTCGCCCTCAACACCTCCGGGATGCTCGGTGGTCGGATGTTTTGGTGGAGTGACTGTTTGGGGCACGGCGATCACCACTGCCTGAGGGCGACGAGAAGACGTTGCAGCTGAGGGGCAGTGATGGAGTAGTGACCGCGCGGGCAGGGTCGGCCACCGCCGGAATCGACACGCACATGGCAGGGGAAGCGTTGAGGCAGTCGCGGGTTAGGGCGGCGGCACGCTGGCGTCGGGATCATGGGTGCTCACCCGCGCTTCGGCGGAGCACGCCACCGGTTGTCGGGTCGTAGATCTGGCCGGAGTCAGCGGCGAGAATGCCGACGGTCAGGTTCGCGGGAAACTCTCGGCGGGCGAAGTGGTTCAAGGCCGGGGTGACGACGGCGCTGGCGCCGACGCGTTTCACCATGCCGACCAGGGCCTGCATCGACGCCTCGGACTCACTGGAGACGGCCATGGTCTTGCGCAGGTTGTAGCCGTGGTCGGCGGCGGCGCTGCGCATCTGGGCCTCGTCCCAGCGCTGGTTGTCGCGGCTGATGTCTGTTCGGAGGTAGCCGATCGCAGACCGTCTTTTGCTCATCGAAACTCGCCCTTCAGATGTGGGGGAGGGTTGGTAGGACACCGCAGAGTGGCGATGTAGGTATGTGTCTGGTGTGGCGATCTCATGCCGCGCGCCGCCACCACCTGCTGGAATGCTTCGTGTCGGCGCGCGGCCGGTTCGGGTCGGTATCCATGCGCGCGATGAGGCCCAGCAGTTCGCGGTTGGTCAGGCCGACCTCTTCGGCGCACGGGGCGATCTTGTCCAGGAGTATCGCGAGCTCATCGGCCGCACCTATCAGAAATTCGGCGTTCTCGGCACTGACCTTCCGGCCCGGCAGAATCGAAGCCGCCCACCACCCACAGCCCCAATAGCTGGCGTAATGGCTCGTCAGATCGCTGCTGATCAGATGTGCCGATACTGTGACGGTCATCGGGACCACCCTTTAGTCGAATCGCTCAAAAGCGTTGCACCCCTCTGCTTTACGACCATCGGCTTAGCGTCCGGCCCAGCTGTGCGGCTTGTTGGTCGTCGGAAGAAGGTGTGATTGACAGTCACCGTAGGCCCGGACATGGAGCCGTTGCCCCTGGTCACAGGTGTGAGTTCTATACGTGACGCGTATATTCGCGCGGTGATCGGCCAGCCGCGGACTAACCTGCTGGTATGAACGGCGGTAGCGCCCGACGTCAGCCCCAGGATCGGACAGAGGCCCGAAAGTCCGGGCCTCGAGCGCGGTATTGCGTCGAATGCGGGGCGCGGATGGCTCACGGCAGCTCCGAAACGCGCTGCACACGGTGCAGTGGAAGCAACCATGCCCCGGTCCTGCCACGCTCGGCATGGCGCGAGGGCCGGTTGCGGGATGCGCTCGCGTCCCGTGACATGGCCGCAGTCGTGCGCGCCTACCGCCACCACACGTTCCACGGCCCACGGCCGCTTCCCCAGGTGCGGCTCGCGCGTTGGCTGCACATCACCCAAGCCCAACTCAGTCGCATCGAGAACGGGCACAACAGGATTCGTGATCTCGACACCCTCATCCACTATGCGCGCTGCTTGGGAATTCCTGCCACGCTGCTGTGGTTCGACCTGGGCGAGGTACCTGCAGTGCCGCAGCGCGAGCAGCCCCCCGAGCTCGTCCGGCTGCCCGGCGGGCGCGCGGTGCCCGCGGCGAGCGCCTCTGTCCAGGTGCCGATCGCCGATTCGCTGCTGGCCCAGCTCGAGCAGTACGTGACCACTGACATGCTCTGTGGTCCGCGCTCGCTGATACCGGTAATCGAACAGCAGATGGTGTTCCTCGATCAGTTGCTGGCGAGCAGCTCGGGACGCGGGCGAGACCGGCTGCTGTATGTCTCGGCGCGTTACGCGGAATTCATGGGATGGCTGCGCCAAGACACAGGTGACTTGAACGCCGCGATGTCGTGGTCGAACACCGCGCTCGACAAAGTCGAGGAGTTCGGCGACCCACGATTTCTGTCGTATGTGAAGATGCGCAAGAGCAACATCGCCAGCGACGCCGGCAATCCCCGGCTGGCGATCGCCCTGGCCACCGACGCGCTCTCGGACCCAGACCTGCTGACGCCTCGGGTTCGTGCCGTGGCGCTGCGTCAGCAGGCCTACGGTCACGCATCCAGCGGCGACCCGGTCTCCTGTGCGAGGGCACTGGATCGGGCATACGAGTTGGCCGCCGAGGTCGGCGACGAGCATCCGTCGACCGACATGGCCGCCTACTGCACCACCGGCTTCGTCGCGATGGAAGCAGCTCATTGCTGGGTCGAGCTGGGCAAACCCGCTCTTGCGTTGGAAACCTTGCAGAACGGTCTGGCGAACTGGCGCCCCGATAGTCGTCGAGATCTCGGAGTGGGAATGGCGCGTCTGGTGCTCGCTCATGCCGGCCTCGGCCAACCCGACGAAGCGCTGACCGTGGCCGGACACGCGCTGAATATCCTCATCGACACCGGGTCGGCGCGCACCGTCCGGCAACTGCGAATCGCTGCGGGCAGACTGGAGGCACTCGGGTATCGCGGCCACGCCAGCGAACTCGGCCATGCGCTGGCACAGATCCTGCGCAAACCCGCACCGACAAGGAGTATGGAGTGGACCTGATCACGACCGCGACCTCCACCGACGTAGCGAGCCGGGCCGCGAAGGTCGCTGTCCTGCCCGTCGGTAGCTTCGAGCAGCACGGTGATCACCTGCCGCTGTTCACCGACACCGCGATCGCCTGCTTGATCGCCCAACGCCTGGCCGAGACCTACGAGTTGATGCTGCTGCCGCCGATCACAATGTCGTGCTCGCACGAACACGAAAGCTTCCCCGGCACCGTCAGCATCAGCGCGGCCACCCTGATCGCCATGATCGACGACATCCGCGCATCGTTGCAACGCTCCGGCGTGGACAAACTGGTGTTGGTCAACGCCCACGGTGGCAACTACGTGCTGTCGAACATCGCCTTGCAGGCCAATGTGCACGGCCGGCACGTCGCGGTGTTCCCGGGCAAGGAGGAGTGGAATACCGCTCGCGAGTATGCGGGGATGGCCACCAACGCCCACGACGACATGCACGGGGGCGAACTCGAAACCTCGATCCTGCTGTACGCCCGCCCCGACCTCGTGGGTGAAAGCTGGTGCACTGCTGATCATGACGCGGTCGATCGCCGGTATCTGCTGATCACCGGCATGGGCGAATACACGACCAGCGGCATCATCGGCAACCCGTCCGCGGCCACTGCCGCCAAAGGCCGCGCAGCACTGGAAAGTCTGGCTGCCGGCTTCGCCGACCATTTGAAGGCGCTCGGCGGCAGCTGAGCACAGAACAGGCGCGCAGATGTCGAACAGCGCTGGGGCAGAGTTCCATTCCAGCTGCTCAGCATCTGTCAGGTCGAGCCCCTTGAGGTAGGGCGTGATCGAGTCCAGCAGGGCGTCATTGCGATCGGCTGTGCGCATCCGCTCCTCAGCCTGATCGCGGAAGCCTTCGCGGCGGCGCGGGTGCATGGACGTCTGCCACAAGGTGCAGTACCCGTTGAGGGCCTGGTGATTCGCCTGGTCGGTGGTCATCAGCCGTTCGGGCTTTTCGACCGTCATCGAGCCTCCTTAACCCGGCGGGGCGGGTTCAGATGAGGCTTCAAATCCTGGTAGAGCGGTCCCGATCACGGGGTGATCATCTGGTCTGCACCGGTTCGCATCTGGTGCGCATCACGGACTGACAGCGCGGGAGCGTCCGTAGCCTGGAGCCATCACTTCGGGGCAGTGTGGGTGATGGAGAGGACGTGACCAGGGTGGAAAGTCAGGCCCATAACCTTCTCGGTCAGCTGTTGGCGCGGAAGAGGTTTACCACCACCGAATTCGTCAAAGCCTTCAGGGAGACCTCCGCCGCCATGGTCGAACGCGGCGAGGCAGCCAAACAAACAGACATTTCCTGGCCGCAAGCGCGACGGTGGCTCAAGGGCGAGACCAGCTTGCCGCAGCCAATCGCCTGCCGCGTCCTGGAAGTGATGTTCCAAGAACACCGAGTGACAGCAGAAGAGCTGTTCGGACCGCCGGCCGTTTCGGATCCCGGCCCGCCTGAACTGCTTGGGCAGGAGGTGACGGCGCTCTTGTGTCTACCCGCTCAGGCTGTCCGGGCAGAGAGCTCGGATGGACCCACCGACATGGAGGAGATGACCAGAATGGCGGCAGCCGAGTCCGCCGCTTTCGGAGCCTTCGCTGAGCAATCCAACGTTGGTCCGGTTACGATCGAGCAACTGATGGCAGATCTGGAGCGTATTGTCACCGAGTACCCCAATCGACCGATCGGCCCGCTCTTCAGCGAGTTGCGTGCACTGCGCAATCGCGCCTTCACTCTCCTCGAAGGCCACCAGCCGCCCAATCTCACTATCGATCTCTACGTGATCGCGGGAACCGCCTGCGCGGTCCTGGCCAACGCCAGCTTCGACCTCGGATCACTTCCAGCCGCGAAAACGCAGGCTCGGACCGCGATGTTGTGTGGTGAAATCGCCCAGCACAACGGACTGCGAGCGTGGGTGCGCGGCCTACAAGCCCTTATTGCCTACTGGGACGACCGCTACCGCGAGGCCGCGGACTACGCCGAGCAGGGATGGCACTACGTACCCGAGGCCGGTACAGCGCGGGTCCGCCTGGCTTCCATCGAGGCCCGAGCACGGGCACGCCTGCGCGACGAGCGAGGCGTCAGGGACGCTCTCGCTCGCGCAGAGCAGGCCCGTGAACGAATTCGACGACCCGACGAACTCGCAGGCATGCTGGCCTTCCCCGTCGCCAAACAGGCGTACTCCTCTGCCAACGCACTACTGTGGGTGGGTGGCGATGCCAACTTGGTCGAAGCCGAACGATTGGCCAGCGAGTCGCTCCAGCTCTACCTCGCCGACCCACCTGAGCTGCGACGACTTGGCGAAATGTCACTGGCCAGACTCGATCTCGCAGTTGCGCGTCTGCACCGGCGAGATCTCGACGGCGCCGCGCACCAGATCGAATTGGTCCTCGAAACCGGAGGAAACCGACGAATCGAAAGCGTCGGGAGACGACTCAACCAAATTCGCATCGCGCTCGAACGCCCCTACTTTCAAACCGCCTCGCTCGCGTTGACATTGAACGAGCGGATCAAAGAATCACCCGTGGCCAGCGTCCGCGCACTCACCCCAGGGAAGTCGCAATGATCATCGGTCTGCTTCACCCCGGCAACATGGGCGCAGCTATCGGCGCACGCCTGAAATCCAGCGGGCACACCGTGCTCTGGCACCCCGCACACCGCAGCCAAGCAACCCGGGACCGGGCAACCAGAGCCGGACTGACCACATGCGACAGCCTCACTGAGCTGCTCAACCAAGCCGCGACCGTCCTCTCTGTCTGCCCCTCAGCGGCCGCGCTCTCCATCGCCGAGGAAGTCGCGCGCTGCGAGTACGCCGGTGTGTATATCGACGCCAACGCCATCAGTCCCAAGCAGATGGTGCACATCGCCGATCTGGTCGGCAGCGCCGGTGCCGATGTCGCCGATGCCACGATCTCCGGCCCGCCGCCAGATGCCGAATCATCGCCCAAATTCTTCCTCGCTGGCCCAGATCACGCCGTCGGCGTAGCGGCAGAGCTGCTCGAGGAAGCCAGGTTCGCAGTCGATGCGCTGAGTGAAACCATCGGTGCCGCAAGCGCTCTCAAGATGGCGCTGATCTCCTACCAGCGACCCGCCCGACTGCTGGCGGCCATCGCCCACGGTCTCGCGGGCTCCTACGGCGTCACCGAGGCGTTCACCGCTGAGGCCGATCGTGTCGGCACCGACATCCTCGGAGAACGCGGCGCGCTACCGAGCGTCGCAGCCCGCGCGTGGCGATGGATCCCCGAACTGCACGAGGTCGCTCAAAGTCTCGACATCAACGGGCTGCCCGACGAATTCGCGACCGCGGCGGCGCGACTGTACGAGCTCTTCATCGACGACAAAGACAACTGGGAGCTCGCACCAGAAGACGTCATAAAGCGGCTCGAGAATAGTCAGTCCAGGAGGTAGCTATGCTACCGATCCAGATCGCGGTGTGCGGCCCGCGCCACTGCACCACCGCCGACTCCGACAATGCCCGCGAGATCGGCCGCCTGCTGGCCGAACGCGGAGCAGTCGTGTTGTGCGGCGGCGGGGACGGCGTAATGGCCGCTGTCGCCGAAGGAGCCTCAAGTGCGGGCGGTCTCGTCGTCGGTGTCCGTCCGGATACCGATCCGGACGGAGTTTGCGAAGGCCTCTCGGTCGTCCTTTTTACCAACATGGGTGAAGCGCGCAACGCGATCTTGGTGTGGTCGGCTTCAGCGGTGATTGTGGTCGGCGGCTCGTGGGGCACGCTGTCCGAACTCGCGCTGGCCAACAGGCGCGGAGGCGTGCCGGTGATCAGTATCGGCGGCTGGAAAGTCTTTGATGCCGAAGGCGATCCAGTCATGGCTGCCCATGAAGTGGCGACGCCTGCGGAAGCTGTCGAGGTCGCGCTGTCGCACACCGGCTGACGGCGAACCGCAAGCGTTGCCGCGATCGACAACCACGGGTCCGCACCGCCGCGGCGGTGCGGACCGCATCGCGCCCTCGGGGCACGTGCCTGTGTTCGACCCGATCACCGTGACTTGCTGGTGGGAGAGAGCTGAGGAAGGGTGTGGGTATGACCGAGGCCTCGTCGTCTGCGTCAAACTCACCGAGCTGGCCCATCCAGCACAGCTATCGCCAGGACCTGTTTCGTGGAACTGCGGAGTTCTACAGCCAATACCGTCCCGCCTACCCCGATGCCATGTTCGCGGACCTGATTCGTCGCGCAGGCGACGGCGGGCGCCTGATCGATCTCGCGTGCGGCACAGGCGAGATCGCGATCCCGCTGGCCTCGAGGTTCGCCGGGGTTCAAGCGGTTGATCTCGAGCCCGACATGGTCGAGGTGGGCCGTCAGAAGGCGGCGGCAGCAGGCGTGCGCAATATCGAATGGAGTATCGGCAAGGCCGACCTGGCGGTCGCCGCACCCGTCGACCTCGTCACGATCGGCAACGCCTTCCACCGGCTGGACCGACCGCTCATCGCCGAGCGTGCGCGAGGATGGCTCTCTCCGGGTGGGTGTTCAGCGGTCCTGGGCAGCAGCACACCCTGGAGCGGTTCCCAGCCGTGGCAGCACGTCGCGGTCGACGTTGTCGCCCACTGGGCCGGCGGGCCGGGAAGCCCGGCCAGTAGCAGCGCTGCACCCGTTGGCGGCCGGGCGCGGCGAACCCACGAAGACGTACTGTGCGACACCGGGTTCGTCGAGGTGACCGAGTATCAGTTCCCGACACAACATACCTGGACGGTGGACGAATTCCTGGGCTTCCTGTGGTCGACTTCGTACACCGCACCCCTACGGGAAAATCCGTCGCGGGCAGCGGAATTCGAGAAAGATATGCGGACTAAGCTGAGTGGCTTCGCGCCATCGGGGCAGTTGCGGGAGACGATCGCCCACTACTACATTCTCGCCCGAAATCCTTAGCCGCTGTGCTCGACGGCGGAGATCGGGGTGGTGGCTGAGTTCGCCCGCCCGGCCCGCGCCGGGTGTCAACAACGAGTTGCTGAGCGGTGTCGGTGTGCCGGCCCGGCGTAGCGCGTTCGCCCACACCCGCCGCGCTGCGGCGTGAGCGAGCAGGTCCCCGCTGGCCTCGGCGGTGCTGACCGCGCGATCTTGGGAGCTCCGTAGGTTCGCGAATCTCGAGATTGCTGTGCCGATCCAGATTGCTGTGCCGCCCGCGCAACGGGGCAACGGGGTGGAGTGAACGAGGTGTTGCGGGCGAGGAGACGGAGCAGGCAATACCATCGCGGAGGTGACTGACAAACTGCGTGCCGTGCTCACCGGCGGAGGAACAGGCGGCCATGTCTTTCCTGCCTTAGCCGCAGCTCGGCAGCTGCGCGAGACCATCGCAGGTGTCGAGCTGTTATGGATCGGACAGGCCGCGTCGCTGGAGCAGCGGACCGCGGCCGGCGACAGCATCGAGTTCACCTCGGTGCAGGTCGGAAAGATCCGTCGCAGCCGCAATCCGTTGGCGATGCTGAATCGCGCGAATGTGATCGATATGGTCCGTGTCCCGGTTGGCGCGGTGCAGGCTGTGCGGGCGCTGTCGCGGTTCAAGCCTGATGTCGTACTGGCGACCGGCGGGTTCGTGGCCGTGCCGGTCGGGTTGGCCGCGCGGTTACTGCGGATCCCGCTCGTGGTGCACGAGCAGACTGTCGGGCTTGGCCTGGCCAATCGCGTCTTGGCCAAGGTGGCCACCGCAGTCGCGTTGACCAGCCAGGAAAGCATCGAGGAACTGCCCTCGCGGGCGCGGGCCCGCGCTGTCGTCACCGGCAACCCTATTCGCGCGGCAATCATGGACGGTGACCCCGCTCGGGCTTTGAGCGAATTCGGTCGGGATTTCGATCCCCTGTTGCCGACGGTCTACATCACCGGCGGAGCGCAAGGCTCTCAGCAGATCAACGATGTCGTCGCCGAGTTGCTCGAATGGATGTTGGTTCGCGCCAACGTCATTCATCAGGCCGGGCCCGCCAACGTGGACGAGTTGCACCGTGCCGCGGCGAGCCTGCCGGACCAGCTGGCTGCCCGCTATCAGGTTGTCGGCTTCGTCTCCGGCGACTCCGTCGCCGACGTCCTGGCGCTGGCCGATGTGGTGATCAGTCGCAGCGGGGCAGGCACGCTGGCGGAGTTGACGGCCGTGGGGCGTCCGGCGCTTCTGCTGCCGCTGGCATCCTCAGCCGGCGGCGAACAAGCCACGGCCGCACAGTTGATGGCGCGCGCCGACGCCGCGGTGACGGTGGACGGGCCGATCACTACCGAAACGGTGCAAGCGGGCTTGGAGGTCCTGCTGTCGGACCCCGCTCGCCGTAGGGGCATCGCCGCCAACGCTGCCGCGCTCGGTCGACCGGACGCGGCAAAAGCACTGGCAGGCGTGGTTACTGCCGCCGCGTCCGGCCGCGCGTCCAGCTGATACTCCACGCAGGGATCACAGCATGGTGGCGAGGACCTCGACGACCGCCGTGACGTCGTGGATGGTCATCGCGGGATGGAAAGGGAGCGACAGAAGCTCGCGCGCTGTGGCTTCCGTCGCCGGCAGTGGCCGTGGTCGCGTCCAGCCCCGGAAGGCCGGTTGAAGGTGGTTGGGCGGGTAGTGCACGCCCACCCCGATCCCGGCGGCTTTCATCCGCGCGAAGACCCTGTCCCGGTCAGGGACGCGGACCACGGCGTTGAACGGGACCGTACGGGCGATATCCACATCGATCAGCCGAACACCCTCAAGGTCGGCCAGTGCGGTGCAATAGCTTTGCCACAGCATCCGGCGTTGGTCGGCGACCACGCGATAGTGGGCCAGCTGCACGCGTCCGACAGCGGCGTGGACCGCTGAGAGGTGATACGGCAGTCCGACGCCGTCTACCGGATAGTGGGTGGAGCGGATGCGTTCGGCTTGTTTGGGGCGGATGCCGAGCAGGCGCACGGTGCGAAGTCGCTCGGCTTCGCGGGGGTCCCGAGGCACGATCGCCCCGCCTTCGATGCTGGTGATGGTTTTGATCGGCCCGAAGCTGAAACAGGTCAACGCCGCGGTGGTGCCGACTCGTTTGCCGCCGAGGTGTCGGGATCCGAAGGAGTGTGCCGCGTCCTCGACGATCGCGATCCGTTCCTCGTCCAGCCGTGGTTTGAGTGAGGTCAGGTCGACCGCGCGACCCCCGTAGTGCACGGGCAGCACGGCGCGGGTATCGGCGGTGATGGCCTCGGCGATGGTCTGCGCGGTGACGCACTGGGTGTCGGGGTCGATGTCGGCGAAGCGCGGCACCGCGCCGGCTGCTCGGATGGCGTGCACGGTGGCGCAGAAGGTTTGGGAGGGGACCACGACCTCGTCACCGCGCCCGACTCCGGCCGCGCTCAGGGCCAGGTGCATGGCAGCGGTGCAGCGGGACACAGCCACCACATCGGCGACGCCGAGGAACTCGGCGAGCTCGGCCTCGAAACGTTCGGTCTGGTCGTGGTGTCCGTACTGGCCGGCTTCGACCGCCCGGATCATCGCCTCGGATTCGGGGCCGTGCAGGAACGGGGCCGCATTGCGACTGTAGGCGGGGGCGGAATCATTGGGGGACAGCATGATCGACTCCAGTGACGAGGAGGGTGTCGATGAATTTGGTCAGCGTCACGCCAGGCCGGTAGGTCAGTTGTGAATGATCGACCGGATCGCCGATCAGCCCGTGCAGCATCTGGCCGATCAGATCGGCACCGGCCGCCTCGGAAGCCAGAAAGGCTCCGGCGGGCCGATGGTTGATCTCGGTGACCAGGACCGGTGTGGCCGCGGGATGCTCGGCGCGGAAACCTTGCACGCACACCAGTCCGGTTGCCCGGACTGCGCCCAGTGCCGCCCGAACGACGGCGTCGGCGTGGACGTCGACGATGGTTCGGGTGACGAATGCGAGCCCCCCTTTGGTGAGCAGGCGCTCGCGCAGGATGACCGAGATCCTTCCGGTCCGGTCGACCAGGCAGTCCGCAGTAAACTCGACCCCACGCGCCCGGGACTGCACGATCGGGTCGGTCACCACCAGGCACGCAGCCTGAGCTTGGCGGCGGCCGCGGCAGAAGATCACGTCCCGGGAGCCTTGGCTGCGGCGCGGTTTGACCACCAGATCGGTGTGCTCGGGGACCTGCTCGATCTGCTCGGGTAGCCACGACGCGGGGGTAGGCACTCCGGCCGCGGAGACGAGCTGATGGAATCGGGCCTTGTCGGCGCAGGTCAGCGCTGTTCCCGGCGACGGCAGCCACGTCGCCACCCCCGCCTGTTTCAGATCATCCTCGATCGTGATCAGCTGCGGCAGTTCGGATTCCACCGTCGATATCAGTGACCGCACCTGCGTTTCCTGGCAGGTTCGCAGTAGCCACGGTGTGTAGGAGCCATGCCCGGCGGTCGGGCCGACGCGGCCCTCGACACCAGGCAGATGCAGTCCGTTGGCGTGGGGGTCGGCATCGACGCCGACGACCGCGCACCCCAGCTCCAGCAGTCGGCGCGCGGTGTCGAAGCCGGGCTGGCCGCCGATCCCGGTGACCAGCACCCGGTGGCCGTTCACGCAGTCACCGACAAGGCGTGGGCCAGCATCGGCGCCCACCGATCCGGGCGCTGGCGGTACCAGTCGATCGTCGCGGCGATCTCGATGCGGATGTCGCGGCGCGGCCGATAGCCCAGAGCGGTGGCCTTGTCGATACTCATCGCATAACGGCGGTCGTTGCATCGACGATCCGGGATCGACGCCACCCGATCCCATCCGACCCCGAAAGCTCCCAGCAGCAGTCCGGTCAGTTCCGTGTTGGTCAGATCGGTACCGCCACCGAGGTTGTAAACCTGGCCGGCGAGACCGTTTCGTCGCACGATATCGATTCCGGCGCAATGGTCGTCGACGTGCAGCCAGTTACGCACATGCCCGCCGTCGCCGTGCAATAGCACCTTCTCACCGCGCAGGAGTCGGGTGATGTGGGACGGGATGATCTTCTCGGGGTGCTGGTGCGGGCCGAAGTTGTTGCTCGAGCGCGTCACACACACCGGAACACCGTGAGTGTAGTGATAGGACAAAGCCAGCAGATCCGAGGCCGCCTTGGAGGCGGCGTAGGGCACCGTCGGGCGCAGGGGCGCGTCCTCGGCGGCCACCCCGTCCAACAGCGGGCCGTACACCTCATCGGTGGAGACGTGGACGAACCGTCCTATCCCGTGCTGGCGCGCCGCGTCGAGCAACACCTGGGTACCGACCACGTTGGTCGTGACGAACTGCCCGGCATCGCGCAGGGAATTGTCGACATGGGATTCTGCAGCCAGATGCACGATCTGGTCGTGCTGTCCCACCAGCGCGGCCACCAGGTCCGAGTCCAGGATGGAACCGACCACCAGCCGAACCCGCGGTGAGAGCAGCGCTGCGCCGAGGTTCTCGGCGTGGCCGGCGTAGGTGAGAGCGTCGAGTACGGTGACTTTCTCGACGTCTGTGGCGTCGAGAAGGTGGCGAACATAGTGGGAGCCGATGAAACCGGCGCCGCCGGTGACGAGAACTCTGCTCATCGAAGGCCTCCTGAGGAAGGTGGTGTGCTTTCGATGATGTGGCCGCAGCTATCCGAAATCGGCTACAGCCGTCTACAACCGCTCCTACCATCGAAGGATGACCGCATTGCCGCCCGCGGTGGTGGGCGCACGGCTGCGTATGGCCCGTGAGGCCGCGGGCATGACGCTGGGAACTTTGGCGGTCAGGACCTCGTGGAGCAAGTCCGCGCTGGGGCATTTCGAAACCGGACGCCGCAATCCGCCCGCGGCTGTCATAACCTTCTACGAAGAACTGTTCGGTCACCTCGCCGCTGACCCCGTGACGTCGATGGCCGCAGTGGGAAGGGCCGACGTGGACCGCAGATCATTCCTGACCACCGCGACCTACTCGATGGCGCTCTCGGCCACCGCGCTGGCACTACCGAAAGAAGCCGTCGCCCGGATCGTCGGGCTGAACGACAGCCACGTGGTCGGGATGCCCGAAGTCGAGGCTGTTCGTGCGGTCACCGACGCCTTCCTGCGCTTCGACGAGGTGCGTGGCGGCGGCATGGGTCGCACCGCGGTCGCGGAGTTCCTTGCCACCGACGTGGCGACACTGCTGCGTTCGCGATTCGCGGATCCGACCGTGCGCACGGCCGCGTTCTCCGCCGCGGCCGAACTGGCCTACATCGCCGGTTTCAAGGCCCACGACGCCGGTGCCGATCAGGTCGGCCAGCGCTACTACCTCAAAGCGCTCGGATTGGTCGAGCACGCCCAGGTCCCTGGCCAAGACGCATGGATCCTGCGGATCCTCGCTCTGCAAGGAGCCGACATCAACAAGGCAACCTTCAGCCCCGCCCTCGCCGAGGCAGCACTCAACCGTGGCCGAGGCCATCTCGGTCCCGACGCCACCGCGCTGCTGATGATCGCCGCGGCCCGCTGCTACGCCGAAACCGGCCGCCGCAGCGAGGCATTGGCTGCTCTGCGTGCCGCCGAGCCGTACATGAGCACCGAATTGACCAGCGAGCAACCCCGCTGGATCTCGATGTGGGCACCGAACAAAGCGATCCTGGTCGACCAGGCCGCGAAGACCTTCCTCACCCTCGGAGACCAAGCCAACGCAGTCGTGCACTACGAACTCGCGGCGAGCATGTGGAACAAGCAAACCCATGCACGCGTGTGGGCGCTGTCGACCGCGCAAGCCGGTCGCTTGCAATGGAAGCGCGGTGACTATGTGACTGCCGTGAACACGTGGAGACCAGCATTGCCGATCCTGCACAGCATCGACTCCACACGCACCGCGAAGGCCCTCACCGCAGTGCGGCGCACCGCACCTGAGTTATTCGCTGGCACCGCTGCAGGAAGCCTGCCCCAGCTGTAGTAGCAACGACTACGTCACTACGCCGGTGAACAAATCGAACTCGTTGGGGCCGTACCGAGTTGGACTTGGCAGCCGGCATATGGGCAAATTCACTTGTTGGTCGAACAGCGACTGCAGTGGTCAACGCGAAGATCGAGATGCGACCGAAGGTGCGTCCGATGCAAGCCTGGTCGTAGCCCTCGCCCCGTGTCCACCGCACGAAACCGTCTCTGAACGGCCTGGACTCTGGTGGAGCTGGCGAAATGTCAGAACAAGCGCTGGTCGCTGTCGCCCCGATGCGGAGGACCGCCGACAGCGGGGTGGCGGCGCGGTTTCGTGAGGGTGAGTTCGGCGGGCGAGAACGCCAAGGTGTCCTTCGATCCGGCGGGACGCACGTGTAGGTAGTCCGGCTCGGTGCGGGAAGCGATCGAGACGACGGTTCCCGCACGGCCTTCTTCCATCCCGACCGCGTCGGCGGTGAAGTAGACCCGAGTCGGCCGCCCGGCTTCGATAGCGGCTGCGATGTGCTGGATCTGGTTGTCGGACAAGGATGTCGGCATGAGGCTCTCTGAACTAGTTGATCGGTTCTTGCACCACAATGCCCGAAGAGGCCGACACCATGCCGCCGACGGCGAGAAGTCGATCCCTTCCCGCCCGGATGCGGGGTGTGTCCTGGAGGTATGCGCTGTACGGAAGCAACCGAAGAAGGAGGTAGCGGCGCCGGAAAACCGTGTCTGTGAGGGCGTTCTTCTGCGGTCGGGCTGGCGAACCAGTGGCACGCATACGGTGATCCAGGCCAGCTGAGGCGCTAAGGCGCGCCGGGTCTTGAGTCAGGCTCAAGGGCGTCGTCCTGTGCTGGCCGAGAACGGACGACCAGGGCCTCAGCCCCCCAGAGGTTGGCATCGCGAAGTCGTCTAAGGCGCTGTAATGCCGATGAGCGAGCTCGCAGCCTGCCTCGGGCCGCGGAAGTGAATTCACTGGACCGTCAAGCCCTCATCGGGGCTCCAGACTCGCAACCGTCACTACCGTAGGTCTCCATCTGTTCATGCCAGGCTGACAAACGCCAGAGCCTCGAACCACATCGGATGCGTAGGCCGCGTCGAGCACACCGGCCACGGATTCGATCTCATTCGTTTCTGTTCGACTCGACCCTGAGGAGATAGCGCATGCGAACGACTCCGTATCTGATCGCCGCGGCCGTTGCGGCGGTTTTCCTCGCCGCCCCCGCCACCGCAGCCGCTCCTGCCCTCGCCGCCCCTGCTGACAGCGCCCCTCTTTCCCCTCCTTACTACTACCCTGACACGCGCAAGGCATACCCCAAGCCTGCCAAAAATGTCCCGGAGATGTTCTGCGAATCCGTCTCCGTCGACGGCGACACTCTGAAGGGCCAGAACTGTGCCGACCGCGCAAACATAAACTGGCCGCCCGGCGTCGCCATCGCAGGAACTATTACCTCGGCGACGGACGAGCCCGTGAAGACCTACGACTGCACAGCCGTCACGGTCTCTACTTCGACGTGGGGCGATGTCACTGGTGAGGGCTGCACATTGGCCCGCACGTACTGAACCGAGCCGTACAGCCCATCAACAGGGCCTTTACTACAGCACCGAACGCACTACATTGCCGCTGAGCGCTCGGTCCGGCGGGCCCGGGCCGGCACTGCGGCGAACGCACTCAACTGCCGATTTGCGGTCACTTCGCTGGATCGACCTTCCGTAACCCCTCCCCCTCCGTAGTCTTGTGTTGATCCGCACGCCAAACGATCCAGTAGGGGGTTCGCAGAAGATGAGCGGCAAGGTCCTCCAGATCGGCGATGCCGACTTTGATAGCGCCGTACTGAACTCCAAGGAGCCGGTGCTGGTTGATTTCTGGGCCGAGTGGAGCGGCCCGTCCAAGATGATTGCCCCCGCGCTGGACGAACTGGCCGACGCTTACGAGGGCCGCGCCAAGGTCGCCAAGGTCAATGTCGACGACAATCGTGCGCTGGCGGCCAAGTACCACGTGCGCTCGCTTCCCTACGTGATCGTCTTTAAGGATGGCGAGAAGGTGGGCGAGCAGATCGGTGCGGTCGGCAAGGCCCAGCTGGCCGGACTGCTGGACAGAGCCCTAACCTGATCGCCGCGCCCCGCACCAACATCCGGGAATGCCGCATGGCGCGCTGGCAGAAGCGGTCAGCGCGCCGCGTCGGAAGATCAACCGGCCGAGTCGATCTGGGGCCGACCGAACGCACCATAATGCCGATGCGATCAGGTTGCGCGGGGGATCCCATTCGCTGCTTCGGTGACGAACCGATGGACCAACGCTAGGGGCAATGGTTGATCGGTGAAGGCTCGGAAGGTGAAGCCGAGAGAGGTGCCGTCCAGGAACGCCTCCAACACCAAGCCTCGGTTCGGCAGAGGGGCAACGTCTTCTAACTCCCAGCCGTACCCGTCTCGGCAGTCGACGTCACTGAATCCGGTAACCGTGTAATAGCGGCCATCGTATTCCCACGGCTCCTCCGAATCGCCCACGCACAGAAGGTACTCTCCTGCCGCGACCCGCGCGGTTTGCACCGGCCTGAGCGGGCGTGTGGAAGATCGACGGGCCGAAGCCCTCTGGTGCCGGCGAACGCACGATATTGCCGAATCCCGAGCAACTGCAGACCTGGCGAGTCGGCCCCGGAGCCTTGGGGATCGAGGTCGACAAAGCCCAAACTGGATTCACCGATTCCGTGCAACTCGGCTACCCGGTTCGCAAACACCGCAGTCCATCGTGACGGTTGACGATCCGTCGCCGGTCTCTACCTCGCTGTTCCCGCTATCGCACAGTGGACCGTTGCAGATCGCGGACTGAGCGGTCGACGAGTTCTCGTATCAGCCAGATCAGTATTGCGGTGATGATCGCAGCCAACCCGCAGATCAGGACAACAAAAGCCACCTGGAAGTCGACATCCGGAGCGGACTCGTTGTACCGCTCCAGGAAGCGGTCGTCGATTACTCCCGGCCCGGTCGCAACAATCACCGCGGCGGCGATCGATTCGACGAACGCCAACGCCAGAGCCCATGTCAGGACAGTCGACAGGTACTGCTGCGGTATCGGCGCGAGCCCTACCAAGCCCAGCAATGCCGCCCCCACAACGAGCGCGGTAACCCCCTGCGCGCCCCACGGCGGCAAGAACATCATCGAGTAGCCCTTTTCGCGGAGGCCGTCTCCACCGAACATCGGCATCCACATCGCCCCGCCGACGGCAAGAGCACCCAGCACGGAAATGATACGGAAAAAACGAGGTTGGCGGCTCGAAAGGTGCCCACTCAATACGCATCTGGGCAGTCTACGAGTACGCATCAAACACCCCCTTCTGCCACAGAGCGGGCTCGGAGCATCGGCCACACCGCAGTGCCGGCTGAGTAGAGGCACTGCCGCTCAGATGTCCGCATCTGCCGAGTTGCGTGCACTACCGAAGGCACGCCCAGGGAGGAAACGTCTTGGGTTAACGGGCCGGTCCTGCGATCGCGTGCTCAGTTTTCCGGATCGAGGGTGCAGCACCGAATGACGTTATAGCGCAATGGGTTATCGGCCCCGTAGTGGACGGGCCAGGCGGCAGGCGAGCGCTGGGGGCGGCCAGCGGTGCCGAGCGTTGATGGTGGGTCAAAAGTCCCACAACGGTGTGTCTGGTTTGTTGAAGGTACAGACACAGCAATCCCGCCCGGGTTCGAACCGAGGTCGTCGTTCGCCCTTGACCATGCCGTCGACAACTCGCTTTCCCTTCAGGGTTCCGTTCACGTGAAGATGGAGGACTTCACCGCCGGCCGGGCACTTGCAATCCACCTTTAGGGTATTGCATTTCTTCGGGATGGAATTGGGAGGCTGTTGCAGTTTGCCGCCGTCTGCGAGGTACTGGCAGGCGGCTTCGGCGCGCGGATGGGTGCCGCCGGTCGGATTGCAGGTCAGCGTGACCGACCTCGTCGTTCCGTCGAAGCCGTCGATAGCCAGTGTGAGGTTTGTCGAGGGCTCAGGCGCCGCGGATGTCACTGTGGTGGGCAACATGGCGATCAAGGTGCCAAAGCCTGCGATCGCCAGACCACGGACCGTGGCACGCATCAACCTTGATGTCCGGATACGCATGCATTCTCCTCGGAATGGGGGGCGGGAATCGAGTGGGACACAGACGGGGTGAGCTTCGTCGACTTCGCAAGTCCAGGCGTTCCTCGATAGCGCGGTGCGAGCACTGATGTCGACGGTGGCAGGTGACCTCGACGGGTTCCCGACGACACGTTCGAGCTCTGTTCACACTGACCAGGCAGGGTGCTCCAGGAAGGCCACCACTTCTCAACCGCTACCCACTGCGGCATCGCTGACCGGCTCGGTCAATTCCTGACAGAACGTGAAACCGCTGGCTGAAGTCCTCTCATGCCGCGGAGCGCGCGATCCTAAGAGCCGCGGAAGACCGGCCGGCCGTGGCGACCTCAAGGCAGCAGAACGCACCATCATGCCGAATTGAGTGCGATCGGCCGGGCGGTCTGGGCAGCTGGCTGCATCGATGGTTGTTACCCGATTTCGGGCGGCACCGCTACCTTGCCGTCATCGTCGACGAAGACCCGAACTCGATCAGGTCGGTAGTCCCTGGTCACGGGGGTGCCTTCGTGGAGGACGAAAACCTTGACGTCGGGCCTTTCGCTTTTGATGATCTTGACGGCCTCTTCCGCGGGAAGGCCGACCGTCTCCGGCCACCTGTCCTTCTCCAGGTTTCGGCTCTGCTGAGCGAGGTGGATGCCGAACACGGGTTCCGCGGCAGTTGAAGCAGCCTGAAGCACCCCGATCGCGATGGCGGCCCCAGTTGACAACAGAGTGACACCGGCCGCCACGCCCACGATCCGTGACTTTGTTCGAAAGGTTCTATTGGAAGTCATATGCTTCACTCAAGCTGGGTGGGCCATCTGCTCGTCGACGGCGCGCCGGAGGGGAGATCTCCCCCTACAGTGACGGCTACGGGGGAGCCAACCGCACAATTCTGCCGCTGAGCGCGCCGAGAGAAGCGGCCATGCCGCGGTGGCCGGTGGATCCGAGGCGCAGCTCAGAACATCCGCCTTTGCCGATGTGCGTGAGCTTCTGCCGACTCGGTGGCCGTGAGGTGGTGGACGCGGCTTCGAGTGTGTCGGCTGTTGTGCGATGAGACTGGCTGTCAGAGAAGGGCTTTCACCGAGTAGGTGTTCTTGGTGACCATATGACCCGTCGGACAGCCCGAGTGAAAATGGGGTTGAACGGGGCATACAGTGGATACGCCAAGATCACCTACAGGGAGGAGCGAAGCCATGTCAGCCCCAAGCGAATCCACCAAGAAGCGGCTGCTGAAAGAAGCGAAGGTGATGGCAGAGAATCCGTCAGCCGACTACTCGGCGGAGCCCATCGAGTACGACCTGCTCGACTGGCGCGGCGTCATCAACGGCCAGCCGGACACGTGGTACTCAGACGGCCGGTTCGAGCTGAACATCAAGTTTGCCGATACCTACCCTTACTCGGCGCCGAAGATCACGTTCACGACGCCGATCTACCATCCCAACATCAGCGCGGCGGGCAAAGTGTCCCTGGACATCCTCACGGCGGGGTGGAGTCCCGCACTGACGATCGACAAGGCATTGGTCGCCCTCATTGGGCTGCTCGGCGACCCGAATCCTGACGACGCGCTCAACGAGGAGGCTGCCCGCCTCTACGTGGAAGACCGCGAGGCTTTCGGCCGCAAGGTCCGAGAAACGATCGGAGGACCGAGATCGACTGCGTAGCTTGGCATCCGGTATCTCCGCTGTGCGCGCCGACAGAACCGGCCAAGCCGGGGCTGGCGGCCGGCCGGTTCCGCTCAGGCTCAGGACATCGGGCTTCTGCGGACTAATCCTGCGCTCGCCTGAAATCTGGTGTCAGAGGCCCAGGACTGCGCCGAGCGGGCCGAACAGGCCGGTGCGCAGCAGGGCTTCACCGTCGGTCTTGCTCGCCGGGGGTGGGGTCCAGGGTGTGAGTGTCCAGGTCTGGGCCGCTGAGTTGTTCCTGCCGCGCCCGACCAGGGTGCCCTCATCGGTCCAGTAACTGCCCGCGGCGGGAAGAAACTCACAGTTGTCCGCAGCCCAGATCCGGGTGGCGTCGGTGGTCCACCGATAGTTGGTGCCCGCACCGCGCTCGCACCCGCAGCCGAACATCATCATGGTCGACTGCGCCGCGGACGGATCGGGATCCCCGTCGGGAACCAGGTCGCCCTTGTCCAGTTCTGCGTCGTAGGCACGGATCGCCGCCGGCAGTGTGGTTTTCGCGCCTACCCACTGTGCCGGGGCGCTGGAGATCACTTTCTGTTCCTGCTCGAGTTCGTACTGCTCCTGTTTTTCGAGTTCGAAGTACATCAGGTTCTTCTCGAGCAGCGGCAAGGACGCTTCGACGAGTTCTTCCCACGCCTGGCGGGTGCCGGTCCACTGAGCGGGCATGGCCTCGGTCAACCGCTTCCCCCTCGCGACATCGGCCGCGGCCATTTGGCGTTTGTGGAGGTCTTCGAAGGAATCGGGGTTGGTGAAGGCGGCGACGCAGAAGTTGCCGATGTTCTGCAACTCCCGCACCGCGGTGCTGGCTATCTGGTCGAGGTTGAGCCGTTCGGTGCGGTCGTAGACGGTGTTGAAATACCACGCCGTGGCGATGCTGCCGTCCGCCTCGCCCAGTTCCAGCCACGGCTTGGAGGTGATGGTCTGCAGATACTCCAGTCCCTCCTTGTGATCGCTGACTTCTTGGCTGGGGCCGAGCCTGGCTCGCAGGCAGCGGCCGGTGTCGTTGTTGGTGATGGTGAATGGGCCGTTCGGGAAATTCGCCATGCCCGGAGTATCGACACTGCGTGGGCGGCCCAATCACCTCTTCGCAGGCTTCACATTCCGGCCGCGAATCCGTGGGAGCTGCCGGTATGTCGGTACCCGGTCGTGGTGACTTCTGTTCGGCCGCCACCGATTTCCCCAGGCACCCACCCCGTTATCGAGCCTGGCCAACGACCTCACGACACCATGACACAGGCGGTGTCGCACGCAGCCTTCGCACGCCCGGCCCAAGGTGCACACCCTGATCGTGGAGCCTGACGGACGTACTCTTCTGCCGCGACCCGCGCGTTGGTCGGCCGTCCAAACAGGTTGGCCAACAGCGCTTCCTGACGCGCGCGCCACCGTATGTGTGTTGCCAGGTGCGGACTGCTGTTCGCTGAGGCCTGCGGTTGACTGGCTGCCAGACAATCCTCCGTATCGCTGTTGGAATGGGCGATGTGCGACCGTGCGGCCGCTGCTGCGTGTCTTTCTTCGTTGGTCGGATCGGCGGCGACGATGGTGACATGGACGCTATAGCGGCCCGACGCGAGCTGGCGGCCGTTACGCGGCCGGCGGTCGTGCGGGGCGAGCGTCTTCACCGGACCGTGCGCGGAGTACGTGATAACACGCCGCACTGTCGTGCTGCCCCCAGACTGAGGAGAATTCGTCGCTTGCAGAGCCTCTCAGTGCTTACAAGCCTCGGTGATGGGTGGTGTGTACTGCGACGCTGCGCATTCACGGCATAGATGTATCCGGTGATGACCGACCGTTGCGCAACGCAGCGAAGAGACGAGTTCCATTCCCACCTGATGGCTGTCGGGGCATGTTCGGGGCGACGGCACAGCCCAGATACGGCGGACCTGGTAGAACCGAGCAGATAGGGGGCGCCTGCGGTCTTGTCGCGTGATTTCGGCTGCGATGTTCCCGTGGGCGACGTCGAGGCGGTTCTCGAACTCGCGGAGCAGGCCGACGGCGGTGCCGCCCAAGCGGGCTATCGCGTCGTCGAGAACTTCCACCAGGCTTTTGAACAGCTCGTCCTCTGTGGAGTCGAGAAGCGAGTCGTCAATGCGTACGTGAACCCCCGGGAGCAAACGATGCTCGGCGCGGTACGAAGCACTGCCCGCGGCGGCTAGTGTCTCGCAGAGCAGCGCGGCTTCTACGTAGGTGAGCGGGACTTCGACGGTGGTGCCGGCCGTGTCTGTCACGGTCATGCGCACGTGGCCGTTCTGCACGATCACTGTGGCGCCGGAGCCGTCGGTCAGGCAGACCTCGGTGGGTTTGTCCCAATCCCAGATGGTCAGCCATGGGTCGGGGGTCTCGGGCATGGTCAGTCCTTCAGGTAACGGTCGAGATCAGATGCCGCGGCAAGCGTTCCCGAGCTGATCGGGCGCCGACATTCCACGGGTGTCGCATTTTCTGCCGGGCCGCGGTGACGGGGCTGTTTCTATTCGGCCGCTGGGGGTGGCCATGGGAAGGCGCGCTCCCGTTCTTGCGCCATGATTTCGGCCACGACGTGCTCACCGACGTCACTGAGATGGTCCCGCAGTTCGCGCAGTAGATCCGCGTCGATGCCGTCCAAGTTGCCCACCACGTTATCCAGTGCTGTCACGATTTTTTCGAACAGCTCATCATCCACGGGCTCGGGGCGGGAGGCGTCCGTGACTTGCTCAACCCATGGGGGGCTGGGGTTGTGGGCTTTGCGCGAATCGGCGCCTGCGAATCCCACCGTCGAGCGCAGGTTCGAGGCTGTCATCCGGTCAAGCGGAACCTCGACGGTGGTGCCACTGGCGTCTGTCACGGCCAACCGGGCGTGCCCGTTCCGCACGTGCACTGTGATGTTGGAGCCGTCGGATATGGAGATCTCGGCGGGTTCGTCCCAATCCCATATGCTCAGCCGAGGCTTGGGGGTTTCGGTCATAGCCAGTCCTTTGGGGCGGCGCTGTGATAGGTGCTGTCTCGGGCGCGACCGCCGCCGGGGCACATGTCTTCGCTCCTGTCGGTGGTCGGGATCCGAGGGTTGTTGTTTGCCGGTATGTGCGGATGAGCATCGCGCAGGTTTGGTCGATCTGCGCGGCGTCTATCCTGGCGGCGAGCCGAGTGCCTGCGGGCACGCGCGGCGGCCGGAGCCCTGGTGGCGCCACCGATGATGAGCTCGCGGGGGCGCCACCAAGGTGTCGGCGGAGGTAGGTACATCAGACGCTCGGCCAGCTGTGCGGGTTCGACGTCACGACTGGATTTTCCTGCCCGGAAGTCCTTCGGGCGTCCGGCCATGGTGAGCGCGTGAAGTCGAGGGTCGAGCAGTTGGCAGGTGGTTGGACCGCGTGCCTGGCCGAAGGGAGTGCCGACGCCGGTGGGATCCAGGAGTCGCTGTCGAGAGTAAGCGCGGGCGCCGGTCGAGGGTCATGCACTGGACTGTACGAGAGGGCGCCGACAGAAGTTCTTCAACAACACCCTTTTTCGGGAGTTCGAACGATGTTTGGTGTTGGTCGAACCAGTGTGCGGGCAAGGCAGGGCGGTGTCGCGGCGTGCGCCTCGCGCCCGTGGACGGGGTAAGGCCACAGTATTGTCGGTGCTCGAAGCTACTGTGCCGGTGTGTCTTCGGATCGCCTCGATATCGACCAATTCTGGTCACTGCTCACCGACCAAAATGCCGCTGTTCGCCAGAAGGCCTGGGGCGACAATGGAATTGAACAATGACAGTTTCGAGCGGTACCAGCGGATCAGTCGTAATCGTGATCTATATCGCGAGTTGGCCATTGGCCGCGGATGGCGTGGCCGTGTCGGGTAGGCGCTGGCTTTACCTATCCGTCACAAACGTCATCGCGCAGATTCTTTTCGGCATCGGCGGGGCCACGCGTATATGGGGTACACCAAACACGAACCCGGGTCGCATCACGAAGTTCTTCGCCAAATTGTTTGACACTGAGCAGCGGGGCTAAACTCCGGCGCCAACCACAGGGGCGGAACCGCCTCGGCCAGCACGCAACAGCGAGGGCGGCGTCCTCTAGTGCCGCGACCCGCGCGTTTGTCGGCTATCCAAACCGTTTGGCGTACACCGCTTCTCGACGCAACCTCATGCCGAAGAGCGTGCGTATCCGGAGGTAGCTGCGTGCTGGGACTCGGAATAACCGCGAGGGGAGTGCGTTCAGGTGTCTGTGGTCGCGAACGCGCTCACAGAGTACCTATGAGGATTGTTGTGATCGGCGCCACCGGAACCATCGGTGCCGCGCTCGCCGATGCTTTAGCGGCGGATCATGATGTCGTGCGTGCGCCGCGGCGCGGTGCGGTCCAAGTGGATTTGGCCGATCCGAAATCGATCCAGGCGTTGTTCGCTACGGTCGGCGATGTCGATGGGGTGATCGCGGTCGCGGGCAGTGGCCGCCTCGCCGGGCTTGCCGACTCCTCTGACGTGGAGTACTTCACCGGCCTCGACAGCAAGTATCTCGGGCAAATACACCTGGTTCGCCAGGCTGCGCGGCGGGTCAACGATGGCGGGTTCGTCACAATCACGAGTGGTGTCGTGCCGTCCTCCGAAGCGGGACTGTCCTTTGCTGCCGCGGTCAATAGCGGGCTCGATGGGTTCGTGCCCGCGGCGGCGGTGGAGATGCCGCGCGGAATTCGGGTGAATTCGGTCAGCCCGGGCTGGATTTCGGAGACGCTCGAGTCCATGGGACGTGACGGTGCTGCGGGCACCCCGGTGTCGAAAGTGGTTGCCGCCTATCTCGGACTCATCGACGCGACGACTACCGGACGGGTGATACGGCCTTAGTAGGCTAACGCTGTCGGTGCGGGTCGACTGGTTTCACGAGCGTCCGCACATGCCGCTGAGCGCTCGGTCCGGCGGGCCCGGGCCGGCACTGCGGCGAACGCACTCAACTGGCTCCCCTTTATTGTCAACCCGTCGACGTGGGGGCGGGGTTAGCCTGTTGGGTGGGTCCGGGTTGTGGCTTGTCCGAAGGATCGGTATGCGGGTTGGAGCCGGTCGCGCTGGAGCCAGTAGTCGCCCCCGATTGCCCTCCCGGGCCCGCCAATTCACATCGGCGCTGGTCGGCGAGCATCTGGGCGTAGACGACGTTGGATAGTCGCCGTTTGAGCGAGCGCATCGATTCCATCGAGGTCTTTCCTGCGGCTTTGCGTGCGTCGAAATAGACGCGGCCTCGGGTAGGACGGCGGAGTTGGACCACGGCCATGATGTGCAGGACGCGGTTGATGCGCCGGTTTCCGGCGCGGGAGAGTCGATGTCGCTGCTGCTCGCCGGAGGAGGCGTCCAGGGGTGCGGTGCCGTTCCAGGAGGCGAATCGGTCCCGGTTGCCGAAGCGGTGAATATCGCCGGTGTCGGCGAGAAGCCGTGCGGCGCTGGAGGGGCCGATGCCGACCAACTCGGTCAACGTCGAGCCGCGGTCGGTGACCAGCTGGCGCAACTCCTTGTCGGCGGCTTTGATTTTCCGGTCGATGGTTTCGAGTTCACCGATCAGCTCGACGGTCAGCCGGCGTCGGGCTTTGCCGAGCGGATCGCGTGGTCTGATCGTCGCGATCAGCGCGCGTGCCTTTGTGGCGGACAAGTATTTCTCGGCGCCGCCGGGGAAGAGTTCGAGCAGGAACCGGTGTAGTCGGTTGATGGTGTCGGTGCGGGCACGTCCGAGTTCGTCGCGGCGATCGGCGAGCATGCTCAGCAGGAGCAGGTCTGGATCGGGTTCGACTCTGCGCAGGTTCGGTGAGTGCAGTGCGGCCATCGCGACCGAGTGGGCGTCGACGGGGTCGGTTTTGCGGCCGTTGCCGGTGGCGAAAACTCGCACTTGGGCGGAAAGTTTCGCCGGCACGTCCAGCACGGTTTCCCTGTCGTGGACCAGACGGTGGGCGATGTGGCGGCCGACGCCGTTGCAGCCTTCCACCGCCCATACTCTGTTCTCGAATTGCCTGCCAGCGAGCAGCATTTCGGCGTAGCCGGTTTTGTCGGTGCCGTATCTTCCGGCGGCTCGGATCTTGCCGGTGGGATCGATGATTTCGATGGTGGCCGAGCGTTTGTGTGGATCCATGCCGATGATGACTGTCATCGGTGTCCTCCCTGGTCGACGGGGTGTTCTCGGCGAGGCAGGGCAACGCTACTTCGAGCTCGGGCAGACCCCTTTCCAGCCACTCCTCGCGCGGTGCCCGGCGAGCGGCAAGCCATGTGAGAGCCACACCAATGATTCAGGTGGGCAGCCGATTTGGGAGCTTCTCGCCGGGCACCTGGACCAGATCCTGGCCGGGATCAGGCCCTGACACCAGTCTTAAGTAGCCGATTTCAGGTCACTGTGAGGGTCTCCGGCGTGGGTCGGCATCGGTGCAACTCCCCAGCCCCATGGGCCAGTCTCACCCTATGGGCGTCGCTGGGGCGCAACGACGTGCCGCGGATACGCCTCGTTTTCGGGACAGGGTTATGCAATTTAGGCATAATGAAATTGTTCCGGTCGGGAGTAGCTCGCACCCAGTTCTCCTGTCAGACAGGCGATTAACTGAACGACTCGTTGCAGCCGTCTCGGCTGCTCGGAGCGAGACCATCACATCGGATTGGGCAATCCGATTCACGATCGTACGTATCGAAACAGCGTCGACGCCGCGGAGAGGGGAGATTTCCTCACCAACCCCGGGCCACCGGACCCTTAACAGCCGGGTTCGCGCACGGGATTTGTCGAAGGCTCGGCCACTCTCCTGCACAGCTCCTCCGCCAACGGCGGCATTCGCGGGCACTGTCATCGTCTGTCTTCCGCCGGTCGCCGATGCCGTTGTGCACGAACGAGATCGGCTATGCCGAAATCCGGTCGGGCATAACGAACGGAAGGAAAGTCATGTTCATCTTGCTCAATACCTACACCGCACCCCTCGATCGAATCGATGAGCTGCTGCCCGAGCATCGAGCCTGGGTTCATAAGCATTTCGCTGCGGGTGACTTCTTTATCGGCGGCCGCCGCGAGCCCCGCACCGGCGGCTTTGTCATCGCCTTCGGCGACGACAAAGCCGCGATCGAAGACATACTCGCCCAAGACCCCTTGGTCGGGTACGGCGTCGTGGAATGGCACATCGAGCAGGTCGAAGTCCAACTCTCGGGCAACGAAGCCATCCGGGACGCGCTCGCAGAACACAACACCCCTACCGAAGTGCCCCAACCCTGACGCTGGCCAGGAAAGGCGGAAGTTCCATGACCGAACCCAAATCCGAACTGGGACAACACACCATCACCGTCACGGTGAATGGCGAACAGCACCACCTCACCGCGCCACTGAGCATCACCGACTTCCTCGACGGGGCCGGCTATCCCGCCGAGGCGGTCTCCGTCTCCGTCGGCGATCAGGTCGTGCCCCAGGACGACTGGTCCACCTACGCACTGACCGACGGGCTATCGCTGCGCGTTGTCACCCTCACCCCCGGAGGCTGAACCATGACCACCACCTCAGATCCCTGGAAGCTCGGCGACAAAGAACTCGACTCGAGGCTCATGCTCGCCATCCCCGAGGACGCCGACCTCACCCATCTGGCTGCCGTCGCCGAAATCTCCGGTCTGCAGAGCGCGACCATCAAGACCACGTTGGCCGAGCCCGGGGCGCTCGAAGATGTCGTCGCGATCCTGCGCGATCAAGGCGTGCACATCCTGCCCAACACCGCCGACAGCGAGGACGCCCGCTCGGCTGTCACCGCCGCGCACCACGGCGCCGAGATCGTGGGCACCCCCTGGGTAAAACTGATCTTGACCAATGACCGCAAATATCACGTGCCCAACCCCAGCGAAGTCCTGCTGGCCGCCAAGCAGTTGATCAGCGACGGCTTCTACGTCTATCCCCTTATCACCGACGACCCCGGGCTCGCGGTCGAACTCGAGGCGCTGGGATGTGCCGGGATCGTCCCGCAGGGCTCGCCGGTTGGCTCGGGCAAGGGCATCGCCACTCCGCTGAAGTTCGAGATCATCGTCGAGCGGGTGCAAGTGCCGGTCATCATCGGCGCCGGCATCGGCTCGGTCACTCATGCCTGCCAAGCGATGGAATTGGGTTGTGCCGCAGTCGCATCCGCCCAAGTGGTGTTCAAGGCACTCGACCCGATAGCGGCCGCAAAAGCGCTCGGTGACGCGGTAGCCGCCGGCCGGGCCTCCTACCTGGCCAACCATCCGAAAACCTGAGCGCCGCAGAAGAATTTCGGCTTTCAGCCTCACCGATCGTTCCGCTTCCTCGACATAGAACGATCGGAGCGCAGTCTGTGCCCAGCCGGGGCCGGTCACCGACCCGCACCGCGCGGGCCTGTCGTCGACATTCAGTTCGCGTGTCCGGCATCGGCTGGGAGGTCTTGTGGTGGATGTTCCTTGGTGGCGTGCGGCGGTGATCTATGAGATCTACATCCGCAGCTTCGCCGACGGCGACGGCGACGGTGTCGGTGATCTGGCCGGTATCTGTTCGCGACTACCGTATTTGCGTGAGCTCGGCGTCGACGCGCTCTGGATCACCCCGTGGTACCCCTCGCCGATGGGCGACGGCGGCTACGACGTCGCCGACTATCGCGAGATCGACCCGATTCTGGGCACCCTCGCACAAGCCCAACGGTTAGTCGATACCGCCCACGCCCACGGACTGCGCGTGCTCATCGACCTGGTCGCCAACCACACCTCCATCGAACACCCATGGTTCCAGACCGCCCTGGCAGCGCGACCCGGAACGCCCGCGCGGTCCCGCTACTGGTTCCGCGATGGTCGCGCCCCGGGCGAACCGCCCAACGACTGGCGCAGCGTCTTCGGCGGACCGGCCTGGACCCAGGTGCCCGACGGGCAGTGGTATCTGCATCTGTTCGCCGCTGAGCAGCCCGACCTGAACTGGCAGGATGATGGTGTCCGTGCCGGATTCGACGAGGTGCTGCGATTCTGGCTCGACCGCGGGGTCGATGGCTTCCGCATCGATGTCGCCCACGGCCTGGTAAAAGACCCCGCCTTGCCCGATCTCGGCCACACCGCCCAGGCGCGAATCGAAATGACCGACCCGGTACCGCCACGACCGTATTGGGATCGCGACGGCGTCCACCACATCTACCAGCGTTGGCGTCGACTCGTGGATTCTTATGGCGGCGACCGGATCCTCATCGGCGAGGCCGCGGTGTCCCCACCATCGCGCCTTGCCCGCTATCTGCGCCCGGGACTGCTGCACAGCGCCTTCGATTTCGAGTACCTGCGCTGCCCGTGGGACGCGACACAGCTGCGCGAGGTGATCGAATCGAGCCTGGCCGCGCTGGATAAGGTCGAAGCGCCCGCGCTGTGGGTGCTGTCCAATCACGACATCATCAGACACGTCACACGCTACGGCCGCGACAACACCGACAGCGCCGTCGCCGAAACCCGAACACCACCAGTCGATCTCAATCGAGGCCGGCGGCGAGCCCGTGCCGCGCTGCTGCTGACGCTGGCGTTGCCTGGTGGTGTGTGCCTATATCAGGGGGAGGAACTCGGTTTGGAGGAAGTCGAAGACCTCCCCGAGGAGTTGTTGCAGGATCCGGTGTGGAAGTTGTCGAACCATACCGTGCGCGGCCGGGATGGGTGCAGGATCCCGCTGCCGTGGACAGATTCGAGGCCGTCACTGGGATTCAGTACACGCCCCGCCTGGCTACCGCAGCCAGCGCACTGGTCGGACCTGAGCGTCCAGAACCAAAGCGCGCGACCGGATTCATTCCTCAGCCTCTACAGAACCGCGCTCGACCTGCGCCGCCGCTACACCGGCCTCAGCGCCGGCCCACTGAACTGGGCACCCAGCCCGCCCGGCACACTCGGCTTCACTCGCGGGTCCGAGTTGCTTTGCTGGGTAAACCTGACATCGAGCGCCATCGCGCTACCACCACACCGTCGCCTACTGCTCGCCAGCACCGTTATCGACAACAACGAGCTCGGCCCCGACGCCGCAGTGTGGCTCGAGCTGTAGACCGCCGACGGGTTGTGAACGGTCAACCGCCGCGATTGCCGTGTGTGCACGCTGAAGTGCGGTCGTCCTGAACTCGGCGTGCATCACATCGCACCGGGAACCGGTCGATTCATGGGTTCGCTCGTCGACTCCGGACGCTCCGAGACCTCCGGCCAGGTGTAAGTCGCACCTGTTCCCTCGTTGTCTCCCGAACCCTTTCGGGCTCCGCGCTCGGCGCGTCGACCTGCGGTCGGTGATCATGGTCGTATCGGGATTGGTTGCGTACCGGAGCATTCCAGCGCGAATCGGCAGAACCGACACGCACGCAAATGCGTTGCCGCAGATGTGATCTGGGACGGTCATGAACCCGCCATTCCGAACATTGCCGATCCGCGCACCTGCCTGAGCTGACTTCAGCTTGGGAGAGTGAGCGATAATGCCGCTTATCGAGCGGCAGCGGACAACCTCGGACAGCTGCACCGCCGAGCGGAACCGCCGACGCGGCCACGGCCGTCAAAGACGGCATGGACCCTTTCGAATTCGATGACGACCCATGGGACGGCTACACTCCCGAGGGCCTGTTGAGCCAATGCCGGATGCGGCAAGAGTGGATGGACGGGACGTACTTCGCCGCCGTTCGACCGCCGAACTGGAAGCCCTGGCCCGACGAGCCCAGCTGATCCGCACCTCCCTAGAGAACCGTTGCAGAACAAGCCTGCGGATCAGCAGATGAACCAGTGCGCTACAGGTTTGGGAACCCGGGAGAACGCGGGAATCGGTGGGCGCGTTTCGCGGGGGCGGGTGGTTGTCCGTCGCTTGCTCCGAGTGAGCACGGGGATCGGTTGTCAGAGACCGAGGTCGTGATCAGGGCCGGGGAGTTCGGCCTGCAGCTCGATGTCGTCAAGTTCGGTGGTGGACTCGGTGAGCGGGTGGCGCACTGCGTGTTCGCGGGCGGCCTGCTCGGGCGAGAGCTGGGTGCGGCGGCGCAGTTCGGATTCGAGGTCGTCGAGCTGGCGTTGGAACTCGCTCAGGCGCGCGCTGTCCGCGTCGTCGGTGACATAGCCCCGGCTGGTGGCGGGGGCGGATGGCGTCGGCTGCGCGTCGAGGATCTGCTGCCACCCTCGCCGGGGACCGGCGATCCGTTCGGCGTCGCGTCGCGCGGTACGGGCCGCGGTGCGAGCATCGTTGCGGTGGCGGGTGGCCTCGGTGAGGTGGTCTTGCGTTTGTTCGATCCTGGCTGCCAGGTCGCGACGTTGGCCGCGCCGGAAGCTGGGTATGTCGCCGAGTTCGGATCGCAGGCCGGCTAGTTCGGACTCGAGACGCCGATGTAGGCGTTCGGCGGACTGGTATTCGGCGTCGGCGTCGGTCGCCTGCGTGATGAGGTCTTGCTGCCGGTGCAGCTGCGCGCGCTTCTCGGCTGGGTCGGGTGTCGGTTCGGTGTAAGGAGCGAAGAGGAATTCGTCGGTGGCCGACATCGCGATCCGGTGCGTGAGGTCCTCGATCGATTGACGCAGGTCGGAATCACTGAGCAGCCCGAGCTCGTCGAGCACAGGATCGGGTTGCGGGAACGGGTCGTTGCGGGCGACCCAGTCGGTGATCATGGCGCGGGTGACGGGGCTGCCGATACGCCAGTCTCGCAGCAGCAACGCGCGTGTTTCGGCGGGAGTGTGGGTGGCGGCGATGTGGGCGCAGCGGGCGCGGATGACCTCAGCGGGTTCGTGGTCGGGGACACCGGGCACGTTCTCGGCGCGGCATTCCCCGCACAGGCCGTCGTCGTGGCGTGGTCGTGGCCGGATGCGTGTCGGATTGTCGATGTCGGCGCGTTCGATCCCGCACGAAACGCACGGCAACGAGCGGCTCTCGGCGACCGCGGCGCGGTCGTAATCGTTGTCGTATCCGCCGGGGTCGCGGTCGAGATCGCGGCGGGGGTCGTGGCGGGCGGGGTTGCGATAAGGGTGGGCGAAGCCGTCGGGGATCGGCTCTTCGGTGGGTGCGTCGTCCACGGTATGGCGGTGTTCGAGGTACTCGCTGACCAGCCGTGTGGAGTGGTCTTCCTCGGGCGCCGGTCCCGTGCGTGGTGCCGGGGTGGTGGTCCGGGTGGGGTGGTCGCGCGCGGCTTCGTGGCGGCGGCTGCGCTGATATCGCGGCTGGCCGGGCTCGGCCAGGGGGTGATAGACCTGCGGGTCGACGTGCGGTGTGCAGGCGTCGATCAGTGCACGGTGTTCGGGGAACCGGTCGGCCGCGTCGCGGAGCCGGGCGCGGGCGACGGGAAATGCGTAGCGGTAGAGGGTTTCGGCGCAGCGGGTGATGATGTCGCGCTGCTCGGCGGTGGCGGCTGCGGTGAGGTCGGCGAACCGCAGATTGGCGGTGTGGAGTTGGCCGGCCTGGAACAGTGCGGCGATCTCAGCGACGCCGTGATCGAGACCGGCTTTCGTGTGACGCGGCGCAGGGTTCGGTAGTTCGGCTGGTGGTTGCGGCGGGGGATCGGGTTCGCTTTCGTCCGGCAGTGGGGTTTCTGGGGTGTCCATGGGGGTGGGCTCGCTTTCGGTGGGGAAGCCGTGATCGGTAGCGGTGGAAGTGGAGGTGGGGCGCAGGAGCGCATCGACTCTCCACGCGAGCGCTGCGGCGAGTTGGTCGGGGCGCAGCGCTGTTTGCGGGTCGGGTTGCGCGCCGAGCAGGAGTTCGTGGGCGGTGGCGAGCAGGTCGTGCGGGTCCCAGCCGTGGGCGATTCCGTGGTCGACGGCCGCGACCAGGCGTGCCCATCCACGCTCGGCGACGACCCGTTCGGCGGTGTCGGTGCCGAGTACTTCGTGCAGGGCCGAGGTCCAGTCCGGGCGGAACCCGGCGGGGGTGTCCAGTGCGGTCGGGTCCAGTTCCAGGCGCGCCCACAATGCGGCCGCGGGCATCTCGTCGGGCAACGGTCGCAGCCCGGCGGCTTCGGTGAGGCGGGTGGTGATGTCGATGCCGGCGCGGTGGGCGAGGTCGATCTTCTCGGCGAAACTGGGCCAATACGGGTCGGTGGTCAGGCGTGGCTCGAGGGATTGGGCGAACTCCGACCAGTGGTGGGCGGGCCGGTTCAGGTCGCCGACAGCGGCGTTGACGCGGGCATCGAGTAAACGTTGGTGATGGCGTTCGAGACCGATGTAGCGGGGTGGGCCGGTGGGGCGTAGGTCGCGGTCCTCGACGTGCAGGCTCGCTCGCCACACCGCCAGCTCGGCCAGCAACCGCGGATCGGCACCCGCCAGCGGGCGCGCCCAATACGGTGCGGACGCCGGAGTCCAGTCGCGGGCTCGGGTGCGGATCTGGTCGGCGAGTTCGGTGACGATCCGCGCCCGCGCCCGCAAATGGGCGAGGTCGGTGCCGGTGTCCAGACTTTCGGGCAGCCCGCGCGCCCAGGCCAGCGGGCCGTGCCCGGCGGAATGAGTGCCGGTGGAATCGAGCCGCCAATCCAAAACAGCGGCCGCGTCGACGGCGGTATCGAGTTCCCGGACCGCGGCGGCGGCCTGTAGCGCGGCGACGGGATCATGGCCCAGTAGCGCGATCGTCGCCAGGTGTCCGCGCAGCACAGGGTAGGCCGGGCAGTCGGTGAGACCGCAGAACACGGTTTCGGCGGCCTGATCGAGGCGGGCGAGTTCGTCGGTGCCGAGGGCGGTTTCGGCGGTGAGCGCGAGGGTGTCGAGATAGATGTCGAGCGCGCGCCCGATCCGCTGGACGGGGTCCAGGGCGTCGCGGTGCTCGGTGTGCGCGGATTTCTGGCGGCCGTCGCGCCCGAAAACCCGCAGCAGGACCTCGACCGCGGTGCGCGGAAACAGGGCTAGCTCGGTGTAGATCGCGCCTTCACCGCCGTCGAGGGTGGTGGGAATGTAGGCGTGGTTGGCGTGCACACCACGGGTCATCGCGACATAGAACTGCGCCAGATTCTCGAACCCGGTGAGCACGACGTGGCAGGTATCGGCGGTCACGCCTTGCGCGGAGTCGATGGTGGTCGCGTACCCCAGGCGCACGTGGGCGCGGACATAGTCGGCCGGCAGGGTTGTCGTGTGGCCGAGTTCGCGGCCCGCGCGCAGGTGGGTGACCGTCAGACTTGCGTCGCCCCCGATCCCTGCGACGATCCAGCGATAGCCGTTGCGGACCCAATCGGTGTCCGGTAACCGCAGCTTCGGGTCGTTGCGGCGGGTGACGATGATGTCGCCGACCGAGGCGCCCAGCTCGTCGGCCAGTACGGTTTCCGGACCGAGTGGTGCATTCGCGCGTGCGAGGCGATCGGCGCGGGCGCGGCGGTTGAGCGCGTCGACGATCTCGTGGGTCGGCGCCAGCATGATTGCGTCGCGACCTCCGAGGTGATCGGCGATCCAGCCGGTGTAGGCGTCGTCGGCCACGGTGGCGGCGCTGCCGGAGTGGATGCGGCCGTGATCGAGGTAGAAGCCGAGCGCGGCCGGATCACCCTCGCGCAGCAGCAGACTCGCGGATGCTTCCCCCGGGGAGGCGAAGCGCACCACGTGACTCAAGGTCATCGGGGGTTCGCCGGTGGCCTCGCTCATGTCGGTGTGCGCGCCGCCGGCCTCGATCGAGGACAGCTGACGGGGATCGCCCAGGCAGCGGATCGTCGCGTCGCGGGCGGCGAGGAACTGCAATAGCCGCAGGCGTTTGCGGTCGCCGAGTTTGACGTGTTCGTCGACGATCACCAGCGTCGTGTGGTCGATCTGGAGCACCCATTGCGGCAGCGAGGGCGGCGGCCGATCACCGTGGCGGGCCAGGTTTTCCAGGCTCGGGGTGTGGCGGGCGATCACGTCGAGGAGCTTGTCGACGGTCTCCACCCGCGCCCCGGTCGCCGCCGCGAGCTGCGCGGCCGCGGCCGCGGTCGGCGCCAAACCCAGCACGGTGCCGCCGTCGGCCAGCCACGCCTGCGCGAGCACCCGCATCGCGGTGGTCTTGCCGGTGCCGGCGGGAGCTTCCACGGCCGCGATCCGCAGCAGCGAGGTGGCGAATCCGCGCACGACCGCGGTTTGCCCGGCGTTGAGGTGTTCGCGGGGGTGGCTGTCGTTGTAGGCGTGGATCGCCTCGGTGATCGCCTCGGCGGGAATCCGGCGCCCGCCGGGCTGCACAGCGAGGTCGATCAGCTGCTGCGTGGTGGCCAAAACGGTGGTGGAGGTGAATATCTGCGACCCGGCGCGCACGTGCACGCTGGACCCGTCGCGGCGGGTGAACGCTTCGGGTGGGGTGCGTAGTTCGGGCTCGGCCGACAGGTCGGGATCCTCCTGTGCGAGCACTTGCGGAGGCGCCAGCGCCGCCGCGACGACAGCCTCGGCCAGGCGTTGGTGATCGCGCGGATGGATCTGCCCGCGGATCTGGCGTTCGGTTTCGGAACGAATATGGTGCGCGCGCCAGGTCGAGCGTTCGCCGGACACGATCGCCACGACCGTGGCGGCGGTGCGCGCGATCCACGCCGCATCGGTTACCGGGCGCACACGCCGCACCGGGTTCAAGGCCGTGGAGATCATGCGCGCCAACGCGTCACGGCCACCGAGCACCGTGATCGCCTCGCCGCGCCAGTCGGCGCGCTGCTGGGCGCGTGAGCGCGAGGACTGCTTGCCGGGCCGGGTATCCAGGGTGGCGCGCTCGGCCAGATCGAAGATTTCCGCCGGTGCCGGCTCGCGGCCGTGGCGGCGCTGGAACTCCATCGTGAGCTGCCCGAGCCGCTGGGTGATCGCCGAATCACGCTGCGACCAATGCTTGTTCAACTCCGCGGAGATGCCGACGATCTCCCGGATCGGTCGCTTGGAGGGATCGTGGTCGGGGCGTTCGTCGAACTCGACACCGGCCATCTCAGTCGCGAAGAGCTCCAAGGCGGTGTTGTAGATCTCGGCGGCGGTGACCACTACCTCGTACACGCGCGCGCCGTCGAGGGTGCGCCACAACCCATCCAACGTCCGGACCCGGTTGGCGATGAAGACGTGTTCGTGCAGATCCGGATCGCCGGCGCGGCTCTCCCGATGCCCGAACCGCGCGGCGATCAAGCCCTCGACATCGACCTGGCGGACCGCGCTGCGACCCAGCCTCGTATAGATCGCGTTGGCCTCGATCCAGGCGACCGCGACATCGACCGCGGCGAGGTGGGCGGCTTCGAGCCGCTGCGCGAGAGCTCGCGGCGCCACCGCCCACAGCGTCGAAAAGCTTTTCACCGGTGAGAAAGTGATGTCGAAACCGGCGACCGCGGTGGTTTGCGGGCGTGAGTTCCGGGCGATCCAGCTCGAGAGTTCGCGACTGTCCAGGGGCGGGCGATCGTATTGTTCGGTGAACATTTCGGTCGCGATTTCGGTGCGGATCCGCGCCTTGATCGCCTCGGGCAGATCGTCATCCGCGGCCCCGCCGGCGGCGAGACTGTAGAGAGCGTAGGCGCGTCCGCATTGTTTCCGGTAGGCGGTGACATCGGAGTAGACGCGAAAAGGTGCGCCGAGACGGGTGGCTTTGTCGGCGGCGCGGATCGCGTCTTTGGGTTTGGCGCCCTTGCCGATCTCCTCGGCGATGATCCGTGCTTCGATCTCCTCGGCGTTGGGGTGGCGGCCCAGCCCGTAGAGCGATTTCATCTGCGTTTCGGTGACTTCATCACCTGCGGTGATGTCGAGGGAGGCGAGTCCTTTGCCGTACCAGCGTCCGGGTGCTTCGCCGTGGACGGAGTAGTAGTCGGCCAGGCTGTCTCGCCCGCGCGACGAGGTATCGTTGGCGGCGACTTTGCGCAGGTAGTACTGGTATCCGTTGCCTGCGACGACTTTATGCAGTGTCGCGGTCACACTTCCAGCAGACAATCAGTCGCGCGATTTGGGAAGCGTTCTGAGTGACAACATCTTTGACACTTCGCGCAAACATGCTGGTCGTTACTGAATCGTAATCCTGATTGCAAGCGGTCTGCTTATGAAAAAGTAAAAAAGGAAAAGGGAGGGGAGAGGTAATGAGAAATAATGAGGAGGGGAGAGGAAAAGGGAAAGGGCGATGAAGAAGAAGGTGAGGAGGAAGAGAAGGGGAAAGAGGGGAGTGGAGGAAAGAGAGAGGGTTCGCGGCTAGAGAAGCCTGAGAGGGGAGGATTCGGCGGCGGCTCAGCGTCGCGGCGGCGGAACCGGATGCCAGCCGACGGGGGCGCACGCGTAGTGGCTGGAACCCAGCGCCACGACATCACCGACGGACAGCGAGCGGTGGCGCGCGCCATACCAGCGGCGGGTCAACGGTTCGTCGCCGTGCTCGGGCATGTCGTTGAGAGCGGCGAAGATTCGTCCCAGGACTACCTCGTGGCCGAAACCGGCATCGAAGATCCGTTGCAGGACATCGAAGTCGGCTTCACGAACGGAACAGTCGAGCGCGAATCGGTCGACGCGCTCGATCGGGGTCGAGGGGGTGTAGCCCTCGGCGAAGGCGCGTGGATCGGTGGCGAGGTAGATGGTGACCCAGCGCAGGCGGGCGCGCCGGGTCTGGCGGCGCACGAACGCGCGACGGGCACGGGCATGACGAGCACGATGAAACATCGGATCCTCTTTCCGGAACGGGGGAAGGCGGGAGCCGCCCGACGGTGCGGGCGCTCACGGGTGACCGAAGATGCGAGTGGGGATGCCCGCGGCGCGGGCGAGGGCGGCGGTGTGGCTGGCACCGCGCGATTCATCGCGGATGAACGCCAGGCACACCTCCGCGCCGAGGGCGACCATCGCCCGGTTACGCACGAACCCGGCGGCGCGGCCGTGGGCGCGCCAGTCGGCGCGGTGGCGTTCGACCCGGCCACCCCAGTGCGACCAGCACGCCTCACACAGTGCGTCCGCGCCGCGCGGGCACGCCCCGGAAACGAGAATCGCCTGCGGTGACCAGACCTCGGCGAGGGCGGCGCGGATGATCGGCCGATCGACCCACGTGCGTGAGCCGGTGATGAGGATGCGTCGAGCGCCCATGATGCCCCACAGGAGTGCGGGCAGCAGACGTGGAGAACAGGTCCGCCGCGGGGGATGGACACCGCGACGGACCTGAGAACAGCGGGCGGGCCACCGGGATGTGGTGACCCGCCGCGGGGGAACGGTCGAGCTGGCTCAGGCCGCGCGGCGTTGACGCGGTGCGGGCGTGTCGAGTTCGAGCCAGACCCGGCATTGCGTGCAGTAGCCGTCGACCCGGTGGACGGGTTTGATCTCGGTGCAGCCCTCGCAGCGGCCCTGGAACATCCCCTCGGGCAGCTCCGGTTCGCCACGCCGCCGCCCTCGTTGCCGCGGTGCGGCGGGCACGACGGTGACGGTCGCGGAGTCGACGGCGGGTTCGGGCGCGCCGGGCAGGTCGGGGTGCGCGGCGAGGAAGCCGTCGATGACCCCGCGCAGCCAGCGCGGCGCGCGGCGACGAGCCTCGGCCAGCAGCGCGCGCGTGGCGGCCGGGTAGTGCTCGGCGTAGAACAGGCAGTAGGTGCTGGCGAGGGTGATGCCGGTGATCCGGCCCGCCAGCGGCGGCAGCCCGGGGCGGTTGGCGTCGCGGCAGCAGTCGCAGAGTCCGTCGTCGCTGCGCACCTGTCCGTGATGGCGGTGGACGCGGGACTGGTCGGCGGCAGGGCGTTCGATGAAGCAGGACACGCACCGCCACCCGGTGACCTCGGTCATCGCGCCGTCGAAGTCCTCGAGCGGGTTGCCCGCGAACGGTGTCTGCTCATGCCGCCGGTCGGCCGATCCGGTGAGCTGGGTGCGGGCCTCGGCCCAATCGAGGGCGTCCTCGGTCGGCAGAGCCTGGCTACCGGCGAGCGCGCGGTCGTGGTTGTGCTGGTCGGCGACGTAGGCGCAGTAGAGGTGTTCCCAGCGCTGGCGCGCGAGTTCGGCGGGCAGCGGCGGCAACTCGCCCGGATACCGGGGGATCCACCCCTTGCGGGCGCTGGTCTCGCTGATCAGCCCACGCTCGATCAGCTCGGCCACGCGCTCGCGCGCCTTGGCTTCCTCGCGCGCCTGGGTGTCGACGAACGACATGTCGGTGATGTAGTTCGACACCCGGGACGGTTCGACCACGGCGGGGCGGCGGTTCCCGCGCGCGGCCAGGCGGGCACGGATCCGCTCGGGTTGCATCCGCGAGCGGTCGATACGGCGGCTCGGCGCGAGCCGATCACGCGGGGGCGGGTTACGCCAGCTGCGGAACGACTGGCGCGGCATCTCGGTGACAGCGAGGGAGGTGTGCAGCTTGGCGTACTCGTCCTCGACGGTGGTGCCGTTGCGGCGCGCACGGGACTCCGCGATGAACAGCGCACTCGAGCGATCGCGTTGGTAGAGACCGGGATCGCTGTCGGGCACCAGCGCCAGCAGCCGTGCCTTCACCACCTTGTCACCGTTACGGTCGGCTTCGCGCCAGCGTGCCTCCAGGCAGCGCAGCACCGTCTCGCGCGGGTGCAGGGTGAACAGCTCGACGAGTTCGTCGAGGAAGGCGCGGTCCTCGTCGGTGGCCAGGGCCAGGGCGTCGGGGAACAACTCGACGGCGGTGCGGCGGTCGAGGGCGAACATCTCGTGCAGGTCGTCGATGGCGGAGAGGAAGGATCGGGTGTCGGACACGGTGAAGCTCCTGTCTGAGAAGTAGAGCTGTGCCTGCGGCACCCGGGCGGGCTGGAAGCCGACGCTTTCTCCAGACGCGGGGTGCCGGGCTGGGGTGGGCCCAGCCGAGGGCGACCCGGCCAGGACAGCGCCCGACACGACGGCGGGAACGCGCCGAAGC
>NZ_JBFAJW010000021.1:0-60726 GCF_040655395.1 Nocardia sp. NPDC050435
GGCTACACACCTACAATCACCACCGCGGCCACACCGCACTGGGCGGTCACCCACCAGCCAGCCGCGTTCCTAACCTCTCGGGTCAGTACAGCTAGGTCATCTGACCAGCAGTTATCCACACCCCCCGAGTTATCCACATTCCGTGGATCGGGGGGTGTTTTTCGTGCCGGCCCCCGCCAAGATCAGCGAGGAGAAGCGCCCGCGCGGGCAGACCCGCGCCAGTACGATCGCTGGAGGGGAACTCGACATGACCGATCTCGAATCTCGGGTAGCGAACCTGGAGGCACGCATGGACATCCAAGCCGGGCGCGATCCCGCCACGCTCGCCTCGATCAACGGACGGCTGGACAGCCTCGACGAGAAGGTCTCGCAGATTCAGCTGACCGTCACCAACCTCGCCATCAAAATCGAGGACGTCCAGACCGGCCTGAACAGCAAGATCGATGGCTTGGGGGCGCGGATAGACGGCTTGGAGAGGCGGTTCGACGGGCTGGAGACGCGATTCGACAACCTGGAGACGCGGTTCGACGGCTTGGAGACACGGTTCGACGGCCTCGAGACACGGTTCGACGGGCTGGGGACACGGTTCGACAGCCTCGAGACCGAGATGAACACCAAGTTCGACGAAATCCTGCGGCGTTTGCCGCCGCCGCAGAATTAGCGCTCAGCTCAGGGCGTGGTCCAGGTCCTCGAGCAGATCCTCCACGTCCTCCAGGCCGATGGAGATGCGCACGACGCCGTCGGTGAGCCCGATGGTGGCGCGGCCCTCGGGGCCCATGGCGCGGTGGGTGGTGGTGGCAGGGTGGGTGATCAGGGTCTTGGCGTCGCCGAGGTTGTTGGAGATGTCGACGATGCGCAGACGGTTCAGCACCTCGAAGGCGCGCTTCTTGGCTTCGTCGGCGGGCGCGTTCAGCTCGAAGGTGACGACGGTGCCGCCGCCGCTCATCTGGCTTCGGGCCAGGTCGAACTGGGGGTGCGATTCCAGGTACGGGTAGCGCACCCAGTTCACGGACTTGTTGTCCTCCAGGAACTTCGCGACGCGCAGCGCGGAATCGGCCGACTGGCGGACGCGCAACGGCATCGTCTCCAGCCCCTTGAGCAAGGTCCACGCGTTGAACGGGCTCAATGCCGGGCCGGTGTGGCGCATCAGGTTTTTCACCGGGCCGTCGATGTAGTCCTGCGGGCCCAGGATGGCGCCGCCGAGCACGCGCCCCTGACCGTCGATGTGCTTGGTGCCGGAGTACACGGTGATGTCGGCGCCCAGGTCGAAGCCGCGCTGCAGCAGCGGGGTGGCGAAGACGTTGTCCAGCACCACTTTCGCGCCGGCCGCGTGCGCGAGCTCGGTGACCCGGCGCACGTCGACCAGGGTCTGCATGGGGTTGGCGGGCGTCTCGAAGAACACCGCCTGGGTCGGCACCGACAGCGCCTGCTCCCACTGGTCCAGGTCGTCACCGTCGACGAAGACGGTCTCCACGCCCCAGCGCGGCAGGATCTCGTTGCAGACGACGAAGCAGGATCCGAACAGGCTGCGCGCGGCCACCAGCCGGTCACCCGCGCCGACCAGCGCGCCGAGCGCGGTGAACACCGCGGACATGCCGCTGGCGGTGGCGAAACACGCCTCGGCCCCGTCGATCAGCCGCATCCGCTCCTCGAACATGGCCACCGTCGGGTTGCCGTAGCGGGAGTAGACGAAGTGCTCGATGTCGCCGGTGAACGACGCCTCGGCCGCTTCGGCGCTCTCGTAGACGAAGCCGGAGCTCAGGTACAGCGCCTCGGAGGTCTCCTCGAATCCGCTGCGCCGCAATCCGCCGCGCACGCTGAGGGTTCCGGGGCCGACGCCCTCGGGCAGCGGCTTGTCGAACGCACCACCGGTGATCATGACTGCTCCTCCACAGAATTCGGGCTCACGACTGCCGCCACGGCAGCCCGCGGGCCCGCCACCCGGATCCGCCGCGGTGGCCCGCGGCGTCCAGCGGACCCTCGAAGCCTTCGTCGACGTTGTAGGCGGGCGCGATGCCGAGCTGCGTGGCCACGGTAGCGGCGTGCGCGGAGCGCTGGCCGGAGCGACACAGGAACACCACGGGGGCGTCCGGCGCGCGGCCGTCGAGGGCCTTGCCGAGCTGGTCGGCGAACGCCTGGTTGCGGGCGCCGGTGCCGTCCACCCATTCGATGAGCACGGTGGGGCGCTCGATCGCGGTGGTGTCGGGTACGCCGACGAAGCGCCATTCGGCTTCGGTGCGCACGTCGATCAGGACGGCTTCGGGGTGCTCGCGCAACAGGTCCCACGCCTGCTGCGGGGTGATGTCACCGGCGTAAGTCATTGCGATCCTCCTGTGAATCCGCACTTGCCGCATCGGGGTTCGGATGCGTGCCAGGTCGTCACCCGGAGCACCCCACCGCGGAGGAGGGTTGCCGACCAGCGAGCCGGGGCTTGGCGCTGGTGCTCATGACCTGGACTGAGATTGCCTGGACAGGGGCCGGGCTGTCAAACACCGGAACGCGACCTACCCGCAGACCAGCCAGCGGCCGTCGACGCGGACCAGATTCCAGGTTTCGGTGGTCTCCTTGTCGCCGGCCTTGGTGGTGACGGTGGCCTTGGCCTTGTCGCCGTTGACGCTGTGCCCTTCGATCCTGGCGATCTCCACGGACTTTCGTCCGCCCGCGCCGAACTGCGCGGCGAGCGGGGACTTGGCCTCGTCGAATCCGGCGCACGCGGTCCCCGGTGCGGGCACCTCGTCGCTCTGGGCGCGCCCGCCGACGTAGTTGCTCACCGCCGCCGAGATCCGGTCGGCTTCTGTGACATTTTTCTCAGCCGGGGACAGCAGCCCGCCGGCGAACACGGCGATCAGCACGATCGCGGCGACGATCGCGGCGGCGATGAACGGCGTCATCGACCGCTGGTCGGTCTGATCGACCGCGATGGGCTCGTCCTCGGGCGCTGGCTGCTGCTTGCTCATCCGGCCATGATCCCTTATCCCTGGTGAGAGGCACCCGTGCAGCCCCGGGGTGGCTTCCCGATAGAATCGCGGGAACCGTGCCCGCTGCCCGCACCCGAGGCGGTGGTGTCCGGGAAGCGACCTGGGGGCCGTGCAGTTACGAGCCAGCAGCGCCAGCGTCGGCATCGTCAGGGGCAAACCGCAGCGGCCGCTCGACTTAGCCTAGGCTAAGAAGAACGCCATTATTTTTCGACCGAAGGTGCGCGTAAGAGATGACCGAACAGAGTGCTGAATCCACCGGCGGCGTTCCCGGCCCCTCCGTGGTTACCCAGGCTGCCGCCTCCGGGGCCGACGCTCACGCCGCCGGCACTCGCCCGCTCCGCATCGCGATCGTGGGCGCAGGACCGGCCGGTATCTACGCCGCCGACGCGTTGATGAAATCCGATGCCGAGGTGAGCATCGACCTCTACGAGCGCATGCCCGCGCCGTTCGGTCTGATCCGCTACGGCGTCGCGCCCGATCACCCGCGCATCAAGGGCATCATCACCGCCCTGCACAAGGTGCTGGACAAGGAGCAGGTGCGCCTGCTCGGCAATATCGACTACGGCACCGACATCACCCTGGACGATCTGCGCCGCTTCTACGACGCGGTCATCTTCTCCACCGGCGCCAACGCCGACCGCGCGCTGGAGATCCCCGGCATCGATCTGGACGGCTCCTATGGCGCCGCCGACTTCGTCTCCTGGTACGACGGCCACCCGGACGTGCCGCGCGAATGGCCGCTGCACGCGGAGAAGGTCGCGGTGCTCGGCGTCGGCAACGTGGCCCTGGACGTGGCGCGCGTGCTCGCCAAGACCGGCGACGAACTGCTGCCCACCGAGATCCCGCCGAACGTCTACCAGGGCCTGAAGGAGAACAAGGCCGTCGAGGTGCACGTCTTCGGCCGTCGCGGCCCGGCGCAGGCCAAGTTCACCCCGCTGGAGCTGCGCGAGCTCGACCACTCGCCGACCATCGAGGTCATCGTCGATCCCGAGGACATCGATTACGACGCCGGCTCCGAGGCCGCGCGCCGGCATTCCAAGCAGGTCGACATGGTCGCCAACACCCTCGAGCAGTGGGCGATCCGCGATCAGGGCAACCGCCCGCACAAGCTGTTCCTGCACTTCTTCGAGTCGCCCGCCGAGGTGCTCGGCGCGGACGGCAAGGTCGTGGGCCTGCGCACCGAGCGCACCCAGCTCGACGGCACCGGAAACGTCAAGGGCTCCGGCGAGTTCCGCGACTGGGACGTGCAGGCGATCTACCGCGCGGTGGGCTACCTCTCGCAGAACATCAGCAGCCTGCCCTTCGACGACCAGGCGGGCACCGTGCCGAACGAGGCCGGTCGCGTGCTGGCCGACGAGGACGCCGACGGCGCCGCGCGCTACCTGCCGGCCACCTACGTCACCGGCTGGATCAAGCGCGGCCCGGTCGGCCTGATCGGCCACACCAAGGGCGACGCCAACGAGACGGTGGCCTGCCTGCTCGACGACAGCGTGAACTTCACCCCGGCCCCCGAGCCGGAGCTGGACGCCGTCACCACCTTCCTGGAGGGCAAGGGCATCCCGTTCACCACGTGGCAGGGCTGGTACCGCCTGGACGCGCACGAGCGCGCCCTCGGCGAGCCGGAGGGCCGCGAGCGGGTCAAGGTGGTCGAGCGCGAGGACATGCTGCGCGCCAGCGAACCGCACAAGGTCTAGCCGGAGCGCCTGCCACGGCAGCGAAATCTCCGTAACTGAGGCATTCTGTACAAGTGTTCGATGCCCATGTCCACGTCATCGATCCGCGGTTCCCGCTGATCGAGAACGACGGCTACCTGCCCGACCCGTACACCATCGCCGATTATCGAAAGCGCATGGCGCGCTTCGATGTCGGCGGTGGCGCCGTGGTCAGCGCCTCGTTCCAGGGCACCGATCAGACGTACCTGAAGACGGCGCTGGCGGAGCTGGGCCCCGGCTGGGTCGGCGTGACGACGCTGAACCTGGAGGCCTCCGACGAGGAGATCGTCGAGCTGGATCGAATCGGCGTGCGCGCCTTGCGGTTCAACCTCAAGCGCGCCGCCGCCGACATCACCGGCATGACGTTGCAGGCGCTGCGGGCGCACGATCTGGTGGGCTGGCATGTCGAGGTCTACATCGACGGCTCGATGCTGGCCTCGTTGCAGCCGGTGATCTCCAAGCTGCCCGCGCTGTCGGTGGATCACCTCGGCATGTCCGAGGAGAGCCTGCCGTATCTGCTGGATCTGGTGGATCGCGGCGCCCGGGTCAAGGCGACGGGTTTCGGCCGGGTGGCGATGCACGTGCCCGACACCCTGCGCCGCATCCACGCGGTGAATCCGCAAGCCCTGATGTTCGGCACCGACCTGCCGGGCACCCGCGCGGGCCGGCCCTTCCGCGACGCCGATGTCGATCTGATCTGCGACGTGGTCGGCACCGACATGTTCGCCGTCCTCGAGGACAACGCGCGCGATTTCTACCGCCTGCCCCCGCGCAACCGCTCGCTGCCCCCGCTCCCCCGCACCGACCAGCCCACCCTTCCGCTGCATCGCGACCAGCTCCCGAAACTGGACCCCAACGCCACCCTCCCGCTGCCCATCATCGAGCGCTAGGCGACGAAAGCCCCGATCAGCCAGACGCCGGTCGCCAGCAGCGCGCCGAAAAGCTCGATGAGCATGGACAATCCGACGCCCTTGAGCGCGTGTTTGGTTGCGGTCCAGGCGGGTTCGCCTTTGCCGAGGCGCTGGTACTCCGAAAGATAAACGCCGAGAACGAATCCGACGAACAGGCCGACGACCGGGATGATGAAGAACCCGGCGATGCCGAGGATCGCGCCGAGCAGCAGGGCGCGGTTGGCGACGCCCGCTTCCTTCATCTTCCGGCCCGGCCAGGTGTATTTGATGACCCCGGACAGCACCAGGAACACCGCCGCGATCGCGAAGACGATCCAGGCGGTGACGCCGCCGGTCAGGATGGCCCAGACCAGGATCGCGGCGAAGATCAGAATCACCCCGGGCAGGATCGGGACGATGACCCCGAGCAGCCCCACCAGGATCGCCAGGCCGACGGCGACCTCTCCCCACATACTCACGACTTGCCCTCCGGTCTCGTCCGTTTGCCCGAATTCTCGCCTACCGGCTGGTCGCGTGCACAGCGAAGGCCGCGGACCGGCCCTCCAGCGTTATTGTCATACTGTCAATACACCTCCGGGGCCGTCCGGAGGACGCAGGATCAACGATGAACCGAGGTAGGGCGTGAGCACTCCATCCACCGCCAAGCAGGGCCCGCTCGCGGGCATCAAGGTTGTCGAGCTGGCCGGCATCGGCCCCGGCCCGCACGCGGCGCTGCTGCTGGCCGACCTCGGCGCCGACGTGGTGCGCGTGCAGCGCCCGAACCAGCTGCCGGGCTTCATGGAGCGCCCGCAGTGGCGCGGCCGCACCATCGTCGAGGCCAACCTGAAGGATCCCGCCGACATCGCGAAGGTGCTCGGCCTGATCGAGAAGGCCGACGTGCTGCTGGAGGGCTTCCGGCCCGGCGTCACCGAGCGCATGGGCCTGGGCCCGGACGACGCGCTGGCCCGAAACCCGCGCCTGATCTACGGCCGGATGACCGGCTGGGGTCAGCACGGGCCGCTGGCCGACCGGGCCGGGCACGACATCAACTACATCTCCCTCACCGGCGTGCTGAACGCGATCGGCCGCAAGGGCGAGCGCCCGGTGCCGCCGCTGAACATGGTCGGCGACTTCGGCGGCGGCTCGATGTTCCTGGTGTTCGGCGTGCTGGCCGCGCTGGTGGAACGGCAGAATTCCGGCAAGGGCCAGGTCATCGATGCCGCCATGATCGATGGCGCGCTGGCGCTGTCGCACATGATCTGGGGCATGCGCGGCGTGGGCCTGTGGTCGGACGAGCGCGGCACCAACCTGCTCGACACCGGCATGGCCTTCTACGACACCTACGAGACCTCCGACGGCAAGTACATGGCGGTCGGCGCGATCGAGCCGCAGTTCTACGCCGAGTTGCTGAAGGGCCTGGAGATCGACCCCGAGGGCCTGCCGATGCAGATCGACCCAAACGGCCAGGACGAGCTGAAGAAGCTGTTCACCGAGAAGTTCAAGACCAAGACCCGCGACGAGTGGACCGCGATCTTCGACGGCACCGACGCCTGCACCACCCCGGTGCTGACCCTCACCGAGGCCACGGCGAACGAGCACATCGTGGCCCGCACCGGCCTGGTCGACATCGACGGCGTCGTCCAGCACGCCCCGGCACCGCGCTTCTCGCGCACCCCGGCGGGCATCCCGACGCCGCCGCCGAACGAGGCCACCCCGATCGAATCCGTCTGGGCGGACTGAGCATTCGGGCCAACCGGGCCGCGCACGGTCGCCGTGCGCGGCCCTTGCCCGTCAGAACACGGTGAGCGGCTGCAACGGATCGGCGGCGCGCGGGGTGAGCGCCGCGTAGGTGGCGGCGATGGCCTTGACCGCCAGGCGCAGCTCCGCCTCGGGGTGGGTGAACGGCAGCCGGACGAAGCGCTCGAACGCGCCCTGCACGCCGAAACGCGGTCCGGCGGCGAGCAGGACGCCGTGGTTGGGCGCGGTGGCCGCGAGCGCGGTGGAGACGGGCGCGGGCAGCTGCGCCCACAGCGACATGCCGCCGGGCCCGGCCTCGACCCGCCAATCCGGGAGATCCTCGGCCAGCGCGCCGAGCAGCGCCGCGCGCTGGGAACGCAATTGGTCGCAGCGGCGAGCCAGGATCGCGTCCTCGTTTTCCAGCAGGTGGATGGCCGCGAGCTGATCCATGACCGGGGTGCCGAGGTCGACGGTGGAGCGGATGCCCAGCAGCTTGGTGATCAGCGCCTGGTTGGTGCGGACCCAGCCCACCCGCAGGCCGCCCCAGAAGGACTTGGACGCCGAACCGATGGTGACGATCTCCGCCCCCTTGGCGAACGCCGCCGCGGGCAGCGGCCGGAGGTGATCGTCGAGCCGCAGATCGGCCATGGACTCGTCGACCACGATGGTCATGCGGGTGTCGCGGGCGATCGCGGCCAGTTCCTCGCGGCCGTCGTCGTCGAGCAGCAGGCCGGTGGGGTTGTTGTAATCGGGCACCAGATAGGCGAGCGTGGCGGCGGTTTGCCGTGCGGCGCTGCGGATTCCGTCCAGATCCCAGCCGCGGCCCGGCCCCTCGGGCAGCAGCGGCACCGGCACCGGCCGCGCGCCGACATCGCGGATGGCCTCGATGGCGTTCGGGTAGGTCGGGTGGTCGATGAGCACCCGCGCCGCCGGGGCAGTGAGCACGTTGAGCAGTAGCCGCAGGCCGTGCTGGGCGCCCAGGGTGATCAGGATCTGGTCCGGCTCGGTGGGCAGGCCGCGCTGGGTGTAGCGGCGGGCCACCGCCTCGCGCAGCGCGATCACGCCGATCGGATCCATGCCGTGCGTGCCGAGGTAGGCCGGAATCCCCTGCAGCGCCTCGGCATAGGCCGCCTGCATCTCCGCGGGGGCGGCCATGGCGGCGTAGGTCAGGTCGATGGTGGCCACCTCGTCCGACATCAGCGCCATGATGCCGCGCACCGGCTTGGTGCCGTCGTGCGGCACCGCGGGCGGCAGCGCCACCGTGCTGCGCGAACCCTGGCGGCTGATCAGGTAGCCGTGCTCGCGCAGCAGCGTGTACGTCGAGGTGATGGTGGTGCGGCTGACGCCGAGGGTGGTGGCCAGATCGCGTTCGCTGGGCAGGGCGACGCCCAGCGGTGCGCGACCGTCGTGGATGAGCAGGCGGATGCCCTCGGCCAGGGCCAGATAGGCGGGGCGGGCCGCACGGCGCCCGCCCGCCTCCTCGTCCGCGCCCACACTGCGCCAATTGCCCAGATCCCTGGCCAAACTGCCCGCGCCGATCACTCTGGTAGCCATACAGTCCAGTATTCCTGGATTGGCTCTTTCTTGGCAAGGCCAGTTGCGCGCACGCTAGCGGACATGACCGCACTGCTGACCTTCCTCGTGACCGCCGCCTTCGCCTACTCGATCTACCACTTCGCCCCGCAGCGCCGCCGGGACCTGTTCCGGCTGGAACGGTTCGTCGGACCCGGACCGCTCTTCGAATCCACGATGACCACCGATTACGAAGCCCAGCGCCAGTATTCGGACCTGGCCGCGATCTACGGCCGTCACGATGTCCCGGACCCGGACGCCGCCCCGCTGCCGGAGCCGCCACAAGTCCTGCGGATGACCAACCCGAATCCGAGCTGCGGCTCGGTCCAGGCCAGTTTTTAGTGACTGGACTGATCGAGGCGACTTTGTCCGACCCCGGGTGCACACTGAACACCATGAGCGCGTCCACTCGACTGCCCGCGGCGGCAGCGCTGTTCGACACCGCCATCGGCGCCTGCACGATCGCGTGGAGCGGCGACCGGGTCATCCGCTTCCGGCTTCCGGAGCTCCCGGCCGCCACCCGCGCGAGCATCACCCGCCGGCGCGGTGTGCCCGGCACCGAGCTGCCCGAGGCCGAGCCCACCGGTGTCATCGCCGAGGCGATCGCGGGCGTGCGCGCCCACCTGGCCGGCACCCTGGACGATCTGCGCTGGATCCCGCTGGACCTGGACGGTGTGCCCGAGTTCCACCGCGCCGTCTACGAAGTCACCCGGGCCATCGGCCCCGGCCACACGCTGAGCTACGGCCAGGTCGCCGATCGGGTCGGTGCGCCCGGCGCAGCCCAGGCCGTCGGTCAGGCCCTGGGGCGCAACCCGATCGCGCTGATCGTCCCGTGCCACCGCGTGCTCGCCGCCGACAACGCGCTGACGGGGTTTTCCGCCCCCGGCGGCGTGGCCACCAAAGAGCGCCTGCTGGAGCTCGAGCGCACGCCCGGCTTCGGCGAGCCCACCCTGTTCTGAGGTCGGCTCAGTTCAGCGGGTGCTGCCGGTAGAACTCACACGGCTCGCCGGTGAGCTGCCCGTCCATGCAGGCGAAGTAGGTCTGGATGCAGCTGTTGCTGTCGCAGCCCAGTTCCAGCAGCTGCTTGTGGATCCGGATATTGCGCTCCTGCTCCGGCGTGAGCGGCTTGGATGTCGCGGAGGTCAGCGGCACGGTACTGGTCTTCGGCTCCACGCCGGGCCCCCACCCGCACCCGGCCAGCATGCCCAGCGCCAGCACCGTCGTGCCGACTCGAACCGGCCACTTCGAATCCATCCACAACCCTCCACATCCACGGTGTCAACATCGTTCGCATTCGGCCGGTCAGCGGCCTGATTGCCGAATCCGAGCAGGTCAGCCGCTGTGCGCTCCGGAGTGCCGAGGGTCGCGCACCCGTCTGTTCCGACCGTAACCCACCCCGCGCCCGAGCGCCGCGCTACCCACCATCGAGACCTCCGGCCCGCGCTGCGCCGGACCGGAGCGCGCGCCGGCGCGAGACCGACCCGGCGGCCGGATCAGTTCGGGGATTCTCCCCGGATGAGGGCGCCCAGCGATTCCCGGTCGGTGACGTCCATCTTGCTGCAGGCCCGGTACAGGTGGCCCTCGACCGTGCGCACCGAAACGGTGAGGCGGTCGGCGATCTGCCGGTTGGACAGCCCGGCTGCCACCAGATTCGCGATCTCGCGCTCCCGCACGGTGAGCGGCAGCGGTTGCGCGGCCTGGCGCAGCGACGGCGTGCTGGCCCCGCCACAGGCCGCCGCGAGCCGGTTCGCCGCGGCGGCGGACTCGTGCAGGCGGCGGCGATCACCGGCGCGGTCGTGCGCGAGCGCGGCCTGGGCGGCGGCGTCGGCGGCCGAGAGCAGCGCGCCGAGCTGCTCGAATTCCGCTGCGGCGGCGTCCAATCCGGCGCCGTCGTGGGCCGCGAGGGCGACCGCGTGCCGGGACTGGACCTGGATCAGCCGTCCCTCCACTCGCGCGGCCAGATCGGCCAGCCGGCCCGCCACCGTCTGCTCGCCGAAGCGGGCGGCGGTGTGCAGCGCCATCGCCTCGATGGCGTGCTGCTGCGAGCGGGCGGCGGCGTCGGCCGCGCTCAGGGCCAGCCGGATGGCGGGGGTGACCGCGCCCTCGGCGGCGGCCAGGCAGGCGCGCGCGATCTCCAGTTGCGGTTCGTAGACGGCGCTGTGCCGGCCGCCGCGCCGTGTGCTCTCCGCGATGGTCTCGGCGGCCTCGGCCGTCCGGCCGAGCGCCGAATACGCTTCGGCCAGCCGGATCCGCGCGGGCAGCATCCAGGACGCCGCGCCTTCGGCGGCGAGCGCGGCCAGGGCCTGCTCCAAGTGCTCCACGCCGTCGGAGAAACGCCCCTGCGCGACATCGGCGGTGCCCTGCAGGATCTTCGACATGCCCCACGCCAGGTACTGCCCGGGCGCGGAGTAGCCGAAATAGGCTGCGGCACAGCGCCGCGCGGCTTCCAGCTCGCCGGTGAAGGTGAGCGCGAGCACCTCGGCGTGGGTGGACATGAACCGGTTCAGGCCGTCGATCTCGCTCTCGACCTGATGCCCGCGCGCGACATACTGCCGCGCGGCTTCGCTCTTGCCCATCAGGGCCAGCGCGAGCCCGCCGCCGAAGGCCGCCCACCAGACCGCCCACGGCGGCGCGCTTTTCGCCGACATGACCGCGTCGGCCTCGGTGATGGCGTCGCCGATCCGGTTCTCGTTGACCGCGCAGGCCGAGGACAGCCCGGCCAGCGTGGCGGCGCAACCGGGGTGCGTCACCTTGGCGCGCACCAGCGCCAGCACCTCGTCGGCGCGATCGGCATCGCCCATGGCCCACAACAGGTTCGACACCCGTGTGCTGCCCCAGCGGACCAGCTGCACCTCGTTCAGCTCGTTCGGGTCGAAGCTGGCCAGGGTGCGCTCGGCCTCGATCGGATGGCCCTGCCACAGCAGGGCGCGCGCCAGCAGGTCGGCGGCCTCCACGCCGCCGCGGCGCTCCACCGCGGCGCGGGCGAAACGCTCGCCCAGCGGCAGGTTCGCCAGCGCGATGGCGTCGGCGGCGGCCGCCTCGAACAGCTCCAGATCGGCGGATTTGTCACTGTCCAGGGCCAATTCGGCCAGCCGGATGCGGTCGGCGGCGGAGTTGATGCGCCGTTCCTTGAGGGCCGAATACAACCGGCCGCGCAGCCGGCGCGCCGAGGCGATGCCGAGCCGGCGCCGGATGACCTCGCCGAAGAGCGGATGGTTGTAGCGCACGATCAGCTGGCGCGCGTTCTCCACCACCCGGATGACGCCCTTGGTCTCGGCCGCCTCCACCGCTTCCTCACCGGCGATCTCGGCGAGCACGTCCAGATCGATCGGTTCGCAGAAGGTGAGCAGCTCCAGCACGCGCAGCACGTCCTCGGGCAGCTGCTCGACCCGATCCTCCAGCAGCGCGGCGAGTTCCGAGGTGACCGCGGCGCGACCGCGCAGCTGCCAGACGCCGTTCACCTGGCGCAGCGTGCCCGCCTCCAGCGCGCCCTCCACCAAATGCCGCAGGAACAAGGCGTTTCCGCCCGAGGACTCCCACATCAGGTTGGCGGTGAAGCCTTCGAGCTGGCCGCCGAGCATGGACTCGACCAGATCGACGCTCTGGCGCTGGGTGAACGGATTCAGATCGATCCGCAGCAGGTGGCCGTCTTTCCAGAGCGAGGTCACCGCGTCCGGCACCGGGACGCCGCTGCGCACCGTCGCGACGATGTGCGCGGCCTTGTCGATGGCCAGTTGCAACAGCAGCGTGGCCGAAAGCTGGTCCAGCAGATGGGCGTCGTCGACGCCGATGATGGTGTGCCCGTCGGCGAGCAGCGCCTCGCGCGCCGCGGACATGAACGTCACCGGGTCGTGGGCGGTGTAGACCCCGACCATGTGCGCGAACACCCCCAGCGGGATGCTGCGCGCCGATTCCGTCCCCGCGACCCACCGGATATTGCCGCCGACAGCGGCGGTGGCCTGCCGGGCCAGCGTCGTCTTGCCCACCCCGGCATCCCCGGTCAGCACGGTACCGACATATTCCGGACCGGTGAGCGCGGACCGGATCGCCTGGAACTCGGTCTCGCGCTCGATCATCGGCCAATTCCGCGCCATGTACTCAAGAGTAGTTCTTTACAAGACCATGATCGAACCCAACCACCAACTGGCGTGTGAGACAGTTCCGTTCGGAAACGCACCCGCCGGTGCGGGCACAGCGTGGGGCCCGGAGGCGCCGGCTCCGCCCGGCGCCGATTTTCCTCGCCTAGGGGCGCGGCTTGCCCCCGTTGAGCGCCTCGTTCCAGCCCTCGACCATCTCGGCGGGGACCTCGGTGGGCACCGGCACCGTGACGTCGCCGAACTGCACGGCGTGCGGCTTGGGCTCGGGGGTGGGCTCCGGCGTGGTGGTGCGCGGCGCGCGCGGAGGCGGCGGCGCCTGCGGGTTGGCGACCTTCAGTTCCGTGGGTTCCTCCGGCGCGGGGGCGGGCGCCGCGGGCGGGGTCTGCGTGGTGACGCCGGGCTGGGCGGGCTGGGCCAGCGCGATGCCCGCCACGCCGGTGCCGAGCGCGATCGCGACCGCACCCACCGCTAACCGAAACGTGCTCCGCGACAACCGATTCCGCATCTTACGGGTCTGAGCCGACACGTCGACGAACACCATCCTCATCCAGAACTGCGCAGCGCACACCGATTCCGCTCGTGTGCTCCCGACATGGTAGCCGGAACCGGTGGCGCCGCCCAGTGGAAGTCGAAGAAGCGCTCAGCCCAGGACGTCGTGCCGGACGATGGTCTGCTCCCGGCCCGGCCCGACGCCGATGCAGGAGATCCGCGCGCCCGAAAGCTCTTCCAGCCGAAGCACATACGCCTGCGCGTTGGCCGGCAGCTCCTCGAAGGTCTTGGCCCCGGAGATGTCCTCCCACCAACCCGGCAGTTCCTCGAAGATCGGCTTGGCGTGATGGAAGTCGGTCTGCGTGGTCGGCATCTGCTCGACCCGCTCGCCGTCGATCTCGTAGGCGACGCAGATCGGCACCGTGTCCAGGCCCGACAGCACGTCCAGCTTGGTGAGGAAGTAGTCGGTGACGCCGTTGACGCGGGTGGCGTAGCGCGCGATCACCGCGTCGAACCAGCCGCAGCGGCGGGCGCGGCCGGTGGTGACGCCGACCTCGCCGCCATTCTTGGCCAGGAACTCGCCGAAGTTGTCGAACAGCTCGGTCGGGAACGGACCGGAGCCGACGCGGGTGGTGTACGCCTTGAGGATGCCGAGCACCGTGGTGATCTTGTTCGGGCCCACGCCCGAGCCCACCGCCGCGCCGCCCGAGGTCGGGTTGGAGGAGGTCACGTACGGGTAGGTGCCGTGGTCCACGTCGAGCAGCGTGCCCTGCGAACCCTCCAGCAGCACGGTCTCGCCGCGCTCGAGCGCCTCGTTGAGGCGCAGCCGGGTGTCGGCGATGCGGTGCTTGAAGCCCTCGGCCTTCTCCAGCACCTCGTCCACCACCTGCTGCGGTTCCAGCGCCCGGCGGTTGTAGATCTTGACCAGCACCTGGTTCTTGAATTCCAGTGCGGCCTCGACCTTCTGGGTCAGGATCTTCTCGTCCAGCACGTCGGCCACGCGGACGCCGACGCGGGCGACCTTGTCCTGGTAGCAGGGGCCGATGCCGCGGCCGGTGGTGCCGATCTTCTTGTTGCCGAGGAAACGCTCGGTGACCTTATCGATGGCCACGTGGTACGGCATGATCAGGTGCGCGTCGGCGGAGAGCAGCAGGCCGGAGGTGTCCACGCCGCGCTCTTCCAGGCCGGCCAGCTCCGCGAGCAGCACGCCCGGATCCACCACGACGCCGTTGCCGATGACATTGGTGACGCCGGGGGTGAGGATGCCCGAGGGGATCAGGTGCAGGGCGAACTTGTCGCCGTTGGGCAGCACCACCGTGTGACCGGCGTTGTTGCCGCCCTGGTAACGGACCACCCACTGCAACCGGCCACCCAGTAGATCGGTGGCCTTGCCCTTTCCTTCGTCGCCCCACTGGGCGCCGATCAGGACGATCGCCGGCATCGTTGTCTCCTACGGTTCGAGGCGCAACACACCTGTGTTGCAGCTACCTGCCCGTCTGAGGAGGTGGCCGGTAACTCATTTTAGCCGACGCCCTATGACCAGCCTGGTCGGAGGGCGCGACATTCGCTTATCGGCCGGTATGGTTGGCCGAAAGCGGCCACCGCCGGCCACCCGCGTGCCGGGTGTGTCGGCCCGGAACGAGGAGGGGTGTACGGCAGTTTGAGTACCCACGTTCTCCGCTGCGACGGCGCACCGGTTCCGATCGCGCTCGCGGCACTGCCCACCACTCCGACGGCCGCCATCCCGGACAACAGCGTCATCGACGAACTGCTCCCCGTGCTCGCGGCCGACAGCCTGCCCCGCCTGATCGTGCTCGGCGAGGACGCCGGGCTGGCCGCGGTCCTGACCCACCTGATGAAGACCGAACGCCTGCACGTCGAGATCGGCTACGTCCCGATCGACAAGACCTACGGCTCCCGCGCCTACCAGACCGGCACCGGCAACGCCGCGGCCAAGCGCGCGATCGAGGGCCGGGCCACCCAGACCCCGCTGGTCCGCGACGACACCGGCACCGTGCTGGTCGGCCGCGCGTCCATCACCGGCGTGGACGGCGCGAAACTGGAGGGCGAGGCCTACGTGGACGAGAATCGGCTCTTCTCCGGCCTCGTCACCGCCATGCAGATCTCCCCCAGCATGCACCTGCCCGGCGTGCGGGCCACCGTCAAACGCGGCCGCTTCAGTAGACGGGTCTGGTTGCAGGGCCGGGCCGCCCAGCTCGGCACCCCCGGCGCGGTCGTCACCCGCGACGGCATCCGCTCCGACCGGACCGTGCCGCGCTCGAGTTTCTACCGGCACCACGAGTCCTGGCTGCTGGTCCGATGACATACTCCTTCCCGCGCAAGCGAACCGGTGCGGTCCGTCCGAGCCCGGTGTTCCTCGCGGTGGTCGCCCTCGCCGTCGCCGGCGGCGTGCTGGCCTGGATGTCCGACTCCGAACTCGACTCGAACCTGGCGAAGCTGGGTGTCTTCGTGCTGGTCGTGGCGGGCTGGGTGGTCACGCTGTGCCTGCACGAATTCGCGCACGCCTTCACCGCCTGGCGGGCCGGTGATCAGGACGTGGAGATGCGCGGCTATCTGACGCTGAATCCGCTGAAGTACTCGCATCCGCTGCTGTCGATCGTGCTGCCTATGGTGTTCATCGCGCTCGGCGGCATCGGCCTGCCCGGTGGCGCTGTCTACGTGCACAGCCACAACTTCAGCCCGCGCATCCAGCGGCTGATCAGCTTCGCCGGTCCGGCGGTGAACCTGCTCTGCGGCATCGCGCTGCTGCTGGTGATCCAGATCTTCGCCGACATGTCGACCCACGCGGTGTTCTGGTGCGGGCTCGCCTTCCTGGCGTTCCTGCAGATCACCGCGTTCCTGCTGAACATCCTGCCGATCCCCGGCCTGGACGGCTACGGGATCCTCGAGCCCTCGCTCAGCTACAAGACCCGGCAGGCGCTCGATCAGTTCAAGCCGTTCGGCATGCTGATCCTGTTCGCGCTGCTCTTCACCCCGCAGCTGAACCAGGTGTTCTTCGACGCCGTGTACTGGCTCTACGAACTTTCCGGCGTGCCGCGCAATTGGAGCGCGTGGGGCTCGCGCCTGACTCGGTTCTGGACCTAGTCCGCGGGCCGCACATAGGGGTTCGGGACGGTCGGCGGCAGCAGCGCCATCGCCGAGATCCGCTGCATGCCGCAGGCCTGCATGAGATCGACCACGATCGAGCGCACCTGCGCGAACACCACGTGCGCGGAGAGCCCGGCGCCCGCCACCAGTTCCGGTTTCGCGCCCTTGGCCACCGCGCGCAGCACGCGCGTCGCCTCGACCTGATCGGGCTGCTCACCCGGATCGGCCAGCATCATCTGGCGCACCACCTCGATCGCCTCGCCCAGGTTGCGCACCTCCTCGATCAGGCGCGCGTCCAGGATCTCGTCGTCGCGCACCAGGGTGAGCGAGCGGCGCAACAGCACGCGAGTGTTGCGGATAGCGTTGTCCAGCGGATCGGCGGCGGCCCGGATGGTCTCCAGGCGGCCGCGCGAATTCCAGTACAGCGGTGAGATCCGGCTGATCTCGCGACCACCCTCGAGCGAGGAGCGCAGCCCGTCGATCTGGGATTGGGTGGCGCGCGCGGAATCCAGCGCCACCTGCACCTTGTCCGCGTCCTGCTCCAGCAGGCCGTCCGCGCACTCGACCAGCGATTTGCCCATCACCGCAAGCACTTCCGCGGCCTGCTCCCGGGCCCGGCGCACCGGATGCAACGGGATCGCGGCCACGATCACCACCCCGACCAGGCCGCCGACCAGGGCGTCGATCATGCGCGGGAAACCGGTGCCCGAGGACGGCGGCATCAGGGTCGCGACCAGCACCGCCGAACCCGCGGCCTGCATCGTGATGATGGAGCCGCCGTCGACGAACACCGCCAGCGCCATGGCCACCACGACCACCAGCGCGATCTGCCAGATGCCGGTGCCGGCGCGGGAGATGAACAGGTCACCGATGCCGATGCCGACCGCGACGCCGACCACCAGCTCCACCGAGCGGCGCAGCCGCGCGCCGAAGGAGACGCCGATCGACACCACCGCCGCCGTCGGCGCGAAGAACGGCTGCGGGTGCCCGATCACGTAGTGCGCCACCGACCAGGCCAGCGCCGCGCCGAGCGCGCACTGCACGATCGGCAGCCAGGACAGCCGCAGCCGCGCCCAGGACTTCCGCAGCCGATCCGCGCTGCTCGTCCGGGCCGTGACCAGTCGCGAATTCGCGTCCAGCTGCAACTAACCGAGACCGAGTTCCGCCGCGGCCCGCGGGTCGCAGTCCTCGAGCAGGTCCAGGCAGCGCGCGTACTCCTCGGTCTCGCCGATCACCTTGGCCGCGCGGGCCAGCGCGCCGACGCTGCGCAGGAAACCCTGATTGGGCTCGTGGCTCCACGGCACCGGGCCGAAGCCCTTCCAGCCGTTGCGGCGCAGCAGATCCAGGCCGCGGTGGTAGCCGGTGCGGGCGAAGGCGTAGGCGGAGACGATGTCGTGGTTCACCGTGGCGTCGGAGCCGTCGGCGCCGCCGCGGGTCAGCGCGGCCTCGGCGAGGTAGGCCCAGGCGATCGAGGCCGCCGGGTGGTCGGCCGCTACCTGCACCGGATCGACCTTGTCGAGCAGGGCCGATTCCGCGTCCGTGTTTTCCGGCAGCAGTACCGGCTGCGGTCCGAGCAAGTCACCGAAGGAGGTCATGCGGTTCATTCTGCATGGCGGGCGCGTCCGCCCACTAGGCTGGCCGTCGAGTTCCACATGTTCCGCCTGAGCGAGGGGTACTAGGTGTCCGACCCGAACGACGAGAAGAAGCCGGCCCAGGATTCCGCCGGTCCGCAGGACGCGCGCCGCGACGCCGCCGTGGAACCGGCCGCCGACGACCCCACCGTCAAGCACGCCACGGCCGCCCCAACCGTGCCCATGTCCGCGGGCGCGCCGACGAGCGAGTGGAAGACCGAGGAGCCCGCCCCGGCCGCGAAGGCCGCACCGTCGGTCAGCACGCCCGCCAATTCCCGACCGTCGGTCAGCACGCCCGTCAACCCCGGACGGTCGGTAAGCACGCACGCCAACCCCGGACCGTCGAACAGCACGCCCGCCGAGCCCGGACCGTCGAACAGCACGCCCGCCGAGCCCGGACCGTCGAACAGCACGCCCGATCCCGCTCCCTCGGTCAGCAAGCCCGCGTCCGGTCCGGCCGCCACCCCCTCGGGCGCCGCGGACTCCGGACGACCGGTGAATGCCCAGGCCGACACCGGATCTGCCGCCGGTACGCCCGCCCCGGCCGAGCCGGCGGTGGACGCCGCAGCGGCGGCACCGACCGAGAATCGGGGTGCCGCCGCACCTTTGGACAAGGCCGACGCCACACCGTCCGGCGACGGCGCACAGCACACCGGCACCGGCACCAACCCTTCCGCTGCCGGTGCCCCCGCGCCTGCCGCTGCCGATGCCCCCACCGCTCCCGCTGCCGCTGCTGCTCAAGCTGCCGCCGAGGGGGCACCTTCCTCTGATGCCGCGGCTGGCGGACCGAGCGTTGGCAGCGCACCCCAGGGTGACAGCAACGCCGATGCGCGCGGGAACGCCACCGCACAGGACGGCAGCGCGCCTTCGAACCCCGCACCTGTCTCCGGCATCGGACGGCCCACCGCCGCTTCGGAAACCACGCCTGCGTCGGGGCCGGTTGACGGCCCCGCGGAGAACGCCGCCGACGCGAGCCCGAACGCGGGAGCCGCAGCGGGTGTTACCGCGGGCGACGCCTCCAGCACGCCGAACGGCGATGCCCCACCGGCAGGCGCCGCTCGGCGCGACGACGAATCCGGTACTCCCGCAGCTGATTCCGCTGATCAGCGTCTCGCGCCGAAAGCCGGAGCCGCCGACGCCGCCGATCAGCGTCTCGCGCCGAAAGCCGGGGCCGCCGACTCCGCCGATCAGCGCCACGCCCCGAAGGCCGGGGGCGGTGACGCCGCCGATCAGCGTCTCGCGCCGAAAGCCGGAGCCGCCGACGCCGCGACCAGCGTCATCCGCCGGGAGCAGGGCCCGACCGCCGAAAACGCCGACCGGGCAACCGATTCCGCGCCCGGCGACGCGGACGCGAAGACCGTGGTCATGAAGGTGCAGCAGCGCCCGGAGGTCACGCCGCCCGCCGACGTGGACGACGCCGAGACGGTCGGGATGCAGCCGGGTGAGGCTCTGGATGTGCCCCCGCCTCCGCCCGCCCCCGAGGCGACCGGAGCCGACGCCGAGACCGTCGCGATGCCGATCGTGCGGCCGGAGGTGGACGACCCGGCGACCACCGCGCTGCCGATCCAGCGCCCGGATCAGCAGGCCACCCAGAAGTTCCGGACCGACGGCGGGCCGAAGCCGGAGGGCGCGGATCGCGTGCCGCCGCGCGCCGCCCCGATGACCAAGCCGCCGACCACCCCGCGGCCCGCCCCGGGCCCCAAGCAGCCGGGCAAGCAGGGCCCCACGCCACAGCAAGGGCCCGGCCAGCAGCAGGGCCCCGGCCCGCAGCAGCCGCAACCGCGCCGGGTGGCGCAGGCCCAGTCGCCGGCGGACGTGCAGATGACCCTGCCGGTGCAGTCGGTGTTCCAGCCCGCCGGGCAGCAGCAGCGCCCGCACCAGCCGCAGCCGATGGCCGCGCCGCAGCGGGTGGAGCCCGCGGCACCGGCGGCCGCGCCCGAGTCCGGCAAGAACAACAAGCGGCTGCTCATCGGCCTGGGCGCCGCGGCGGCGGTAGTGCTCGCGCTGATCGCGGGCGGGGCCGCCTTCGCCAATCGCGGCGACGATTCGCCGCAGGCCCAGGTCCGGTCCGCGATCGGCGAGTACACCAGCGCCCTGAAGGACGGTGACCTCGCCGCGCTGCGCGCGAGCACCTGCGGCGCGCTGCACGACTACTACGCGAAGCTGCCCGAGGCCGATTTCGCCGGTGTGCACAAACTCTCGGTGGATCAGAAGGCCATCCCGGTGGTCGACGTCGTGGACGCCATCCAGATCACCGACAGCAAGGCGCTGGCGCAGGCCACCGTCTACACCGCGGCCGACCCGTCGAAGAAGTCGGCGCGCACCTTCGATCTGGAGCGCACCGACGACGGCTGGAAGGTGTGCGACCCGCCCGCCGGCAGCTGATCCTGGCCCGTCAAGCGGGATAAACGCCCGCTGGACGGAGTCCCAGGTCACCCGTCGCCCCCGTCACACTCACCTGGTCATCGGTCCGGGACGCCAGTAGCATGGCCCGGATCATGATGAGGGAACAGACGATGGCGCAGCCGGAAACCACGGCCGTCGGGAGGTCGACTGTGCTGGCCGGACGACGCTTCCAGGTACGTGACCACTACGAGGTCGGCCGCGAGAAGGTGCGCGAGTTCGCCCGCGCCGTCCAGAACCATCATGGCGCGCATCTGCGCGAACCCGACGCCCGCAAGCTCGGCTACGAGGGCCTGATCGCCCCGCCGACCTTCGCCTCGGTGATCGGCATGTCCAGCACCCGCGCCTTGATGGACTCGGTGCTCACCGACTACGACCTGGCCCAGGTGCTGCAGACCGACCAGGTCTTCGAGCTGCACCGGCCGATCCTGGCGGGCGACCGGATCCAGACCGAACTGCTCATCGATTCGCTGCGCCAGTTCGGCGACAACGACTTCATCAACGTCAAGTTCGTGCTGCGCAACCAGCGCGACGAGGTCGCCCTGGTCGGGTCCAGCACCATCGTGGCCCGCCGCGGCGCCGAGGTGGACGCGAATCTGGTCGAGGCCGTGGACAGCATCTTCATGCACGTGCGTCCCGCGGACCCGGTCGACGGGCCGCTGATCGAGCTACCCGCGGGCGGCGGCGCGCCGTTGCCGGCGCGCGAAACCGCCCTCGTGCACACCCTTCCGGCGTTCGAGCAGCTGACCCCCGGAGCCGAACTGCCGGCCGGAACCGCCCAGCTGACCCGCGGCGACCTGGCCAACTACGCCGGCGTCTCCGGCGACCCGAACCCGATCCACTTCAGCGACCGCGCCGCCGAGCTGGTCGGCCTGCCGACCGTGGTCGCGCACGGCATGCTCACCATGGGCTTGGCCGCCGACTATCTGACCTCCTGGCTCGGCGATCCCACCGCCATCCTGAAGTTCAGCGTGCGGTTCTCCGGTTTCGTCCCGGTCGCCGCCGATGCCGCGACCACCGTCGAGTTCAGCGGCAAGGTCAAGTCCCTGGACGCCGGAACCCGTACCGGCGCCATCACTTTGAGCGGCGTCGCGGACGGGCGCAAGCTCTTCGGCCGGGCGCTGGCCGAGGTCCGCTTCGCCTAGTCCGCCCGCGTCGCCCGCATCAGGTAGACGTTGTAGTCGTTCCAGGTCGAGATCGTGAAGTACAGCTCGCGGCCGCGCGACCACGGGTGGATGAATCCGCCGTAGAGTTCGGCGTGCTCGGCCACGGTCACCGTGCGGGTCCCGCCCGACCACTCCCCCTGTGGCGCATTCGCTTCGCGCAGGACCAGGGCGGCCTGGGCGGTGTCGAGGTAGCTCATCTGCCAGACCTGGCGTTCGGCGTCGTAGCGGACCGAGAGTTCGGCCGCCGGCGCGTCCACGATCGGCGTCGCGCCGGCCGAACCGGCCACCGCGCGCCACTGCCCCTCGCTCCAATACTGGTAGGCGCTGGTGTTGAGCAGCTGGTCCTTGGCGACCCGCGCCAGCCCGACCGCGCCCAGGCGGGTATTCGGCGTACCGAACATGTACACGTGCTCGCCGTGCGGAACCATCGCCGCCACTTGGAAATTCGCGAGCCCGAAGATGTTGTCCCAGCGGGCGTAGGGATCCTTGGTCCAGGTCTGGCCGTGGTCGTCGGAGTAGGCGATGCCGCCGTAGTTGGTGTAGAAGGTGCCCGGCACGCTGTTCCAGGTGCGAATCGACATGTAGCTCAGGTACTGCCGGTCGCCGAGCGCGAACCCGGAGGTGGGAATGGTGGTGATCTCGACATTGTCGAGTTTGCGGCTGGCGAGGACCTCCGCGGCGTGACAGCGGTCGTCGGTGACCATCGAGTCGTAGGTGACGCCGTCGGACAGCTCGCGGTCGGTGCTGAAGGCCAGCACATTGCTGCGCCAGTCTCCGCCCATCCCGCCGGGCGGGTGGAAACCGCGGCCGACGGTGTCACCGAAGGCGGTGATGATCTCGCCCGGCGCGCTCTCCCACATGATGCCCAGGTCGGTGCCGTCCACCTGCCAGCGCTTGTCGGTGCGGTTGACCGAATTCGCACCGGTGAGCTTGGCGATCTCGCGCACCTCGGTGAAGCGGGGCGCGGGCCGCGCCGGTGTGCGCGGCGCGGCCTCGTCCACCGGCCGCACGCGCGGCGGTGGCGGCGGCACCGGGCCCGGATCCGGCCCCGGACCGGGCACGCCGAAGTGAAAGGGCTGGGGGCTCAACAGGATTTCGGGGATGCCGAACTGGTTGGCCGGGCTCGGCGGCGGCGCGGGCAGATCGGTGAGGTCCGGGCAGGGATTCACGCACGGGTCGACGGGCAGCGCCATGCGGGTGCGCACCGGCGCCGGCCCGGTCGCTTCCGGCGGCAGCACCGTGACCACCGGATACGGGATCGGCACCTCGAGCTTTTTCGGCACCAGCCCCTCGTGCACCGGTTTCGGATCGCCCAGGCACGGGCCGGCGCCCGGAACGGCCTGCGCCGGTTCGGTTTTCGGGGCCGCCGCGGCGACCGGAGCGATAGAGCTGCACAGCACCGCGGCGCCGGCCGCGGCCAGCAACTGCCTGGCCTTGGACACAGCGGCAGACCATACCGGCCGGTGCCCCGGTTTCCGGGCAGACTCTCCGCAGCGGCTTCCCGCCCGCCGCTTTACGTGATCGCCTGGAACACCAGCACGGTCGCGCCGATCCGGATCAGATCACCGTCGGCGAGCAGCGCGCCGTTGTCGATGGCTTCCTCGTTGACGTAGACGCCGTTAGCAGAACCCAGATCCTTGATCAGCAGACCGGCCCGGCTCGGCATGATGTGCGCGTGATACCGGCTCGCCTTGGGATCGTCGAGGATCAGGTCGTTGTCGGTCATCCGGCCGATGCGCAGCCCGGCCGGCGGGATCACCTGCGCGCGGCCGTCGGGCATGCGCAACTGACCGTTGCGGACCGTACGCGGCATCTCGGTGACCGTCTCGGTCATGTACTTGTGCAAGTCCTCGGTGCGCCGGAACTCCGTGGTCTGCAACGGTTCCTGGCGCAGCACCCGCTGCTCCAGCTCGACCAGCGCGGGCCCGGGATCGATGCCGAGCTCCTCGGCCAGCACCTCCTTGACCTGCCGCGCGGCCGCGAGCGCGTCGGCCTGCCGCCCCGACAGGTACAGCGCCGTGATCAGCTGGCCCCACAGTGGTTCCCGCAGTGGATGTTCAGCGGTCATCGAGCGCAGCTCACCGATCACCGCGGAGTGCCGTCCGGCGGCGATCTCGGCATCGATGCGGGCCGAGGCAGCGACCAGGCGCTCCTCCTCCATGGCGGTGGCGAAGCCGTCGGCGAAGCCGAGCCCGGCCAGATCGGCCAGCGCCCGCCCGCTCCACTCCTGCAGCGCGGCGCCGTAGAGCCGCGACGCGCTCTCGTGGTCACCCACGCCGGCGGCCTTGGACGCGGCCTCGCGGGCGGCCTCGAAACGGCCGATGTCGCAGGCTTCCTCGGAAATCTCCAGCCGATACCCCGAGGACTCGGTGCGCAGCACCTGCGCCGGGTCGATACCCGAATTACGCAGCGCCTTACGGATATTCGAGACGAACACCTGCAGGCTCGCCGCGTAGGAATCCGGCGGATCCTCGTTCCACACCATGTCGGCCAGTACGGCCGAGGACACCGCGCGCCGCCGATTGACGGTCAGCGCCGCCAATAACGCGCGCGGCTTGGGCCCGCCGACCGCCACCGGTACGCCACCGACGAACAACCGGACGGGCCCGAGCACGCGCACATCCACACTCATGAACTTCCTATTGCTCCCTCATCGGCGGCAGAACCCTTGCCCCCGAGAGGCGAAGAGGGTCAGGCGCTGATCGACCGACCCGCCGACTTCAGATCATTGCACGCCTCGACGACGCGCGCCGCCATCGCCGCTTCGGCCTTCTTCAGGTAGCTGCGCGGATCGTAGACCTTCTTGTTGCCGACCTCGCCGTCGATCTTGAGTACGCCGTCGTAGTTGGCGAACATGTGGCCGGCGATCGGGCGGCTGAAGGCGTACTGGGTGTCGGTGTCGACGTTCATCTTCACCACGCCGTAGTTCAGCGCGTCCTCGATCTCGGACTTCAGCGAGCCGGATCCGCCGTGGAAGACGAAGTCGAACGGCTGCGCGTCGCTGCCCAGGCCGAGCTTGGCGGCGGCCACCCGCTGGCCCTCGGCCAGCACCTCGGGACGCAGCTTCACATTGCCCGGCTTGTAGACACCGTGCACGTTGCCGAAGGTGGCGGCCAGCAGGTACTTGCCGTTCTCGCCGTGGCCCAGGGCCGCGATGGTCTTCTCGAAATCCTCGGGCGAGGTGTAGAGCTTGTCGTTGATCTCGGCCTCGACGCCGTCCTCTTCACCGCCGACGACGCCGATCTCGACCTCGAGGATGATGTTGGCCGCGTGCGTGGCCTTCAGCAGCTCCTTGGCGATCTCCAGGTTCTCGTCGATCGGGATCGCCGAGCCGTCCCACATGTGCGACTGGAACAGCGGGTTCAGCCCGGCGTTCACCCGCTCCTGGGAGATGGCGATCAGCGGGCGCACGAAGCCGTCCAGCTTGTCCTTGGGGCAGTGGTCGGTGTGCAGGGCGATCGTCACGTCGTACTTCGCGGCGATGACGTGCGCGAACTCGGCCAGCGCGACCGAGCCGGTGACCATGTCCTTCACGCCCAGGCCGGAACCGAATTCCGCGCCGCCGGTGGAGAACTGGATGATGCCGTCGCTGCCGGCATCCGCGAAGCCCTTGATGGCCGCGTTGATCGTTTCCGACGAGGTGACGTTGATGGCCGGGAAGGCGAAGGAATTCGCCTTGGCCCGACCGAGCATCTCGGCGTAGACCTCCGGAGTCGCGATGGGCACAGTGACAACCTCCGAGTAGTTCCATGTCTCAGCGTGCGGCAAAAGACAATTCTGTCAGGGCATACCCTAGGCCAGGGTGGTTTCGACCGGCATCTGGCCCGGTTGTCGCACCTGGGACAGCGGTGACCGATCGGTAGTTTCCAGGACGGCACGAGGCATCCGGGGGTTACCCGGTACTGTGGGCCGGGTAATCGGGCTGGCAGCACTCGAACAGTGAACTGTGACGCGCGTCGGCCGATCCCGGACAGGAGGCCGCGTGAATCTGCTGGCAGCGACCGATCTACTGGCGGTTGCCGATGAATCGGTATGGAGCAATCTGCTCAAGCCGCTGGATCTGCTGACCAAGACCTGGCTGGCGAACGCGGTGCTGCCCGCGATCCTGATCATCGTCTTCATCGAGACAGGTCTGCTGTTCCCGATCCTGCCGGGCGATTCGCTGCTGTTCACCGGCGGCATGCTGGCCGCGCAGCCCGATCCGCCGGTGTCGATCTGGGTGCTGCTGCCCGCGGTGGTGCTGGTCGCCTTCCTCGGCGATCAGTGCGGCTACTGGATCGGCCGCGCGATCGGCCCGAAGATCTTCCACAAGGAAGACACCCGCTTCTTCAAGAAGCACTACGTCACCGATACGCACGAGTTCTTCGAGAAGCACGGCCCGAAGACGATCATCCTGGCCCGCTTCGTGCCGATCGTGCGCACCTTCATGCCGGTGCTCGCGGGCGTCTCGCAGATGACCTACCGCAAGTTCGTGGCCTTCGACATCGTCGGCGCGATCCTGTGGGGTGGCGGCGTCACCGTGATCGGCTACTTCCTCGGCAATGTGGCGTTCGTGCGCGATCACATCGAGTCGATCTTCCTGCTGATCGTCTTCGTGTCGATCCTGCCGGCCATCATCACGGTCGCGAAGAAGCTGCGCAATCGCGGCGACACCCCGGTCAAAGAGGTGCTCGAGGCCGAGTTGACCGCGACCAGCCCGAACGAGACGAGCCGCTGAGCCGGTGGCTACGGCGGCGTCTCTCCTAGCAGTCGAACCGCTCGCGGTCGGCTCGTTCGACCCGCTGCTCTCGGCGGGTCCCACGCTCGTCTGGACCGTGGTCCTGACCTTCGTTTTCCTGGAATGCGCGCTGATCGTCGGGCTGTTCCTGCCCGGCGATTCGATGCTGATCACCGCCGGCATCGTGATGGCCGCGCACGCCTCCGGCGAGGCCCAGGTGTGGGCGCTGTCGGTGGGCGCGATGTTCGCCGCGATCGCCGGCAATCAGGTCGGCTATGTGATCGGGCAGCGCACCGGCCACCATCTGGTGGCCCGCAAGAACGGGCGCTACATCAACACGCGCAACCTGGCCCGGGTCTCGGATCTGTTGCAGCGCCACGGCTTTCTCGCGGTCCTGGTGGCCCGCTGGATTCCGTGGGTGCGCACGCTGTGCCCGATGGTCGCGGGCGCGGCCGGGATGGATCACCGGAAGTACACCATCGCCAGCACCATCGGCGCGATCATCTGGGCGCCGGTGCTGCTGCTGATCGGCTACTACGCGGGCGGCTGGCTGCAGCGGGTGCCGTGGCTGATGCCGATGGTGATCGCGGGCCTGGTGATCGGGCTGATCGTAGGCACCGCCCTCGGCATCCGGCACTACCGGCAGGAAATGGCCAAGCCCGCGGAGGATTTCGACGTCGAATCGGCGCCCGCGGACCGCTGAGACCTACAGCCCTCCGGCGCTGACCTGGTAGGCCGCCTCCATCAGCAGCCACCCCGAAAGCTGCACGGACAGATCGCGTTCGGGCACCTGCGAGGGCAGCACCGAACCGCCCGCGCTGAACACGCCCGCACCGGCGCTGCCGCCGGGCACCCGGGCCGGGCGGCTCCAATCCGCGCCGAACAGCGGCTCGCCCTCCACCTCGAGCCGGTTGGACCAGGCCGCCGTGGCGGACTTGCGCACGATGGCGGCCGCGAGCTGCCGATCCTCGACCTGTTCGCGCTCGTCACCGGGCAGCATCAGGGCGACCACGCCCAGATACCGGGCCAGGATCCCGTTGAACAGGCCACCGTCGCCACCGCCACCGCCGTGGATGACGCCGCCGGTGACCAGATGGGTGTCGACCGCGTGCAGCAGCCGATGCACCCGCTCGACGTGCTGCGGCGCACCGGTGTGCACCGCGAGTTCGGTCTCCAGGCCCAGCACGACGCCCTGGCAGTAGGTGTAGACGGCGGGCTCGATCGTGCCGGCGGGCAGGTGCACGCCGTCCAGGATCAGGCCGGTGTCCGGGTCGCGTAAGTTCGCGTCCAGCCAGTCGGCCATGTCCTGGGCGCGCTGGTACCGGCCGAGCCGGCACAGCGCGATGGCGCCCGGGCCGTTGGCGGGCGCGTTGTAGAAATCCGATCCGATCCGCCAGGGAATGCCGCCGCCGACCGCCGGATTCCAGGCGTCGTAGAGCTTGTTCTCCAGGGTGAGCAGGGCGCCGCGCACCTCGGTGAGCCCCTGGGTGCGCTCGGCGCGCTCCAGGGCGATGGCCAGCCAGGCCATGTCGTCGTAGTAGTTGTTCGTCCAGCCGGTCATGTTGCGGATCCGGTGCGAGCGCGCCAGCTCGCCGACACGCTTGCGGCGGGCCGGCGTCGGCACCCGGTTGGCGGCGTCGACCGCGCAGTCGATGAGGTGCGCCTGCCACCAGTAGTGCCAGTAGACGAAGGCGCGCTCACGCTTGGTCGCGGGCCAGCCGACCACGCCGAGCTCGGTACCCGGGATCGCCCACAGCGCCCGCAGATGCCGGGAGATGATCGCGGACTCGGCCATATCGGCCCGCTCCGACCACAGCTCGGGTGTCGGTGCGCTGCCGGATTCGCGGTGCGCCGCCCGGGGCCGTTTCGCCGCCGTTTCCGGGCCCTGAGCTCCCCCCGCGGCGTCCTGCCCGGTGTTCGGGCTGCGCGATGTCATCTCTCAATGGTGCCAGCTCGAGCGTGCATTACGTGGCCTATTTGTTACACGTGCGGGACCGGTCCGGCCGGTCGACGGCGCGGTTGAGACGCCTACCAGGCGGTGGACAGATCCGCGTGCTGACGCACCCAGGCGTGCATCGCGATACCCGCCGCGACGCCGGCGTTGATGCTGCGGGTGGACCCGAACTGGGCGATCGACACCGTCAGCGCCGCCGCGTGCTTGGCGGACTCGGTGACCCCGGGCCCCTCCTGCCCGAACAGCAGCAGGCACGCCCGCGGCAGCTCGGCGGTTTCCAGCGGCACCGCGCCCGGCACGTTGTCCACGGCGACCACGGTCAGCCCGTGCCGCTCCGCGTAGGCCAGCAGCTCGGCCAGATCGGCGTGGTGCTCGAGGTGCTGGTAGCGGTCGGTCACCATCGCGCCGCGGCGATTCCAGCGACGCCGGCCGACGATGTGCACCGCCGCCGCGGCGAAGGCGTTGGCCGTGCGGACGACGGTGCCGATATTGGCGTCGTGGCCGAAGTTCTCGATGGCGACATGGAACGGGTGCCGGCGCCGATCGATGTCGGCGACGATGGCCTCGCGGGTCCAGTAGCGGTAGCCGTCCACCACATTGCGGCGGTCACCGTGGGCCAGCAGTTCGGCGTCCAGGCGCGGGTCGGCGGGTGGCGGCGTGCCGAATTCTTCGGACCACGGCCCGACACCGTGCGGATGCTCGCCCCATTCGGTGGGTCCGGGGGCGGGCTCGGCGGTGTCGGGCTGTGGATGAGTCACTCCGACGATGCTATTCCCGGCGGAACGGTCAGTAGGTACTGGAGGTGCTGGCGCTGAACAGGCCCAGCGCGATGCCCAGGATCGCGAACACGATGCCGAGGGCGATCAGGGCGGTGCCGATGATGCCGAGAATGAAGCCGGCCTGGGTCTTGCCGCGGCCGCCGAGCGCGCCGCCGGAGGCGTCGATCTCGTCGAGCGCCTTCTTGCCCATGAACCAGGCGAACGGCGCGCAGAGCCCGCAGAGGGTCACCCCGAGAATGCCCAGGACGAGCACCATCGTGGACTGCGGATGCTCCTGCTGGCCGTAGGGCGCGCCATAGGGCTGCTGACCATAGGGTTGCTGCCCGTACGGCTGCTGGCCATACGGCTGCTGACCGTAGGGCTGCTGGCCGTACGGCTGCTGCTGCGCGTAGGGGTCGGAGGGCTGCCCGTAGGGCTGCTGGGCATGCGGATCGGATTGGCCGTACGGCTGCTGGCCGTACGGCTGTTGCCCATAGGGCTGCTCCGGCTGACCGGATTTGTCCATCGACGGCGGGAAACTCATGAGGGAGATGTTAGCCGTCGGCGTTCCGCTTCGGTGGTTCTGCTCGAGATCCCGCCGTCGCCGTGACCTGGGCGAGATCAGCCGGGCGCGGTGATCATCGCCGCGATGACGATGGTGAGGAACACCGCCACGCCCAGGCTGAGCAGCACGGTGGCGATGATGCCGCAGAGGTATCCGGCCTGGGCCGAGCCGCGGCCGCCGAGTCCGCCCGCGGCCGCGTCGATCTCGTCCATGGCGCGCTTGCCCATCACCCAGGCGAACGGGCCGAGCACCACCAGCAGCGGGCACATGAACGTGCCGATCAGGGAGGTGAGCCCGAGCACCATGGACGTCGTCGCCTGCGGATGATCCGGCGGAGGAACATAGGGTGGGTGGCCGTAGTAGTACTGCGGCCCCGGGTACGCGCTCACCCCATCGATCGTACGAGGTGTAGCTGGCACCACCACGGTTTCGGCGGTCAGCTCCCTCGATGACCGGGCCCGCACCGACCAGCATGGAAGCCATGACCGATACCCAGGCCCTCCCCGTCGTCGCCCAGGCGTCGCGGCCGTCCGCGGCGCCGCTGTGGCGCACCGTGCTCAGCGCACCGTTCCAGGCCCGCGCCTGGAAGGAATTCGCCTATCTGCTGGCGGTATTCGTGCTCGGCCTGGCGACGGTCACCTACCTGTTCCTGGGCTTCGGCGGCGGTCTGCTCGCCGCGGTGACGATCGTCGGCATCCCGCTGCTCGCGCTGTTGCTGCTGGGCGGCCGGCTCTGGGCCTGGGTTTATCGCGCGCTGTGCCGGACCCTGCTCGACACGCCTGTCGAACCGCCGCCGCCGTTCGTGCGGCAGCCCGGCCTGACCGGATTCCTCAAGAGCGCGTTCACCGATCGGCCGAGCTGGCGCACGCTGCTGTTCCTGGTGTTGCAGTTCCCGCTCGGCGTCGTGCTCGGCTATCTCGCGATGGTGCTCGCGGCCATGATCGCCTTTCTCGCGGTCTCGCCGATCATCTGGGGCGTGCTGCGGCCGGTCAACGTCGACGAGTACGGCGTCGAACGCCAGTCGATGATGCAGTTCGGCACTTACTACGTCGATACCTGGCCGCGGGTGCTCGGCGTCGGCGCGGTCGGCGTCCTGCTGTGCTTCGCCGTGCCCTGGCTGTTCCGCAGCCTCTGCCTGACGCACCGGGCGCTGACCCTCGCGCTGCTCTCGGCCACCGTGCGCGACAAGCAGCTGGCCGAATTGCGCGAGAGCCGCCGGGTGGCGGTGGACGACGCGGCCGCGACACTGCGCCGGGTCGAGCGCGACCTGCACGACGGCACCCAGGCCCGGCTGGTCACCATCGCCATGGCGCTGGGCCGCGCCGAGGAACGCCTGGCCACCGGCGGCGACCCGCACGACCTGATCGCCGACGCGCACGCCAGCTCCAAGGAGGCGCTCACCGAACTGCGCGAGCTGGTGCGCGGCATCCATCCGCCCGCACTGGAACTGGGCTTGGCGCCCGCGCTGGAAACGCTGACCTCGCGCTGCGCGGTCCCGGTGGATCTGCGGGTCGGCCTGCCCGAGCGCCCCAGCCCGGCCATCGAGGCCATCGCCTACTTCTCCGTCGCCGAACTGCTCACCAACGTGGTCAAGCACGCGCGGGCCGATCGAGTGTGGGTGTCGGTCGTGCCGCACGACGCGCGCACGCTCGCGGTCACGGTGCGCGACAACGGGATCGGCGGCGTGCTGCCGCCCGGAGCCGCCGCCGGGGGCAGTGGCCTGTCCGGCCTGGCCGCGCGGGCGCGGGCGGTGGAGGGCACGCTGACCGTGGACAGTCCGGCCGGCGGGCCGACCGTGGTGACCATGCTGCTGCCGAAGGTAGGACCGTGATGAGCACACCGCTGCGGATCGTCATCGCCGAGGACAGCGTGATCCTGCGCGACGGGCTGGCCGGGCTGCTCGCCGATCACGGGCACCAGGTGGTGGCCATGGTCGGTGACGCCGCCACGCTCAGCGACGTCGTCGCCCAGCACGATCCGGACGTGGCCGTGGTCGACGTGCGGATGCCGCCGTCCTTCACCGACGAGGGCCTGCTGGCCGCGATCGAGCTGCGCCGCAAGTTCCCGATGACCGGCGTGCTGGTGTTCTCCCAGTGGATCGAAACCCGGTACGCCACCGAACTTCTCGCCGCCGGCGCGAGCGGCGTCGGCTACCTGCTCAAGGACCGGGTGGCCGACGTGCGCGAGTTCGTCGACGCCCTGCAGCGGGTCGCCACCGGCGGCACCGCGCTGGATCCGGAAGTGGTGAGTCAGCTGATGGGCGCCTCCCGGCAACAGGATTCGCTGGCCCGGCTCACCCCGCGCGAGCGGGAGGTGCTCGAGCTGATGGCACAGGGCCTGTCCAACAACGCGATCGCCGAGGCGCTCACCGTGACCGAGCGCGCGGTGGAGAAGCACATCGGCAACATCTTCGTGAAACTCGATCTGCCGGTGTCGGATACGCATCACCGGCGGGTGCTGGCCGTGCTGCGGTTGAAAGGCTGACTTTCGTCAAGGCCCGTTCCGGAATCGGCCCGCCGACCTATTCTGAGGGTTGCAGGGTTTCCGGGGTGAGGGCTGGCCATGGACCACGCGCGTGTTCTCCGCACGGTGCTCGGCGTGACCGCCGGGTATCTGATCCTGCTCGGCCTGTGGCTGGGCTGGCTCATCCATCACATGCCGGCCGGTACCGTGCCCTACCAGATCGTCGCCATGGTCGGCCTGTTCGGCTCGGCCGTCGGGCTCGGCATGCTGCTGAGCACCCGCCCCTCCCGCGCCGACCGACGGCTGTGGCGGCACGGGCTCGAGGGGTGGGCCACCGTCAAGGGCCGGCGCCCACTGGGCCGCACCGATCACCACAGCGAACTGACCCAGCTGGATCTGGAGCTGACGATCCCCGGCGCCGAGACCTACTCCGGCTCGATCACCTTCGATCTCACGCCGGGCGACAGCCCGAAACTCGCGGTCGGCGAGACGGTCTCGATCCGGGTGGACCCCGGCAACCGGGACCGGATCATCCTGGTGCTGTGAATCCGCCTACCGCGGGCCCGGTTTCGCGTGCACCCGCGGATCGGCCAGCAGGTACTGGGCGGCGGCGTAGGTGCTCAGGATGACACCCTCGGTCAGATGCCGGGACCGGCTGCTGCGCGCGAACAGGCGGCGCAGCACGATCAGCCCGTCGGACACGGTGAACAGCAGCGCGCCCAGGCCGAGCCGGCTGCGCGGATCGGCGTCCGGGATATTAAGGCCCGCAACGTTCTTCGCGCCCGGCGCCAGACCGGGATCGGAGGCCAGCACGGCCGCGGCGCCCAGCGTCGCGCCGTAGGCGGTCAACGGCGTCGCGACCGTGCGCGCCCGGGCCCGCAGCAGCGCGCCCGCGCCGAGCCAGGCGGCGACGCGCGGCACCGCGATCCCCGGCAGCGGGCGGGCGCCCTGGCGCAGCCACAACGCCGAATATCCGGTCTGCATCACGGCGAAGCAGGACGCGCCCGCGATCAGGCGCCGGTCGTCGTCGGGATCGATCAGCAGGATGTCGCCGAGGGTGGCGGCGCCGAGCGCGCCGAGCAGCACGGCGCGGTCGGCCGGCTCGAGCTCGACCCCGGAGGTGACCACGTCCGCCGCCAGCAGCGGCATGAGCAATGGCTTGGCCGCCCACTGAAGTTTCTCCCGGCCGGTCACCGCGCCGAGGACGGTGACCGCGGCGGCCGCCAGATATCCGGCCCGCAAGGCACGCATGGGATTCCTCAGAAGCTCGGCTCGGCGGGCGCCGGCGGCAGCGTGACGACCTGGCCCGCGTAGCTCAGGCCCGCGCCGAAGCCGAGCAGCAGCGCCGTCTGGCCGCCCTTGGCCTTGCCGGAGACCAGCATCTCCTCCATCGCCAGCGGAATGGACGCGGCGGAGGTGTTGCCGGTGTTCTCGATGTCGTTGGCCATCGGGATGTCGTCGGCCAGGCCCAGGTTCTTGCGCATCAGCTCGTTGATGCGGGAGTTGGCCTGGTGCGGGATGAACACCTCGATGTCGTCCTTGGCGACGCCGGACATCTCCAGCGCCGAGGCCAGTGCGCGCGGCAGGGTGACCGCGGCCCAGCGGAACACGCTCGGCCCCTGCATGCGCAGCGACATCCGGCCGATCGTCTCGATCTCCGGGTCGATGCCCTGCATGGCCTGCGCCTTGTTCATGTACTCCAGGAAATCGACGTCCTGGGCGATGGCTTCGGCGTGCTCGCCGTCGCTGCCCCAGACCGTCGGGGAGATGCCGTTCTCCTCGCTCGGGCCGACCACGACCGCGCCCGCGCCGTCACCGAAGATCATGGCGGTGCCCCGGTCGGTCGGATCGAGTCCGACCGTCATCGTCTCGGCCCCGATCACCAGCACGTATTCGGCGGAGCCCGCGCGGATCAGGTCGGCCGCAACGCCGAGGCCGTACCCGAAACCGCCGCAACCCGAGGTCAGGTCGAATGCGGGAACACCGTTGATACCCAGGTCGTGGGCGATGGTGGGAGCGCCGTGCGGCGTGAGCTTGAGCCAGCTGGAGGTGCACAGGATCACCGCGCTGATCTTCGACCGGTCGATCCCGGTGTTGTTCAGCGCCCGCTCACCGGCCGCGGCCGCCATCGAGCGCAGCGTCTCGTCGCCACTGATCCAGCGGCGATTGCGGATGCCGGTGCGCTCGAAGATCCACTCGGGAGTGGAGTCGAGGACCTTGCACACCTCGTCATTGCTGACGATGCGCGCCGGACGGTAGGCACCGATTCCGAGCATCGCAACGTTCTCGCGATTTTTATTGACAGCAATGCTCACCATGGGTGACTCACACGACCCTTCACCGGACAACCCTGTAAACCGCGCCCAGGCTAACCCAGGGCAAGGTCTTTCAAACCGAGGATAGAGCGATACTCCAGGCCCTCGGCGGCGATCACCTGGTCGGCGCCGGTCTCCCGGTCGACGACGGTGGCGACACCGACGACAGTAGCGCCCGCCTCGCGCAGCGCGCGCACCGCGGTCAGTGGGGAGTTACCGGTGGTCGTCGTGTCTTCGACCACCAGCACCCGCTTGCCGACGATGTCGGGGCCCTCGATCTGGCGCTGCATGCCGTGCGCCTTGGCGGACTTGCGCACCACGAACGCGTCGATCGGGCGGCCCTCGGCGTGCATCACGGCCAGCGCCACCGGGTCCGCGCCCATGGTGAGGCCGCCGACGGAATCGAAATCCCAATCCGCGACCAGTTCCCGCAACAGGCGGCCGATCAGCGGGCCGGCCTCGTGGTGCAGGGTGGCACGGCGCAGGTCGACGTAGTAGTCGGCTTCCTTGCCCGAGGACAGCGTGACCTTGCCGTGTACGACCGCCAGCTCCCGGACCAGCGCCGCCAGCTTGTCGCGATCGAGCAAACGATGCTGCCCGAGCGGATCGCCGCTGCGGTCGTCAGCACCACCGGATGATGCCTCGCTCATGTATTCCTAAGTCCTTCCGCGTGAATTGAACAGGCCGCGATTCAGGCGCACCTGCAGGGCTCGCGGAATCATGCCAGCCGCCGTGGTGAGCACCTTGTACTGCACTCCGGGCACGCTAACCACCCGGTCTTTCTCCAGATCGCCGAGCGAACCGCTCACCACCTGCTCGACCGATAGCCACATGGCCTTCGGTGTCGCGGACATCTCGATGCCGGCCCGCTCGTGGAACTCGGTGCGGACGAACCCTGGGCACAGCGCCTGGATTTTCACCCCGGTGCCGGCCAGGCCGCCCGCCAAGCCCTCGGTGAAGGATACGACGTAGGCCTTGGAGGCCGAGTAGGTCGAGCCCCGTCCGGGCACCAGGCCCGCGACGCTGGCCACGTTCACGATGGATCCCTTGGCCGCGGCGACCATGGCGGGCAGGGCGGCGTGGGTGAGTTGCAGCACCGAGGTGACGTTGACGTCGAGCTGGGCCTGGAGCTGCTCGTAGGGCAGCGTCCAGAACTCGCCGCTGTGCGCGAAACCGGCGTTGTTGACCAGGAATTCGATGCCTTCGGCGGCCCTGGCCGCGACCCGCTCGCGATCGGCCGCCACGGCCAGGTCGGCGGGCAGCACCTCCGAGCGGGTGGCGTATTTGCGTTCCAGCTCCCCCGCCAGGGTGGTCAGCCGCTCGGTGTCGCGGGCCACCAGGACCAGGTCGTAGCCGAGCGTGGCGAGCCGGGTCGCGTAGCCGTGGCCGATGCCGGAGGTGGGCCCGGTGATCAGGGCGACCGGACGGGTGGCGCCGGGCAGACGCGCGGAAGCAGCACTTTCGGTCATGGCGACCACATTCCAATCAGCGATCTATTTCGGGACCGGCCCCTGATACGGGCGGAAGCCGGGGTGGAACGGCCCGCCGGGCTGGGGCGCCTCGTCGCGCCCGCGCGGCTCGTCGTCTTCGTCGAGTTGCTCCTCGCGCGCGCGGGAGCGGGCATCCGGGACGACGGCCAGCGACGGCCGGCGCGGCGGCTCCGGCTCGCGCGGCTCGGGTTCGTCGTCCTCGTCGAAATCGTCGTAGGCGTAGGAACGCTCGTCGAGATCCCGATCGTCGTAATCCCGATCGTCCTCGCGCTCAGGCGCGTTCGACGACCGCACCCGCACGGTCGGGCCGTCGAAGTCGGGGTCGTCGTCCTCGTCGCGGCGCGGCCGCGCGCGACCCGGCTCGTGACCGGTGGCGCCGGCGCGCGGATCGGCGACCGGCGGCAGCACGTGCAGCAGGCCGGACAGGCGCAGCACCGCGTCGATCGCGGTCTCCCAGTCTTTGGCGGAGGTGCCGATGGACAGCATGCCCAGCGTCCAATTGCCTTCCGACCACAGCATCTGGACCGTGTCGGGCAAAGTCTCGATGAACGCGACCATGCGCTGATCGACGGCGTGCCTGGCGATTTCGGGATTGGTCGCGAACACCACCCGGTCACCGATGGCGCCGAGCAGCTCCAGATCCGCGTCCTTCGGTGGGGCGGCCGTCTTCAGGCGCATGTCGACATCGATGTCGGAACCGATCTGGCGGCGCACCGCGACCAGCGTCGCCGCGTCTTCCAGATCGAACAGAACGAACTTCTCCCCCTTGCGGATTCCCGACACCACATCCACGGCGGAGAGGTAGCCGAGCTTGGCCAGCGCGCCGCGCCGCCAGGTGGAAGGCAGCGCCGGTTCCACCGATACATACGTGTAGCCCTGAGCTTTCGCCCAGACCTGGCGCGCGTGACCGGTCCGCTGCCGCTGGACCCGATCGAAATACAGCAGCACGATCGCACCTATCAGTGCGATCGCCGCCAACCCGAACCACAATGCCGTCATCGCCGTCTACCTTAATGGGCGCAGCCCGGCAGAGTTCGTCATTGTGCCGCGCCGAGCCGAGCCGACCCCTTCGAGTGACCGGGGAGCGGCCACCAGCGGTGTCACCGAGGGCCGCCGGGCAGCGCGGTGCTGATGATGAACTTGGCCAAGATGGACCCGTCCGGATTCTTGTCACCCTGCACCATCACTATGTCACCGACGGGCAGGTCCGACACCTTCGCACCGGAGAGTGAAATGACCTGGGTCAACTCGTCGGTGCGCACGGTGACGGTGCCGCCCGAGGAGGATTCCAGGGTGAGGGTGCCGCCGTCGTTGGCGTTGATGGTGCCCATGGTCGCGCCCAGATTGTCGAAACCGGGTAGGCCGGGGATCCCGGTGGTCGAGCTCTGGCCCGACTGCGGGGGCAGCACCGGCACGCTGCGGACCGGGGGCGTCGTGCTCGCGGCGGTGCTGCTCGAGCCGGAATCCCGGCTGCCGAGCAACGCGCCCAGCACCACCCCGGCCACCGCGATCAACGCGATCACGCCGATCGACAGCGCGATCCACAGGCCGGTGTTGCGCTTGGGCGGCGGACCGCCGGGCGGCGGGCCGGGCGGCATCGCGCCCGGCGGGACCGCGCCCGGCGGCACCGGCGCGCCCGGCTGCGGATAGGGGGTCGCATAGCCGCTTTCGTAGGCGCCCCACTGGTTTTCGGCCTGCGGCAGCCGCTCGGTCGGGTGCGGGGGCGGCGGCGGCCACGCGCCGTACTGCTCGGTCGACGGGTAGACCGAGGGACCCTGGCCGTACTCGGGCGGTGTGCCTGACGGACCGAGGTGTTCGGTCGGTGCATCCTCCGGACGTTGCCCCCAGGGATCCTTCGGGTTCGTCATGACTCCAGGGTAGGCGCGGAAGCTCGGTCCGGCCGTGAGGTCGGACCGAGCTGTGTTGCCTTCGCGGTGCTCACCACGCCCGCCGTGGTCACCCGTCCGCTGCCGCCTCCGGGCGCTGAGCTCGCACCGCGCCGCCTACTTCCCTACCACCAGGGTGTCACGGTTCTGATCCAGATCGACCTTGACCGTGTCACCGTCGGTGACCTCGCCGGCGAGCAGTTCCTTGGCCAGCGTGTCGCCGATGGCCTGCTGGATCAGCCGGCGCAGCGGGCGGGCGCCGTAGAGCGGGTCGTACCCGCGCAGGGCCAGCCAGAGCTGGGCCGCCTCGCTGACCTCGAGCGTCAACCGGCGCTGCGCCAGTCGCTTCTGCAACTGCTGCAGCTGGATGTCCACGATCGAGCGCAGCTGCTCCTCGTCGAGCTGGTGGAACATCACCACGTCGTCGAGCCGGTTCAGGAACTCGGGCTTGAACGCCGACCGGACCGCGTTCATCACGAACTCGGTGTCGCCGCCCGCGCCCAGGTTCGAGGTCAGGATCAGGATCGTGTTGCGGAAATCCACGGTCCGGCCCTGGCCGTCGGTGAGCCGGCCCTCGTCGAGCACCTGCAGCAGGATGTCGAACACATCCGGGTGCGCCTTCTCGATCTCGTCGAACAGGATGACCGAGTAGGGCCGGCGGCGCACCGCCTCGGTGAGCTGACCGCCCTGGTCGTAGCCGACGTAGCCGGGCGGAGCGCCGACCAGGCGAGCCACCGCGTGCTTCTCGCTGTACTCGCTCATGTCGATGCGGATCATGGCGCGCTCGTCGTCGAAGAGGAAGTCGGCCAGGGCCTTGGCCAGCTCCGTCTTGCCGACACCGGTCGGGCCGACGAACAGGAACGAGCCCGTCGGGCGGTTCGGGTCGGCGACGCCGGCCCGGGCGCGGCGCACCGCGTCCGACACCGCCTGCACGGCCTCGCTCTGCCCGACCACGCGCCGGCCCAGTTCCTGCTCCATCCGCAGCAGCTTCTGGGTTTCGCCCTCGAGCATCTTGCCGGTGGGGATGCCCGTCCAGGCCGAGACCACATCGGCGATGTCGTCCGGACCGACCTCCTCCTTGAGCATGACCTCGCCGTCTCCCGCACCGGCGGAAGCCTTTTCGGCCGCGGCGAGCTTCTTCTCCAGCTCGGGGATCTTGCCGTAGCGCAGCTCGGCGGCCTTGCCCAGATCGCCGTCGCGCTCGGCGCGCTCGGATTCGCCGCGCAGCGACTCCAGCTCCTCCTTGAGCGTGCGCACCTGGTCCAGCGCGCCCTTCTCGTTCTGCCAGCGGGTCATCAGCTGGCTCAGCTTCTCCTTGCCGTCGGCGAGTTCGGAGCGCAGCTTTTCCAGCCGGACCTTGGAGGCCTCGTCGGTCTCCTTGCTCAGCGCCATCTCCTCGATCTCGAGGCGGCGCACCGAGCGCTCGATCTCGTCGATCTCCACCGGGCGCGAGTCGATCTCCATGCGCAGCCGGGAGGCGGCCTCGTCCACCAGGTCGATCGCCTTGTCCGGCAGGAAGCGCGCGGTGATGTAGCGATCCGACAGGGTGGCCGCCGCGACCAGCGCGGAGTCGGTGATGCGCACGCCGTGGTGCACCTCGTAGCGCTCCTTGATGCCGCGCAGGATGCCGACGGTGTCCTCCACCGAGGGCTCTCCGACCAGCACCTGCTGGAACCGGCGCTCCAGGGCGGCGTCCTTCTCGATGTGCTGGCGGTACTCCTCCAGCGTGGTCGCGCCGACCAGGCGTAGCTCGCCGCGGGCGAGCATCGGCTTGATCATGTTGCCGGCGTCCATCGCGGATTCGCCGGTCGCGCCCGCGCCGACGATGGTGTGCAGCTCGTCGATGAACGTGATGACCTGCCCCGCGCTGTTCTTGATGTCCTCGAGCACGGCCTTGAGCCGCTCCTCGAATTCGCCGCGGTATTTCGCGCCGGCCACCATCGCGCCCAGATCCAGCGAGACGACGGTCTTGCCGCGCAACGACTCCGGTACGTCGCCGGCCACGATGCGCTGGGCCAGGCCCTCGACGATGGCCGTCTTGCCGACGCCGGGCTCGCCGATCAGCACCGGGTTGTTCTTGGTGCGGCGGCTCAGCACCTGGATGACCCGGCGGATTTCGGAATCGCGGCCGACGACCGGATCCAGCTTGCCCTCACGGGCCAGCTCCGTCAGATCGGTGGAGTACTTCTCCAGCGCCTGGTAGCTGCCCTCCGGGTCCGGCGTGGTGACCTTCGCGCTGCCGCGCACGGCGGTGAACGCCTCGCGCAGCGCGTCGGCGTCGGCGCCGTACTTCTTCAGCAGCATGGTGACGTCGGAGTCGCCGGCGGCCAGGCCCACCATGACGTGCTCGGTGGAGACGTATTCGTCGCCCATCTCCTTGGCCAGGTGCTGGGCGGCGGTGATCGCGGCCAGGCTCTCGCGGCCGAGCTGGGGCTGGGTGGTGGCGCCGCTGGCGCGCGGCAGCCGGTCCACGATGTCCTGGGCCTCGCGCCGGACCGCGGCCGGGTCGACGCCGACCGCTTTGAGCAACGGCGCTGCGATGCCGTCGGTCTGATCCAGCAAGGCCACCAGCAAGTGCGCCGGACGAATCTCCGGATTGCCCGCCGCGGAGGCCGCCTGCAGGGCGGCGGTCAGGGCCGCCTGGGTCTTGGTGGTGGGATTGAACGAGTCCACGGTCACCTTCCTACGAGTCGAGTTGGTTACACCGTCCAACGCTGGAAAGGTTGAGTCTGTTCCGCTCAAGTTTGCAATTTTGCAGCTAACTATCCGGGAGCCGGTCGACCAGCACCAATCGTCCACGCTACGCCGCACCCGGGTCGAATGCGATGAATCCCGGCGCAGGTGGTGTAGGGATTCATAGGACGGTGTATGCAGCTCGAAATCGAGGAGCGGAACGATGCGCGCGATCGTGATACGTCAGTTCGGAGCCACCCCGGAAGCGTCCGATATGCCGGTGCCGGAACCCGGTCCGCGCGAGGTCCGCGTGCAGCTCGAGGCCGCCGGGGTGAACCCGTTCGACAGAAAGATCGCCGAGGGCGTCCTCGACGGCGCGCTGCCGCACGACTTCCCGCTCATCCTGGGCGTGGACGGCGCGGGCACCGTGGTCGAGGCGGGTGTCGAGGTCACTCGCTTCGCGGTCGGCGACCGGGTCGTCGGCAAGTTCCTGGCACGCCGGGCCGGGCACGGTTCGTTCGCCGAGCACTCGGTGCTGCCCGAGGACGCCACCCTGGTCCGGATCCCCGAGCCCGTCCCGACCCCGGCGGCCGCCGCGGTGCCGACCGCGGGCATCACCGCACAGGATCTGGTGGACGCCGCGAAGCTCGAGCCCGATCAGACGGTGCTCATCGTCGGCGCCACCGGCGGGGTGGGCGTGTTCCTGGTGCAGCTGGCCAACCTCGCCGGCGCGCATGTCATCGCGACCGCGCGCGGCGACGCGGCGGATCAGATGAACCGGCTCGGCGCGGCCGAAACCGTCGACTACACACAGGGTTCGGTGGCCCAGCAGGTGGCCGCGCGTCACCCCGGCGGCATCGACGCGCTCTTCGATCTGGTGAGCGCCCCGGAGGAGCTATCCGGGCTGACCCACCTGGTCCGACCCGGCGGCTCGGTGTACTCCACCGTCGGCGCCGCCGATCCGGAGCTGCTGCGGGACCGCGGCATCGAGGGCGGCAACTTCGAAACATGCGGCGCCGCGCCGGAATTGGCCCGATTACTGCGCCGGATCGCCGAGGGTGACGTGGTGATCCCGGTCGCGGAGACGGCGCCGCTGGCCCAGCTCGCCGCGGTCCTGGACAAACCCGGAGCCCGGGGCAAGACCGTCCTGACGATCTGACCTGTAACTCCAGCGTCCGCTTCCGCTATAGGTCCGCTGACAGTCCGGTTTGCCGACTGCTTGCGACTGCTTGTACGTCGCCCCGCAGGGTCGGCTACGGTTGGCCCCGGTCCGCAGCGGTCATACCCTGACGGCCGTCGATTTTTCCTGGATACTGGGTTCCGACACGGCCGCGGGTATGTCCCTGGGCAAGACGAGGGAAAGGAAGCTCCACGTCGTGGATGCGCGTTCAGCAGCGCTGGTCCGCGCCAACTTCCGTTCGGTGACCGACGCACCGAACGGACCCGAGCGGTTGATCAGCACGTTCTACGGCTTTCTGTTCGCCGAGAACCCCCAGCTCCGAGAGCTGTTCCCACCCGCGATGGACATGCAGGCCAAGCGGGTGGTCACCGCGATCCAGTTCGTCATCGATCACCTCGAGGACTGGGAGCGAGCACAGAAGTTCCTCGAACAGCTCGCCCGCGACCACCGCAAGTACGGCGTCCAGGCCACGCACTACGACGCGGCGGGCCACGCGCTGCTGCAGGCGTTCCGGTCCTACAACGGCCCCGGCTGGAACCGGGAACTGCACGAGGGCTGGCGCGACGTCACCATCCTGATCTCCGCGTCCATGGCCATCGGCGCCAATTCCGATAAGTCGCAACCGTTCTGGGAGGCGACGGTGGTCGGGCACCGGCGGGTGCTGGAGGATCTGGCGATCGTCCGGCTGCAATCCGACAGCCCGATCCCCTACCAGGCCGGGCAGTACGTGCCGATCGCGGTGCCGCAGCGCCCGAAGATGTGGCGCTATCTCTCCCCCGCGATTCCGGCGAATCCGTACGGGGAGATCGAATTCCATGTCCGCAAGATCCGCGGCGGCTGGGTCAGCCCGGCCATCGTCAACGAGACCAAGGTCGGAGACCGCTGGCAGATCGCCGGCCCGCTGGGCGGCTTACACGTGGACCGCGAGAGCGGTCGCGACGTGCTGCTGATCGGCGCGGGCACCGGCATCGCGCCGCTGCGCGCCCAGCTCATCGAGATGGGCCAGCGCGGGGTGAACCCGCGCGTGCACTTCTTCATCGGCGGCCACTACCCCTGCGATCTCTACGACGTGGAGAACATGTGGCAGCTCTCGCAGAGCAATCCGTGGCTCACCATCGTCCCGGTCTGCGAGGAGAAGACCAATCCGTGGTGGTTCCCGCACCCGCCCGCCGAGGAGCCCTACGGCATGCACCGCAGGCTGACCGGCAATCTCGGCGCGGTGGTCGCGAGCTTCGGCGCATGGGCGGACCGGCAGATCCAGATCGCCGGTTCGGCGCGCATGATCGCCGACACCCGCCGCGCCCTGATTTCCGTCGGCACCCCCGAGCACATCATCACCTCCGATCCTGTGTAAGCGAGACATCCTTGGAGATCGATCCCAGCCGCATCGCGTCCCCAGAGTGGACGGCCACGGTCGTCGGGCATCACCGGCTCCGGCACGACCTGGCCGTCATCCGGCTGATCGGCGAGTTCGTGCCGTTCACCGCGGGCCAGTCGGTGGAGGTCCGGGTGCCCCAGCATCCGGAGGTGCGGCGGCGGCTGTCCCCCGCGCTGCCGCCCTCGCTGGACGGGAAGCTGGAATTCCACGTGCGCACGGTGCCGGGCGGCTGGCTCAGCAGCACGCTGGTCACCGAGACGCAGCCGGGTGACGAGTGGCGAATCACCGCGCCCGCGGGCATGTTCCAGGTGGATCCGGATGGCGACGAGGTGGTCATGATCGCGGGCGGCACCGGTTTGGCGCCGATGCGCTCGCAGATCCTGGAGCTGGCCCGGCACGCGGAGCCGCCGCCCACCTATCTGTTCTTCGGCGGCCACAGCCCGCGCGATCTCTACGCCGGGGACATGCTGGTGCTGCTGGCCGCGGAACTGCCCTGGCTGACGGTGGTGCCCGTGGTCGACAGCGTCGAGGATCCGGGCTGGACCGACGACTGGTACGAGCACTCCCGGGTCGACATCGGCTTCGGTCCCGAGGATCTGCTGCAGGGCACGCTGGCCGAGGTGATCGGCACGCACGGCGCCTTCGATCGGCACCAGGTGCTGGTCTGCGGCTCGCCGGCGATGGTGCACGCCACGGTGAACCGGCTGCTCGAGACTGGTACGCCGGCCGAGCGCATCCAGTTCGAGGGCCTGCAGTAGACCGGACCATTCGGTCTATTTCCATTACGAACCGGCTACATCGTGGCCGGGTGCCGCCTGCCTGACGACAATGGCGAAGGGCGTCCGCCGGGATCTGGGAATAGATCGCGCAGGCCGCCGGTTGAGCAGATCTAGATGTTGAGCGTGTGCGACTCAAGTCTCAGTTGACTCCCGGCCGAGCCGAGGGCAGGATTGAGCCGACCACGCTCAGCGTTGCTGGGACCGTGCTCCGCGAAAGGTGTCTGGAGCCGCCAACCCCGCGCCCGGCACCGACAAGTAATACGTCAACTAGGAGGAACCACCATGGCTCGTGCGGTCGGAATCGACCTCGGGACCACGAACTCGGTCGTCGCCGTTCTCGAAGGCGGCGAGCCCGTTGTCGTCGCGAACTCCGAAGGATCGCGCACCACCCCGTCCGTCGTCGCGTTCGCGAAGAACGGTGAGGTTCTGGTCGGCCAGCCCGCCAAGAACCAGGCGGTCACCAACGTCGACCGCACCATCCGCTCGGTCAAGCGCCACATCGGCACCGACTGGACCACCGAGATCGACGGCAAGAAGTACACGCCGCAGGAAATCTCCGCGCGCACGCTGATGAAGCTGAAGCGCGACGCCGAGGCCTACCTCGGTGAGGAGATCACCGACGCGGTCATCACCGTCCCCGCCTACTTCGAGGACGCCCAGCGCCAGGCCACCAAGGAGGCCGGCCAGATCGCGGGCCTGAACGTGCTCCGCATCGTCAACGAGCCGACCGCGGCCGCGCTGGCCTACGGCCTGGACAAGGGCGACAAGGAACAGACCATCCTGGTCTTCGACCTCGGTGGCGGCACCTTCGACGTCTCGCTGCTGGAAATCGGCGAGGGCGTCGTCGAGGTCCGCGCCACCTCCGGCGACAACCACCTCGGTGGCGACGACTGGGACGAGCGCGTCGTGACCTGGCTGGTCGACAAGTTCAAGGCCTCGGCCGGCATCGACCTGACCAAGGACAAGATGGCCCTGCAGCGGCTGCGCGAAGCCGCCGAAAAGGCCAAGATCGAGCTCAGCTCCTCGCAGAGCACCTCGATCAACCTGCCCTACATCACCGTCGACGCGGACAAGAACCCGCTGTTCCTCGACGAGCAGCTGACCCGCTCGGAGTTCCAGAAGATCACCTCCGATCTGCTCGACCGCACCCGTGCGCCGTTCCAGCAGGTCATCAAGGACGCCGGCATCAACGTGGCCGATATCGATCACGTCGTGCTGGTCGGTGGCTCCACCCGTATGCCCGCCGTCTCCGAGCTGGTCAAGGAACTGACCGGCGGCCGCGAGCCGAACAAGGGCGTGAACCCGGACGAGGTCGTCGCCGTCGGCGCCGCACTGCAGGCCGGTGTGCTCAAGGGCGAGGTCAAGGACGTCCTGCTGCTCGATGTCACCCCGCTGTCGCTGGGCATCGAGACCAAGGGCGGCGTGATGACCAAGCTCATCGAGCGCAACACCACCATTCCGACCAAGCGCTCGGAGACCTTCACCACGGCCGACGACAACCAGCCCTCGGTGCAGATCCAGGTGTTCCAGGGCGAGCGCGAAATCGCCTCGCACAACAAGCTGCTCGGCTCCTTCGAGCTGACCGGCCTGCCGCCGGCCCCGCGCGGCGTGCCGCAGATCGAGGTCACCTTCGACATCGACGCCAACGGCATCGTGCACGTGACCGCCAAGGACAAGGGCACCGGCAAGGAAAACAAGATCAAGATCCAGGACGGCTCCGGCCTGTCCAAGGAAGAGATCGACCGGATGGTCAAGGACGCCGAGGCGCACGCCGCCGAGGACAAGGCCCGCCGCGAGGAGGCCGAGACCCGCAACCAGGCCGAGTCGCTGGTGCACCAGACCGAGAAGTTCATCAAGGACAACGAGGACAAGGTCTCCGGCGAGGTCAAGTCCAAGGTCGAGGCCGCCATCGCCGAGGCGAACGAGGCGCTCAAGGGCACCGACATCGCCGCCGTGAAGGCCGCCGTGGAGAAGCTGGCGACCGAGTCGCAGGCGCTCGGCCAGGCGATCTACGAATCGCAGGCCGCCGACGCCGCCGCCTCGGGCAACGGCTCTTCCGCTCAGGCCGATGACGATCAGGTGGTGGATGCCGAGGTCGTCGACGATCCGATCGACACGGAGAAGAAGTGACTCAGGGGAACTCGGAGCAGGAGCCGGTTACCTTCGTGGACAAGCGAAAGATCGATCCCGAGACGGGTGAGGTGCGGGAACCGGTCGTGGCCGAGGAGGCCGCGGCCGGGAACGGCGCCGGTGACGCGCACGAGGTCGTCGAGGAGGTCGCCGACACCATCGGCATCGAACTCGCCGAGCGCACCGCCGATCTGCAGCGGCTGACCGCGGAGTACGCCAACTACCGGCGCCGGGTCGATCGCGACCGCAAGGCCGCCATCGATGGCGCCAAGGCCGCCGTGGTCACCGAATTGCTCGGTGTCCTCGACGATCTGGATCGCGCCCGGGCGCACGGCGACCTGGAGGGCCCGCTCAAGGCGGTGGCCGACAAGCTCGCCGGCGCACTGCAGAAGCAGGGCCTCGAGGAGTTCGGCGTCGAGGGCGAGCCCTTCGACCCGACGCTGCACGAAGCCGTGCAGCACGAGGGCTCCGGCCACGATCCGGTGATCGGGCTCGTCATGCGCAAGGGCTACCGCTTCGGCGATCGGGTGCTTCGGCACGCGCTCGTCGGGGTAACCGATCCGGTGGCCGCGGCCGCCGAGCCGGTGGCAGAGACAGAGGCATCGGATGCTGATGCCGAAACCGATAACGACTAGAGCGACCGCGGGGCGAGCTCAGCGCCCGGAGGCGGTAGCGCAGCGTGACCATGAAGGGCGTAGCGAGTCCCGCGAATCAGGGAGAGGAGGAGACGTACGGTGAGCCAACGGGAGTGGATCGAGAAAGACTTCTACAAGGAGCTGGGCGTCTCCTCCAGCGCCACGCAGGACGAGATCAAGAAGGCCTACCGCAAGCTGGCTCGTGACCTGCACCCGGACGCCAACCCCGGCGACACCAAGGCCGAGGAGAAGTTCAAGTCCGTCAGCGAGGCGCACGCCGTGCTGTCGGATCCGGCCAAGCGCAAGGAGTACGACGAGACCCGCCGGCTGTTCGCGGGCGGCGGGTACGGCCGGGGCGGCGGGTTCAATCCCGGTGCCTCGGGCGGTTTCTCGCAGGACTTCAACATCGGCGACATCTTCGGCGCGGCCGGTGGCGGCGCCGACGGCGGGCTCGGCGATCTGTTCGGCGGTCTGTTCAACCGGACCGGCGGGCAGCGGCCCACCAGCCGGCCGCGGCGCGGCTCCGATGTGGAGACCGAGACGACCCTCGGTTTCCGCGAGGCGGCCCAGGGTGTCACCGTTCCGCTGCGGATGACCAGTCCGTCACCGTGCACCACGTGTCACGGCAGCGGCGCGAAGCCGGGGACCAGTCCCCGGGTCTGCCCGAACTGCAACGGCACCGGCATCATCAGCCGGAACCAGGGCGCGTTCGGGTTCAGCGAGCCGTGCGACGACTGCCGGGGTTCGGGGTCGATCATCGACGACCCGTGCGTCGACTGCCACGGCAGCGGTATCCAGAACCGCACGCGCACGATCACGGTCCGGATCCCGCCGGGCGTCAGTGACGGGCAGAAGATCCGGCTGGCCGGGCAGGGCGAGGCGGGCCTGCGGGGCGCGCCCTCGGGCGATCTGTTCGTGACGGTGCACGTCAGCCAGGACAAGGTGTTCGGCCGCAACGGCGACGACCTGACCCTGGTGCTGCCGGTCAGTTACAGTGAGTTGGTGCTGGGCACAACGGTTTCCGTGCCTACGCTGGAGGGTCGTGTCGGGGTGAAGGTGCCGCCGGGCACCGCCGATGGCCGCATCCTGCGGGTGCGCGAGCGCGGGGTGCCCAAGCGCGGCGGCGGCGCCGGTGACTTGCTGGTCACCGTCAAGGTCGCGGTTCCACAGAAGCTGGACGACGAGGCCAAGCAGGCGCTGGAGCGCTATCAGGCGGCGGAGAAGGCCAGCGGTTTCGATCCACGTGCAGGATGGGCAGGTTCCTGATGTCCCACAATCCGAAGAACGCGCCGGGCTCCGGGGCGTCGCGTACCGAGTTCTTCATGATCTCGGTGGCCGCTCAGCTGGCGGGCATGCACGCGCAGACCCTGCGCACGTATGACCGCCTGGGTCTGGTGACGCCACAACGCACTTCGGGTGGCGGCCGGCGCTACTCGTCCCGGGATGTCGAGCTGCTGCGCGAGGTGCAGCGGTTGTCCCAGGACGAGGGCGTCAATCTGGCGGGGATCAAACGGATCATCGAATTGACCAACCAGGTCGAAGAGTTGCAGCAGCGGGTGGGCGAGCTGGCCGCCGAGCTGGAGCGGATGCGCGCGGGCTATCGGCCCGACTTCGCTCCGCCGCAACGCAGTACGGCGCTGGTGGTCTGGAAGCCGCGGCATCAGCGGTAGCTGGGCCGCCAGCAGATAGTCAGCAACACCACGGGCCCCGGGGCTCGGCTCGCCACGCGGCGAGCCGGGTTCCGGGGCCCGTTTGCGTTATGCGCGAAAGATAGCCGACCGAACGCCAGGTTTGCTGTCCACTAGCGATGTTTGCTGGCGCGCGCGGATTGTCGGATCGTCCGGCGAATTTCGACTCCGCCCAGGTGACGGGATGCGGATCGGTTGCCAGGCAAGGTAACTGAGGATATACGCGCTGTTGCCACATGATCGCCCGACAGCGACGAACCGGGCGAATCATCCAAATCGGGTCCTGCGAATTCAACGAGAGACTGGCCGATTTCTCGTCCAAAGATTGAATACCAGTTGGTTTCCAAGGACTTTCTCATTACACGTCCTCGTTTTCGAGGAATTACACGCGTGATGTTTATACGAATGATTCCGTTGCTGGCAAACCTCCCCTACACTCCAATCATCGGCTGCTGTCGAGTGACCCACACTACTTTCACTCGCCTGCACGGTCTGTGTTCGAGCGCGGAATGGGGTTGTGACGCATATGGATTCGCGGACTGTCGCTTTGATCAGAACCACGTTCAAGGCGGTTGCTGCGGAGGAGAGCGGCCCCGAGAAACTATCCCGCTCGTTCTATTCGATCTTGTTCACCGAGTATCCGCAGACCCGCGATTTCTTCCCCGCGGCCATGGATTCCCAGCGCGACCGTCTGGTGCGGGCCATCTCCTACACCCTGGACCGCCTGGAAGAACCGAACAAGCTGCTCCCCTTCCTGGCCCAGCTCGGCCGTGACCACCGCAAATACGGTGTGCGCGACGAGCATTACCAGGCCGTGGCACACGCCCTGAAGACGGCGATGAGCCGCTTCGCCGGCAACGAGATGTGGACCGACGAGGTGGACCGGGCCTGGGACGAGGGCCTGACGCTGATCGCCGACACCATGATCGGCGCCGCCGCCAAGGAAACGACGCCGGCGGTGTGGACCGGCACCGTGCTGGAGCGGCGCATGGTCCTGCACAATCTGGCCGTCGTCCGGCTCCAGCTGGACCAGCCGATCCGATACGCCGCCGGGCAGTACATCAGTGTGCAGGTCCCGGCGCGGCCGCGGATGTGGCGCTACCTCTCGCCGTCGGTCCCCGCGAATGCCAACGGCGAGATCGAATTCCACATCCGCGGCGTCCTCGGCGGGTGGGTCAGCCCGGCCATGGTCAACCACACCGAGGTGGGCGACAAATGGCTGCTCGGCTCGCCGCTCGGCGGGCTCGGCGTCCCCCGCAACACCAAGCGCAAGATGCTGATGATCGGCTGCGGCACCGGCATCGCGCCGCTGCGCGCCCAACTGCTGCAGATGGCCCAGCGCCGCACCAACCCGAAGGTGCACCTGTTCGTCGGCGGGCACCACCCGTGCGATCTCTACGACCTCGAGACGCTGAGCACGCTCGCCACCGCGAACAAATGGCTCACCGTCACCCCGGTCGCCGAATACGAGGACAACCCGTGGTGGCACGTCGACTCCGGCGAGCCGGATCCGCACCTGCCGGGTTTGGAGCCGCGCATGACGGGTCAGATCGGCAAGGTGGTCGCGAGTTTCGGCCCCTGGGCGGACCGCGACGTGCAGATCGTCGGCTCGCCGTCGATGGTGCAGACCACCAAGTTCCGCCTGATGGCGGCGGGCACGCAGACCAAGAACATCCGGCACGATCCGCTGTTCTGAGCGGAAATGCCCTGGACCGGGCGGCGTCTCGCCGTCCCGGCGAAGGTCGGGATCCAAGCGGGTGACGACTATCCGCATGTTGGCGACTGGATCCCGGCCTTCGCCGGGTCTACGAGGCGCGCCGAGCGCACGCTCCGCGACTTTCGCGCACCGCAAATGGCTCCGCGCCGCGCGCCGCGTCGAATCATCGTAGACAATTGAATCGGCGTTTCGCGGTAACGGCGGTTTGCCAGCAACCGACACTACGGGTGGGTCTTTCCGGACCCGAATTCCGCGATTGCGGATTGTCAAGACCAGCATTGCCGGGGCACCCGGTTTCGAACGAGGTTCACCAATGACACAGCGTCTGACGCTCGGCGGCACTGTCGCAGCGTCGAATTCGGCCGCTACGGCGGCATGGGGGATTATCGGCGATACCGGGGCCCGGTACTGCCCGGCCGCAAGGCCGCTGCGCGCCCCGGATCTGTTGCGCCACTGCGCAACCGGTGACAGAGTCGATCACGCGTCGATAAGCTATGAACTGGCAAACATGATCGGAGCTGCCCGTGCCTGACACTGCATTCGACACCATGCCGTGTGCGCGAGACATCTTCCGGGAGTTGGATTCCGCCGCCGCGCGCCGCAGCACGCACGCGCCGGTCGTCGCCCTCATCCGCGGCCGCTCGGGGACGGGGAAGTCCACGCTGCTCGCGGCGGTGCGGACGCGCCTGCACGAACAGGGAATTCCGCTGTGCGACACGGTCTGTCACCCGTGCCCGGAAAGTCATCCGGAGGGCCCGCGCCCGGCCCTGCTGATCGACAACGCGCACACCTTGAGCCCACAGGATCTCCGATCCCTGTGCGGATTCATCGAATCCGGGCGCTGCACCATCATCGTCACGGTGCAGCCGCGCCCGCACGATCCGGACCTGCGCGCGCTCGCCGACGCGGTCTCGCGGCGCGGCCGGGTTTTGGACCTGCGCCCGCTCGGCGTCGCCGACATCGGCCCGTTCGCCCGCGAACTGGGGATGACGGTGCCGCGCCACGTGGCACAGCACCTGCACCAGCAGACCGGCGGAATCCGCGGCGGGGTGGTCACCGCGCTGGCCGCGGCCTGCTCGGCGCGCCTGGACGCCGGCATCGCGGCGGTGGACGCGGCCGTCACCGACTGGGCCCGCGCCCAGCTCGACGATCTCGCCCCCGACCTGCTGGAAACCCTGGCGGTCGCCACCACCGGCACCGGTCTGGATTCCAGCGAGCTGACCGCGGTGCTGGGCGTGGAAACGGCCGACGCCCAGGCGCTGATCGACAGAGCCCGGGCCACCGCCCTGGTCACCGACGCCGATCTGCTGCTCGCCCCGGCCATCGGGCCGCTGCGCACGCTGCTCGGTGACCACCGCTACCTCGCGGTGCAGCGGCGGCTGTTCGCCGCGCGGCTGGAAGCCGGGCTCCTACGCGACCACACCGCCCTGCTGGTCGCCGAATCCGGTGTCCGCGACCCGGACCTGGCCGAATTCCTCTGCACCGCAGCCGAAAACGCGGGCCGCGAGGCGGTGCGCTACTACGCCGCCGCGGCCGCGGCCGGCGCCGATCTGAACCGGATGGCGCTGCGCTGGGCCGAGGCGGCCGCGCAGACCGGCGACGGCGAGACCGCGATGCGCCTGGCCGAGCCGATGCTGGCCCGCACCGGCAGCTCCGGGACCGACCTCGCCGACGCCGTGCGCATCTGCTCGGCTGTGCTGGCCCGGCGCGGGCTCACCGGCCGGGCCGCCCAGCTCTACACCTGGCTCGGCCCGGACCGCACCGGCGCGGACTGGGCGGTCGGCGCGACCGTGCACTATCTCGCCGGCAATACCGCCGCCGCGGCGAAGCTGGCCGAATCCGCGCCGCAGTGGCCGCCGACCGAGGCCGGTGCCCAGGCCCGGCTCATCGCCGTCGCGCTGGCCGACACCCTGGCCGAGTCCGAGACCGAAATCCGCACCGCCGCCGCGGTTTCCGCACTCGTGCAGGCCGCCGACAGCGGGTCCGGCCCGGATGTCTTCCTGCCCTGCACCGCGGTGTCGATCGCGGCCCTGCTCTGCCTGAGCACCGGCGCGCCGCAGCGCGCCGCCGACGCATTGCAGCGGGCCACCGCCGGCGGCCTGCGCTGTCATCAACTGCAGGTGCTCTCCGCCTGGGCGGCGCTGCTGGACGGCGACGAGCAGGGCGCGGCGGCCACGGCGGCCACGCTGAACTGGGACCGGCTCGACATCCGGGACCGGCTGCTCGCGCACGGCGTGGTGGTCGGGCTGGCCCGCCGGGCCGGTGACCACGCCGCGCTCGCCCGTGCCTGGCAGGCCGCCTGCCCGCTGTTCGACGCGGTCGACGCCGACCTGCTCACCATGCTGCCGATCGGGGAGCTCTGGACAGCGGGCGTGCTGCTGCACGAGGAACGCCGCATCGCTCCGCTCGTCGAGGCCGCGCACGCGCTGCTGCGGCGCCTGCGCCAGCCGCCCGGCTGGGCCAACATCTTCCACTGGTACGCCGTGCAGGCCGCGATCGCGGCGCACAATCCGGAGCGGTTGCTCGCGGCGTCCCGCCCGCTCGACGCCGCGGCCGCCACCGGCGACCGGCACGCGGGCGTGCTCGCGCTGGCCGCGCGTGCCTGGACCTCGGTCCTGCGCAAGCAGATCGTTGCCACCCGGGCCGAGGCCGCCGTCGCCGGATTGCGCGACTTCGGCCTGGCCCGCGAGGCGGCGCAGCTCGCCGCGGCGTCCGCGACGGCCGCCGCGGCGGACGCGATCACCTCCGCGGCGCTCGGCGAGCTGGCTCGCGCCGCGCGCTCCACCCTGCGTCCGCAGCAACCGCCGGCCCCGCCGCCGGCGCACGGCCGCCCGGGCGCCGAACCCACGCCCGTCATCGAGGCCGAGGCGGTGCTGAGCGAACGCGAACGCGAGGTCGCCGAGCTGGTGCTGCTCGGTCTGACCTACCGGGAGATCGGAGCACGGCTATACATTTCCGCCAAAACGGTGGAGCATCATGTCGCCCGGATCCGACGCCGGATCGGTGCGACCTCACGCTCGGAGTTATTGTCGATGCTTCGCGCCATGGGGTGTGCGGCTCACCAGCAGGGCTCGCTGTCCGTGTGAGTGGTGTCCGACGGCGGCGCCCGGCTCGCGCGCGGCGTGGGTTGATCGAGATCGAAGCGAGGTTTTGGGATGGCCACTGGGGTGGGCCTGCGGATCGCCCAGGACGAAAGTACGGCAGCGATCGTCACCGACGCCGGTGAGTTGCAGTACGTCGTCCGCGAGTCGATCCTGCACATGGCCGACGACGGTGACACCGTGCTCGGTGGCCCCGCGCCGGCGAACGCGCATTCCATCAGCGGCTTCCTCGGCTCGGTCGGCGATCCGGCCGGCATCCCGGTCGACGACGGCGAGGCCTATCGCGCCGAGGATCTGGTCGCGACCGCGCTGTTCTGCCTGATCAACCTCACCGCCGAGCACCTCAGCGGCCCCGCCGAGTTCTACGCCACCCATCCCGCGCACTGGCTCCTCCAGGATGTGCAGGGCCTGCGCGAAGCCCTGGACTATCTGGGCCTACGTTCGGTGGTGCTGGTCAGCGAGGCGGATCTGCCCGCGATCGACACCGCCGAACCGAACAAGGCGTTCGCCTACGACGCGGCGCGCGCCGCCCTGGCCGCGGTGCTCGCCACCCCGGCCGGCACCACCCCGCCGGATCCCGGCAACGCCGAGAACTCGACCGTGGTCACCGACATCATCCCGCAGGTGTCCGCGGGCGCGACGGCGCAGGCGTATTCGGCCACCATGCCGGCCGCCTCCCCGCTGCCCGCCCCGACTCCGACGGCGGTGCTGGCCAATTCGGCACCTGACGTCGCTGCGCCACCGCCCGCCCGCGACCGCCGTATTCCGTTGCTCATCGCGGCCGCGGCGCTGATCGGTCTGGTGCTGGGCGGCATCGGCGTCGCGCTGCTCTTCCGCGGCGACGACACCCCCGCGGTGCCGCCGGAGCGCGACGCGAAATCCGATCAGGTGACGGTGACGCCGAGCGCCACGCCGCAGCCCGTTCTGCCGCCGACCACCGAGCCGCCGATCAGCATCACCAGCACCGAGCCGCCGGAACCGACGACCACCGCGCCGCCGCCGACCACCACGGCGGAGCCGACCACCACCGAACCGCCGACCACGACTCCCACCACCACGCGGCGCACCACCACCACGCGTCCCGGCTTCCAAGCGCCCCCGGCGTGGGAACCGCCGCAGAACGATTGGACCCCGCCGACCTTCGTGATACCGGTCCCGAACTGAATCATTCGATTCACTAGCGACCAACCGGGGTTTGTGCCTTAAAGTGATCCGCTGACCGGTGTTGCCGGAAAGATAGCGGAACTTCGGTCCGTTGCTGGGAAGACTGCGCGCCAACGGATCTGGTGCACGGATGTAGCTGGCACACCTGTGCCTACGAAGGGACTTCATGCGCAAGTTGGTGGCGCGTCGCGCCGCGGTCAAGGCAGCCTCGATCGGCGCGGCCACGACCGTTTTCCTCGCCCCCGTGCTCGCCGCCAACCCCGCCTCGGCGGAACCGGCCGAGCCCGCGCAGTTGACCGCCGAGAACCTGCCCGCCGAACTGGCGCAGGCCATCGAGCGCGACCTGAAGATCTCGCCGGCCCAGTATCTGGAGCGCGCCGCCAAGGCCCAGCAGCTCAGCGCCTACGCCCGCGATTTCCGCGCCGCCCAGCCCGACACCTACGCGGGCGCGTGGATCGGCGCCGACGGCAAACCCGTTGTCGCCGTGACCTCTCCGGACGCCGCGAAGCTGGCCGCCGACGACGGCTACCAGACCCACATGGCCCCGATCTCGGCCGCCAAGCTGGAAACCTCGCTGACGCAGGTGAACCAGTGGATCGGCACGCTGCCGATGAGCCTGTCCGACGCGATCAACTCCGTCGCCATCGACTTCCTGAACAGCCAGCTGGTGCTCAGCGTCGCCAACACCACCGTCGGCCACGCGCTGAACCTGCCCACGCTGATCGCCAACGTGAAGGTCATCCTCTCGCCCGGCGGCGGCGGTCCGGTCGAGCGCCGGCCGATGGGCGGCGACACCTACATCAGCGCCCCCACGGCGCTCAGCGACACCTCGCTGGCGGGCGTCGACGTCTGCTCGTTCGGCTTCAACAGCGTCGACGCGGCCGGCAACGCGCTCAACATCAGTGCGGGCCACTGTGATCCGAATCTGGGCAAGCCGGATCAGACCGCCACGGTGTACTACCCGAACATCAAGGACATCCCCGCCAGCCCCGAGCTGGGCACCTTCGTGGCCGCCAAGGTCGGCGGCGACACCGGCCTGGACTACTCGGTGATCAAGCTGTCGGACCGCGCGGTGCGCTCGGGCATGGATCAGCCCTCGGTGCGCGGCGCCAACGGCACCACCCTGACCATCACCGGCACCGCCGAGCCGATCACCGGCGCGCCGATCTGCAAGTCCGGCCAGTCCTCCACCTTCACCTGCGGGTTCGTGGTGGCCGACCGGGTCGAGACCCAGCTCTACACCGCCGACGGCGTGAGCCGGATCGTGCGCGGCTTCGCCAGCTCCGCCTGCACCCTGGGCGGCGACAGCGGCGGTGCGATCGTCTCCGGCACGCTGGCGCTGGGCATCACCAGCGGCTCCAACGCCGCCGACGCCCCGAGCTGCGACGAGGCCAACACCGCGCTGGCGCCCTACGGCGGCACCGCGACGCTGGGCATCCCGATCCGGGCGATCCTGGCCGACATCGATGCTTCCGCGGGCGGCGGTCTGGGCAGTGGGATCACCGTGCGGACCCGGCCCAACGCCGGCTGACGCGAATTCGGTAGTTCGCCGAAACAGCATCTTTGGAGTAGTGATCCCGGTCGTTACCCCATATAGTTTCGGCATGCGTCTGCCACGTCTGGGATTGTTCCGTTCGAAATCCGCGATCGCCGCTTCGGCGGCGATTCTGCTGTTCGCACCGACAGCGGCGATGGCGAATGCCGAACCCGAACCGGCCCCGGCTCCGGCACTGCCCGCCGAGCTGATCGCCGCGGTCACGCGGGATCTGAAGATCTCCCCCGAGGAGTACCTGCGCCGGGCCGATCTGTCCCAGCAGCTGGCCGGTTTCGCGGCTACCGCGCAGCGGCAGTTCCCGTCCGTTTACGGCGGCTCCTGGCTGAACGAGGCCGGCCAGGCCGTGGTCGCGCTCACCGAGGGCCCCGGCGCCGACGAGGCCCGCAAGGCCGCGCAGGACGCGGGCTTCGAGGTGCGCGCGGTCGCCAAGAGCGAAACCGCGCTGCGCGGCGAGAAGTCGGCTTTCGAGCGCTGGGTGGACGGCCAGCCCGAGGCGGTCGCCAAGCTGATCCGCGGCGTCGTGATCGACACCGTCAACAACACCATCGCCGTCCGGGTGGATCAGGCCGGCATCTCGATGCCCGCCTTCGTCGATCCGGCCCGGGTGCTGGTGATGGCCCCGCCGATCGCCGCCGAGCAGCTGCCGGCGGCCGCCCCGGTCGCGGGCGAGATCAACCGCGGCTCGCTCACCGGCGGCGACGGCTTCGCCTCCGTCGCGGGCCGCTCCTCGCTGCGCTGCTCCTTCGGCTTCAACGGTGTGGACCGCGCGGGCAACACCGTCAACATCACGGCCGGCCACTGCAACCCGGCCCTGGACGCCCCCACCGCAGTGCACGAGCTGATCGGCGGCGAGAAGCTCGGCCAGCAGCTCGGCTCCTTCCAGAAGTCGGTGCTGGGCAGCCAGGATTACTCCATCGTGAAGATCGCCGACCAGCACCGGGGCCGGTTCGACAACAGCGGCGTCCGCTCCGGCGGCGCGCCGATCGTGCTCGAGGGCGTGGCCACCCCGGTCGTCGGCGCCCCGGTCTGCAAGTCCGGTTCGCGCACCGGCTTCAGCTGCGGCGTGGTCAACGGCATCGATCAGACTGTGCAGGTCGGCGACCGGGAGCTCACCCAGAGCTTCTCCGCCAACATCTGCGCCCTGCCCGGTGACAGCGGCGGCCCGATCGTGAGCGGCCGGCTCGCGCTCGGCATCTCCAGCGCCTCCTCGGTCGCCGACTACCCGATCTGCGAGATCCCCAACCTGCTCGGCCTACTCACCGGCAATACGCCGCAGCTGTTCGCGCAGCCGCTGAGCGTGGTGCTCTCCGACAACCCGGGCCTGCGGATCAACACCAACTGACAGCCCTGTGAAAAGGCCGACAGCGGGCAGCTGTCGGCCTTTTCGCATTGTTGGGGCACTCTGAAGACATGTGTTTGGTGTTGCTCGGCTGGCGCGCGCATCCGGAGTACCGGTTGATCGTCGCCGCCAACCGGGACGAGTTCTATGTCCGGCCCACCGAGTCGATGCGGTGGTGGCCGGAGACGCCGGGATTGCTGGCCGGGCGCGATCTGGGCGCGCGCGGGCGGATCGGCACCTGGCTCGGGCTGGCGACCGGCACGAACCGGTTCGCGGCGGTGACGAACGTGCGCAATCCGTGCGACGAACGGCCCGAGGCGCGCTCGCGCGGTGCGCTGCTGCTGGACTACCTCGGGGACCAAGATCGTGGCGGCCCCGGAAAGTACCTTCAGAGCGTCGCTGCGGGCCCGGACGACTACAACGGATACCACGTGGTGGCCTCGGATCTCGGATCGCTCTGGTGGCATTCCAACCGCAGTGCGCAGCCGCCGCGCGAATTGCCGCCCGGCTTCCACGGTCTGTCCAACGGCCGATTCCTCACCTCGGCGGCCCCGGGCCCCGCCGCGGAACTCCGCTCGCCCGAGCGGATCTGGCCGAAGGTGCGCGACGGCGTGGACGGGTTGCGCAAGGTGGTGGAATCCGATCCGGGCGCGGTGCACCGGTATTTCGAGGTGCTGGCCGATCGGACCGAGGCGCCCGACGATCAGTTGCCCGACACCGGGATCGAGCTGCCGTTCGAGCGCGCGGTCTCGGCCCGGTTCGTCGCGCACCTGGTGCACGGCACCCGGGCGAGCACGGTGCTGCTGGTCCGCGAGGACGGGACCTTCGAGATGGTGGAGCGGTCCTTCGGGCGGCTGGGCCGCCGGGCCGGGGAGGCCGGGTTCCAGGGCACCGTCACGCTGCCGGACTGAGAGCGCCGCAACGCGAATCGGCCCGCCTCCCCGGTGGGGAAGCGGGCCGAGCGCAGCCTCGCGAAATTACTTCGGCTGGTTGCCGTTCATGTTCTGATCGCTCCACTTGCTGGTGCCCGGAGCGGCGTTCATGGTGTTCAGCAGGTCCATACCCGCGATGCCGAGGGCCGGAGCGCCGAAGGCGATCGTGCCCAGCACGCCGCCGATGCCGGCGAGCGCGGCGAAGGTCGGGATGGCCGCGATGCACAGGACGACGGTCGCGCACTGGATCGCACCGATCGCGATGCCGATGCCGCCGCCGATGATCGCGCCGACCGCGGTGCCGACGAAGCCGCCGACCGCGGTGGCCAGGCCGAACTGCGTGGTGAATTCGTTCATCGCACGCTGGTTCTCGATCGGCGAGGCCACCTGCTTGAGCTGCACGGCGTTGACCGGCTGCGCCTTGATGGTGGTCTGCTGCTCGGGTGTCAGCTGCTCCGGCGTCATCTCGAGCACCCGGGCGTCGTCCTTGAGGACCGGCTTGACCGGAACCTGGACGCCCGCGATGTTGAACGTCAGCGGCAGGCTCATCACCACATTGCCGGTGTCGTCCTTGAGCTCGGCGATCTCGGTGATCTTGGGCTTGTCGGCCGGATCCGCAGCCGGCTCTTCGAGAGTCGAGAGCTCGAACTTGCCGCCACTCAGCTTCGTGACGATGGTCTTGTCCACCAGCTTGACCGAGTACTTGAGCTCGGTCGGCGCCGGCGCCGTCGGCTCAGCGTGTGTCGTCCCCATACCGACGGTCATCGCACCGATGACCAACGCGGCTGCCGCGGTGGTTCTGCGGAAGTTCATTCAGTTTCCATCCTTCATCAGGGTTGTCCGCAGGCCGGTACCTCCGTCACGCGAGATCGCTCTTCAATCCGAAAGGTGGTTGGGCCCTTGCGGATTCTCCCCGAGCAGTGTGAAGGCAGGCTTGTGCGAACAGAACGAGCCGAGCGTAATCCAATCGCAGCAAAGATGCGAGATCCGTTACGTAATCAACTCATTTCCGCTACGAGTCGATACAACCCGAAGTACTAAGCCTGTCCTTACCGGCCGGGGGCCGTGTGTCGACGTTTACCGTGATGAATCGCCCGGACCCACGAGGGATGGGTATCGATCGAGTGAAGTTGCTCACAGGCGATTTGCAGGTCAAGCCCCAGTAAGAGGGGGCACGGCCCAACTGGCGATCCTACAATGAGTCTCATAAGTTACCGGTGGGTAACTTACTGGCGGTTACGATACGAGCCAACCGTGGTCGACAGGTGGCCACGACCGCTCGTGTTGCCTCGAAAGAAAGGTCGCGACATGAATGCCCTGACAGTGACGCTGGGCGTGATCGGGGCGGCGCTCACCCTCCTGTGCTGGGCGTCGTTCATCGACGGCGTCCGCAAGATCGCGCGCACGGTCATGGTCGGCCAGAGCGCGCCGGATCGGTGGCGACCGTTCTTCCCCCGCTTCAAGCAGATGATGGTGGAGTTCCTCGCGCACACGCGCATGAACAAATTCCGCACCGTCGGCTGGGCGCACTGGCTGGTCATGATCGGCTTCCTCGCCGGATTCATTCTCTGGTTCGAGGCCTACGGTCAGGCGATCGACCCGCACTTCCACTGGCCGATCATCGGCAGCTGGGGCATCTACCACCTGGTGGACGAAATCCTCGGCATCGGAACGGTCGTCGGCATTCTGACGCTGATCGCCATCCGCCAGCTGAACCACCCGCGCGTGCCCGAACGGCTGTCGCGTTTCAGCGGATCGAAGTTCGGCCCCGCCTACGTAATCGAATCCATCGTCCTCGTCGAGGGCCTGGGCATGGTGTTCGTGAAGGCCGGCAAGATCGCGACCTACGGCGAATCCCACACCTGGTCGGACTTCTTCACCCAGCAGGTCGCGAAGCTGCTGCCCGCCAGCCCGGTCATGGTGTCGATCTTCGCGCTGATCAAGCTGCTCTCCGGCGCGCTGTTCCTGTTCCTGGTCGGCCGCAACATCACCTGGGGCGTGGCCTGGCACCGCTTCTCGGCGTTCCCCAACATCTACTTCAAGCGTGAGGACGACGGCGGCGTCGCCCTCGGCGCGGCCAAGCCGCTGATGGTCGCCGGCCAGCCCGTCGACCTGGAAGCCGTGGAAGACCTGGGCGAGGACGCCGTCTTCGGCGCGGGCAAGTTCGAGGACTTCTCCTGGAAGGGCATTCTCGACTTCACCACCTGTACCGAGTGCGGCCGCTGCCAGTCCCAGTGCCCGGCCTGGAACACCGGTAAGCCGCTCTCGCCCAAGCTGCTGATCATGTCGCTGCGCGACCACGGCTACGCCAAGGCGCCGTACCTGCTGGCCGGCGGCCGCAAGGACATGGGCGGCGACGAGATCGGCCTGGTCGACGCCGAGGGCAAGCCGAACGAGGCGGCGCTGGCGAAGATCTCGGCCGAGGCCAAGGCCGAGGCGGAGCGTCCGCTGGTCGGTGGCGAGGACGTCAACGGCATCATCGACCCCGAAGTCCTGTGGTCGTGCACCACCTGCGGCGCCTGCG
>NZ_JBFAJW010000022.1:0-55209 GCF_040655395.1 Nocardia sp. NPDC050435
GCGCCCGGCGGTCGCGAGCAAACGCGGCGGCACCGTGCGGGCTCGGGTCGGCGGCGGCGTCGGCGCCCGGATCCGCGACCTGGCCCCGGAACCGGCGCGCTTCGCGCGCCTGGGGTACGCCGCAAGCGGCGTACCGTGCGGGGTTGCTTCACGTTGCCGAGTTCCGACGCGCTAAAGCGCGTCTGCGCCAGCATGTTTGGTGCTACAGGCTTCGCCTGGCCCGTCACCCTGCGGGCGGCGGAGGCGGCACTACCCCGCTTCGCGGGGCGGGTTGCCTGATCATTGCTCATGCCTCCATAGTAGCATCCCGCTTCGCGGGATGCGCGCATATGGCGAATATGAAATCTGTTGCTGCGCAACAGATTGAGTTTCGGAACTATTACTAATCTCTTGTGGCACAACAGATCTAGTCGATGCGAATAAAATCCGTCGTGTACACGACGAATCGCCTTCCCCCTGGGGGCCACCCAACCGCCGGGCGGCCCCCAGGGGCACTGCCTACTGCTGTCCGGCATCCTCCGGCACGCAGTCCTCGCATTGGCAATGCATATCCCCGCAGTCGTCACTGGCCGCGTGACCTTCTATCCAGGCATCCGCGCCTGCCGCGCTGCCCAGGGCTCCCAGCAGGCCCGCCAGCGCTTCGGCTTCCAGGCAGGTGAGTGCGGGTCCCACCTCGAACGCCAGGGAACCGCAATCGAAGGTCTCCGTAAACACGGCCAGCGCGGACTCCCGGCCCTCGGGAAGCTGTGGCGTTGTCATCAACTACACCCCTTTCGTTGGGGCGGGTGCCGGGCATATATGAGATGCCCGAAACCCGCTGTGATGTGGGATTTCATCTCGCCGCCTCAACTCGGGGCGACATCGCCAACCTAACACGATTACACGATTTGTCGTATGAGCGTGTTAGCGTGTCGTCATCATCAATCCCGTTTGGCGACAGGAGACCCACCCCATGACTACTACTCACCCCATCCCCGAGGGCACCCGCGAATGGACCATCGACACCGACGCGACGGCCACCTACAAGGTGCGCCTGCCGCTGCATCGCTCTGCCGAGGACGCCCGCGCCGCGCTGGACGCCCATATGAACGGCGGCGCGCACGAATACCCCTGGGCCGAGGAAATCGACTCTCCTGTCGAGGAATCCGCCCACGTCGCGCTCAGCTGTGTGGCTCCCAAGCGCACCGGCCGCGCCGTCATCTCCGCGGATCCGGATGTCGATTTCGCCCCGTCCGCTGAGGACGGGTGCCTGATCGACCCCGAGTACGACGGCCGCCGCCTGGCCGATGCGTTGCGCCGCTACGACAGTGCCGCCAGCGACCACGCGCGGCTGGCAGCTGCCGAGGTGCTGGCCGAGGCGCTGCGCGTGTCCATGGTGGCCGAGCAGGCCGCCGCCGGCCTCACTACCGCCGGCGATTGGGCCCAAGCCCTGACCGAGGATGCCGACGCGTTCCACAACGCTGGGGACGGTGGGGACGCTGAGCACGAGGCCGCATGCGAGTTGGCCGCCACCGCCCGCGCGGCCGCCGAAGCGCTGGAGGCCCTGCCGGACCGCTATCTGGCGGCCGCGAATGCCGCCGTCGACCTGATCACCGACAGGTTCGATCTGGACTCCAACGCCGAGGATCTGCTGAACCTGCACGTCAACGCCATGGCGGTCCTGGTCGATCGGCCGGAGGCCACGCTGCCCGAGGTGATCACCGAGTCCTATCAGCCGATCGAAAACGCCGAGTCGTTCCTGGAGGACTTCATGCACTGACCCCGCCTACGACTCACCCCCGGAATGCATTGCGGGGGTGAGTCTTTCGATGTGAGTGTGCGGCACGGTGACCGTTCCGGAGCGCGGACCGACACGCCACCATGATCGTGTACACGATCTGTCGTACCGTCGTGTTATCGTTTCTTCGTAATCGAAACACTCCAGTTTGGCGACAGGAGACAGACATGAAGACCACCACGCTGACCCCCTCCGAGACCTGCGGGTTTAGCCATTACGCCGGGCCGGTGGAGGCCAGCCACCACCTGTACGGCCGCGATGGGATGTTCTTGCCCGCCTGCTACGCCCACACCGAGAAGTGGGGCAGCGCCTTCTGGCGGGTCACCGACCGCGCCCGCATGGTGACCAGCGAAACGGTCGGCACCGACGCGCTGCGCACCGGCGACATCGTGCAGTTCTACGGCGCGCGGCTGCTGCTGGATCGCGAGATCACGTCGTGGTCCGGGTCGATCGGCCAGCCCGTCTACGGCACGAGCGCCGCCGTGCAGAACTGGGATGAGCTGCTGGAGATCGCCCGGATCAACCCCGACTCCCCCGCCGCCTCCATCGTGCGCTGCGCGCCCGAGCGGCGCTGGGACATCCAGGGCAACGCCAGGGCGCGCTGGATCCGCGAGAAGGCCACCCAGCAGTAGCCCGGCCCCCTTCAGACCAGCCTTGCCGGGCGGTGGGCGACAGCGCCCGGCAAGGCCTCCCCGGGCGGCGGTGCCGCAACCGCGAACGCGGCACCGCCGCCCCACCAACCCGAAAGGACTACCCCCACACCATGAGCACCGAAACCACCTATCAGACCGGCGAGCACGTCGTGCTCGACTACCCCGGCATACCCGCCCACCTGCGCGGCGCGGTCTTCACCGTGACCAAGGTCCACAAGGTCAATATCGACCTGGCCCCGCTCAGCGCGGGCCAGTCGTGCCGGGCACCGAAGAACTACGTGCGGCGAGCCACCGAGGCCGAGCTGGCCACCGCCCGGACCGCCGCCACGTCCACGCCGCCGCTGCATCTGGGCTCGGTGGTCCGCAAGCGCGGCGCAGGCCAGCTCTTCGTCGTGATCGGCACCCCGGGCGGCAACAGCTCGCACTACCGAATCGTGGCCCTCGGTGGCGCGCTGAACGGCACCTACTACCGCAGCCCGCGCGCCCTGCTCGAGCTTGTGGAACTGAACCTCACCGACCCCGCCGCCGTCGCCTCGGTGTTCCCCCAGGCCGCCTGAAAACCTTCCGCCCACTACCCAGAGGAGATCATCATGAGCCGCTACGCCTACATCTATGAAGAGAGCGCCGAGGAGTTCTACGTCGTCGTGCTGGAGTCCAGGGCCGAGGCCGAGGAGTCGCGGGACGAGGCCGCCGTGAGCGAGATGCGCACCACGCCGATCGTGGAGTTTCGCGAAGACTGCGATTTCGAGGCGCTGGACGCCCTGGTGCGGGGAATCGCTGACCTGACCTGATTCATCGCGAAAGCCCCGGAAGCTCAAGGGCTTCCGGGGCCTTTCTAGGCGGGTTAGAGCACGTCCAGGTCCAGACCGGCCGCGAGGCCGGCATACGGGCCGGGGTTGTCGGTCAGCACCGGAAATCCCGTGATCTCGGCTTCCCAGGCCACCTGGGCGATATCGAGACCGACCGGGGCAGTAGCGGTTTGGGTGATCATGACCAGTCCGGCGACGATCGTGGCCGTGACCGGGGTGATCGCCCAGTCCGCGGCGTCGAAATCGGCCGGGTCGGCCCCGGCCAGGGCGGCGGTGTAGAGCGCGGCCGCAGGAATGATCAGCGGCCGGCCTTCGCGCACGCTGACATCGACAAGCGTGCGGGCGTAGAGACTGCGCGGCAGGGCGACCAGGGCGGAGGCGTCCAGGATGGTGCCTGCGGCGGTGGGCCTCACGCGGCGCCGGGGGCGCGGCGCTGGGCCAGGCGGGCATCGGCGCGGGCGAAGTGCTCACGCACCCGAGCCTCGGCGGCGGTTCGCTCGGCGGCGGTGCCGGTGCCGTGCTCGGCTCCCCAACGCTCGAGCATGGCGCTGATCGTGGTGCGGTGCTCGCCGCACCCGGCGGCGGCGGTGATGTAGGCGCTGACCGAGCGGGCCTGGCCGGCCTCCACGGCGGCCTCGGCGCGGTCCAGGAGATCGGCGGGCAGGGAGAGGCTGACCTTTCGAGTGCTCATAGCCGACTATCCTACCTTTGTCGCACCTCCGGATGGCAGGGAATCAAGGCCCCCTGACCAGGCTTTCCGCCTGACCGGCCGTGGTGTAGGTGTGGACATGAAATATTTCCCGGCCACTGCTACATGCTCGCGCAGCGCAGGTGCGCCGGCCTCGGACCGAGGGCAACGGAGGAGGTGCGATCGATGGCCCGATTCCAGGTGGAACAGCACGTCACCGTGCCCGGCTCGGGCGTCTTCGTCACCCGCCTGTCTTCCAACGATCTGGAGGAGCTGACCGAGGCGGCGCGCACTTGGGCGCTGAGCCTCGACCATCGGGCGCGCGTCGTGGTTCTGGATCGCTCGGTGGAGCTGTTCAGCGCGGAGGGCGAGCGCCGCCAGCTGGTCGACGCAATCGACCTGTGGGCGGCCGATCCGCCGCCGTTCTGTCCGGAGTGCGGGGAGATGATGCACGCGGCACGGATGCGTGGCGAATCGGTCTGGTGGTGCCACAGCTGCCATCACCGGGTGCAGATCGCGTAGAGCTTCGACTGCCGGATGGCGTGCGCGGCCGGGGGCCACACACGCCATCCGAATCCAGTGAACTGGACGCGCTATCCGGCCCAGATCGTGGCGCTGGTGGTCACCGTGCGGGACAGGATCACCGGCGTGTAGTCGGTGATTGCGCGGCGGTCCATCTCGGCGCGCAGCACCTTGACGGTTTCCTGGGCCTCTTCGATGGTGTCGTAGATCCGGTGCGGCATCCCCGCGTACACCGCGTCGCTGTCGCGGTAGAGCTGGCCGCCGGGCAACGCGATGGCCCATTCCTGGCGGCCCTCGGGGTGCGGCGCGGCGAAATCCGACGCGGGACCGCGACGCACGCAACGGTCGGGGAGGTCGGCCGGGCCGGTGACGCTGGCCAGATCGCCCAGGCGCGCGATCTGCCCGTGCCAGCCGATCAGGCCCAGCGCGGCCGTGTCCCGCTCGAGGCGCTCCAGATCGCGGGCGGCGTCGGACTGGCTGTAGAGCACCGGCCGCAGCAGCTCCAGGGAGTCCGCGGGCGCGTCGCCGTCGTCATAGAGGCGTCCACCGGGGCAGATGATGACGTAGCAGTCCAGCAGATAGGGCGCCTGCTCGCCGAGGGCGTGCAGGAGCTCGGCCACTTTGTCGCCGGTCAGGTTCGAACGGTCGACCAGTTCAGCCAGCGCGGTCTCCTGGTTGAGCAGCGTCGCGGTGTGATTTGCCATCGGGTGGTCCCTTCCTGAAAGGTTGGAAGGCGGGGACCGGGCATATATGAGATGCCCGGTCCCCCCTTCTGTTTCGGGTCCGCGTCCTCGGGGGTTCCGGTGACGCGAGACCCACCATACGCTTAATCGTGCAATCGTGTCTACGATTTAGCGTGTGTCGGTGTGTCGCGCCACGCGATCCGGCCGAGCGTGCGAGCCCCGCACCGCCGGGAACGGCCCGACCCCGTAGCATTCCCCCCGCAACACCCGACGTGCCTGCTACACAGCCCATCTCGCTGCCTGTAGCCCTCCCGGCACCACGCCCGCTATGCAGCCCTTTCGCTGCCTGGCCCAGGGCCGCCTCTCACCGCGCGCCGCTCCCTGGCCCACCTGCCACCGAGCCCCGATCGCGCACCCTCCGCACTTACTGCACCCGCCGCATCACCGCGCGCACTCCGGCGGGCCTGGCGGCGGTCGACCACTCGACACCACAGCCGATTACGCGACCTGGGAGGAACCATGAAAAAGCTGCTCGTGGCCACGGCCCTGACCCTGGCGGCGCTGAGCGCCACCACCGCCACCGCCGGAGCCTGGCCGTGGGACATCCTCAGCGACGACTGCAAGCAGCGCTGCGAAGATCTGCGCTACTGCTGCAAGCGCTGAGTTCCACTCGGCGCCGGCCTACCTTTCACCAACCTCGAACCGGCGGCAATCGTCGGTGGCCGGCGGCGTACGGATGACGTAGCCGCACTCGATGCAGGTATGCAGGCGATGGCTCCCATGCTCGGCTTGGCACGCCTGAGCGCCTACGAGAACCTGCCCCGGCCCCAGTTCGTGCCCGCGCGGGCACGCGGCCGGGGCAGGCTCGGCGTAGCCGCCCCGGACCCGGTACAGCCGGCCCGGCTGGACCTCTCGGCCGTCCAGGACGTACACCGGCCGCCAAGATTCATCGAACACAATTTCGATTTTTGCACGCCTGGTGGAGAAACCCCCTGCTACAGCGGCGGCGGTGAAATTCTGCCGGGCAACGGCCTGCGCCCAGCGTCATGGTGTGGCCTTAGGTTTCGGCCCATGAACCTGCCGCAGCCCCTCCGAACTCGGCGAGACCAGGGTGGAGAACCACCCTTTTATGGTCCCGACATGCAGAAATCGCACATCAGCGCCCCTGGGGGCGCGCTATGACCGCCCGCAACGGAATGCACGTGGTCCGCACCGATCAGCGTCCGGATCCGGCACCGAACTGGGTCGCCGAGATCGCCAGGGCGGCGGTGCTGATCACGATCCTGGTCCTGGTCGACCAGCACATCGATCCCGCAACGCCTGGGCACCAGGCGGCGGCCCTGCTGATCGCGGCGCTGGCCTCGGCGCGGATCGCACTCGCGCCGCTGCCCGCCGGCCTTCGTGGACGCGGCCGCGACGCCTTGGCTGGATGGCGGGGCGCCCCCGGGTCGCCGCGGCCTCCACTGGAGCCCTCGTGATCCATGGGCCGACTGAATTGCAAGGCAACCAGATCCACTTAGCTGCTGGACAACCACGCATCCAGGGTGGGCCGGGAGACCTTCGCCAAGGCTGCCAGGCGAGTCTTTGCGATCTCGCCCGCCGTCCAGCGCTGGCACACCGCCGCCCGCAGCCGCCCGCGCTCGAGCTCCTCGGCACTGGCAGGGCGGCCTGGCTTGGCTTCCGACCCCTCGGCCAGTTCGGCGATGAGCTGGTCACCGTGCATCACCCACCACGCTTGCCCCAGCTCAGGCTCGAACTGCGGCCACTGCATGCGCAACCAGCGCACGAGATGGCCGGAGCTCGCTTCGTCGCCCGGCTCAGCGGTCAGCCACTTCCCGATCAACCGGAACGGTTCGGCTTCTGCATGATCCAAGCCTGGCAGAAGACGCAACAGCAGCAGCCCCTCGGGAAATCGAATGTCGTTGTCACTGCTGGAAATCGCGTGCCCGATGCTGGGTTCACTCAGGGCCCACGCAGCCCGGTTGTCGCCGTGGCGGCGTTGATGCAGCCGAATCGCGTGAGCGGCCAAGCGCGCGGCCTCGGTCGGGCGGGGCCGCTGGAGGTTCGGGTACGGCTGACCGACGACATCGGGGTCCAGGCGACTGAGAGTCGCATTCAGCAGCGAGGTCCATTCGCCGCTGTAGAGCGGCGACACCGAAGCGGGCGCGGATTCGATCGCACAGGCCAAGCTGGTGCGCCGAGTGCTGGTCTCGGACATCGTGGCGATCTCCTAGACGTTCTGGATCTGCTGGTTCAGCGCGTAGAGCTGGCGCGCGCTGGTGCGCTCCCGAGGCTCGCTGTCCCCGTCGACGCCATCATCGGCACGCCACATCGCCAGCAGATCGCCCGCGAAACGCCGTGCGGCAACCCGGTTGCCTGGGTAGAGGACATCGGCCTGGGCCAGCGCATCCAGCTCGTCCTGGGCGCGGCGCTGGGTCAGGGCTGGCGGATTGCTGACCTCCACGGCGTAGCTGTCGCCCTGCGGGCCGATCGACCGATTTTCGGGGTCGTAGATCGCCACGACCTCCTGGCCGTCGCCGTCGAAGAACACTCGCCAGCCGCGGCTGTAGGTGTGCGCGGTGCGGACCATGCGCCGCGCAGGGGTGGTGATAGAGGGAAGGGTGATTGTCACGGGAAGCTCCCGAAAGTCGTAGCAGCCAAACCGAATACAGATAACATTACATCTCACATAGATGAGTGTAAAGTTTTTTGGGGTCTGCTCCGGCAGTCCCGACCGTGGCCGGTGGCAATTGCGCGCGACACCATTTCGGCGTCACACAGCTGAGGAAGACGATGGCACGCTGCCGCCCACCCGAGATTCGTCCAGCAGTGGAGCCCAGATCTGCCGGAGATGGTGCGCCCGGCGGGCCAGCCATTCCCGTACGGCGGGTTCGTCGTCTTCGGTCACCTCCACCGCCACCGACCAGTAGTCGCCCAGGCGTTGCAGCACATAGAACAGCGCCAGCTCGTCGGTCTCCCCTGGCTCGGCCCATTGGGGATCGGGCTTGAGCCAGTCCCAGCGCACCAGCAGGTTCTGGTCCAGGTCGTCACTGCGGCTCGATTCGGCGAACTCGGCCCACGAGGCGAATTTCTCGTGGTTGCCGCCCTTGGCTGGGGACACATGCCTGTGGCCCTGAAAGCTGTAGTACGGATGGTCGAACTCCCACAGATGCGTCACGGTATCCCCTTCAGGACCAGTCGATATCGAGTACGTCTACCTCAAGCATGTGCACCCCGGATTGGCTCTGCGCTCAGGGGCAGTGCGGATCACGCTACGTCCGAGCGTCGATGTAGGCCCTGACTGCGCGGCGCACCAGCTCGGCCCGGGAGATACCCTCTGCTTCTGCCGTGGCGTCAGCTCGGCTGGTCAGGTCCGTACCCAGCGCGATCGGCACTGTTTTGGTCCGGCCCGGCTCGCCGTCGACCGAGGGCCGGCCGCCGCGATCCAGAACGGCGCGAACCTCGAATTCGTGGGCTGTGGCCGCGCCGTCGATCCAGGTGTAGATCCCGACCAGATGCGCCCCACCGCCGAGGGCGCGGATGCTCGTGCCCGAATACGGTGTCGCGTTCGGTCGGTACTCGCCCGGCAGCAACCCCTGCTCGCGCAGGTGAGCAGCGTTTTCGAGCACCGCTTTCGCGGGATCGGTGGTGTGGCTGCGCATCTCGGCCTCCCCGCCCTCGGATCCGTGGCGCTTGATCGTCCAGGTCCGGCGGATCGGAGGCACGGTGTGCCTGCCCTCCAGGGTGGTGCGGCGCTGCCGACCGGGCTGCATATCGCCGAAGGTGCCCGTTTCCTCGGTGGTGATCACGACCCGCAGGTACCAGTCGGTGGCTTTGCCTTCATCGGTCACCGTGACATCGGTGACCGAGAATCCGCCGGGATGGCCCAGGGCGAGCTCGGAAGCGGTGAACCAGGGCGCCGCTTCTCGCACCGCGCTCTCGATAGTGTCGCCGGTCAATCTGCGCTCACACCACTGCCGATTGGCGTTCCTGCCCCGCACCCACAGATCCACTGCCTCGTTCATCGCCACACTCCCAATCGCTAATAGGTTTTCGATATCGCTTACCCTAGCCGCTGGCGCATAGGTAAGCAATATCGAAAACCTGACTCAGGGGAGCGCGTGCAGGTGTCTCTCAGGACCAGTCGATATCGAGCACGTCCACCTCAAGCAGGTGGACACCGGCGGCATCGGAGTAGTCGGCAAAGGTGCCGAAATCCGCAGTGAGGCCGGCCTCTACAAGTGCGGTGGCGCGCGGGTGGTCGCCGGTGCGCAGCGCCACGGCCAGATCCTCGGCGCCTGCGGCATCCAGGTGCAGCGAGAAGGTCCGCGAACCCCGGTACTCCTGGGAGACGATGCCCCCGCCACCGTAGGCACTGCGGTACTCCACCAGCGTGGACACCGAGATCCGCGCGCCGCGGATCGGGCGCTGCCCGGCGCGGTCGCGGGCGTCGTGCAGCTGGGCGCGCTGGAACGCACGGGTGGTAGTGCCCCGGAACCCTTCGGTCTTACCGCTCTGCCAGGACGAGACCGAGGCCGCCGAGGTACCCAGCGCGTCGGCGGCGTTCTTGACACCGCCGAGGCGGGCGACGAACGCGCGGCGCTGGGTCAACTCGTAGGTGCGGTCGTCGGGGATACGGCCCTGTTTGGACCAGCGGCTGACCGAGGACGCCGCGCGCGGGGCTCCGGCGTCGTGGGAGGCGGCCACGATGCCTTTACGGCCCAGCAGTTCCTGGGCCTCGCGCACGCTCACCTCGTCTTGGAGCGCGGCCAGCTCGGTCAGGCCCGCCGAGTCCGAGCCCTCCGCCGCCGAGGCCAGGGAGGCGGCGGCCTCGTCGGAGACGTGATGGCGCCAGCCGTCGATTTTCACCGGCACCGGCTTGGGAGAGGGTTCGTCCCCGGGTGCGGCTGGGCGGGGCCGGTATTGGGCCATCAGGCGCTCACCGCCGCGCGGGCCTGGGCCGTTTCGGTGAAGGCGGCGTCGACGGCGGCGGCGAACTCCTTGGCGGTGGTAGCGGCGAGCAGCGCGGCGCGGCCGGTTTCGGTGATGGGGATCTGGTGCTTGATGACGGTACGGCCCAGGTAGAACTTGCCGTCCGAATCGTCGTCGGCCAGCAGCGCGGCGTCCATTCCGGTCGGCACCAGGTACGTGCAGTCGTCGGTGTTGGCGCGCACCGGGTACACCGGCCCGTATCCGGCGGCCTCGGTGCGCGCGGCCGCGTCGGCGGCCTTGCGGCGCGTCCTGGCCGTGGTGAGCGCGTGAATCTGGTTGTACCAAATGCGCTGGCTGTGCCGGGCACGGTACTGACCCCATTGGTCTGGAGTCTGTGCCCAGCGACCGAAATAGCCCTTGTAGATGTCCCCGGTCAGCGCTTTCATCGCGCGGTCGCCCTCGGCGACGGCGGCGCGGTAGGCCGCCGACATCAGCGACTGCCACGGCTTGAGCGCCGGGCCGGCCTCGGGGTAGGTGATGCCCTCCAGGATCGGCACATGATCGCGGCACCACGCCAAGCCCAGCCCGCCCTTGTCCGGGTCGGCCGCCAAGGCGGCCAGGGTCTCGGTGGTCACCCACACCGCCGGATATGCCTGCGGGTCGGCTTGGCCTGTCTCCCACCAGGTTTGATGCAGCGGCGGCAGAACATCCCAGCCGGGCACCTCGGCCGGGGGCGGCAGCACCACCCGCCACAGCCCGCACGGCCAGCGCGCGGGCTTGTCCTCTCCGGAGAACCACAGCACCGCGTCCAAGTCCGCGGGCGCGACCGGGACCGGGTGCCCGAGCGCCAGTTTCGCGCCGCCACCGGCCAGGTGGGCGGCGCGCTGATCGGCGATCACGATCCGGTCGGCGCGCTCGATCTCCGCGTGGTCGGGCAGTCGCGCCCAGGACACCAGCGGTTCGATGTCGCCGGGGGGCGGCTCGGTCAGCGGAGGCAGGCCGCCGGGGCTGGTCGGGAACACCGAGGGCGCTTCCTTGGTGGTCTTGCCCGCGTCCAGCTTGGCCTGGATCTCGGCGTTGCGGTCCTCGGCGGCGCGCCAGATCCGTTCGGCGATCGCGGCACCGGTCGCGGAACCGGTCACCCCGGGCAGCATGCTCAGATGCTGCACACACCAGCTCATCCGGCGGCCGAGCTCCACCCGGGCGGCGTCCGGGTCGGTCTCGGTGTCGGGCAGGCCGGTGCCGTTGGCCTCTCCGCCGAGCAGGCCGAGCATTTCGCGCTCGTCGGCGTCGTGCACCGAGCCGCCGGTGGTCCAGGCGAAGGGCTCGAGCACCACGTCCACGCGCACCTTGCGCTCGGCGGGCGCGCCGCGGCCTCGCGGGCGTGAGCGCGGGCCGACCGGGAGCCGTTCCAGCCGTACGCGATAGCCGCCGGTCTCCCAGCCGCTGCGCAGCGTCCAGCCGCGCGCCTCGAGGGTGGGCAGCGCGGCCTGCACCGCCTCGGCCAGGCGCTCGCGGGTCTGGTCCTGGAGCTGGCGCATGGTCACGCCCTTGGCCTGCTGGCCGGGGTCGACCAGCCAGCCCAGCGCGTCCACCGCGTCCGTGCCCAGCACCCAGGCTTGGGCGATCGTGCCGTGAGTTTGCAGATAGCCGTGCTCGGTCAGCCAGGTCAGGCCCTGGCCGAGGTGATCGACCGAGGCGACCGGCCCCATCAGCGGCTCACCGCCGGCGCCGAACGGCGGACTGGAGGGCAGCCAGACACCGTGCGGGGCGATGATCACCGCGACCTGATCGGCCGGGGTTTGCGCGCGATGCGGTCGTGTCATCTATCCCGCCTCCTGTAGGTCGTGCCCACCATGCTGGCCTGGTCCGAGGTGCGCGGCGCGAGCGGGGCTCGGCAGCTCTCCGCGAGTATAACACGACCAGTCGTATTATCGCCTAGTCGTTCAGTCGTACTTCGGAGCCGTGGCCAGCAGCAGGCGCTAGCGCCGCCAGTCGGCTCCCGCGCCCTCCGGAAGAATCCGGGACAGCGCGTAATCGGCGGTGTCGCGGGTGTACAGCTCATAGGCCAGCGCGGCCAGCAGCGCGGGGAACTCGATACCCAGTTCCAGCGCGGTGCCGCAGGCCGGGCCCCACGTCGGGACGATGGGCTGACGAGTCAGCTCCTCCCATTCGGCCAGGCACGCGGCGGGATCTTCCAGATAGCGTTCCAGCGCAACGGAATCGGCGTACTTGCCGATCAATGCGCGGATCTGCTCGGCGGTGGGCTTGCTCATGTCGATCTCCGTCGTTCTGGTGGTGCTCGGGGTGGTGCGGCTTACGGCTTGACGCTGTAGGTGGTGATCTGCGCGGGGCGCGGTGTGCGGACCTGGACGCGGCCGGGCGTGGATTGGCGCACCACCACCTCCGCGACCTTCCAGGCGTTGGCGAGATGGGTGGCCTGGCGGCTGAAATCGTCGGCGCCGATGCCGAGCACGGTGGCGAATTCCATCGTGATTCCGGCCTGGTCGACGCGGATTCCGACCATCGGCGGAATGAGCACCTTCGTGGTGGCGGGCCCGCGCCCGCGCCGATCGGTGGTGGTGACGGTGTGGGCCAGGCCCAGGGCGTGGGCGGTGCGGGGCCAGGTGCGCCGGATGCGGGCGGCCTCGCGGATCGCGCTCCGGCGCAGCGGGTCTCGGGTCGCCCAGTAGGTGACGCCGAAACCCAGCCGGTCCACCACCACCCAGGCCAGGGCGCCGGCGAGTAGGCCCACCCATACCCAGATCGGAACGATGCTCATCTTGTTCTCCTTGGTCAGCCGGTCACGGTGTAGCTGGACAGCCGCCAGCCTTCGGGGGTTTCGGTCAGCGTGGCGGTGACGGTCAAGTCCCGCCAGGGCGTGCTGGTGGTGTTGTCGCGGTGCTGCACCAGCTGGCGCACCTGCGCGGCGGCGGTGGCCTGCCCGCCGGTCGGTGGGCTGGTGGCGGTGACGGTGACCAGCGCGGTCACGATGTCGCCGGCCGCGCGCCAGCCCGCCCATTCGGCCAGGGGCCGGATGCCGGTGGCCGGTGGTGCGGCGGCCTCGGCGGCCAGGTGCCCGGTCAGCCAGGGCGCGGCTCGGGTCAGGCCCGCGCCGGGGCTGGCGTCGGTGGCTGGCTGCCAGGAGAACATGGCGGTGAGCGCGTATTTCGCGGCCGCGCCCGCCTCGGCGCTCTCGGGTGTCGGTCCGAGGGGGCCGTGGTCGGTGCCGTGGGAATGCTCCTCGGAGCCGCCGGTGGTGAGCGCGAACGCCAGCACACCGGCCACGATGATCGCGGCCGCGCCGAGAGCCAGCCAGAGGCCGCGGGCTCGTGTGGTCTGCATAGGCTTGCTCCTCAGCTCAGGGTTTTCGAGAACGCGGCGGTGCCGGCAAGGATCTTGTCGACGTAGGGGCGGGTCTGGATCTCGTAATCGGGTGAGCCGGTGGGGAAGCCACCCGAGCGCAGCACCGCGCCCTCTCCGGCGTTGTAGGCGGCCAGGTACAGCTCGCGGCGGTCGCCGCTGTCGCGCACCGATCCGTCGCTGATCCAGCCGTCCACCGTGGCCGCGATCCGGCACATGTACTTGCCCTGGGCCATGATCGCGTCGCCTGGGTCGAACGGGCTGGTCCGGCCGTTGCCATCGGAGTCTTCGCCGTAGCCGGGCCAGGTGCCGGGCATGAACTGCGCGATCCCTTGCGCGCCGGCGGAACTGACCGCATCGGGGTTGAAGCCGCTCTCGGCTTTGCCCTGGGAGGCCAGCAGCGCCGCCGAGATCTGCGGGCACAGCTGACCGGCGCGGCGGTACCACTGCTCATACTCCGCGGGCACCGTGCCCTCGGCCAGGTCGTCCACCCCGCCACCGCCGGGTGTCATGGTGGTTCCCGGCAGGCAGGTGGCCGGGGGCGCGGCAACCGGCGGCGGACTGCTCGCGGTGGCGCCGGGGTCAGCGGCCGGGTCGGGGGCGGCGGTGACCGGCGGCGGTGTGGTGGTGGGCGCGGGGCCGCTCGGGGTGCCGGGCTGGCCGGCACCCTCGAGCCACCCCATCGGGTCGATCGGGCGCTGGCCGCCGTACCGGCCGCCGGGCCAGACCTCGAAATGCAAGTGCGTGCCGGTGGATTGACCGTTGGATCCGGCCAGGGCGATCTGCTGGCCCGCGCGCACGGCGTCACCGGCGGCCACCAGCACGCCGGAGGTGTACATGTGCCCGTAGACGGTGCCGACCACCTGGCCGTCGATGTTGTGGGCGAGCACGATCCACTGCCCGAATCCCGAGGCCGGGCCGGCCTCGGCGACGACGCCATCGGCGGCGGCATAGATCGGGGTGTCCTCGGCGGCGGCCATGTCCACGCCCTGGTGGTCCCCGCCGCGCGACCCGAAGACATCCGAGATCGTGAACGTTCCCGCCGCCATCGGCCACACCCGCGATCCGGCCGGAGCCGGTGACGCGGCCGGAGCGGCTGGGCCGGCGGGGGTGATCGGCGCGCACCGGATTTCGTCCTCGCCGAGCATCATGACGATCAGCAGGATCGGCAGGCCGAGCACCACCGAGGCCACAGCGGCCAAGGTGGTGCGCAGCGCGGCCGGGCTCACCTGCTCATCCCGCTTCCGGGGCGAGATTGTGCAGGCGGCTGGTCAGGCTCTGATTCAGTGCCTCGGCGGTCGCGAGGCGCTGGCGCAGCAGCGCGTTCTGGGCAGCCAAGTCGGCGACCTTGGGGATTCCCTCGGTGGGTAGGTCCTCGGCGTCGGCAAGCCAGTTCAGCACCGAATTATGGTGCACACCAAGGTTTCTGGCGACGGTCTTGGCGGCCGCGGTGCGCGAGAGTCCAGGATGTTCGCCCATGATGGCCAGCATCTGCTTGACGGCGGCCTCGCGGATCTCGGCGGTGACGACTCGGTAGCGACGAGACGACGACGACATTCAGGCCCTCCCAGAGGCGGCGGCGGTGTGGCGGCGTGTGCCGAATTCGCTGAACTTGCTTGATGTTTCGTGGATGCCGCTGGCCCGGTCGGTCGCGGTGAGCAGGAGAAGGAAGGGGATTCCGGGGGTCGCGTTCTCGGTGTACTTGAGTAGGAAATGCCCGGTGCCGGGCGCGACCGCCGCAGAGGCCGGCGGCGCGGCCTCGGCGTCCTCGTCCTCGAGGCGGGGCCGGCGGATCGGTTCCCCGGTCAGTGCTTGCGGGGCAGACCAGCCGGTGACCATGGTGGCCTCGGCGGCGGTCAGCTTGACCACGCGCGCCAAGGCGGCCAGCTCCTCCTCCGGCAGTGCGCCCAGGATTTTCACCCGCGCCCGCTCCAGGAAGCCGATCGCGCGATCCGCGGCCGCGCCGTGCAGCGATTTCAGGTCCCGGATGCTGTGGCTGATCAGGATCAGCGCCGCGCCGATGACGCGCTGGAGCCGGGTCAGCTCATCCACCCGGTCCACCATGAACTCCCCCAGCCCCAGCACCTGCCACAGCTCATCCATGACGACCTGGAAATTGCGTTGCCGCTCCAGGCCCACGGCGGCCAACGCGTTGGCGGCCTCGATGGAGGCGAACCCTGAATTCCAGGTCACGAGCATGACGGCGGCGCGCAGCTTGCGGTCGTCGGGCAGATGCGAGACATCCACGCACACCCCGACGCTGTCGATATCGATGCGGGTGGTGGTCTGGCCGTCGAACAGCGCGCCGTAGGGGCCTCGGGTCAGCGCGCGCAGCGAACGCAGCAGCGGGATCACCGCCGCCCGGTAGTCGGCCTCGGTGGCGGCCACCGCGTCCAGCATCAGATCCTCGGTGCCGGCGTCCAGGACGGCGGCCAGGTCCGACAGGATCGGCGCCTGGTCCTGGACGAACCCGTCGACGGCGCGTTCATCCAGCACCCGCAGCGCGGTCGCCACCAGGGTTTCCTCGTAGTCGGCGATGCGCTGCCCGCGCACCAGCTCGATCAGCCCACCCAAGATGTTGGTTTGGCGGGCGCGCAGCGCGATTCGCATCCGGGCGGCCTCTTCGGTGTGCCCGGCGTCCTCCAGGCGCGCGATCGCGGCACCCATCACGCCGGGGTCCAGCGGATTCCAGCGGCCGTGCCCGTATCCGAGGTCGATCACCTGACCGCCGCACCGGCCGATCAGATCTCGGTAGTCCGGTTTCACGTCGGCCAGGATCAGCGGGGTGACGCCCTGGGCGATGCCGCCCAGGACCAGTCGCCGCACCAGCGAGGATTTGCCGAACCCGTTGAGCGCCAGCACGAACAGGCTCGGCGCGGTGATGAACTTGCCGCGCGCGAACCAGTTGAGCGGGTCGAAACATACGGGTTCGCCGGTCTCGAGGTGCGGGCCCAGCGGGGTGCCCAGGATCGGCGCGCCCGCGCCGACGCACCAGGGCCACAGTCCCGCGACTTGGCTTGTGGTGCCGCGATATTCGGGCGGGACGGCGATCACACGGGAGCGCCCGCCGCCGGGCCCGGTGACGCCGGTGGGACTGACTTGCACCGCGCGCGCCACGGTGGCGGCCGTGGCGCCGGTGGCGCGTAAACCGGCGACGCGGCGGCGGTTGTCGTCGGTGCGCAGCCGGAAACGCGCCCACGCCGCGGCGAGCGGCCCGCCTGCGGCGGCGGTGGCGGCCAGGCGCTCGCGCTCGGCCTCGGTCAGCAGCGCGGTGCCGAACCCGCCCCCAGTGGCCGCAGTGTGTGCGGTATCGCGCCTGGTGGCAGCCTTCCCCGCGCGGGCCTTCGGTTTGGTGGTGGTCACGGGATCACCTTTCCGACGTGGGGGCCGGTGGCCATTTCGGGCAGCACGACGCCCGCGCCGAGGCCAGCGGCGAAGGTGGCCGACTGGTAGCGGTGACAGCGCCGGATCTTCAGCCGGGCCTGCACCGCCAGGTCGCGGGCGATCGCGTCGATAGAGGGCAGGTCGGCGGTCTCGCCGGCATGGTCGGGGGTGGTGATGGTGATCAGCACGCCGAACCGGGTGACGCCGTGCCCGCGCGCCTGCTCGTCGCGGGCCTGTTCGGCGGCGGCCACTCGCAGCGTGGCGTGCGCCGAGCCCAGGCCGTTGCGGCTGGCGTTCTGTCCGGTGAGCGCGTCGCGCAGATCGTCGTCCACGATCGCGGTGGCTTCACCAGCCGAGTGCGGCCGGTAGATCAGCGCGACCCGCTTGCGCGGCACGTCCGGGTTCGGTTCGAGCAGCCGCTGCAACACCCGCTCACGTACGGTGCCCATCGGGGCGGCCTTCATCTCCCATGTGACGCTGGCGGTTCCGTCGTGCCAGAGGTGATCGGCGGCCTCGCGGTAGGCGACCGGTCCGGCCTCGGCCCAGTCGATGCCGTGGGCCAGGCCGAGCTCGGCGGCGGTCTCCAGATCCGACTCGGCGGCCGGATCCCAGGCGCGGCGCAGCAGCGCGGTGATCTCGGCGGCGGTCATCGGCCGGGTGCGCACCCCGGCATCGGCCAGGGCCTTGCCGATGCCGGGCAGCCGGCGCCCGATCTCCACCGCTTGCTCCTCCGCGGATTTGCGGCGCGCCGGGGTCATGGCGCGGAAGGTGATCGAGATCCACGATTCCGAGCGCACCGAATCCGAGGGCAGCTCGGCGGCCAGCTCGTACATGATCTGGCGCGCCAGATCCGGCGCGGTCGGCACGGTCAGCCCTTCCACCTCGGCGGCCAAACGGTTGCCGGTTTCGGGCACAGTGTCGGTGACCGCAGCGATCTGCACGATGTCGGCCTGGCCGCCCAGGCTGGCGATGAATTGCCCCCAGGCCGCGACCCACTGATTGACCATCGGCTGATCCACCGCGCGAGCGCCCTGGGGCCAGGTGCGCAGCATCACCGTGTAGAGGTGCTGGCTCGGAATGTGGATCTGGCCGAAGCGCTCCCCCGCGCCGGTGACGAACTCCGAGAGTTCGGAGGCGGCCATGAGGCCGGGCAGCCGACAGGACCCCAGCCAGCTGAAAGCCCCGGAGCGGTACGTGGTTTCGCCACGGCGGCGTGCGCGCATCCAGGTGAGCACCATGGAAACCCTTTCGTAGGTGGTGCGGCCGTCGATGGAGATGGCGGCCGGGGCGAGCACCGCTATTTCGGTGATCGCCACGGTGATGCCGACAGTCGGGCCGGCCATGGCGAAACTCATGATGGCCAACACGATCGCGGCGAACCCGGCGAGCGTGACACCCCAGGTCAGGCCCCAGAGTCCTTCGCGGCGGGGCTTGGTCCACATGCCGTAGGTGCGGTCCTCCTCGGCCGCCAGGGGCGCACTCATCGCGGCACCGTCGATCGGCTACCGCCACGGCCGCCGCTCGGCGTCGACGGCGCGCCTTGGGGATTGGCGGCGGAATCGGTGGCCTGGTGCACCGTACGCACCCCGGCCCCGGCGGTATGGGCTGCCACGGCCGCGATGCCCAGGGCGGCGTTGCGGCCGCCGCCACCACGTGGGCCGGCACTTCCTCCGGGTCCGCGACCGCTGGCGCTTCCGGCGTGGGCGGCCTGACCGGGCACGGTGCGCGGGCGGTCGGCCTTGTGCATGGTGGACCCGCTCGGCGAAGGTGCGGCGGCGGCTCCGGTGGCGTTGGCGCCGGTGCGCACGGTGCCCGCGCCGCGGGCGTCGGTGGAGCCGGTGGCCACGCGGGCCCCGCCGCCGCGCATGGCGAGCGCGCCCATGACGGCGGCTCCGCCGCCGCCTCGGCTGGGGCTGGAGGTGGTGGTGATCGGGGAGGCCAGGCGCATGATCGCGGGCAGCAGAATGCCCGCGCAGCACAGCAGCACGATGCCGACCAGGGTGCGCTGGGCGCTGGCGGCGTCGGCGGGCATCTGCCCCACCGGTCCGCTGGTCTGGCCGGCCACGGTGAACGCGATCATGTAGACGATGGCCGCGATCGGCTTCCACAGCAGGAACGCGATCACCCAGGCCAGCAGCTTCTGATAGAACTGGCGGCCCATCCCGAACCCGGACCAGGCCGCCGCCAGCGGCAGCAGTCCGACCACCACGATCAGCAGGCCCTGGCGGATCACCGCGAATACCAGCTGTGCCAGCGCGCCGAGGATGCCGAGAATGGTGAGTATCAGTACCAGGCCGGGCGAAAACCCTTGCATCGCGGACACATTGATCATCGATTCCATGACGCCCTGGGCGTTGCCGCCGGTGGAGTCGTTGATCACCCACGCCGAGAACTCATCGCTGGCGCTGGTGGCCGCGACCAGGACCACGCTCAGCGCGGCGGTGGTGGCGGCCGCGCGCATGAGCACCTTGAACGACTCTTCGGCTTCCTCGGCGGCGGCCTGGCGGTGCGCGACCGCCAGGCGCACCCCGCACGCGATCACCGAGGCCATCAGCAGATACACCTGCGGTTCGTAGAGATAGTCTTTGACCTGGGCGAACAACGAGCCGCTGTCGGCCAAGGTCTCGTTGGGCAGCTTCAGCCAGAAGGTCAGCGACAGGATCAGCGCTTGGCCCAAACCCTTGACCAGCGAGTCCACCGCTTGGCCGAAGGTGGTGTCCCACGCGGCATCTTTGACCGCCGACCACGCCTCTCCGGGGTGGGAGGCGACGTTGCCGGCCTTGCACAGCGCGGCCGCGCCGTTGCCGATGTTGAACGGGCCCACGCCCAGATCCTCGAGCGCGTCGTGCAGCTGCTCGCAGGTGTCGTTGAATCCGTAGGTTCCGTCGTCCTGCTGGGCCAGGGCGGGAGCCGCGGAGGCGGTGAGCGCGAACAGGATCACCGCGACCGCACCCAGCAGCCGCCGCCACTGTGGGCGGGCGGGTCCGTGCGCCGCGCTCACCATGTCGTCCACCCGGACAGCGAGGCCAGCGCCTCCTGCGGCGGGTTTCCCCCGGCAGGCGGGCGCAGCTTCCAGGTGCCCTCGGTCCACACCATGGACACGGTGGTGCCCAGCCATCGCGCGGCCTGGGTGGCCTTGTCTGGTTCGTTGCGGGTGGCGAGCTTGAGCACGCACAGATCCGGTGCCCAGCTGACGATTTTGAACGCGTCGGAGGCCAGCAGCCAGCGCAGCAGCACCGCCGGGGCGCGGTCGGGGATCTTGCCCGCCGCCCGGTCGGCGTCGAATTTGGCCAGGTCGGCCGGGGTGGAGATCACCCCGCGCTCCCGGATCACCCGATCACCCATGCGCGCGTTGACTTCCCAGCTCAGGTAGGCCGCCGCGAGCGCGCAGCCCTGCGGGGTGTGCGCCCACCCGGTGGGCATGCCGTCGCGGATACCGGTGGGGCCGTCGGAGGTGGAGAACGGCACCACGGCACCGGTGACGCGCTGCCATCCGCCCTTGTCGCGGGTGCCCGCCGGCGCGGCGGTCAGCCATTCCGGATCCGCCGGGGTGCGCTGGGGTGCGGTCTGGGCCAGGGTTTGCCCGTACTCGGAATTCGGGATGTCGATGCGTCGGCCGAAATCGTCGGTCATCGGCAGGCTGAACCCCGGCGCGGCCGCGCCTGTGGAGGGCGCGGGCGCGGCGGTGGGCGAGCTCGGGGCGGGCCCGCTGCCGGCGGGCTGGTCGTCCTCGCGGGAGAGGAAGGCGGCGACGCCGCCGACCACGACCAGCCCGACCACGACCAGCGCCAGGATCAGGGTGGTGTGCCCGCGGCCGCCGCCGGGGCTCCCGGAATCGGTTGCGGGGGTATCGGTTCCGTGGTCGGTGCTCATCGGGGGGCCTCCAGGTGAACGGCGTTGGCGGGAACGGTGGCGATCGCGGAGTGGGCGACGGTTCCGGCGGCCGGGTCGGGCAGCACCAGCCGCCAGTCCCCGTAGGTCCAGGACACCGTGGTCAGGGTGGACAACAGCGAGTTGTCGGGATAGCTGGTGTAGACCGCGATTTCGGCGCGGTCGGGGGTCCAGGCGGTGATGGAGTAGCCGAGCACGCGCGGGGTGGCGGCGGCGTCCACGGGCCGGGTGATGGAGATCAGCGTGCGGTTGGTGACCCAGAAGTCTTTGCCCGGCCCCTCGGTCAGGGTGGTGCGCGCGATCACCGGCCAGGACGTATCCGGGGCGGTCGACAGGCGGATGCTGTGCTGGATCGCGGCCAGCGCCGCGCCTTGGGGGGTGCGCGTGTAGCCGGTGGCCGCGCCGGTGGAGGTCTTGGTGGGTCCGTCCGCGCCCGAGTGTGGCAGCTTGATGCCCTGCCAGGTTTCCCACCGCACGCCCGCTGGGGGACGGCTGGGATCGGGTGCGGCGGTGCTGGTGGCCGGCGTGGCTGATTCGTCGCGGTCGCTGCCGCAGCCCGCTCCCAGCCACACCACGACCGGCACCAGCGCCAGGGCCAGGCCGCCGCGCAGGTGACCGGATGCGCTGTTGGTGTTCATCGAATCCCTTTCCTGGGCAGCAATTTTCAGGATGTGGCCATGACCGCGACCGCGATCACGGTGCAGCTGGAGGCGATGATCGCGCCCCCCAGGACGCGGAACACTCCGGCGGCGGAGTCGGCGATGTCGCCGCCATCGCGGCGCGCGGTCCAGAAGTTGGTGGCGGCGATGATCAGCCAGATCAGGGAGATGATCATGGCCAGGCCCAGCCCCCAGCGCAGCAGCTGGGTGACCGGCTCGGTGACCGAGCTCGGCATTGTCTTGCCTTGGGCGAGAAGGTTTGTCAGCATCGGCGCGGCCCCGCTCAGGTCGGGATCACGGCGTTGAGGATGGCCGCGGAGCTGGAGGCGATGATGCCGCCGATCAGGGCGCCGGAGATCATGCGCGTGGAGGTGACCATGCCGCCGTTCCACTTCTCCCACGCGAACACCCCGCCTCCGAACACGATGGCGACCGCGCCGCCGAACAGCGAGAACCACAAGCCCCAGCGGGCCAGCTTGTACAGCGATTCGGAGATGGGCGGGTTCTCCGGGGTGATGGAGTCCACGGCCAGCCAGGTGTCATACAGGGTGCTGGTGATCATCGGAGGGTTCCTTTCGAGGTGGGTGCGGGTTGGGGTCCGTATTCGATGGCGCGTACCGCCGCGATCAGGGCGTCGCCGAGCTCGCGGACCGCGCCCATCGGGTCCGGGCCTTTGGACGGGGCAACATGATCGGGGGTCCAGGTGGGCAGATCCTCGAGCTGGGTGATGGGCCAATCGGCTTGCCATCCGATCCGCCAGCGCGCCGGGGCCAGAGTTTCGATCACCTCGAGGTAGCGGGTGATCGGCTTGGGCGCGGTCTTGGGCTGATGCGCGCAGGTGACCAGCCCGAGCAGATGCGCCCGGTGCCCGGCCTGGCCGCAATGCCATTGACGCAACAGATCGTGAGCGCGCGCGAGACCGTCGACGGTTTCGCGGGCCACCACCACGACGTAGGGGCTTTCGCCCTCCAGGACCGCCGGCCACCGCCGGTGGCAGTCCGCGGCCGGGGCCATGAGCTGGGCCAGGGTGGATACGCCCGCGCCGCCGTGCGCGCCGAGCAGCCACACCAGCGGCGGCGGGGTGCGCTCGTGCGGGACCGGGATGTGCCAGATCGGTGCGCGCCGTGCCGGATCCGGGGCGACGGCGGTGGCGTCCTGGGCGGCGGTGCGCAGGCTATCCAGGCGTGCCGCGCGCTGGCGGTCGCCGGGCCGCCAGCCCGGTGCGGGGTGGGGTGCGGCCGTGACGACGGCGCGGGCGGGGGCGCTGGGGGAATCCAACATTGCCATGGCCGCCTCCTTTCTTCGGGGCGAATCTGTGCGGGGTTACGCAGGGTTGGGGGTGGTGGTGATCGGGCGCGAGCTGCTGGGCGGGGTCACGGTGACCGAACTCGGAGCCGGGGCCGGGGTGGTGGTGCGCGGAGCGTTGGTGCTGGGCCGGGCCGGGCTGGTGGTGGCCTTGCCGGTCGCGGTGGCGGGGCGCGCGGCGGGAGTGGCGGCCACGTCGCGGGCGGCGGCGGTGAACCAGTCGGCCACCCAGGTCACCGCCGATCCCCCGGCCGGGGTCACCGGGTCGCTGACGTAGGAGCCGTGGCGGTTGATCACGTCGCTGTACTTCACCCAGGTCGTGGCGTTGAACATGTCCTGGTTGTCGGTGAGGTTCGTCGTGAACGCCGTGAAAACCTCTTGGACCCAGCGGATTCCGGTGGTCAGCGGGATCAGCTGAGCGAGGGAGGCCAGAAGCTTGCCGCCGAACACGGCCAGGCCCGCGATCGGGTCGGCCAGCCCCGCCACCCCGATCTCGGCGATATTGGCCGGGGTCAGCACCGAACGGCCCACGGTGATCGCGGCGTTCAGGCCGATGGTGCCGAGCTTGGCCAGCGCCGCGACCACCTGACCGGGGTTGACCGGAGTGGCCGGATCGGAGGCGTCGGCGATGCGCTGGCTGATCGATTTCTTCGGCGCCAGCGACAGCGAGGACAGGCTGGTGCCGCTCACATCCTGGGTCAGCACCGTGGAGGCGGTTTTGATGCTGGTGGTGGCCAGCGCGGTCGCGATCGCGCCGAGCGCTTGCAGCGGATCACCCGGGTTCTGCACCGTGGAGGCGACATTCGCCACGGCCTGGAGCAGCGGGGCGTGCGCGGGAGCGTCGCAGGACAGGTCACCGGCGGTGCAGAAGCTCGCGACCCGGCCCACCAGCTTGCCGAACTCGGCGGAGCGGGTGGAGGTGATGCCGGTGCCGGCGGGCGGGATCGGCACCAGCTCGTCGATGCCGGCCACCGCCTCGGCGGCCAGGCCCGGCGCGGCGGCCGGGCGCTGCGCGTTCGGTGCGCCGGGGAAGGTGGTCGCGCCGGTCGTGCGGGTCGGATCCCCGAACAGCGCGACACCAACCACCCGATCCGCGGCGATCGGCGCGCCGGTCTGCCCGATGCTCTGGGCCACCTGCGAGACCACGTGCGCGCCCTGGGAATAGCCGACAAGGGCGATCCGGGTGGTTCGGCATTCGCGGGCGATGTCGGAGATCCGGGTACGCAGCCGCTGCGCGCCGCCGGTCACCGAATCGGCGTAGCTGGTTTTCGAGGCCGACGCGATCGTGGACGCTGCGGCCTCGTATGGGATGTATTCGCGTTTGACCGCGACTTTCGCGGCGTCGGCGGCGGCCTGCAGCGGCACGAACACCGTGGACAGAAACCCGGTGTCGTCGGTGGTGGACGCACCAGGCGAGGACTGGCCGGTGCCCTGCACGCCGAGCGCGTACACGATCGGGCAGTCCGCCGAATCCGCCTGGGCGACAGCGGTTCCGGCAGTGAGGTAGGTGGCTGCCGCGAGCGCGGCGGCGGTGGCGCCGGACAGGACGCGCAGGGTGGTCATCGCAGGTCTCCCCACAGGAGTCGGTAGGCGGTGCGGGTCGCGCCGTCCAGGTCGCGCCAGCTGACGTGTCGGCCTCGGGCCAGGTGCGGATCGTGCGGGATCAGCGCGACCGCGCGCAGGTGCGCGCCGAGCCAGGCGCTGAGGTGTTGTACGGCGGCCGCGCCGGTGCCGGGGATCTGCTCGGTCACCACCAGCACCGCACGGCTGAGCAGGAATTCGCCGTGCGCGGTGTCCAGCGCGGCCAGCGCCGGTTGCAGCCGGTTGATCAGGTCCGGGCGCGCGCCGGTGACCAGCACCAGCGCCACCCGGGGATCGGCCAGCAAAGGGGCGGCCAGGCGCGAGCTGACCGGGGCTCCGCCGTCGTAGATCGGCAGGTGCCCGGCCTCGATCAGGTGGGAGTGGATCGAGAGCGCGGTTTCGCGGCGCGGCAACGGCTCCGGGCCGCGCGCCAAAATGCGGGCACCGGCCGAGCTGGCCCCGGTGCAGGACGCGACCGCCGAGGGCAGCGCGGGCCGCTCGGCTTCCAGCCAGGTCTGGGCGGTGCCGACCGGGGCCTGGGCATCGGCGCCGCGTTTGGCCAAATCGCCGCCGTAGGCGGTGATGTCCACGCAGACCGGGCGCAGGTCGGTGTCGTAGTCGGTGGCCGCCGCGCCTGCCAGTCCGAGCGCGGTGGTGCTCACCCCGGAGCCGCCGCACGCGCCGAGCACCAGCACCGGCGGGGCCGCCACCCAGCGCGCCGGACCGGCCGAGTTGAGCGAGGGCACCTCGGTGGGCGAGCCGGGCGCGGGCGCGGCGGTCAGGGCCGCATCCTCGGATTCGGTTGCGGAGCCGTCGATTTCACTCAGATCGAAAATCGTCATGTCAGTTGCTCCCTGCGGTGATCGCGGAAATGAGCACCTGGCCCTCGGGCCCGGTCGTGGTGGTGACGGTCTGCTGCCAGGTCGGGCTGGCACCGTCGGGGCGCTGCTCGCTGATCTGCACCGACCAGCGCGCGGGCCCGGCCGGGGTGATGGTCACGCAGTGCCGGGTGCCGGCCGGAATAGCGGCGATCGCGGCGCGGGTGGCCTCTTCGCTGGCGGCCAGGGCGTCGGGGGCGAACACGGAGCGCACCGCGGCTACGTCGCGCAGGACGTAGAGGGCGTGCTGTTGCAGCAGGATCACCCCGGGCCCGGAGGTGTGGTTGCCGGGGTCGGAGCCGACGACGAGTGTGTCGGTCGCGGTCGGTGCGCACCAGGCGGGCAGGCTGGGCGTGGCCACCGCCGCCGCCGGCACCATTGCCGGGGTCGGTGATGCTGTGGCCACGCCCGCCGCCGTGCTGGGGCTGTCACCGTTGACCGCCACCAGCGCGCCCCCACCCCCGGCCACGGCCACGAGCGCGGCGGCCACGCCGAGGACACGGCGGCTGCTCAGGCGGTGTCGCCGTGCCGCCTGCCGCCTGCGCATGTCCTCGACAATCGGCGCCATCGGATCGTCGTCCACGATCGGCGCGGGGGTGGGGGTAGTCGCCTCGGCCGTAGCCGAGATCGGTTCGGGGAGTGCGAGTTCGGGAGCTTCGCCCAGCCACTGACGCCACACCTCGGCGGGCGCGGGTCGCGGACGGGCCTGCGGTTCGGTGCGGGCGTCGGACTGGCTGGGCATCGCTACCTCCTCTTAGTTCGCCGGTGCCAGGACCGCGCCGACCAGATCGGCGGGCATCGGCGGCATGGCCGCGATCGCGTCGTGCAGCGTCGAGACCGCTTGGGTGACAACCGGATCGGCGGCCACGTACTCGGCGGCCTGGGTCACGGCGGCGCTCACCTGCGCGACGACCGGGGCGGCCGCCTCGGCCAGGGCCGCGACGCTGGGCATTTCGACCACCGGCGGCGGCAGTGCCGGCAGTTCGACAGCGGGCAGCGCGAGCGCGGGAGCCGCGGGCGCGACGGCGGGCACGTCCACCAGGGCGGGCAGCTCTTCGGAGGGCGGGGCCGTCATCGTGCCGCCGCCGAGCGCGTTGGCGGCCGCGCCGGCCAGCAGGCCACCGGCGGCCGCACCGGCCACGGCGGCGGGCACACCGGCGATCAGACCGCCGGCCGCGCATCCGACGATGCCGCCGACCACCGCGCCGCCCGGGGCGAGCGCACCGGCGGAAGGGATTCCGGCGATCGCGGCACCGGCGACACCGCCGACCACCGCGCCGACACCGCAGCCCACCAGCATCGGGATCGGGGTGGCCACCAGCGTGCCGGTGTAGGCCCCGGCCCCGGCCGCCACGATCGTGGAGGCCGCGCGCCGGTCGGACTCCTCACGGCTGAACCCGGCGCGGTCGTAGCCGTCGGCGATCCACCATTCCGCCCAATCGGTGTATGACTGCGCCTTGCGCACCAACACGGGATCGATCCAGTCGGGCACGTCGGCGCGGGTGTTGCCGAATCGGAAGGTGTCCGGGCGCACCGGCGCGGTGGGCTCCTGGGCCACTGCGGGCAGGGCTTCGGTGGCGGACTCGTCCGGGTCGGGTTGGGTGGCGCGTGGCTGGATGACGGTCTGGGCCGGGGGTTTCTGCTGCTGGGGCCGGGGCCGTGAGGGCTGGGGCAGCTGGGCGGGTTCGGGAATCCAGTCCGCGGCACTGGGCGGGGCCGGTGGTTTCGGCGGCGCGGTGAGTGCGGGCTGGCCGGACTCGGGGGCGGCCAGGCCGGGCTGGCCGGGTGCGGCGTGCGCGGTGCCGGTGGCCACCGCGACCAGGGTGGGCAGGGCGGCCAGCGAAATGAGCGCGCGGCGACGGGGATTGGTCATGATGCTGCCTCCTCGGGCACGACGAAACCCGCCACCGCAGCGACAGTGATCGTTGCGGGGGCGGGTTTCGGATGGGGTGAGTTGCGGCCGTTTCGCTTGTGCGGCACCAACAATCGGTGAAGCTGCGAAAAGTGGGCACACGGGTGCCGCAGGCCGAGAGCTATTCGGTGGGATTGTCCGAATGGTGAACGAGTGCATCACGAACCGCCTCACAGACAGGCTCGAACAGAGCCTTGAATGGAGCGCGGGTGATGCCCCCGGTGGGCGTCACAACCTCGAAAGGTGCGCCTAGCTTGTGGTTCAGGGACCTGGGAGATCAGCCGAGGGGCTGGACCTCGAGGACGGTCCCTGTACCGATGCCACGGATTCTAGATCATTTTCCTATCACTGAGGCAACCATTAGCTACTGCGTGTCGCGGACTCCTCGGTCAGCGGCAGCGGCAAATGCCCTGGCGGCTGGGCCGTGGCCTCGGTGTGGCCGGGGGTGAACAGCACCAGCCCGACCGTGGGCGCGGTCACCGGGTCGACCTGGCGGGCAACGACTTCCGACCAGATCCAGCCGCCGGCGGGGTTGCGGGTGCGTACCTTGTCCACCACGGTCTCGCCCTGGAGCGCGGGCCCGATCAGTTCGGGGATGCGCGCCATGTCCTCCGGGTGCAGGCCGGGGGCCTGCCCGGTGGAGACGCCGTGGCCGGCGCCCTCCATGAGCGGGGTCAGCCACTTGAGCACCACCGGCCAGGTGCCCCGGAAGTCGACCAGGGCGCCGAATTGTCCGGTGGCGGTGATCGCGGTGGAGGTGATGCCGGCGTCCACCAGGTCCAGGGCCAGCTCGGCGGTGTCGATCTGGTCGGTGACGTCCTGGACGATGCCGCGAAGCCGCGGGCCCACATCGGTGTCGACGTAGCGGTGCGCGTATTGCAGCGCGACCAGCTTCCCGCCTGCCCCCCGCAGGACGAACTGGCCGACTTCGGCGGATCCCGGTGCGGCCGAGGCGATCTGTTCCCAGGTCAGCAGCAGGTCCCGGGTGCGCACGATCGGCCCGCAGAAGTCGAAGGGGCCGTAGATGCTGCGGTCGCGGTACTCCAGGGGCGTGCCCATGATGTCGAGAATCTCGGTGCTCAGGTGCAGGCGTGGCACCTCGGTGGGCGTGGCCAGCTCCCAGTAGCTCGCACCCACTCTCGGGGGCTCCGGGCGCGGGCCCGTTCCGAGGGTGATGTGCACGCCCGCGACCGCGCCGTCGGGGCTGATGATCGGAAATGCGGCGTGCCCTGGGCCCTGTTCGGGGGCGCGGGATTTGCGCACCCGGTCCACCACGCCGATCGCGGTGGACAAGTCATTGCCCCGCAATTCATTGCGCAGTTTCCGGAATTCACGCACTCGGCCATTCCTGGATACCACGAGCGGGTCCGCGCCGATTGTTTCTATCAGCAACGAATCCGGGCCGCGCTCACTTGCTTCTGTCACCGTGTACGCCCTCCCTGTACTGGCTTCAACTGATCTCGAGAGTAACCGGCAATCGTATCAGCTACAGTCGCAAGCGCCAGAAAGTAAAAAGGGGAAGGTTCGCATGGCTGACTGGATCGCGCTCGCAGAAGACATCACCTCAAAAGTCCTGGCCCCCAACGCGGCCGAGGTCGACCGCACCGGCCACATACCTAACGCCCACTTCGCCGAGCTGGCCGCCCGCGGCTTCTACGGCTTCCCCGGCGCCGGGTTCACATTGGAGGAGGCATTCGAGGCCGGAACCGCGCTGATTTCCGGATGCTTGGCTACCGGATTCGTGTGGGCACAACACGTGGGGGCATTGCGTGCGGTCGCCGCGTCGGACAATGAGGAATTGAAAGCGGAATACCTTCCGAGAATGGCGGCTGGTGAATTCCGATGTCCGGTTTCCTACGCGGGCACTCTCGCCAAGCCGACGCTGTTCCTGGAGGAGACCGAGGGTGGCTACGTCCTGGACGGCATCGCGCCGTTCGTCTCCGGCTGGGACTACACCCAGGGCCTGGTGGCCACCGCGCTGCTGCGTGGTGGTGACGGCGACCGCCTGGGCACCGTGCTGGTGACCGACCGTGACGCGCGGCGACTACGCGCGCATCCCTTGCCGCTGATCGCGGCCGACGCCAGCCACACCGTCCGCCTGGCCGTGGACGCTCTGCCGATCCCGGCCGCCCACGTCGTCAATATCGGCACCACCACGGGCTTTCGGGAGGTGCGGATGGTCGCGGACTGGATCAACGGCGCGCTGGCCTTCGGTGTCGTGCGGGACTGCCTGCGCGAGCTCGAGCGTCTGGACGCCGATCCTGCGCCGTTCCGCGACCGCTACGAGCAACTGCGGGCCCGCTACACCGGCGCGGCCGGGGATCTCGCGGCGGTCCACCAGCTGCGCGCGCAGGCCGGCCTGCTCGCCGTGCACACGGCCACTGCGGCCGTCGTCGCGACCGGCAGCCGCGCTGTGCTCGCCGGTGCGACCGCCGAACGGCTCACGCGCGCGGCGCAGTTCGTGCTGGTGGCCACCACCCGCGACCCGATCAAACAGGCCCTGACCGAGGCCCTGGCCGCGCACGCGCCGGACTAGACACACCCCCAGCGCCAGGCCGAGGCGGTCAGTCGGTCTCGGTCTCGCGGCGCTTACGGAGTTCGTCCCAGGCGATACTGGGATTGCCGCCGAAGATGGCCGCGTGCATTTCCGGCGGCAGATCCTTCATGGCCTCGGCCAGCTCGGCGTCGGAATGAGGCCGATCCTGTTCGGGTGATGCGTGGTTCTCGGATTCCATGTGCATCTCCTCTGTCTCGCCCGGCCTGCGGTGTGACCACGACTGTAGCCACGATTTCGGCGCCAGCGAGTCGCCTTGCCACTGATCCCTGTCGGTGCCAGAGGGGAGGATCAGGGTATGGCGACGCATGGCGACCAGGTCGGCTCTGCCCGTGAGATGTGTGAAGGTGACGAGGTCGACGCGATGGTGTGGGACCACGACCAGACTCTCGCCGTTGTCGGTGACCTCGCCGACGACGGTGCGTTCCCCCTTACAGACACCGAGGACTGGGATTGGGGCTCGATCGGCATCGAGGTCGCCGAGCGTGCCCGAAAGCGCCTGGTGGAATACGGGATTCGGTGGGATCCTGACCTTGAGTGGATGACCGGCGGCCGGATCAGTGTCCCCAGCGCCCTGTCCGATGCGGAAGTCACCGCGATCTGGAACCTAGTCAGCGACGAGCAGCGGGCTTGGCTGGGCGAGATCGTAGAAGAAGCACGGTCGGGTAAGCCGCCGACCGCTGGCCACCGCACCAATGGCTGGGCCTGGGTCAATCCCTCAACTGATTGACTGCTGTTACGAGGCGCTCAGGGGGCAGTGCCGAGATTCGTGAACACGAAAGCCAGCCTGGTCTGGTGGTGTCGAGATTCGCGCGCCCAGCCGCTGCCCACATTGACGCTCAGAACCAACCGCAGGGCGTGGTGCGCGCACTCGGTGAGCGATCAGCGGAAACGCCGGGGGTGCGAGCGCGGCGGAGGCAGGCAGACGCCCACCTCGAGCACTTCGACCAGCCAGCGCATGGCGCGTGCGCGCGCCGGCAGGTCCAAGGGTGCCAGCGCGGCGTGCGCGGCGGCCATGGCGGCCAGTTCCGGATTGTGGAAATCGCCTGTCAGCGTGAGGGTTTCGAGGAAGTCTGTCTCGCTCATCGCGGGTTCTCCTGGTCTCGGTTCGTGCAGGTGAGCCCACCCTGGCACGGCGATGTCGCAGCTATGTCGCACAGCGGGCCCGGAGGCGATATGAGCGCCTCCGGGCCCGCTGCCCGAACTCTGTGGTCAGGCCGCCGCGACCAGCGCCCCCACCCCGATCCAGACCCAGTGCCAGGACTGATCCAGATACGCCGCGCCCGAGGCCAATCCGGTGCCGCGCGCGTAGAACCCGCCGTGCCCGGCCCAGCCCGCCAGGCGTCGCAGCGGCGTGCGCCGGTCCGCGATGTAGTGCGTGCCCGCCGAGATCGCTAGGCCGGCGGCGACCTGGAGCGGATCCAGCGCCAGGCCGAGCACCCAGGCCACCAGCGCCAGCGCGCCGGCCTGGGTCGCGGTGTAGGTCGCCACGTGGGCCGCGCACGCGCGCCGACCGGCCCAGCCCGGCCCGCCCTTGTGGGCGGCTTGGTGATCGGACTGCACCCAGTAGTCCCCTGCCTGGTGGGCGACCAGCCATGTGATCGCCACCGCCGCGAAGATCGCGGCCTGATCCGCGCCCATCACAGGCCCTTTCGCGTCGGCTCGGAGATCTCGGCGGACCCGTCGAACGGCAGGCCCAGCAGCCAATTGCGGCGCAGTGCCTGTTTGCCGGCGGTGATGTTCTTCAGCCGGTCGTTGATTGTGGTGTGGTGGCGGCCGAACGCCTCGGCCAGTGCCCGCAGCGATAGCAGCGGGTTCTCCTGGCGTGCCATCACCAGCAGCTCGTCATCGAGGGCGGCCAGGGCCTCGGCCAAGCGCCGCGAGTCGGCCAGGGCCTGCTCGATCCGCGGAGCGGGCAGCGTTTCCCCGCGCCGCAGCGCGGCGGCGGTGGCCATTACGGTGTCGGTCCAGTCCGCGATCTCCCATCCGATATGACCCAGCGGGGCCGTGTTCAGGGTGTATGTGCCCGTTTTGCTGTCGAAGCTCATCCGCTTCTCTCCCTTCTGTAGTGGTGGGTTTCCCTACAGCCCTAGTGTAGGGAAACCCACCACGGTAGACAAGGAGGAAGCATCATTAATTGTCAGCAAACATATTGCAGCACAGGAGAATTGAACGAACGCGTAACGGCGGCCCCGGAATCCGGGGGCCGCCGTTGCCTGCCAGACCTGGGGGGGATAGGCCCGGCATCGCGAACCACGCTATCCCTCGCACCCTCTCGGCGCACCCGAATCGGCCGCTATTCGCTGCGGCGCCATCGCGGGCTGCGCCGGCCTCTAGGCGGGCCGGATATGCAACGTCACGTCGCGCGTGAAGGCGACGATCGCCTCGGCCTCACTCAGTGGTCCGGTATGGCCGAACGCGCCGATCTGATAGCCGGCCGCCAGCAGCGGCGGAACCACCTTCTCTCCGAGGCTTCGGGCCGACTCGGCCCACTCGGCCTCGGCATAGGCCAGCGCGCGCGCCACGTAATCATCCCGGGACTCGTCTTCTCCTCGGGTCGGATAAGGGATCGGGGCGAGACGCCGAGCGGGCGACAGCGCCAGGCCTACCTGCCTGATCCGCGCGGCCGGGAGTAGATACACGTCGTCGGTCGCGGTTTTGCCCAGCGCCACCCCGGCCGCGGTGAGCGTGTCGTGCACGCCTTGACTCCACGCGGCGATGTCGAGCACGTCCAGCGCGGTCACGCGGGACCAGATTCCCTCCACGCGGCGGGCGATCTCGTTGCTGCTCACCCCTTGCTGCTTGGCCTCCCACATCGCTGCAACCAGCGCCCGCTCGGCGTCCCGGCATCCCTCGGCACTGGCGGAGACCAATTCCGCTGCGGCCCTTTGGTTTTCATCCATACAATCATCATGCGGTATAAAACTATACCAGTCAAGAACTATACCGATGCGAATTCAGTAGTCGCCGAGGGGGAATGCGGCACAAGGCCGCGGGATTCCAGCGTTCGCGGCGGCCGCGCCGTTGCGACCTGGGCGCGCCGTTGCGCCTGCGATGCCGGAGGGTTCGGCGATTCTGGCCGACTACCGGCGCGGCTTGCTCGTGGCCGTGGTCCAGGACTTGGCCACCGCGCGCGAGTCGGCGAAATGGACCTGATGCGGCCCGGCGTGACCGCGCGGGCGGTCGCAGACCCAGGGCAGGCCATTGGCATGGGTGTGGGCGCGGCACGGAGCGGGCATTGTGGCGGTGGCCATCGAAATCTCCTCTGCGTGAGTGGGATTCAGGCGAATCGGGGGGCGGAGGGAAGCACGCGCGCCAGGAGGTCGGCCACCTGCTCGAGGGCATAGCGGCTGGCGCCGTGCTCGTCGTCCAGGCAACGCTCGGCGATCGCCCGGGCGGCGAAGGCGATGGCCTCCAGGTCGGCATCGGTGGGCCTCAGCGCACTGGCGGGCCGGGCGCTGTTCCAGCGGCGCGCGGGGTCGGTGATGATCGCGGCGGCCTCTCCCCCGGTCAGACACCCACTCACCGCGCGGATCATGGTTTCGGGGTCGGCGCCGGCGGCGACGGCACGCGCGAAATGCCAGTCCGCCAGGCCCCAGTAGCCGGTGGGGGCGTCCAGGTAGTCCGCGGCGACGATGCCGCGCAGGCGTTCGGACAGTGGTGCGGTGGGATGCTCGGCCACGATGCTCCTGCCGGTCGGTGGTGGAAGTCCCATCACCGTACACGATCAATCGTTTACACGGAAGCACGACTAATCGTTGACACGATCTACTTGAGGGTTCTACGCTTCTAATTGTCAATCTGACTTAATGCGAATTCCCTTGGGGGACATCATGGAAATCGACATCGAGCACACCGTGGCTACCATCCACGCCATGGCCGACCTGGACGACCTGATCACGATGGACGAGCACCTGGAGGCCGCGCGCGTGGCGGTGCTGGCCGCCGGCCGGACCATGCTCGCGCTCGGCGACACCCGCCCGCGCCCGGAAATCGAGGCGGCGGTCGATGCTGTGGAGGCCGCGGCCGTCCGCGTGGACGAACTCCGCCGCGCCTACTCCGGCGCGTTCCGCGAACTGCGGCTGGCCGGCGGTGGGAAATGAGCGCCCCCGCACAGCGATTCCGGCCCGCGCTCACCGTGGATCTGGTGGCGCTCACCGTGCGCGAGGCCGCGTTGCAAGTCCTGCTGATCGAGCGCGGGACAGCCCCGTGGCGTGGTTCGTGGGCACTGCCCGGCGGTCACCTGGAGGAGAATGACGAGGATCTGGACCAGGCCGCCGTGCGCGAGCTGCGCGAGGAGACCGGCATGGGTCTCGGCACCGCCCACCTCGAGCAGCTGCACACCTACGGCGCGGCGGGTCGCGATCTGCGGGAACGGGTGATCACCGTGGCCTATCTCGCGGTGATACCCGATCCCGCCGCCCACGTCCTGGCCGCCGGCGACGACGCGCGCGCGGCCGCCTGGATGCCGGTGGCGCCGATCCTGGCCGGGGAGGCCGCGCTGGCGTTCGATCACGGCAAGATCGTGCGCGCGGCGGTGGAGCGGGTGCGATCCAAACTGGAGCGCACCATGCTCGCGACGGTGTTCGCCGGCCCGGAGTTCACGATCACCGAGCTGCGGCAGGTGTATGAGATCGTCTGGGGCGCACCGCTGGACCAAGCCAATTTCAACCGCAAGCTCCAGCACACCGGCGTCCTGGTGCCGACCGGTGAGTACACCACGCGCCAGGGTGGCCGACCTGCCGCGCTCTACCGCTGCGACAGCGCCGTCAACCTGCATCCACCCATCCCCCAGCCTGTTCAGTGATCCTGAGCCGCTTCCAGCTCGGCGCTGACAGGCAACCTGAACCCGGACCAATTCGTCACAGTGACCGTGCCCCCGAGGGCAAAGATGGCCTCCCGCAGTTTTGCGGGAGGCCATCTTTTAGAGGCGGCTCGCTAGGACTTGCTGGACTTGGGTAGCGCCTTCTCGATTCGCCGCGCGTGCTGGACGAGCGCGGCGGCGAACGCTTTAGCCTCCTCCGGATGGGCGTGGGCGCGCTGGGCCACCTTGTCGGCTGAGCTCGCCACCTTGCTGCCCTCGGCCTGAAACCACGAGGGAGACTCACCCAGCGACTGACCTTCTACGGGCTCGCCGGGCAGCAAGCCAAGCACGACACGCACAGTGTGAATCACGGTGTCGTGATCCCAATCGCCCCCAGGCGGCAAGGCTTTGATCGCTGCGGTCGCTGTCCTTCGCACGAGATCGGCCGTCACCTTGACCTTGACGCCCTGCTGGTTCGCGGCGGCGACCTCTTGGGCCAGAGACGTATACAGCTGCGCTGCGGCCTGAGCGTTGTGCCCTTTGGCGATAGGCAGCAGCTCCCGAGTCTGGCGTTCGTTGATTTTGTCGCCCATGGGCGACAAAATCAGCGGCTCGGCGATCTCCGCCGCGTCCATCAGCCGATAGGCATGGGTGCGGTCCATCTGCCAGCGGTCGCCGACGTAGTCCTCGAATGTCGCATGCGTTTCCCGATAGAGCCGGGCGCTGGAGATCACCCGCAACGCTTTGCCGGCTCGCCAGAACGCCACCCGCAGGACGTTCAGGACCGCTTCGCAAGTCTCCAGGTGGTCCCGTTCTCGCGTGGTGAGTTCACCGGCGTCGGCGGGCCGCTCGTAGGGCTCGGGCAGATCACTGATCGCGGCGGATGCCTTTACCGTCTCGGCGACAGGCTGGCCGGGCACATCCATCGGATCGCGCTCCAGGTCCGGCGAAGGCTTCGGTCCTCGGCGCGGCCGCGGCTCCGGACGCTCCTCCATCTCCATTTCAGTCAGGGTCATGCGAATACCTTCCTGGCCAGTGCCCCGTATGCCTGGTGCACGGGCTGCCCCTTCGAATAGAACCCGTAGTACTGGCCCGCTGCACGGCTCTCTTTGACGATGACACGATGGGGCACGTACGGCTCCAGAAGCAGGTTGCCGTAGGCGTTGATGAACTCCTGCTCGGCGCGCTTGGCGTCACGAGTGGGCACGGTGTCACCCCAGGCGCCGATCACAATCCCTGCCTCGGTCAGACGATCCGTCGCCCCCAGCATCTCCCGGTGCTTCTTGAATCGCCGCACCGATTTGTAAGCCCCTTCGACGCCGTCCAGCCCATCCTCATCGAACTTGCCCGCATAGAGCACCTTGGTGGAGGCAGTCATCGCGTTCTGAATCAAGGGCCCGCCCTGCCTGTTCGGGCAGTCGATCACGACCCGGCGGGCTTTCAAGCCCCGCAGTGAGACCGCTAGCCGGATGTCGGACAGCTCTTCGGTGCTGGTCTCCCGATTCGAGAGTGTGCGCCCGCTGGGGACCACCCGCAGATTGGGCACCTGCCGCCAGCGCGCCGGCACCGCGATGTCTTCGGCCCAGCCATCAGGATCGGGATCGGCGAGAATCGCCGCGACATCCAGACCGCGCTCCCGCGGCTCCACATCGAACCATTTGGTGCCGGCGGCGCGCGGATCCAGGTCGATATAGACCGTGTCCTCACCCTCCAGCGCCGAGGCCACGGCAAGGCTCACCGCTGTGGTGGTTTTCGTTGCGCCCCCCGTCTCGCTGTAGACGGAAAGAACCTCTTCCGGGCTAGTCATGGTCAGGACTGTACCGCCGGTGGCGGCTGGATTCGTGGCCTAGATGCCTGCATGACGGCGCGTTTCCCGGCGGCGCGCCACTTTCGTCACTCGATCCAACCCCTGGAAACCAGTTTGTCGCCCATGGGCGACAAACCGACCCTGCCGCGACAGGTGCGCAGAGCGTGTAACTACTACAAAATCGTGTACACGGGTTATCGTGTAAACGTAAAGGCGTTTATCTGGGGGCTCCGTTCCCCGGCGCCGAGGTTCCCCCACGACAGAGAGGACACGACACCGATGAACGCCACCGCCGGCGACGAGCAGGCCACCGCAGACACGAAGCCGAAGTTCAAGCGCATGACCCTGGACACCCCGCCGGACCTGCACGGCATTTTCAAGAAGGCGACCGTGGACGCCGGCACGCTCATGAAGGACGAAGTGCTCATGATGCTCGAGGCGCGCTACCGCGGCGGTCGCTGGCCCGAGGATGTGGTGCAGCAGGTGCTGGCCCAGGTGCAGCGCGATGCCGACAACGCCGCGGCGCCGGCGAAATCGCGAGGCAAAGGGAAGGGATGACCCATGATGACGCGCGCGACCGCACTCGGTGATCACACCCGTCACAGCGTGACCGATACCGACGATCACACCGGCATGGACACCGCCGACGCATGGTCACATCCGATCACCGCCGACCCTGTGACCGTCACAACCGAAAGTGAGCCCACTCCCCCGCCGGTCACCCTGCAAAAAGTGACCATCACACCCGAAGATCACACCCCATCCGATCCGATCACCGAGGCGATCGAGGCCGGCGACGGAGTGATCAAGGCAATGGTGGCCGCGATCTGCGACGTACTGGACGACGTCACGGTGAAGCCGGCGCGCGTGCTGGGCCTGCTCAGAGATCGCGGAGTCGACACCAGCCGAGAGACCGTGACGCGGGCGATCAAGTCCTGGCGCGAAGCGCGCGCGACCGCCGACCCGAGTGACGGTCACACCTCCACCATCTACGCGTTCCCCCTGACCCGAGAGCGAGCCGAGCGCGTGACCAGCGACGACACCACACCGGCCGATTTGCCGCCGGTGAATCTGGATCCGTCCGAGCGCACCGCAGACCTGCCGCGCCTGACCCCCGAGCAGGAGGCGCGCCTGGAGGCCGAGTTGACCGCGCTCACCGCCGCCGCCTACAGCACACAGCCGCAGGCCGTGACCGTCACGCCCTGGAACACCTCACCCGTGACCGCCCCTGCGGCCGCAAAGGCGGTCACACCCGCACTTGGTGATCACCACGACCGAGGCGACGTGACGATCACACTCCACCCCGCCGTCACATCCGCGCGCCCCATGGTCGCCTCCACCGATCACGCAGCAGCAGCGGTGACGGTCACACCGCCCTCTCCGGCGGTCACACCGGGCTCCGCCGGCGCAACCGTGACCGATGACGCGGTATCGCGTGACGATCGTCCCTCCTGGGTCGCGGCGGCCTGTTATGCGGTGGCGGCCGTGGCCCTGCTCGTGCAGCTGGATGCGAGCTGGCGATTCTTCGGTGAGGTGCTGCACGTCAGCACCCGGTACCAGGAGCGCTACATCATGTTCGCCGTGGCCGAGCTGGCGCTACTGGTCTCGGGCGCGGGTATGGCCTACAACATCACCAAGCACGGTCGACCGGGTGCCTTCCGGGCCATGGTGTGGGCCGGGGTCGGCGCGTCCAGCTATATCGCCTGGGCCATGTCCGACACCCCGAAGGAAGCACTGGGCCGGATCATCCTCGGTCCGCTGCTGTCGGCGGCGATGCTGCACCTGGGTCTGGGGATCAAACTTCGCGAGCGCCACCAGCAGAGCACCGGGACCATGGCCCGAATTGGTCGTGAACTGCGCGAACGCTGGCTCTCGCGCCTGGGCCTGGCCGACGATGCCCGCGACGCCGCCCAGCGCACCCGCGACCGCGCCGCCGCACGCGCCGCTGTCCTGTCGCGACCGCGCCGGATTCCCTTCAGCCGCGCCGCGCGCCTGGAACGGGCGCTTATGGCGGCCGCGGTGGCCGATGATCCGCAGATGCGAGACAAGATGCTGGCCCGGCTGGCGGTGATCCGGCATGCCCAGGAACTCACCGCGCTGGACCAGGCTTCCCCCTGGGCGACCACGGAATCCAGGTAGGGCACCCCTGCGATTTACCGCCCGTCGAATCGCAGGGATCGGATTCACCAGCGGTAATCGGAAGGCCGCAGATGGATAACCCGCACGAAGCGAGGCCCCGGACCTGCTGTTCAGGTCCGGGGCCTCGCTCGGAGTCACATCCGGCGCCGGTGGCTTGCGCCGCCGCCTGTCGCCCATCGGCGCGCGAGCCGTGCCCCACAGGCGGGGGAGGCACGATGCCGGCAACCGGATGTGTCTCCATTTCCCCACATAGACACGGCGTTTCGCCACGTGCGGCCATACTCACGGTGCGTGCACGCACACGCACACCCAACCTGATCAGGAGTGATGCAGATGACCGATGACACAGCTCCGGTCGTCAATGTGAACGTGTTCGCGGCCGAATTCGCGCGGTGGCGCGACGTTCGCATGCTCTCCCGCACAGCTCTGAGCCGCCGAATGGGCTACTCGCGGCCCTACGTGTCGAAAGTGCTGTCCGGCACCGAATATCCCTCCGAGCAGTTCGCGAGCCGCGCGGAAACAGCGCTCCAGGCCGGCGGCGCCCTGCGGCGCGCCTACGCCGAGTTCACCGCGAACCGCTCCGCGGCGGTGGTTCGTCCGCCGGCGGAGGTGACGCCGGCGGACCGAACCGACATGAGCGCCTTGGTGGTGGAACACGACGACGCCCGGCTGTCCTACGACGGGCACCGCTACCGGCTGACCCAGCGCCGCCGGCTGATCAACGCCTCATCCGAGCCCATCACCCGCTACCTGATCCGCATCTCGGTGGACCGGTACCCCGGCGACCCGGAGCGTTCGAACGCGCTCTACAGCGCCTATCCGCTGACCTGGGAAGAGATCGACCTCCACGCCTGGCACGGTGACGGCCGGACCCAAGCCATGGACTGGGTGCCCCACCACGACCGCGACGCCTTCAAAGAGGTGTGGCTCCAATTCTCCAGCAGCGGACGCCATTACCCCCTCTACCCAGGAGAATCCACCTGGATCGAATACGAGTACTCGGCCAGCGATGCGCACTGGGGCCGGTGGTTCCAGCGGGCGGTACGGCTGCCGACCAATCTGCTCTCGGTCGAACTCGAGTTCCCGGCCGCCATGCAAGCGGCGGTCTGGGGCCTTCAGACCTCCATGACCGCTGAATCCGTCGCGTTCCGCACGCCTATCCAGCACCACCGTCGCGAGGAGATGGACGTGTTCACCTGGTCGACCACCAGCCCGCCACTGCATGCCCGATACCGGCTCGAATGGGATCTCCGGGGCCGCGAGGACGCCGAAGACGACCGCACGCCGCCGAGCCAGATCATGGCCGGCCTCGGCGTGCTCCAGGAAGGGGATCCGCTGCTGCGCACAACGGCGCGGCCCTTCGACCTTCCACGCGAGGCCGAGGACGCCCGGCGGGTGGTGGCCGAGCTGCGATCCGCAGCCGCCCGAGTCGAGCAGGCCCACGTCTTCAGCAAGGGCATGGGCCTGGCCGCCCCCCAGATCGGGATCAGCCGCGCGGCCGCGATCATCCGCACGCCGGCGGGGGACTGGATCACGCTGTTCAATCCGCGGATCGTGGAATCGAGCGCCGAGACCGACGACCAGTATGAGGGGTGCCTGTCGTTCTTCGACTTGCGCGGCAAGGTTCCGCGGCCGCTGTCGATCGCGGTCGAGCACGTCGATATCGAGGGCCGAACTCGGATCACTCAGTACGCGCAAGGGATCGCCCGCCTGATCGCTCACGAGGTCGATCACCTGCACGGCGCGCTGTACCTAGACCGCATGGCGCCCGGCACCGAACCGATCCCTGTCGAGCAGTACAAGGGCACCGGGTCGAGCTGGGCGTACGGCACCACGCCACGACCGTGATTTACCGGCGGTAAATCACGGGTCGCCAGGCGAGTCAGCGGCAACCCCCACAGCGCATCGAGACGTGTGGATCTCGCCTCGAAACGGGCGCGGTTCGCACGCCGCTGTGGCCGCTCTCCGAGGCGCTGTTTCGAGCGCTGTTCAGAGCGCCGGAATCACCGTGCGTCCGAGCGCAATTCCTGACAGTCGGCCCTACCCCTTAAGGGGTAGGGCCGCCCCCGACAGGGGGACCAACTTCCCACACCCCGCTGTGCAGCGGGTGATTTCGAGCGCTCACTACCGCCCGATTGGGGCGCCCTGGATAGCGCTCGCCGACCGGCGCGGCGCCAGCCTGCCTTCGCGGTTCAGATCCACGGCAGCGGCTCGGCCTGGCCGGGGTCGGTGCAGTGGCATCGAATCGCGGGTTCGATCGGCACCCCGCCATGGCCGAAGGCCCACCCATCGCCCCCGCAGTCGCGACAATCGGGGGCGGGTCGGCGGCGGGTGGCGGGTGCGTCGGGCAAGCCGCGGGCCGGCGCGCGGCGGGGCTCGGGTCGTCTACCCAATCGAGAACTCCGGATTCACTCGGTCAGATGGCCGCTGAACACCCATTTCTCGCCACGAGTCTGCGGCGGGCGCGCCAGGTGGACCACGTGGTTGTTATCGAGCACCAGAGCGCCTTTCGAGTGCAGCTCGTGGATGTAGAGCCCCACCTCATCGAGTGGGACGGACGCAGTGGAGTCGCCGATCTCGGGATGCCGGAGGCGCAGTTGCTGCATGGCCTCGGATTCGGGGTCCATGCTCGCGGCCATCTCCGCCACCGAGATCGTGGTGGCCCGCTCGGGGTCCCCGGTCACCGCGAGCATCAGGGTGCCGGCCTCGATCTGTCGATCCAGGTATAGCGCCGCCTCGGGCACGGTGTTGCGGTAGCGCGGGCCGAGCTTGATCAAGGTGTCCATCATCGACTTCGCGCCATCGCTGAGCAGCCCTGGCGGAGCGGGGTATTCGAACCATTCGCCGGCTACTTCGGGCACGTTGAACCAGTTGGCGTAGGTGTCGAACGGCGGGGGTGAGTTGTAGAGCGGATAGTCCTGTGCCTGGGCCTCTCGGCGTGCTCGCATCCGAGCGCGTTGCTTGTCGCGTGGCGCGCGGTTCTTCCTCGGCCGTTTGCTCATCGTGGATCAAACCTCCTGGGTGGTGTGGCAAGTAGCGAACCAGCGCGGATGGTCGGTGAAACTCTGAGTGGCAACGATGATCCCAGATGCCCCGCTTTGGGGCCTGTGCGGTCCTGTGAGCCACCGAAAGCCCTTCCCTAGGGGTGCTGGACCCCTGAAACCGCCAGAGAGGCGCTGGGGGCTTCGGCGGGCTTGCTCCAGGTCGACCTGGAGCGCACTCGCTTCGGGTACTTCGCCTGGATCTCGGCCATGATGTCCTCGCGAGTTCGCTGGCTAGCCGGCGAAGGCGCGGGGGTGGCTTCGGCGAACACCACCACCTCCGGCTGCTGCTCCGGATCGGGCTGACTGGGCGCGGTCACGCTGGCGGCCACCGCAGACGCGGGACGGCTGCCGGTGGAGGCCGGTTCGGTTTTGGTGGGCGCACCGGCGTCCAGCCAAGCCTGGGCCGCGCGCACCTGCTCGAGGGCGGAGTGGAAATCAGCGTCCGAGCGGAAGTCCTCGCGCCGGAACGGCACCAAGGCGTCCTTGATCGTGTCGGCGTATTCGGTGAGCGCGGTCAGCAGGAATTTCACGGTCGCGGCCTGGCGGGCCTTGTCGGTGAGGTACGCGGCCACCTGGTCGGCGGGAAAGCGCAGCAGCGCACGGTCCACGGCGTCGATGAGCTGAACGCGCTGACTGGGTTTCATGTCGATGCGCACCAAGTGGGCACGAAGTCCGGCGGCGTCGACGAGCGCGGTGGCGGTGTCGTCCTGATCGCCCTCGGCGTGCTGTTCCCCGGGGAGATCCCCTCCGTCCGTCCGTCCGTCCTGCTGGCCGGTCTCACGCGCGCTCGCGCGTTCGGAACGGACGGACGGAGAGTTCCCCTCGTTGGTCTTCTTATTGGTCTTCTCGTTGGTCTTCTTCTTTGTCTTCTTATTGACACCTGGGTTTCCGAGACCCGGTGAACCGGGACTTGGTTCACCGGGTCCCGGATCACCGAGACCCGGAAACCCAGGACTCGGTTCCACCTGGGCTTTTGTGGAATCGGTGGGGTGAGTAGCGCCCTTGAGAACCCAACTGTCCGAGACAGTCACATGTTTTCCCTCGAACGACGTGATTTCCGCCCACTGGATCGTCACGATCTTGGGCACCCGGCGGCCGTTCTTGTCCGTGATGGTGATCGTGAGCTGGCTACCGGGGGCGTATCGGTCCATCAGCTCGGCGATATCGTCGGCGTCGTGCGGCTCGGCGGCACGGAACATGTCGGTGCAGAACCAGCCGCGGTAGTCGTGGCGGAACTTCACCTGGATCAGGTGCCCGTGCTGGATCAGGGTCGTGCGCGCCCTGGAAGTGGCCAGCTCGCCGACGCCCGGCTTGGATCGCAGCAGCTGCTGCATGTCGAACTCGAAATCGTCGCTGTGGCGCATGATCGCGGCCAGCAGGCCGATGGAGTTCCAGTCCGGCAGCCGATCGATCGCGTCATTCGGGACCTGGGTGTACCGGACCTTGTTCGGCAGGCTCCGTATGCGTTGCATCAGCACGCCCCCGACACGGCGGTGTGGACACGCCGAATGTGGCGAATATCGTTTCGGACTCGGTGAACGCCCTGGATGCGGGCAGCGGGGGAGGTGGGCAGTTGGCGCTGACCGGGGAGAACGAAACTGTTCATATGTCACCCCATTCGGGACGGGGGCGACGGTCGCGGTGTGACGTTCTGGTGAGTCGATCGACATGTGTCGGTCGGTCCCTGTATCGTCACGACAGCAAACGTCACCGTTCGCGGCCCCGCCTCATCCTGTGTCTCCTGTCGCCAAACAAGAACAGGTTGAGGCGGGTTTTTTTATGTCTGTCTGCCCACCCTTCCCCATGTGACCCCAGTCAGTGGGACGACACGCGGACAGGTAGCGGTCAGGAGGCTCCGAGCGATTTACCAGCGGTAAATCGCGTTTGCCTCGGGGCTTCCCGTTGGGAGCCGAGCCTAGGCTCAATTCCGTTGCGGCGGTACCGCATCACCCACACCGAGTGCGGGGTTTGCGGTCTTCTGGATGTTGATCTCGATAGTGGTGATCACACTACCTCGAGCGAACGCGTTTACGACGGAACGACTAGTCGTATGTGCAGAAGTAACCCCGCCTGCGCTGGTCAGGCGGGGTTACCAGGTGTCGGACGCGCGCGGCGAAAGCGGCGCGCTAGTCCTCTTCGGCAGCCTCGGAGATGTCGGAGTCCGCTGTCGCGCAGGGCAATGCCAGCGGTCCGGCAGGCGGCACCGGATCCGCGGGCACGTGGTCGGTGGCGGGCAGAACCCAGTGCGACCCGTGGATCTGGTCCCAGGCCAAGGTCAGGCGAGCGCGATCCATCACCGAAGCGGTGCTGTCGCCGCTCCAGCGCCGGCGGTCGCATTCCGCCCGCAGCGATTCCAGCTGATCGGTCCAGATCCGGCGAGCCGGGAACGCTTCCGACGATGGCATCGCCCAGGTGTTCTGGATGATGGCCTGCACGGCCCGAATCTCGAGCAGCAGCTGGCCCACGGTGAACTGGTCCAAGCGGATGACCGTGCGGATGGTCAGCACCAGGCGGGGCTCGAATTTGGCCAGCCGCGCGGCCTTGTCGTCGCGACGGTCCCGCTGGGCCTTCTCGAACCAGGCGGCCTCGTACGCCTTGGCGTCGCGCACTTGCTTGCGCTCGGCGGGGGAGAGCCGCCGAGATTCGAGGTACCCGCGGGCCCGGCCGGGCGGGTCCAGCTCCGACCAGGCCAGCAGGCCCGCCAGTACGGCGAACATGGCCCCGGCGCCGGCGACGGCCGGACGCCAGTTCTGGCGGGTGATCACGCGCCGGCCTTCTTGCCTGCGCAGCCACACCCGCCGTTGAGCAGGTTCACCCGCGCGACGGCGTCCTCCCTGTTGCCGTGATCGGATTCGGGGTTCCAGTCGCCGTTCGGCTCGTAGAAACCGACCGTGAACAGGCGTTCGCTGCGCTGGCGGATGTAGACGTAGGACATGGGAATCTCCTTGCGGTAGTGGTGATTTCGAGAGTTCAGGCCAGGGCGTGCAGGAGGGCCTGGAGGCGGTTGTGCTCGGCGTAGGCCAGGCGGTTGATCTGGGTGGGGTCGGCCTCGGTCAGCGGCTGGATTCGCACGCTGGGCTGGGTGGGGTCGGTCGCCATGGCGGTGATGACACGCGCCCAATGGGCCAGCTGCTCGGATTGCCCGGCGGTCAGCGACAGACAGGCGTAGGTGTTGGCCACCGGGCCGGTCAGGGTGACCAGGTACTGCGTGGTGGGTGTGCCGCTCACGACGGCCCACCCGGGCAGAACATGGTGCAGGTCCCGCGCGGCGGTGGCGGCGGGATCTCGCGACGACCGCTGTCGTCGTGGCGGCCGGCGGTGAGCACGACGACCAGGCCGAACAGCGCGAGCACCGCGCCCACGGCCAGCAGCGTCCACAGCGCTGGCATCTGCCTGCTGGCGTGGCCGATCCGGCGCAGCACCCGGCGCTGTTCACGGATCATCACCGGCGCCGTCCCTTTGCCGGGGCGGCGTCGCCGAGGTCGGCGGCGTCGCGGTCGCGCCAGGCCTGCGCGTGCAGGTTGCACAGCCGCAGCACGGTGCCCGGCTCCCGGACGAACGCGCGCCGGTGCCGCGGCTGCATCCGCATGGTGGTGAACCCGCTGGCACCGCCGGCAGCGTGGGTCTCGTGCTGCATGGCCGCGCACTCGTCGCAGCAGGAGCCGGCGCTGGGCTTGGGCGTCGTCCACTTGGGACGGTGGAAGGGCTCGGCCCGGTAGCTCTGGTCCTGGCCGTAGCGGCTCGATAGGGGAGCGGTGTGCTGCTCGGCGAGTTCCAGCGGCAGCGGGCTGGTTTCGGATTCCTGCATCTGCCTGGTCCTTTCGGGAGAAGTGAAAGGCGGGCCGGGCCTATATGAGAGGCCCGGCCCGCCGGGGTCGGTCAGTGCGCCGGTCGCCGTCCGGGGGCGCGGCGCGGGCTGTAGTTCGTCCCGGCTTTGACCTGGCACCCGGACTCCTCCAGCACGACCAGAGCGCGCCGCTTGACCGGGCAGTTCTCGGCGGGGTGCTCGCGGTGCTCCTGGGTGACCCGGTGCGCCTCGGCCACGCTCATCGGCAGGGCCGGGACGTTGCAGTCGAATTCCAGGGGCATCCAGTCGCCGGACTCGGCGGTGAACCCGTTGCCCGACAGCGCGCCCTTGAGCAGCCGCGCCCAAGCAGCCTCGACTTCGGCGGCGTTCATCGGTGCTGCTCCGCGTCCGCGATGACGGCGGCCGCGGCCTTGATCACGTCGCCGGGCATCGTGGCGGCCAGCCGCGAGATCAGCACATCGGCCGAAACGACGGGCGCGTTGTGCCAGTCCCACACCGCCGCGTACACATCGGCGGTGGTGCCGTGGAACTCGTGCACCGGGCTCACCGCCACGATGCGCACGCTGACCGGGGTGTCGTTGTCCAGGCCGAGCGCGGCCAGCTCGGTGCGCGCGAGCTCGTACGCCTCGGCGCGGGTGCCCGCGCGCACCTGGTGGATGCCGGGCTGCGCCCACGCCTGGGTGCCGGTGGCCGAGCCGCTGCCGGTGATTTCGACCAAATACCTGGTGTCGGTGGGGTTTTCGGTGGTCGTCATTCTCTGATCCCTCCTGGTTGTGATCTCATGGACGACGGGAGGGCCGAGCCAGCTAGCGCCCGGCTCGGCCCTCCCGTTCGCTAGGCGTCGAACTGCGCGCCGACCTTGACCCGCACGGTCGGCGCGTCGATCAGCCGCGCCAGCGTCTTCTTGGCGGTCTTGCTGACCGCGCAATCACCCCAGTGGGTGCTGTGGTCGCTGCGCACCTGCCGCGCCTGGGTCACGGTCAGCGCGCCGGTGTCGTTGCAGTCCCACGGGCTGACGGCATCGGCGGGCGTGATCGGGTGGCGATAGGTGGACACGGTGCGATCGGCCTTGCGCGCCTTGGGGTTCCGCTTCTTGGTCAACATCACGACAGAGCTTCTTTCTCGGTGTTCTCGGGCTTGGATACGAACAGGAAATTGCGGCTGAGCAGGCGATCCACGCCCATCCGGGTGACGCGATCGGGGCGGGTCATGCCCTCGTCGCTGTCCGCGTGGGGGCGGACCTCGAGCACGGTGCACTCGACCTGAAGGCCGCCCATCGTGAAGCGATCCACGCGCAGCCACCGGGTGTTGGTGTCGCGACGGTCGCGGTAGATCGCGCCCAGGGCGGGCTTTTCAGGGGTGTGCAGCGCCGGGCTCATCGGGTCGCCGCCTCGCCGTTGATCCACCGGACCAGCCGGGGCTCGAACTCGGTGGGGTCGTAGGTCTCGATGACGGCGCGGCGCAGGTTCTCCAGGGCCTCCTGGGCCCGGTCCTGGGTCGGCCACACGTCCGGGCCCCGCTGGGCCGGGTTGGACGCCAGGCTGACCGGCTCGGCCCACATCCGCCCGCCCGGCAGCAGGATCGCCCAGCCGCTGCGCTGGTCGACGTTCTCGGGCTGGGGCGCGGTGCGGCCATGAATTTCGGTGTTCACGGGATGTGTCCTCCATTCGATAGGTGGTGTTACCATGGTAACAAGGTAACACCGAGGAGGACGGAAATGGAAGACCATCGCTATGAGACTCAGGGACCATCCGTCAGAGCGGCTCTTATCAAGGTCGCATGGGACCATGGGACCTGTGACCACGCCCGAATCGCGCCGAAACACCTGGCCGCAGCGTCAAGTGCGCATGGACGACCAGACGATGAAAAAGGTGCGCGACAAGCTGAACAACGACGGCGAGCGATGGCAGGGCGTCGTGGAAACGATGGTGCGCGACTGGCTGGCCGGCCACTACGACCTCACTGCACGCCGTGCTGCGCTGAAGGAGGCCGGCATACTGCCGGACTGAGCGCCGGCGCCTGCGGCTACCTCTACGGCGGTGCGCGATGAGCGGCACCCCGAAACTCGATCCGCCGGAATGGCCCAAGCACCTGGCGATGGGTGCCGGCATGCTCGCGATGCTCGCCCTGACTCCGCTGGTGTTCGACCCGCACGCCACCCCCGACCCGGACGCCCCGATCGGCGGCACCCTGGGCAACTCCCCGCTGGACCGCCTGATCGACCTCGGTGTCACGGTCAAGACGACCGCGCTCGCTTGGGTTCCGGTGGTGCTGATCGCGGTGGCCGGCGCGGCCGCGCTCGCCGGCATCCTGCTGCTCTCCGCCCGCCAGGGCCGCACCCTGGCTCATTTCACGCTGCGCGCGTGGTGGACCTACCGCCGCCGCTGGGCCACGGTGCTGGACGAGCACGGCCTGCTGGTCAAACACGGCAAGCGCATCCGGGTGCCCAAGCTGGGCAAGATCCGCGCCCTGGACGCCATGGACGTGATGCAGGTCCACATGCCCCAGGGCCAGGACCTGGACGACTGGGCCCAGGCCGCCCAGCCGCTCGCGCTCGCGTTCGGGGCCTCGGCCGGATTCGTCCAGCCCGACACCACCCGCAACCCGTATCGCGACATCGTGGTGGCCTTCGCCCGCGACGGCGGCGACCACCTCACCCCGCGCGCGCTGCCCTCGGCGTCCGAGCTGGCCGTGCCCGCGATCCCCGGCTACACCCGCCGTCCGGTCACGATCAGGCTCACCGCGTGGGCGGTGATCCTAGGCTGGGGGTCACTGCGGATAGATGATGGACAGACCATCCGAAACGTGCGTATTTGGGGAAGGCGGTGGAATCAGTGCTTGGTAATTCCGGCGAGCTGACAGCGGCGGTCTACGCCGCCGCCGAGTCGCAGGCACTGGCACCGCCCGCCTGGGTCGGCCCCGGCATCGGCATCGGCGCGTTCATGCTGATCGGCGGCGCCATCTGGATGAAAGTCCGCGGAGCCAGCGACGACTTGGCCACCGAGGCCGCCCGCGAGGCCGCCTTTCGGGCGCGGTTGCAGGACTTCCATCCGCGCCTGCATCACGCCGTCACCGTGCTGCACGACGACTGGAAGGCCCGCACGCTCTGGGTGGATGACCTGAAAATCGTGCGTAGCACCGCCGGGCGTATCAGTGCGTGGCCACAGCTGGCCCCATCCCGCCCCGGCGCCGAGGACCCTGACGACGGGATTCGCCCGCTCGGTGAGCTGGGTATGCAGGTGCGACTGTCCATGCCGCCGGGCTGTGAGCCCGACAGTTTCATCAAGCGCACCGACGCGATCACCTCGGCCCTGGATGTCAAGGGCACCCGCTATGTCAGCAACGACGGCAAGCACGTGCTGCTCGAGCTGCGCGGCGACGTTCCGACCCCGGACCCCGCGCTGCTGGCCAAGCTCCCCGAACGGCTCCACCCGGCGGTGGCCACCCTGTCCGACCCGTGGGAGGCCGCCAAGCTGTGGGTTTCCAAGATGGGCATGGGCACCGACGCCACCCCCACCTCCCCGGCCGACTGGCCGAACCTGATTCCCTCCCCGCCCGAGCTCGACCCACCCGACAACGGCATCCGACCCATGCCGGTCGGCGCGCACATCCGCGCCAAAATCCCACACGGCTGGTCTGCGGCGGACTTCGCGAACAAGGCCGAGGATCTCAAAGCCGTGTTCGACGCCAAGGACGTCACCGTCGTCTACAACGACGGCGAGACGGTATGCCTGGAGCTACGGGTATGCAACCCCCTCGGCGACACCGTGGACCTGCCCGAGGACGTGGAGACCCCGGTCAACCTCGAGGCGCTGCGCGTCGGCATGCAGGAAGACGGCAATTTCTATCGGATCGCGATCCGCGGCAACCACATCCTGCTGGCCGGCCTCACCGGCTCCGGCAAGTCCTCGGGCCTGTGGTCGATCATCGGCGCCCTGTGCCCGGCGATCCTGACCGGCCACGTGCAGGTCCACATGATCGACCTCAAGCGCGGCACCGAGATGTCGGCCGGACACCGGCTCTACCAGTCGTGGGCGACCAAACCCACCGAGGCCATCCGCCTCCTGGAGGACATGGTCACGTTGATGCGCGAGCGCGCCGACGCCTACACCGCAGTGTCCATGGAGTCCGGCAAGCCCCTGCGCAAGCACATCCCCACCGCCGACAACCCACATCACGTGATCATGCTCGATGAGCTGATCGCGCTGCTGAAGCTGCCCGGCAAGACGACGGTGATACCGGAAATCCCGAATGCCGACGGCGACATCGTGCTCGACAAGAAGGGCGGCCCCGCCGAATTCCCGCTCACCGCCTACGCGACGCTGCTGCTGCTGGAACTGCTCTCCCAGGCCCGCGCGCTCGGCATCACGGTGATCATGGCCACCCAGAACGCGGCCAAGGAGATCATGGATCTGGTCAGGGACATGATCCCCACCCTGGTCGGCCTGCGCCAGGCGTCGGTGGAACAGGAGCGCATGGTGTTCGGCCCCGGCGCCAAGGACCGCGGCGTGCGCACCACCGAGATCTCCCCCGACGAGGCCGGCATGGTGTTCGTGGATCAGACCGAATCCGGTCGCTCCGCGACCAGGGCCCGGTTCTTCTACGTCAGCGACGACAAGATCGAACGCATGGTCGCCACCTACGGCCGCAAACGCACCCTGGCTCTGCCGGCAGCACCCGGTGCGCCGGCGAATGTCTTGCCCATGGCCACGCACCGGCCGGATCCGGCAGCCCCGCCGAAGCCGCGGATCTGCCAGGGCCCGAAGTGCACGGTAGTGCTGGACCAATCACCTGTTGGCCGCACCAAGCTCTACCACTCCGAGGCGTGCCGCAAGGCCGCCGAGCGCGCCCGTGCCAAGAAGGCCGCAGCAGATGGTCACGCCGGAGCGACAGTGAACTGATCGCCGAAAAACCTACCCCCACCTGCTCGAATGATTTCGGACGTTTCCGGACGAACCTTGTCCGGGAACGGCTGAGACCGTCACGGAACACCCTCATGATCACCGCCCGATTTGGGTGATCTATCCGCGTCGACGCCAGCGCCTGCTCCCCCGAGGCGACCCGCGAAACACGATTAATCGTGCCTAGGAGGCCCCCTGTGTGCGCCACTCCCTACCCTGATGCCCCCACTCGGCAGGCGATCCAGTACCGCCATCAGATCCCCACCTGTGACCATTTCGTATGGACCCTCCCGCCCGATCCGGAGACCGGGCGCGGCGGGGCAGGCCACACCTGCGGGGGCCGTGCGACGCATCGCATCCGGATCGATCGCTACAGCGGCGGCCGTGGCTCCCGCGTGTTCGGCGTCTGCCGCGCCCACATCGGCCAGGAGCTCGACGCCGCCCACGCCGACGCCGCATATCCAGGCTGGCCCGGCTACACCCCGCCGGCCGCGCCCGTGCTGACCGTTCTCGATCTGACGCTGGACCGCCGAGCCTGGGCCCACGGCCGGCGCCGCTACTGGCTGACCGAGCGCCCCGACGACGGCGCGCCCATCACCCTGGAGCTGTTCGCCTCCGCTCCGCACCTCGAGGAACCCGGGCCCCACCGCCCACGCCCCGCGCCGGTACCGCGCGCCGAGGTACAACCTCCGTTAACGCTGTTCGGTGAAGGCGCACAGCAATGAGCGCTCAGCCCGCCGCCTCGGCCGCCGAGTGGCGGCGGCTCGGCGCACGCCTGGGCGTGCTGCGCCGGGAAGCGCGCAAGAGTCAGCACGACATCGCCGCGGCCCTCTCGATCCCACGCAGCGCGGTGTCCGAACTCGAGCGCGGCAACCGCAAGCTCGACAGCCTCGAACTCGCCCAGCTCGCCCGCGTCTACGGCATCTCCGCCGACGAAATTCTCGGTCTTCGCATCGACGCGGGGGTTCGGCTCGGGGTCGACCTGTGTCCCGCCGACTACCGGGCGGTGCTGGCCTACGCCGAATTCCTGCATCACAGGGAATCGGTCGCGACGGCGGAATTCGTATCCGAAGCCCCACCTATTTCGCACGATTAATCGTGTAGTCGTGTTACTCTGGGTGGAGCAACTATCCCCAAAGGGAGGCAATTCATGCGCATCGGACACCCCCATCCGCCCTGGCACATCGAACGCTGGGAGGTCGGCACCATCAGCGGCCGCCACCTCGTGGAGTGGGCAGTGGTGCCCGCCCCCTGTCCGGCCTGCGCGCACTGCCACGGCACCGGCACTCAGGTGATCGGCACCGGCCCCGAAGGCTTCGATGCCGAATTCGCTGAATGCGGCTGCACCTGGCCGCTGATCTGGCTGCGGGTGCCGCCCTGGCTGGCCCGAATGCTGCCCGGCCCGGCTCGGCGCACCACCCGATCCATCACCCCCGGCCTTCCGATCACCGACGAACCACCCTTCTAGCCACCGGCACCCGACAAGGAGTGAAACCCATGAACGACAACATCGGATGGAGAGAGCGTCTCAACGTACGCGGCAGCTGGGAGAGCTGGGACGGCTACCGGTGGCCGCTGCGGTGGGGAATCAGCCTCCGCGCCGTCTATGGTGGCCGGCGCGCGGAGCTCTCACTGTTCACCCCCCGCGGAGCGCTCCTCACCCTGCCTTTGCCCGCCAGTTGGCCGACCACGGGCGGTTACGACCACACCAAGCACTGAGTGACCCATAAGAATCGAGAGCCCGGAGGCGTGAAGCCTCCGGGCTTTTTGGCGCTAGAACCTCCCGGCCGGCCGGGAACGCGCGCTGTGTCGTCATCGGCCACGGCGGGCTACCGCTCGCCGAGCCATTTCAGCAAGGCCATGCGGTCCACCCCCAGCGCGGCCGCAGTGCCGGCCTTGGAGCCTCCGCTCCGCACGGCGAGCACGCCGGCGATGCGCGCCGCCGCGCGTGCGGCGGCCTCGGCGCGGCGGGCCTCGGCCAGGCGTGCGCCGATCTGCTCGAGGCTGAGTTCGCCGCGGCGGTAGCGCTCGGCGGCCTCGGCGGCGGCCTGGCGCAGCGGTGCGTCCTCGGGTGCTGGGAACATGGCCGCCACCAGCTCGGTGTCGGTGGCGGGGGTGGCATTCGTCATGGGAAGGGGCCTTCCGGGTCGCTGTGGAGGGTCAGTGAGTGGCGAACGGGGTGAGTTCGGCGGCGATGACGGCGACGCGCTGGGCGGCGGTGATCAGGCGCGGGTCGGTCTCGGCGCCGGCGACCTCGGTGGCGACCTCGGCCAGGGTCTGGCAGCTCTGGGTGCTCCAGGTGGCGATGCCGGCGACGCGGTAGCCGGCATCGCGGATCCGGTCCCAGTGCACGCTCATCTCGGCGGGGTCGGTGTCCTCGATCAGGCCGAACAGTTCGGTGCGGAGGGCTTCGCGCTGGGGGTTGCGGTCGCTGATCATTGGTCTGGCCTTTCCTCGTCGTCTGTAGATTACTCTACAGCATTGAGTGTAGATCTGTCTACAGGTTGGGGCGCATCTTCCGGCGGAACTCTCCGGCCGAAAGCTGTAGACAAGTCTACACATCGTGCTGTAGAGTGGTCTACAGACGAACCGACAAGGAAAGGCCAAGACAATGACCGAAATCACCGTCACCATCACCCCCTCCACCATCGACAAGGCCACCGCCAAGCGCATCACCCACACCGCCGCCATCGGCGCGGCCAGCCTGTTCCTGCTGGCCTCGGTAGCCCTGGGCCTGGAACTCAGCCCGCTGCTGCTGATCCTGGGCGCGCTCGCCGCCGCAGGGTTCTGCTACGGCCATGCCTGGCTGCACCGGCGACTGACCCAGCACTGACCACCACCAACAACTCGTGGGCCCTCACCGGAATCCGGTGAGGGCCCACCCGTGCGTCTACAGCGGGACCGGCCTGCTACTTCGCCTTCGCCGCGTGCACCACGCCGTCATCGGCCACCGCGATCAACTTTCGATCGAACATCCAGTTCAACAAGTGTTTGACCGGTTCGAGCGCCACCGCGTTGCTCTGGTGCCAGTCCTGATCATCGCTGCCGTACACCACCGCCCAGCTGATCCGACCCTGCCGCACTTTCTGCAGCATCCCCTCCACGACGTAATCGCTGGGCGGGATCCCCTTCTCCCACCAGCGTTGATCCGGCACCACAGCGCCCTCTGATTCGCGCTCTGCCGCCCGATCGCCCGCCCCCCGGGCTTCGCCCGCGGCCTTGCCGCTACGCCCGCCAGGGACCTGCTTTCCGGCCTGGGTCAGCACCGCCGCCGCCACCCCCTCGTCGTTGTGGTCCCACCAGGTGATCAGACCCCGGTCCTGCAAACTCCGCAGTGTTTTCAGCGGCCCGTCCTCGGCCTCCACCCCGCGCACGAACCACGCCGAATTGCCGGTACGCGGATCGGTCACCACCCGCGCCACCTCGGCCTGGTCGGGATCCTGGCCGGCGATCAGGGCCAGCATCTCTTTCTGCGGCGCGCTTAGCCGCACCCGGGGAGTCTTCCGCCCGCCGGCGCGCAGCTCCTCGAGCGCGTCCTCCAGTGTCTGCGCCAGGTTGTCCCCGCCCATCCGGTCATAGCGGCCCTGGAGGTCCTTGAGCTGCTGCTCCAGCACCTCCGCGCGTGAGTTCGCTTGCACGGCCCTGGTCTCGGCGTCGCCGGCCAGGCGCTGCGCCTCGGCCACCGTCTCCTCGGCTTGCGCGCGCACCTCGGCCAACTCCGTACCGGCGGTCTCGGCGCCGGCCTCGGCCACGCGCACCCGCTGCTCCAGCTCGGCGCGCTGAGCGGCCAGCGCCTCCACCGCCTCCACCACGTGGTGGAAATGCTTGATCGAATCCCCGACGCCGCGCACCCCGGCCTGGAGCGAGGACCAGGCGCGCCCGTAGGCGTCGGTACCGGCCGCCCCCGGGCGGATCCCCTTCGGCGGCTGCTCCACCGCCGCCAGCGTCGCCACCAGAGCCGCCCCAGCGCTCACCGCCGCCGCGTCCCTTCCCGTGACACCATCGGGCCGCTTTTCGAGCGTCTGCGTGGCCGTGGGGGCCTCGGAATGCGCTGTCTCGCCGCCGGTTTCGGCGTCCAGGTCTACATCCTCCCGCGTCTCCGTCGCCGGCATCTTCTCGGCCAGGGCGGCGGCCGCGGCGTCCAGATCCACCCGCCGCCGGCGCACTCGCACACCGGGCTTGGCGTTGCTCAGGACCCGGGCGCGCGCCCGTTCGGCCTTGGTGCCGACGTGGGCGGCGGTGACGCCCTCCTCGGCGCACACCGCACAGCCGCGCTCACAATGCACCGGCGCCGGCCCGCGCGGCGCGGACTGATAGGTCGGGTGCCCGCACAGCTCGGGCACCTTGACCTCCTGGCCCGCCGGCAGCCGTCCCTCCGGGCCGTAGGTCTCCCACAGCCCGGGATTAGCCCAGGCCATCTCCTTCTCCCCCCGCGTCGGCGGCCACAGCCCCACCGTCGCGCATGCCGGGCACGGCACCCGGTCCAGCCGGTCCTGCGACGTCTTGCCGTAGTCCTCGAGGCCGAGCGCCTCCCCGGTGATCTCCTGCTGGACCGCGCGCAGCGCGGGGAGGGGGAACTCGCTGTGGCAGGCCAGGCACCGCTGTGGGAACTCCGCGCCGGCGATGCTCACCAGGGTGTCGTCCTCCTCGGCGTAGCGCGCGACCATGCCCACCGGCCACCGGCACCAGGCCGCGAGCTCCCCCACGGGGATGCGGCCCTGACGCTCGGCCTCGGCCACCCATTCCGGCAACTCCCGCATGTCCCGCACCCTCTCTCCGGCCCCCGTAGGGGGTGAGTATCTATTAACACCAGTATAGCGGGGTGAGTTATAAACACCAAGCAATAAAGTGGGAAGAATAGCAGAATGTTGGGGTGAATAGCTTGCCAATGTGGGGTTAGTAGAGGTAGACTAGAGCCATGAGAGAGACACCGAAACCACAAACCCCCAGGTGGAGCGCCAGAAACGCCGAGATGAGCGGAAGGGGTTGACCGGGAGAGCCAGAAGAGATACTATTCACCCCATGTTCCTCTTACCCCCTTTAGTACTCACCCCGTCCGACAAGTCCGTTAATGGGGGTTTTAATTAAAACCCCCATTAACGGACTGATAGACGT
>NZ_JBFAJW010000023.1:0-42940 GCF_040655395.1 Nocardia sp. NPDC050435
CCCGGAAGCTAAGGCCACCTGCGCCGATGGTACTGCACTCGACAGGGTGTGGGAGAGTAGGACACCGCCGGAACATCTTTTGCGGAAGGCCCCCAACTTCGGTTGGGGGCCTTCTTGCGTTCGCGCACAAGTCGTTTCGAGATCTCCTGTCCGGGTATCGCCGGAAACAGTTCGACAGGAGTGAGGATCTCGATGAGCACCACAGCCGGCAGAGGCTCCCAGGCGGAGCGAATCGCCCAGCACCCCACGTTCGAGCGCTTTGCGCGCGCCGGATTCGTCATGAGTGGAATCGTCCACCTGATCATCGGCTATCTGGCGCTACGCCTGGCCCTCGGTGGCGGGGGCACGGCCGATCAATCGGGCGCTATGGCGGAACTCGCCGAAAAACCAGGCGGCCCTTTCATTCTCTGGGTGGCCGTAATCGCTTTCACGCTGCTCGCGCTGTGGCATGTGGTGCAGGTCTTCCTGGGTAAGGCGTCGCAGCCGGATCACCAGGACAAGAAGCACGAGGCGCTACAGCGAGTCAAGGCCGGCGCCAAGGCCGTCATCTACTTCGCCTTCGCGCTCACCGCACTCAGCTTCGCCCGAGGCAGCGGCAAGTCCAGCAGTGGGCAGAGCCAGAGCTGGAGTGCGCGGCTGATGGAGAACACCGGCGGCAAGTTCCTGCTGGTCGTGATCGCCCTGGTGATCATCGGTGTCGGCGGCTACCACATGTACAAGGGCGCGACCAAGAAGTTCGAGGAGGACCTGGAAGGCGGAGTCAGTGAGGTGGTGCGCCGCATGGGCATGACCGCCTACCTGGTGAAGGGGTTCGCCATCGGTGTGGTCGGCGTTCTGCTGATCATCGCGACGTTCCAGTCCAAGCCGGATCAGGTGGCGGGCCTCGACGGCGCGCTCAAGACGCTCGGTGCGCAGCCCTTCGGTGTGGTGCTGCTGATCATCGTCGGTCTCGGCATCATCATCTACGGCTTCTACAACTTCGTGCAGGCGCGTTTCGCCAAGATGTAGCGTGAGCGCCCATGGCGACCACCATGATCGGTAAGCACGTCAACGCGCCGAGGCCGGATGTCTATCGGCTGCTGGTGAATGCGGAAGCGGTCCAGACCTGGCAGGTCCCGACCGGAATATCCAGCGAGGTCCACGAATTCGACCCTCGCGAGGGCGGCCGCTTCCGCATCACCCTCACCTACGACGACCCGACCGGCACCGGCAAGACCACCGCCCACAGCGACACTCACCACGGACGTTTCGTCACCCTCGTCCCCGATGAGCAGGTGGTGCAGATCGTCGAATTCGAATCCGACGACCCCGCCCTCAGCGGCGAGATGATCATCGCGGTAACCCTTACCGACGCCCCGGACGGCGGCACCGACATCACCGCCCTCCACGAAAACCTCCCCGCCGGCGTCGACCCCGAACAGAACGAAATCGGCTGGCGACTCTCCCTCGCCAAACTCGCCGCCCTGGCCGAGACCGGGCGAATCCCCTAGCGACCCAGGGCAGATTCAGCCTCCGACAACGTGTTCGGGCTGAATGTGCAGGATCACCCGCTCGACGCCGCGCCGTTCCGCATAGGGGTAGGTGTCGTGTTCCAGGTATTTGCGCGCCAGCTGGTCGAGGAACTTCTTGTGCGGGTCCGCCTCGATCTCGACCACTCGGCCGCGTACCTCCAGATAGCGGTAAGGGTCGTCCGGATCGAGGATGGAGACCGAGACCCGCGGGTCGCGGCGGATGTTGCGATACTTCTGCCGGTCGGTCCCGGTGGAGATGAGCAGTTGCCCGGCGGCGGCGTCGAACCACACCGGGTGCGTCTGCGGCTCGCCGTGGGGGCCGAGCGAGGCCAGCTGCGCGAAGCTCTTCTTCGCCAGCAGATCGAGGTGGCTGTCGGGGATCTCGGTGCGCGGGGCCCCGGCAGCGGTGAGCCTGTTGATGCTGTCGATATCGGTGGCAGCGTCGCGGATGCTTTCCGCCATTGTCGCTCCTTCAACCGCGCGCGGCGCGGCTTGTCGATGGTCGTCGCGGATGGGCGGAGTCTCGCACGGACCACCGACAGAGTGCGGCGGCTCGTGGTGCGAGCCGCCGCGTTCGTCCGGTCAGCGCCGGGCGAATACCGTGTCGTGACAAGCGGATACGAGTTCGACGAGCTCGGCGCCCGCCTGCTCGCCGAGGACGGCGAAGGCGGGGTCGATCATCTCGTTGGTCATGGCTTCCGCGCGCTCCCAGCGCCGCAGCACCTCCGGGGTGGTCTCCTCGAAGGGACCTTCCCAGCCGAAGAACGCGGCCTGGTTGGGGCCGTCGTTGAACGGTGAGCCCTTGATCAGGACCGCCTGCAACGGCGTCAGACCGCTGGCGAGCACCGCCATCAGGTGTACTCCGCCGCGCAGCTCACGCAGTGTGTGCGCGAGGTGCAGCACGCGGGCGGGCGCGTCGTCGGCCAGTGGCATCGCCCGCCAACCGGCGAAGAGGGCGGCGCCGGCCGAATCGGCCGCCGTCACCACGGCTTCCATCAGTTCGGCCAGGCGCGGCGCGGACTCGAAATCCGCCAGCTTGCGGCGCCCGAAATCCTGGCAGGCGCCGAGGTATCCTTCGGCGGCCTTGGCGGCGGGCACCGCCGCCGAGGACTCCCAGCCGGTGCGGATCGTGCTCAGCGGCAGGAACCCGAACGCCGAACGCACCACGTCGGCGTCCACTTCCCCGAGCACGCCGCCGCGGCCGCGCACGTAGCCGCCCAGAAATCCCTCCACTCCGGTGCTCGCCGCGAATTCCTTGGCCTCCCGGGAGAACATGAAGCTCCCGCCGACCCGCTGGATCTGCTCACTGACCGCGGCCGCAACCGACATTTCGCATCCTTCCGACGAACAACCCTGTCTTCGCAGACTATTCACCGGGGCGCGGCGCCCGTCCAGCGCCTCCGCTCAGTCGCGCTGCGGCACCGCGCAGCCGTCGGGCCCGCAGGCCTCGGCCTCGCCGAGCACCTCGATCTCGGGTGCGTGATCGCCCCACGCGCGTTCGAGCGCCTGGGCGAACACCTCGGGCTGCTGTGCGCCGGACACGCCGTACTTGCGGTCGATGACGAAGAACGGCACCCCGCGCGCGCCGAGCCGGCCGGCTTCGGCCTCGTCGGCCCGCACCGCGTCGGCGTAGGCGTCGGGGTCGGCGAGCACGGCGCGGACTTCGGCCTCGTCGAAGCCGGCCCCGGCCGCGACCTGCACGAGCCGCTCGGTATCGCCGAACAGCGGCCGCTCGTCGGCGAAGTTCGCCGCGTAGAGCGCGTCCAGCAGCGCTTCCTGGCGACCCTGCGCCAGGGCGAAGTGCAGCAGCCGGTGCATGTCGAAGCTGCTGCCGAAATCACGTCCCTCGATGCGGTAGGTCAGTCCCATCGCCTCGGCCTGCGCGCCGATCCCGCGTTCGTTGGCGGCGGCCTGGGCCTCGCTGATGCCGTACTTCTCGGCGATGTGCGGAATCACCGCGTCGCTGTGGCCGTGGTCGAGGGTGGGGTCCAGTTCGAAGGACCGGTGCACCACCTCGACGGCGTCCCGGTGCGCGAAGCCCGCCAGCGCCTCTTCGAAGCGCCGCTTGCCCAGGTAGCAGAAGGGGCAGTTGATATCGGTCCAGATCTCGACCTGTACGGCCATGACACCTCGTTCCGTCGTCCGCGGCGGCGGAGGGTTCCGTCCACCACGGGTAACAACCCCGCGACCTGCACGGATGTTCCCGTCAGCGTTCGATCCGGGCCTGATCGGCCGCCGCGCGACCGGCGTCCCAGCCGGCGGCGCTGGGGATGGTGGTGCGTTTCGGGCTGACCGCGGGAAACAGGGTGTCGAAGGCTTTGTCGATCCGGGCCTGGTGCGAGGCCAGCACCGGCAGGAGGCGCTCGCGGTCGGCCGCGTCGGCGATCGTGGCCTCGGTGGCCGCGGCCAGGCGCTCACCGATACGAGTGGCGTAGGCGAGCAGGAACGACTTGCGGTAGGACCGGCTGCGCGAGTGCTCGTCGCCGATGGCCGGATCGCCCGTGGCGATCATGGTCCGGGTGGCCTGCACCAGCAGCGAGGTGACCAGGATCTCGACGGCGTCGAGGTCGTCCTCATCGCCGACGATGGTGGTGAACCCCCAGGTCGAGGCGAAGATGGCGCGGCAGCGATTGGCGCGGGTCACGACCTCGACCAGCAGGGCTTTGGCGTCGGTGTAGGGGGTGTCGAGCCAGAGCCGGCGGGCGCCGGGCAGGTCGGGCGCGGGTCCGGCGGCCTCGATCAGGACGCGATCGAGGGCGTATTTGGTCATCAGTTCCTGCGCCTTGGCGGACAGGCTTTCCGCTTCCTCGGGAAAAGACGTCGATTCGGCCTTGGCCAGCAGCCCACGTACCCGGGTGAGCGCCTTCTCGTCGGCGTGATGTGTGCTGCCCGTGCCGCGCGCGGTGCCGGGCAGCGGCCGGATGAGTTCCAGCTTCGGCAACTGCACCAGCAGGCCGAGCGCCTGGATCACCGTCGTCGCGGCCTCGACCGGTGTGAGCAGGTGTCGATCCGCCCACTGGCCCAGGTGCGGCCGGGTCGCCGACCACCACATTCGCATGCCCGCGAGCTGTTCCCGCCACATGTCATCGATCGTCTCGGGCGTATAGGCCGCCATATAGGTGGCGAGCACGTCGCGCAGGTAGGCGACCGCGAACTCGTCGACCCGGCGGCGCGCGGCCTGCTCGATGTCACCCGGCAGCCAGCCGTTCGCGAGCACCTGCGCGATGATGCGCTGGGCGGCCAGGTCCGCACCCTGCTCCAGCTGCGGCGTCAGTGGATCGCCCAGTCCGGCAGCACAGCGCCCGGCCACCCCGGCGTCGCCCTGCGCAGTCGCCAGTGCGGCGGCCGCCAGCGCGTTCGCGACTTGCTCCGGCGTCTCCGTACCCTGGGCCGCCCACAGATCGGCATCACCCTGCCGCGCCCGCCGTTTGGCCGCCCGGTGGGCGCGATTGGGTTTCTTCCCCACGGTGGCGGCTCCTTTCCGGTGACTCGCGGTGTCTGTACGGTACGGCCACCGGCAAATCCCGTTGGTGACGGTCTGCCGATTCGTCGGCGGCCGCGCACTATGGGACCGGGCCCGGTCCTGCGCTAGCGGACGGTGTCGTCGGCGCGCGGGGTGATAGTCGAGGCGGGCGCCAGATTCCAGCGTTCCAGCTGTTTGCGGATCTGTTCGGCCGCATCGATATTGAGCGGGCCGCTGGTCCACAGGGCGTAGGGCAGGTTCAGGAAACGGCCCTCGGTGACGGCGCGCAGCTGGTTGATCCCGGGCTTGGTGCGCAGCAGTTCCACCTTCTGGGCGAAGGTCTGTTCGGGGTAGTCGACGAACATGATGGCGTCCGGGTCCGCGGCCGCGAGGCGCTCCCAGGAGACCTTGGTCCAGGTGTCGTACACGTCGTCGAGGACGTTGCGGCCGCCCGCGGCCTCCAGGATCGCCTGCGGCGCACCGAATTTGCCGCTGGAATAGATGGTGTCGCTGGCGCTGTCGAAGAGGAAGATGTTCGGGCGGCGCGCGGGCTGGGGCGCGGACCTCAGCGCGGCCAGGCGCTGGTCCAGATCAGCGGTGAGTTCGGCGGCCCGGTCGGCGCGGCCGGTGATCGCGCCGAGGTTGGTCAGGTCGGTGCGCAGCGCCGTCCACGGCTCCACGATGCCGCGCGCGCCCTCGCCGGACTGGCGGCAGCTTTCGGTGAGGACGTAGGCGGCGACCCCGTCCTGCCGCAGCGAGGCGGGGGTGAGGTTCTTGGCCTCGTCGTAGCCGTAGTTCCAGCCCGCGACCATCACGTCGGGGCGCTGGGCGAGCACGGTCTCCCGTGCGGGATATTGCGGTGCAACGGATTTCAAGCTGTCCACGGCCGGGCCGTAGTGCCGGCGCAGGGTGTCGGCGTCGCGCTGGACGCTGGAGACCGCGACCACCTGATCCTGCGCGCCCAGCGCGAGCGCCATCGAGACCAGGTTGCCGTCGTTGACGAACATCCGCTGCGCGGGCGCCGGGAACTGCACGTCGGCGTCGCAGTTGCGGAGCGTCAGGGTCCCGGCGGCGGGCTCGGTGTCGCTACAGGCGGCCAGTGCGGCGGTCAGCGCGGCCACGGCCAGCACTCGGACAGTGGTTTTCATCGGTATCGCCTTTCGCGAGCGCGTCACACGGACGCCGGGGGAGTGAGCAGAAGATGGGATTCGCCGGTGTCCGGGTGCTGGACCCGCAGCGCGCGAACCCCGAAAACGGTCTCCAGGACGTCCGGGCGCAGTGCCTGCGCGGGCACGTCGAGAGGGTGTGCGCTGCCGTTGTGCAACACCAGGATTCGATCGCAATAGCGGTCGGCCAGCGAGATCTCGTGCAGGGCCATGATGACCGTGCGGTTCAGAGTCCGCGCCAGTGCGAGCAATTCGAGCTGATGCGTGATGTCGAGGTGGTTGGTCGGCTCGTCCAGCAGCAGGACGGGGGTGTCCTGCACCAGCGCGCGGGCCAGCAGCACGCGCTGGCGTTCCCCACCGGAGAGCCGGCGCACCGGCCGATCCGCGAATCCGGCCAGATCGACCGCGGCCAGGGCTTCGTCGATGGCCTGCTGTTCGCGCGGCGACCCCGCGCCCCACGGGGGAAGATACGGAGTGCGGCCCAGCGCGACGACCTCCCCGGCGCGCAGGTCCGCGGGCGGACGCTCGTCCTGGGCGACCAGAGCCACGATCCGGGCGCGGCGGCGCGGCGAAAGATCGTGCAGCACGTGGCCGTTCACGACGATCTGCCCGTGCGCGGGCCGCTGCACCCCGGCGAGCACGCGCAGCAGGGTGGACTTGCCGCTGCCGTTCGGGCCGACGATCCCGACGACCTCGCCCGCGTCGATCTCGAAGGTGGCGCCGGAGACGATGCGCCGCTTGCCGGCGGCACAGGTCACCGCACGGGCCGCGACGGTGGCTCCGCTGTCCGCCTGGGAGAGCGCCTCCGGATCGGTCACGCTGTGACCTGCCCGGAGCGAGCTGGCCCGGGATTGCCCGGCGGAGAACGGTGACCGCGGTTCATGACTCTCCGAAGTGGTAGCGGCGGCGGCCGAGCAGCAGCAGGAATGCCGGCGCGCCGATGAGCCCGGTCAGTACCCCGACCGGGATCTCGGTCGGGCGGCCGATCGCACGCGTCGCGGCGTCGGCGACCACCAGGAACAGCGCCCCGCACAGCGCGCTGGCCGGCAGGAGGTTGCGATGACGCGGACCGACGACGAGACGCGCCGCGTGCGGAATGACCAGCCCGACGAACCCGATCCCGCCGGAGACCGCGACGAGCACACCCACCAGCACCGCGAGCAGCACGAACAGCGCGATCCGCAACTGCTTGACCGGAACGCCGATGGCGGCGGCGGTGTCGGCCCCGAAGGCCAGCGCGTCCAGCCAGCCGCTGAGCGCGCAGAGCGCCGCACCGCTGAGCGCCACCACCGCGAGCGGCAGGCCGAGCTTCGTCCAGTCCGCGCCCGCGAGACTGCCCAGCAGCCAGAACAGCACCGACTGCGCGGCCGCGGGATCCTTGCTGCGAAAGACCAGGTAGCTGCTGAACGCGGCGAACGCGGACGCGAGCACGGTCCCGGTCAGAACCAGTCGCATCGGCGTCAACCCGCCCTGGGCGACCGCGATGACGAAAACCATGGCCGCCGCGGCGAACGCGCCCGCCAGCGCGCCCGCCGACAGCGCCCAGATTCCGGCGCCCGCGAACAGTCCGGAGGTGATGACCGCCGCCGCCCCGACGCCCGCGCCCGAGGACACCCCGAGCAGATAGGGATCGGCCAGCGGGTTCCGGACCAGCGTCTGCATGGCCGCCCCGGCCAGCGCCAAGCCCGCGCCGACCACCGCGGCCAGCACGGTGCGCGGTACCCGCAACTGCCAGACGATGGTGTCCAGGCCCAGATCCGGGGTGACGCCGCCGAACAACCGGTGCCGCAGCACGTCGACGACCGCGGAGACCGGCAGCGTCTCGGCGCCGAACCCGGTGGCCAGGATCATCGCGCACACCAGCAGCGCCGCGAGCGCCGGCAGGGCGACCGCGCTTCGGACACGGACCATCAGGCGCGCGTCCACGCGGGTAGTGCTTCCTCAGCAGGCAAGTCGCGGCCTTTCCGGAGTTCGTCCCGGCGAGGGAGGTCTGACTCTCGCCCGCTGGGGCGATCACAGTGGCGCGACCGTTCCGGGTTCTCACCGGATTCCCGCACTCGCCGGAAATGACGGTGTGAACCATACCGGTCTGTTCCGTTCGTCCACTGTGCCGGTCTCGGCAACGCTGTGACCAGGCATGCAGCGAAGTCCTTCGCTTAGCGAAGGTTTATCTCGGGGCAGACCGGTAAGTCCGATGGCGGACCATCCATTTCGCAGACACAGTGGAGTGATGTCGCTGTTGGACGATCGGCACCCGTCCACCGTCACCGACTACGACGACGCGCGACGCCGGGCCCGCTGGCGGGACACCCGCCTCGGCGCCGACTGGACGACGCTGCGCCGCACCAGGGTGACGCTGGTCAGGCTCTCAGTTGTGCTCATCGCGGTACTCGTCGCGTTCGCCCAGTACTGGACCCACGATGTCGCGCCGGAGCGAGCCCGCCTGGCCCGCACCGAACCGGCGATCCTGCCCGTCGCCACCCCCGGCGAACAGCAGAACTGGGACACCGTCGTGGTCGACCTCGTCGGGCTCGGCAACCTCAACGCGAGCGACACCGCCGAAGCGCTGCCGTCGCTGTCCCGGCTCGGCGTGGTGTGGGCGATCAAATACGACAATCGCGGTATCGACACCAAGGTCATCGCGGACCTCATCGTCCGCGCCGCCCTGATGTCGGGGGTGGAGAACGTCGTCCTGGTCGGGCACAGCATGGGCGGAGTGATCGCGCTCGAGGTGGCCCGCCACATCCACACCGAAAGCGATCGCCGGCTGGTCGGCGTGCTCCTGGACTGCACACCCGTCGACCTGAACGCCGTCCGCGAGGAAAGCCGGGGCCGCGGCGAGGACATGGTGCGCTGGATGGGCTGGCTACCCGGCGCCCGCGAAAGCCGCGCCCTGCGGTTCATCGTCGAGATGTATGCCCGGCGCGGCGAATTCGTCGACCGCGGTCTCTACGGCGACCCGGGAATCCGGATGCCCGAACTCCGGGACGCCGCCGAACGGGTGCTGCACGACAAGATCTTCAACCCCGACGCCGCCAGCAACGGGCTGATCGAGTCGCAGTTCCTGGCGATCGTCGCGGGCGGCGCGGGCAACGACCTGCGCGCCCTCGCCCGCCCCGTCCCCGGCAAACTCCGCCCCGCCGTCGTCTTTCTCCGCCCGCGCGAGGCCGGGCGCGACCGGGTCGTCGACGTCGAGTACTCCCACCAGGTCCTGATCGACCTCGCCGGCGGCGTCGACGGCACACTGCTGGTGGCCTTCCCCCGCGACACCGGCCACGCCAACCCGATCCAGCGCCCGACCGAATACAACCGGGTCATCACCGACCAGGTGCTGCCGTTCCTCCAGCGGTTCCAGCAGCAGATCCGCCAGCCCGCGACCGTGGCCGCGCCCGGTTAGTGAAAGCGCCTGTCCTACTTGAGCAGTGCCTCGGTCAGCCCGCAGACCTTCCAGTCACCGCTTTCCTGCACCAGTTTGTAGGTGAAGGTCTGGGCGGTGGTCTTGCCGGCGACCTTCACGCTGATCTCGGTGGTGAAGCTGCCGCTGCTCGCGCCGCTGGCGACGTCGACGCTCTTCAGCGTGCTCTTCGCATCGATGTTGGGCGCCTTGGTGGGCACGACGCCGGTGGTCTTCACACTGTCCAGCTTGGCCAGATCGGATTTGCAGACCAGGCTCTTCTTGTCGCCGGTGCCGTTGACCCACGCCTCGGCGACCTCGCGCGGCGTCTTGGACGAGCCGCCGATACCGCCGTCTTCGCCGGAGAACAGGAAGAACGCCCCCACGATCACGATGATGACCAGCACCGCGCCGCCGCCGAGGAGCAGCGGCAGCGTCTTGTTGCCGCCGTTGCGGGGCGGCGGCGGGTACTGCTGGCCGTAGGGCGGCTGCCCGGGGCCGGGCGGGCGACCGTATTGCTGAGGCGCGCCGTATTGCTGAGGCGCGCCGTAGGGTTGCTGGCCGCCGTAGGGTGGTTGACCGCCGTAGGGCTGGCCGCCGTAGGGCTGCTGCGGCTGCTGCCACCCGCCCGGCTGGTTGTACGGATTGGGTGGTTGTGGTGCGTTCATGCGAGTCCCGCGAATCCAATCTTGGCTGAAATACGGACATAGGCCCCCCGGGGCCATCGCGATTCAACCATGATCGGCCCGGAACGGTCACCGCGCGCCGACAGGATTTACCGGGAGTTGAGCCGCTCCTTCACCGGGAGCGGCCTCGGGTCAACAGCTTTCAGCGCACCCGCGTGCCCAGCAGATGCCGCACCCCGGCCACGAACAACTGCAACCCGAAATCGAAACGCGCGGTGGGGTCCGCGTTCTCGTCCAGCGGCGTCGCCCCCTCCGGCAGCGCGCCCACCGAATCCATCTGCATCCGCGACTGCTCGTCGACGGTGTGCCCGAGCACGTAGTACAGCAGCGTGAAGGCGGTGAGCTCGGCTTCCTCGCGGGGCATGCCCGCGCGAATCGCGGCGCTGACGAAGCGTTCCCGGCCCTTGCTGGTGGTCAGGCGGGAGGCGTAGGTGGCCGAGACGAGTTCGGCGCCGTCGCGGTAGGCGAGCAGGCAGTCGCGCAGGCGGTGCGCCAATTCGCTGACCTGGCCGGACCATTCGTCGGCCCGGATCGGATCTTCCATCGGCGCGAGGATCTTGTCGGCGACGGCGCCGAGCAGGGCCTGCTTGTTGGGGAAGTGCCAGTACAGCGCGCCGGGCTGCACCTGCAGCGAGCCGGCGAGGCGGCGCATCGTGAGGTCGGCCAGGCCGTACTGGTCCAGGATGGCGATCGCTCCGTCGACCACGTCCGCCCGATGCAGTTGCACGCCGATTCCCTTCACACGTGTTTTGACTCACTCTCGAACCTACCCTAGCCTGAACACCGTTCAAGTTGCACGGGGACCTCGTGCACAGCCTGTCGAAGGGACTTCGTGACGTGACCCAGGCACCCGTAGATACCGGTTCACCCACCCTGCCGACTTCGTCGGCTGCCACACCGGGAATTCTGTCGATCGCCCGCGAGCAGGTGCTCGAGCGCGGTGTCGGCCTGACGCAGGAGCAGACCCTCGAGGTGCTCCGCCTCGGCGACGATCAGCTGGAAGACCTGCTCGCCCTGGCGCACGAGGTGCGCATGAAGTGGTGTGGCCCGGAGGTCGAGGTCGAGGGCATCATCTCGCTCAAGACCGGCGGCTGCCCCGAGGACTGCCACTTCTGCTCGCAGTCGGGCCTGTTCCAGTCGCCCGTGCGCGCCGCCTGGCTCGACATCCCGAGCCTGGTCGAGGCGGCCAAGCAGACCGCCAAGTCCGGCGCCACCGAATTCTGCATCGTCGCCGCCGTGCGCGGGCCGGACGCGCGCCTGATGGCGCAGGTCGCCGCCGGTGTGGAGGCCATCCGCAACGAGGTCGACATCCAGGTCGCATGCTCGCTGGGCATGCTCACCCAGGAGCAGGTCGACCAGCTCGCCGCCATGGGCGTGCACCGCTACAACCACAACCTCGAGACCGCCAAGTCGCACTTCCCGAAGGTCGTCACCACGCACTCCTACGAGGAGCGCTGGGACACGCTGCGCATGGTGCGCGAGGCGGGCATGGAGGTGTGCTCGGGCGGCATCCTCGGCATGGGCGAATCGCTCGAACAGCGCGCCGAGTTCGCCGCGCAGCTGGCCGAGCTCGAGCCCGACGAGGTGCCGCTGAACTTCCTCAACCCGCGCCCCGGCACCCCCTTCGGCGACCTCGAGGTGCTGCCCGCCTCCGACGCGCTGCGCGCCGTCGCCGCGTTCCGGCTCGCGCTGCCGCGCACCATGCTGCGTTTCGCCGGCGGCCGCGAGATCACCCTCGGCGACCTCGGCGCCAAGCAGGGCATCCTCGGCGGCATCAACGCCGTCATCGTCGGCAACTACCTGACCACCCTGGGCCGTCCGGCCGAGGCGGACCTGGATCTGCTCGGCGAATTGAAGATGCCGATCAAGGCGCTCAACGAAACGTTGTGAGCCAGCGTCTGCTTGCCGGACATGATGGGTAATGTCTTGAAGGTGGTTCCTCAAAGCATGGACGAGCGCTACAACCCGTTCACCGGGAAGCGGATCGTGCCCGGCCTCGACGACGCGGTTCCGCCCGCCGCCGCGCTCGGGCTGGAGCCGCCGCGCTTCTGCGAGCAGTGCGGGCGCCGGATGGTCGTGCAGGTGAGCCCGGACGGCTGGTGGGCCAAGTGCTCCCGGCACGGCGTGCTCGATTCGACGAGTCTGGAACGCCGCTAGTGCCGGCCCCCGGCGGCGGAGTGGTGTACGGCCCGGTCGCCTTCGGCGTCCGGCGTGAGGTGCGCGCGGCGCTGCTGGTCGGCGCCGCGCTCGTGGTACTCGGCATCGCCGGCGGCGTGGCGTGGGGTTTTCTCGCGCCCGCCGAGCATCTGCTGGTCACCCAGCCGGGGCGCGGCGCCCCGCTGACCGGCGAGAGCACGCATCAGTTCGACGCGGTCGCGATCTTCGTCTGCCTGGGTTTCGTGGCGGGCGTGCTGTCCGCGGTGGCCGTGTGGAAGTGGCGGGCCGTGCGCGGGCCGATCCTGCAGCTCGGGCTGCTGGTCGGCTCGCTGGTGAGCGCGTTCGCCATGCGGTGGTTCGGGGAAACCGTTGCGGAGTGGCGGTTCCCGCGGCCGGACGATCCGGCGGTCAACACCGTCATCGCGCTGGCGCCCGAGGTCGGCAGTTCGCTCGCGCTGGTGGTGCAGCCGATGATGGCTTCGCTGGTGCTGATGTTCCTGGCCGCGTTCAGCGCCACCGAGGATCTGGGCACCGGGTTCGCCGGGCCGTTCGGCACCCAGCGGCCGGTGGTGAGTTTCCCGCCCGGCGGCGATTTCCCGACGTCCTACGCGCACGAGCCGGTGTCGCACAACGCCGACGGCTCGGTGACCTACGCCGACGGCACCATCGAATACCCCAACGGCACGAGCAGGTATCAGGGCGACGCCCAGTCACGATCTCCACACTGACTGTTGTCCGAACCGTTGCTCCCGCGACGGCACAGGCGTACCAGAACGCCCTAACATTGGGTTATACGCACTGCGTTCGAGGAGGAACGAGTCGTGGCGTTCATCGGTAGCGGCCCGGTTGTCGAGGAACTCGACGCCAAATTCTGGAGGCTCACCGAGCCGGTGGTCTACCAGGGCGACAGCCAGGTCTTCACCGTGCCCGCGGGCTTCCGCACCGATTTCGCGTCCGTGCCCCGCGCCCTGGTCTGGCTGATCCCGCGCTACGGCGCCTACACCCGCGCCGCCATCCTGCACGACTACCTGATCCACTCCGACGAGGTGAGCACCGCCGACGCCGACGGTCTCTTCCGGCGCGCCCTGCGCGAACTCGGCGTCTCACTGCCGCGCCGCTGGATGATGTGGGCCGCGGTGCGCGTGGCGAATGGCCTGGCGGGCGCGACAATCGGCGATCTCGGGCGCTTCCTGCTCGTCGCGGTGCCCTCCGTGGTGTTCCTCGCGATCCCGGTGATCGTGGTGACCCTGTTCCTGTGGATCTTCTGGCTGGTGGAGTTGGTGTTCTGGGCCGTCGCGCGGGTGAGCCGTCGCACCGCGGCCCCGCCGCCGAAGCCGCAGATGAAGACGGCCTGAGCGCCGCCCGCCGGAAATTCGGTGGCCCCGCCGCCACTGGCGCTCTACCGTGAGCAGGCCCGATACGCAGAAAGGGGGCTCCGACATGAAGCGTCCGACCACGACACCTGCCGAGCGCCCCGACCTCGTCGCGTGGCGTCTGCGGCACGAGCTCCGGCGTTCCAGCGCCGCGCAGCCGATCACCAGCAAGCGGCAGTATCGCCGTAATCGCAAGCACCGCAAGCGCGAGAACGACTGATCCGTCTTCTCGTGCGCCGAAGTCGTCTCGGCGCAGCGGTTTTCGCCGCGATGTGTCCGGACCGGAACCCGCTCTTGCCGTCCTGACCTGCCTGTTCGATCTTTCTCGCGTCCTGGCGCGGGCGCGCCGTCCCTAACGTTCTCGGTGTCCGGCGACAATCCGAACGAGGGGTCTCGACCATGCCTTGGAAGTCTCTACTGGTGGCCGTGGTGCTGACCGGCACCGGCCTCGCCACCCTCAGTGCGATACCGGAACCTGTTGTTCTGCAACACATCAGCGATCCGGTCGGCGGGCTGCCGCTGCCCTGCCATCTCGAACCGCTGAAACTCGAGCCGAGTTCACCGAAGGAGCCCACGGCGCTCCCGTCCATGCCGTGCGTCGCCGGCGTCGAGTGACGTGTGCGCCGCTACGGTGGGCGAGAAATCAGGAGGGGTAGATGAATTCGATCCGGGGGACCGGGCGGCTCCAGCCGTCACCGCGCACGATCTTCGCGCAGCGGTTCGGGGAACTGTTCGACGCGGCGGGCAATCCGACCCTGCGGCGCGTGGCGGCGGCGGCCGAGGCGCGGATGCGCGCCGCCCGGGCGGCGGGGAACAAGGGCGGGGTATCGATCCAGCGTATCAGCGATTGGAAAGCCGGGCGGAACGTCCCCGCGAAGTTCGAAACCCTGCTTCCCGTGGCGCTTACGTTGATCGATGAGGCCCGGAAGTCGAATACGCCGGTCCCGCCCGCGCTGCTTTCTGTGCAGGAGTGGCAGCGCCTGTGGACCGCCGCCATCGAATGGGATCCGGCCTCGGCGGCCACCGAATGCCCGTACCTCGGCCTGACCGCCTACGGCCCCGCCGACGCCGAGCTCTTCTTCGGCCGCTCCCGGCCGACCGCCGAGTTCGTCGAATTGATCCGCGGCACAGTCGGTCCCGAGGGGCAGGGCGGAGTCGTCATGCTGGTGGGCGCCTCGGGTGCGGGAAAGTCCTCCCTGCTCGCGGCTGGCGTCATCCCGGAACTGGCGCAACCTGAACAAGATTGGGCGATCGCGACGCTGACACCGGGCCCCGACCCGATGCGCGCGCTGATCACGGCGGTCTCCGCGGAGGGGACGGAGACCGCCGTCGGGGACGCGCCGGCGCAGTGGGGGCGAGGCCACCGCCGTCTGCTCGTGATCGATCAGTTCGAAGAACTGTTCACCCTGTGCGCCGACGAGGACCAGCGCTCCCAGTTCCTCACGGCCCTGGAAGATCTCGCCATCCGCCGCGACGGCGCACTCACCGCCGTCGTCGTCGCGGTGCGCGCCGACTTCTACGCCCGCTGCGTCGACTTCCCGGTCCTCGAGGACGCCCTCAAACACCGCAGCTATCTGCTCGGCCCCATGCGCCTGGACGAGCTGGCCGAGGCCATCACCCGCCCCGCCGAATCGGCCGGCTACAAACTGGAATCCGGGCTCGAAGAGCTGGTGATCAGTGAGCTGTGCGGACTCGGCAGTCGCGGCGCCCGCCGAGCCTACGAGCCCGGTGCTCTGCCGCTGGTCTCGCACGTCATGGAAGCCGTCTGGCAGCGGCGCGACGGCATGCGCCTCACCATCGACGGCTACGAACAAGCCGGGGGCGTCCTGGGTTCGGTGGCTGCCACCGCCGAAAAGGCCTGGGGCGAGCTCTCCGAGTTCCAGCAGGCGGTGGGGAAGCAGGTTCTGCTCGGGCTGGTCGCGGTCGGCGACGATTCCCGCGACACTCGCCGCAAGGTCGGCCGCGCGGACCTGGTGCGCCAAACCGTCGAAGCCACCGAGGCGGCCCTGGATGTTCTCGCCCGCACCCGGCTGATCACCCTCGACACCGAATCCGCCTATCTGACACACGAAATCGTCCTGGACGCGTGGCCGCGTCTGCGTTCGTGGATCGATGAGGACCGGGTGGGATACCTGGAAAGGCAACGGCTGCACGCCGATGCCGCGGATTGGATCGCCAACGACCGCGATCCTTCGCTGCTGTATCGCGGTGCCCGGCTGGTCACCATGCGGGAGCACGCCGGAAACGGCGCGGTCGGGGTCGCGGCCGAGGAGTTCCTCGCCGCTTCGGGGGCCGCGCGGCGACGAGCCGAGCAGCGGTCGCTGGTGCTGCGCTCGGCGCTGGCGCTGCTGACGGTGGTGGCGGTGGTCTTGGCCGCGGCGGCGTTCGTCCAGAACGGCAGGGCCACCCAGCAGCGCGACAACGCTGTCTTCGCGGCTCTGGTCGCGAAGGCGGACCGGCTGCGCGATCGGGACCCGTCGCTGTCGGCGCAGCTGACGCTGATCGCGCATCGGCTGCGTCCGGCAGACGCCGAGATTCGTGCGCGCCTGCTCGACACTCAGACGCTACCGCTGGCGAAATCGCTGCCCGCGCATACGGAGTCGGTCACGGCCCTGGCATTTCGCCCGGACCGGCGGGTGCTGGCGACAGCGGGCCAGGATCGGACGATTCGGCTCTGGGACATGACGAACCCGGACCGGCCCCGCGCGTCCGGAGTGATCCCGCTGGACATCGGGGTGGACGTCGACGGCCTCTACTTCAGCCCGGATGGACGTTTTCTCGCCGCCGGGGGCTGGTTCGCGCAGGCCAGGCTGTGGGATGTGCACGATCCGGACCGGCCCGTCGCGCTCGCCGGGCCGCTGTCACCGGGCGCAGTACTGGGCTTCGACGCCGATAGCCGGACGATGGTGACCGCGAAGTTCGGAAGCGGTTACACCCTCTGGGATTTGACCGAACCGACGAAGCCGCGGCCGCGTCCGATGGTGATCCCGGGCGAGGTGGATGCCAACACCTCCCTCGATGTGTCGCCCGATCGGAAACGGGTCGCGGTGGTGAACAGGGATCTTGCCGTGGAGATCTGGGACACCTCCGATCCGGACGCGGCCCGCCGGCTCGGCACGATTCGAGACGACGCGTCCTGGGCAGGATTCAGCCCGGATGGCCGAATCCTGGCGGTGGCAGGGAAGCAGGTACCTTCGATCCAACTGTGGGATATGTCGAAAGGTGCGCTGCCGCAGCCGATCGGGCAGCCGATCCTGGTGGGGACGGGGGAGTTGTTCGCGTACGCCCGAGCGATCGCGTTCAGCCCCGACAGCCGCCGTCTGGCCGTCGAACACGGCGTCTCCGCCTCGGGCAAACTGACAGTGCTGTCGCTCGCCGACCCGGCCCATCCGATGGTGACGGCCTCCTGGCCTGCCACGGGTCTGGGCGGTTCGATCGATTTCGGTCCGGATGAGCGCCTCTATGTCGCCGGGCAGGACGGATCGGTCCACACGTGGTCGCTACCTGCCGCGCCGGAAGGCACCCCCTATGTCGGCGGTTTCGACTTCGACGCGGCGGGCCGCCGTTTGTTCCTCCGCGACTCGACGGGCCCCGTCGAGGTCTGGGACACCACCGACCCGGCCGCCCGACGTCGAGTCGCGACAGCCGAACTCCCGGGAATCTACGGGCCGCCCATTGTCAGCCCAGACGGGAGGAAAGTCCTGTTCCAGCTGTCGGGCGGTGGGGCGAGAATGGTCGAGGTTTCCGACTCGGCCGAGATCCGGGCCTTGGGCGATCTGCCCGACCTTTCCGAGTTCGAGAATGCCGTGTTCAGCTCGGATTCCACGCGGCTGTTCAGCGTGCAGCGGCACCCGTCAGGGTCGCCTGCCGAGCATGTGCTCGAGACCTGGGATCTTTCGGGCGGTTCCGCACCCCGCCGGCTCGGCGAAGCGGCTCGGATCTCCGAACTGCCAGGTCTGAACTCCTTTCCACGGACTGAGCTGGCCCGGGTACCACGCCGCGACCTCGTGGTGATGGCCGGCGCGAGCGGCTATCTGGGTCTGTGGGACACCAGCGATCCGGCGGCGCTGCGCGAGGTCGGCCGAATTCCCGCCGGCCTGCCGAGCGCACGGATCACTTTCGTGGTCAGCCCCGATGGGCGCAGCGTGGCCACCGCTGCCGACGGGCAAACGATCCGGGTCTGGGACATCTCCGATCCCGGTGCCGCTGCCGAGCTCGCAAAGCCACTGCGCGGCCACGCCGCGCTGGTGCGGTCGCTCGCCTTCAGCCCGGATGGTACGTCGCTGGCGTCCGTGGGCCAGGATTCGGAGCTGCGCCTGTGGGACTTCACCGACAGATCCGCGCCCGAACCTATCGAGTATCCGCTGGCCTCAGCAGTCGTGACGGATGAGACCTCGGTCGCGTTCGCTCCGCAGGGCGGCTACCTCGTGACCGGCTACCGGGGGATCCGGTGGTGGAATCTCGACGAGCAACAGGTCGCCGACCGGCTCTGCGCCGACACCAGCCCGATCACCGAAGCCCAGTGGCGAGAGCACGTCGCGGAACTGCCGTATCGGCCGCCTTGCGGCCGAGCCGTTGATCAGGAGGGTCGATGAGTTCGACGCGGGGCACCGGGCGACTACGGCCATCGCCGCGCACCGTCTTCTCCCAGCGATTCGCCGCGCTGTTCGAGGCTGCCGGCAATCCGACCCTGCGGCGGGTCGCGGTCGCGGCCGAAGCGCGGATGCGAGCCGCACGGGCGGCGGGGCAGAAGGGGACCGTATCGATTCAGCGCATCAGTGACTGGAAGGCGGGGCGCAATGTCCCCGCCAAGTTCGAAACCTTTCTGCCCGTAGTGCTTACGCTCATCGATGAGGCACGGAAGTCCAGTGTGCCCGTGGCGCCAGCGCTGCTGGACGCCCGGGAATGGCAGCGGCTGTGGACAGCGTCCAACGAGTGGGACCCGGATTCGGGTGCGGCAGAAGGGATCTGCCCTTACCTGGGGCTGGCCGCGTATGGGCACGACGACGCCGATGTCTTCTTCGGTCGTGCCCGGGTCACTCAGGAACTCGTCGATCTGGTCCAGGGTTCCGTGAGTGGGGCAGGCGGCATGGTCGTCGTGGTCGGCGCGTCCGGCGCCGGCAAATCCTCGCTGCTGGCCGCCGGTCTGATTCCCGCACTTGCGGATCCGGCCGAGGAGTGGGCGATCGCCACGATGACGCCGGGCACGGACCCGGTGCGAGCGCTGCTGAAGGCGGTGGGGGCGGAATCGGCCTCCGCGCTCGAGCCGGTGAGTGCGCTGGATGATTGGGGGCCGAGCCGACGGTTGCTGGTTGTCGACCAGTTCGAAGAGCTGTTCACGATGTGCTCGGATCCGCAGCGCCGCAGGGAGTTCCTCGACGCGCTGGCGCACCTGTCGATCCGGGACGAAACCGAGCCCGCCGCAGTCGTTCTCGCTTTGCGCGCGGATTTCTACGCGCGTTGCCTCGACATCCCAGTCATGGCCGACGCGCTGAAGCATCGCAGCTTCCTGCTCGGGCCCATGCTGCTCGACGAGTTGGCCGAGGCGATCAGCAAGCCCGCGGAGCTGGCCGGGTACCGGTTGGAATCCGGTCTGGAAGAACTGATCATCACGGAACTGTGTGGTCTCGGTGGGGAACGGCAAGGCTATGACCCGGGAGCCCTACCGCTCGTCTCGCACGTGATGGAAGCGGTGTGGCAGCGGCGGGACGGCACCCGGCTCACGATCGACGGCTATCGAGACGCCGGCGGCGTGATGGGATCGGTGGCGGCGACCGCGGAGAAGGCGTGGAGCGAGCTCACCGAATTCCAGCAGGCCATCGGCAAACAGGTCCTGCTGGGGCTGGTGACTGTCGGCGAGGACGCCCGCGATACCCGCCGCAAGGTGAGCCGGGACGAATTGATCAGCCGCACAGTCGAAGCGGCCGAGACCGCGCTCGACGCACTCGCACGCACCCGGCTCGTCACCCTCGATTCGGATTCGGCCTACCTGACCCACGAGATCGTTCTCGACGCGTGGCCACGATTGCGCGGGTGGATCGATGAAGACCGGGTCGGATACCTGGAACGCCAGCGGTTGCAGACCGATGCGACGGACTGGATTGCCAGCGGGCGTGATTCATCGCTGCTGTACCGCGGCGCCCGGCTGACCACCATGCAGGAGCATGCCGACAACGGCAGCGTCGGGCCGGTCGTCGAAGACTTTCTGGCGGCCTCGCAGACTGCTCGCCGGCGCGCCGAGCGGCGGTCGACACTGCTGCGGTCGTCGCTGGCATTGTTGACGGTCCTCGCCCTCGCCCTCGCCGGCGTGGCGTTCGTGCAGAACGGCAATGTCGAGAAGCAGCGGGACAATGCGATTTTCAACGCGGTGCTCGCCGAGTCCGACCGCTTGGAGACCATCGATCCTTCCCTGTCCGCCCAACTGGTTCTCGTCGCCGACAAACTGCGACCTGGGGATCCCGAAGTCGATGCGCGGCTGGCGAATACACAGAACATGGCCTTGGCCAGCCCGTTGGCCGGTCATTCCGGATTCATCGATGACGCCACCTACTCACCGGATGGCCGACTGGTCGCCACCGCCGGGCACGATGGCACGGTGCGGCTCTGGGATGTGTCGGATCGGCGTAATCCCTTTGCCGTGGGCAAGCCGCTGACCGGACACGCCGAAATGGTGCAGGACGTCGCGTTCAGCTCTGACGGCACCATTCTCGCGTCGGCGGGATCCGACGATACCGTGCGGTTGTGGGATGTACGGGATCCAGCCGCAGTTCGGCCTCTTGGCACGCCACTGCCCACCGGCTACCCGGTTGTCGTCGCGTTCGCGCATGACAGTTCGATGCTCGCTACATCCAACGCCGCTGGTGGAGTCACCTACTGGGACACCACGAATCCGGCCCATCCCGTTGTGGTCGGCACCCCGATTCTCGCGCGTCCGAGCGCCGGTTCTCCGCACAGTGTCGCGTTCAGCCCGGATCTCCGGACTATCGTCACCGCCGCCGAGTACGCGGTGACCGTATGGTCCGTCGGTGATCCGCGACTCGCGGCGCTACCGCGCGGCCAGCTGGCCGACGGGGCAGCCTCCGTCGCCTTCGCCGGTGACGGTAGGACAGTGCTGACCGCGGCGGACACCATCCAACGCTGGGATATACAGGACCCCGGTGCGCCGAAGCCCATCGGCCGAGCGCTGGAACTCGGAATGGGTACGGTCGGCGAGGAGATGGTCGTCAGCCGCGATGGCCGGCTACTCGCCGCTGAATCCGATCGCGGCGTGATGGCCCTGATGAATATCTCGGACTCTGACAACGTGCGCCCACAGGGCGGAGTGCTGGCGGGCACCGCCGGTTTGATCACCGCGGTCGAGATCGCTCCGGACGGTGAATCCCTGGTGACCGGCGGACAGGACGGGCTGCTGCGGATCTGGTCACTTCCGGCCACCGGGCTGCCGGGCACTCCCCGCTGGTCGTCTCCGCCGATGATCGACGCCGCCGGTGCGGTGATGGTCGCACTATCCGAAGAGGCGCTCGAAGTGTGGCGGGTCTCCGATCCGAACGCCGCCCATCGAATCGGCTACGCCGCCCTCGGTTCCACACGCTTCGTGCAGGCGGCCTCGAGCCCGAACGGCCGGACCGTGGTCGTCGGCAAGTCGGCAGGACCCACCGATATCTGGGACATCTCGGACTCCGCGAGCCCTCGCAAAATCGGCGAGCTTCCCAAGGAACGAACGGGAGCGCTGACAACCGCGCTGTTCAGTCCCGATTCGAAGTACCTCGTCACCGGCGGCTGGAAAGGCACCCCGGAGAGTTTTCGCGGGCGGGAAATCGTTCAGCTGTGGGATGTGTCGGATCCTGAGCATCCGCAGCCGGTAGGCGGCGCGCTGTCGGAAGCAGCCGACTACGTTTTCGATCTGGCATTCGACCCGACCGGCAGGTTCCTCGTGACCGGACGCATGCGCGAATCGGTGGTGATATGGGACCTTTCCCGGCCGGACCAGCCCGTGCGGCGAGGTCGGATATCTGCCGGACAAGCGGAATCAGGTCTGGACCTGGTGTGGTCCCCGAACGGCGAAACCCTCGTCACCGCTACCGACGATCAATCTCTCCGGGTCTGGGACGTCAGCGATCCGGACGATCCCAAGGCGGTGGGGGACCCTTTGGCAGGGCACACAGCGATGATCACCTCGATGTCCTTCAGCGCTGACGGCCGCACACTGGTGACCGGAAGTATCGCCTCGGTGCGAATCTGGGACTTCTCGAATCCTGACGCCCCCAGGTCGCTGCGCCACCCGGCGGTCGCCTATCCAGGAGGGAAAGCATCGACGCCGGCGGAATATCATCCCGACGGTAAACACCTGTTCGGTATCGGCGCCGGAGGCGAGGCGCAGCGGTGGACCCTGGATCCCCAGGAATCGAAATCTCGCATCTGCGACGTCACCCGAGCCGTCTTGACGCCGCAGATCTGGAAAGTCCACCTGCCGCAGCTGCCCTATGCGCCACCCTGTGAATAGGGCAGCCCAGGTCGATCAGCTGCCGAAGACCTCGTCGAGCGTTTCCGCGGTGATCAGCCGCGCCGCCCAGAGTTCCAGGTGCCCGGTGTCCGCGATGCGAATGGTGCTCTCGAGGGAGACCGGCAGTGTGCCGAACTTCAGAGCCAACTGTTTTAGCAGGATACGAGCCTGCCCACGCGCTTCGCCCTCGGCGCGCAGCTGTTCACCGGTAGTCATGAGGACCTCCTTCGCGCGCGGGCCGAGCTGGTCGATGAGTGGTGCGAGAGCAGGCACGCTGGTCTCGCCGACAGTAAGAATGTACGTGATCGGGGCTTCGAGCTCATCGCTGCCGAGCAACTCTCGCAGGTGTTCGGCGAGGGGAAGGAGATCGACGTCCAGGTGGTGGTTGCCCGGGACGATCTTCAGGAGGCTGAGCAACACGAAGGCCGGTTCCGTCAGTTTCCGCGCGGACAGTTCGGCGATGTCCACGGTGGTGAGGTCGTCGAGGAGGAAACCGAATCTGGGCAGGTAGTCGGCGAGGGCTACCCGGGTGTCGTGGTCGACATCGAGAAGGTCGGACAGCTGGGTAGGCGTATTCCAGTGGCGACCATCCGGGCTGGCGTGCACGACGACGGGTATCACCAACGGCAAGGTTTCGCTGTCCGGGTGCTGGCCGAGGTATCGGTCCCAGATCCGGTCGACGTAGCCGGACATCCGTTTGGCCATCATCCGGTCGGGCCGGCTCTGGTGCTCGATCAGACAGTAGATGTAGGCCTCGTGGTCTTCCAGCCGCGTGCGGAACAGGGCGTCGCTGTAGCGCGAGTGCAGTTGCTGAGAGACGAAACTGCACGGCTGGAGTTCGAGCGCATTCCAATCCAGGCGTGCCGCTACCGCTTTCGGCAGGATGGCGCGCAGTTCTCCGGCGGCGTCGGCGGGACGCGACATGACCTGACGGAAGTAGGCGTCGTGGGGGTTGGTCGGCGGGGTGGCCATGATCGCGCAAGGTACCCCTGAAAAAGCGGCGACACACCAGGTTTCGGCGCAGCCAGGAAGTTGCTGCCGGGCGAGTCGAGGGTCAGCCGGGTGGGCGGAGGGCGGCGAATTCGTCGGTGACGCGGATCTCGGAGTCGGTGTAGCGGTAGAGGGCGGCGGGGCGGCCGCCGGCGCGGCCGGGGGCGGCGGTGGCGCCGGTGGGGGTGATCACCTTGCGGCGGGTGAGGACGCGCTGGAGGTTGGTGGTGTCGACGTCGTAACCGAGTGCGGCGCAGTAGATTTCGCGCAGGGTGGACATGGTGAAACGCTCGGGGGCCAGGCCGAAGGCGATGTTGGTGTAGGAGAGTTTGGCGGCCAGGCGGGTGCGGGCGTGTGAGACGACGGTGCCGTGGTCGAAGGACATCGCGGGCAGGGCGGAGACGGGGTGCCAGGCGGTGTCCGGGGGCAGGCGCGGGTCGGCGGTGAGCGGGACGAGTCCGAGGTAGGCGGAGGCGATGCGGCGGGGGCCGGGCACGCGGTGCGGGTCGCTGAAGACCCACACCTGTTCCAGGTGGGCCAGCTCGCGCACGTCGACCTTCTCCGCGAGTTGGCGGGCGGCGGAGGTGTCGAGATCCTCGTCGTCGCGCAGGCGGCCGCCGGGCAGTGACCAGGTGCCCTTCTGTGGGTCCAGCGCGCGCTCCCAGAGTAAGACCGAAAGTTCGTGCTTTTGGTCGGGCGGCCACCTTCTCGGCGGGGCCTCGATGCCTGGACCTGCGGCGATGCTCGCGGGGACGGGGCGAACCTGGAACACCGCGGTGAGCGTTTCGTGGATGGTGCTACTATGGGCCACGTTTTCGATTGTAAGTCGAAAACCTGGTTTGGTGCGAATCGGCAAGGAGGCCGACCGCGCGACACAAGGGCGAGCCCGTCGATGGTGACGCGGTTGCCGCAGGAAGGGAGCCATCATGGCGAGCACGGGTGCGTTCACGGCGCCTCCGCTGATGGGGCAGGTGTTCGACGGGCCGTCGGGCTACACCGGCGTCGACGGCACACCGGAGTGGGCGCGGGAGGTGAAGCGTCTGGCCCGCGAGCGCAACGCCACGATCCTGGCGCACAACTACCAGCTGCCCGAGATCCAGGACGTCGCCGACCACGTGGGCGACTCGCTGGCACTGTCCCGCATCGCGGCCGAGGCGCCGGAAGACACGATCGTGTTCTGTGGCGTGCACTTCATGGCCGAGACGGCCAAGATCCTCAGCCCGGCCAAGACCGTGCTGATCCCGGACCAGCGCGCCGGCTGTTCGCTGGCCGACTCCATCTCCGCCGCGGAACTGCGCGCCTGGAAGGCCGAGTTCCCGAACGCGATGGTGGTGTCCTATGTGAACACCACCGCCGAGGTCAAGGCGCTCACCGACATCTGCTGCACCTCGTCCAACGCGGTCGACGTGGTCGCCTCCATCGACCCGGAGCGCGAGGTGCTGTTCCTGCCGGACCAGTTCCTGGGCGCGCACGTCAAGCGTGTGACCGGCCGCGAGAACATGCACATCTGGGCCGGTGAATGCCACGTGCACGCGGGCATCAACGGTGAGGAGCTCACCGAGCAGGCGCGCACGCACCCGGACGCCGAGCTGTTCGTGCACCCCGAATGTGGTTGCGCCACTTCGGCGTTGTACCTGGCGGGGGAGGGGTCCTTCCCGGCCGACCGGGTGCACATCCTGTCCACCGGCGGCATGATCGACGCGGCCAAGCAGGCCAAGTCGAGCCAGGTCCTGGTGGCCACCGAGGTCGGCATGCTGCACCAGCTGCGTAAAGCCGCGCCCGGCATCGACTTCCAGGCCGTCAACGACCGCGCCTCCTGCCCCTACATGAAGATGATCACCCCGGCCGCGCTGCTGCGCTGCCTGGTGGAGGGCGCCGACGAGGTGCACGTCGATCCGGAAATGGCCGCGCTGGGCCGGAATTCGGTGCAGCGGATGATCGAGATCGGCAACCCCGGCGGGGGCGAGTAGCACTGCTCCCGTCCTGGACGGGATTGGCTGGAAGGCAGGGGTCGATGACCTCGGTATCAATCGGCTGGGAAGCCGAAGCCGATCTGGTGGTGATCGGCGGCGGCGTCGCCGGTCTCACCGCGGCGCGCACCGCCTCACTGCGGGGTCTGCGGGTGCTCATCCTCAGCAAGGGCGGGCCCACCGACACCGCCACCCAGTACGCGCAGGGCGGCATCGCCGTGGTTGCCCCGCAGGAGGATTCGGTGGAATCCCACGTGCGCGACACGGTGGAGGCGGGCGCCGGTCTGGTCGACCTGGACGCCACCCGCTCCATCGTCGAAGGCGGGCAGGAGGCGGTGGCCGCGCTGACCGATCTCGGCGCGGTCTTCGATCTCGGCCGGGACGGCGAGATCTCGCGCACGCGAGAGGGCGGGCACAGCACCCGGCGCATCATCCACGCCGGCGGCGACGCCACCGGGGCGGAGGTGCAGCGGGCGTTGAACGCGGCCGGACTGCCGGTGCTGTTCGGCGCGGCGGCGTGCGATGTCGTGACCGGGCCGACCGGTGTGCGCGGCGTGCTCGCGGTGTCGGAGCAGGGCTTCGGTGTCGTGCACGCCCCCGCGGTGCTGCTCGCCACCGGCGGCCTCGGCCAGTTGTACGCGCTCAGCACCAACCCGCCGGGCGCGACCGCCGACGGCATCGCGCTGGCGTTGCGGGCCGGCGCGGCGGTGGCCGATCTGGAGTTCGTGCAATTCCATCCGACCGTGCTCTACACCCCGGGCGGGCTCGGCCGGCGGCCGCTGATCAGCGAGGCGGTGCGCGGTGAGGGCGCGACCCTGGTCGATTCCGAAGGTAATTCGGTGACGGCGGGGGTGCACGCGCGCGGTGATCTCGCGCCGCGCGATGTGGTGTCCCGCGCCATCGCCGCGCGCATGCGGGCTCTGGGCACCGACCATGTCTTCCTCGACGGTCGCGCCATCGACGGTTTCGCGCAGCGCTTTCCGACGATCACCGCGTCCTGCCTGGCGGCGGGCATCGATCCACGCGCCCAGCTGATCCCGGTCGCCCCGGCCGCGCACTATCAGTGCGGCGGCATCGTCACCGACACGCACGGCCGCACCGGCGTGCCCGGGCTCTACGCCGCCGGGGAGGCGGCGCGCACCGGCTTGCACGGCGCAAACCGGTTGGCCTCCAACAGTCTGCTGGAGGGCCTGGTGGTGGGTGAGCGCGTCGGGATCGCCGCCTCCGAGCGCCTCGAGGCGAAACGCGGTGTCGACGATATGCATTCGTACGCGATGCCCCGGGTCGATCGCGCGGCGCTGCAACAGGTGATGACCAGCCACGCCGCCGTCGTGCGCGATCACGACGGATTGGCCGACGCGTCCAAGCGCCTGGAGCGGGCGGTGCTGCGCAATATGTCGAGCCGGGTCGCCAACGGCAACCGGCCCTCGGTGCACACCGACCCGAAGGAACTTGCGGCCCAGCGCATTGCCGAACTCGAGGACGGCGCGCTCACCCTCACCGCCCGCGTGCTCCTGCTCGCCGCCGCGGCCCGCACCGAAAGCCGGGGCTGCCACACCAGATCCGATCATCCGGAGCCGGTGGAGGCGCTGCGCCACAGCATCCCGATCAGCCTGGACCCCGACGGCCACCCGGACCTCGAGGCCCCTATCGTGCCCGCCGGGCTGGCCCTGATCCGCCCGTGACCGCCGCACCGTCGACAAGGAGTGAGCTGATGGCTCTCGACCCCGCCCTGAACCGCGACGAAGTCCTCGCGCTGATCCGCACCGCGCTGGACGAGGACCTGCGCTACGGCCCCGACGTCACCACCATGGCCACCGTGCCGGCCGATGCCGTGGTCAAGGCCGCCGTGGCGACCCGGCAGCCGGGCACACTCGCCGGACTCGACGTCGGCCTGCTCGTCCTCGACGAGGTGATCGGGGCCGGGAATTACGAAGTCACCGAACGGGTTCCGGACGGAACCCGGATCGAGCCGGGGCAGTCCGTGCTCGGTCTGGTCGCGCCCACCCGCGGCCTGCTCACCGCCGAGCGCACCATGCTCAACCTGGTCTGCCATCTGTCCGGCATCGCCACCGCCACCGCGGCGTGGGTCGACGCGGTCGAGGGCACCGGCTGCAAGATCCGCGACAGTCGCAAGACCTTGCCGGGAATGCGCGCGCTGCAGAAGTACGCGGTCCGGGTCGGCGGTGGCGTCAACCATCGCATGGGGCTCGGCGACGAAGCGCTGATCAAGGACAACCACGTGGTCGCCGCGGGCTCGGTCACCGCCGCGCTGCGCGCGGTCCGCGAACTGGCCCCCGACATCGCCTGCGAAGTCGAGGTGGACAGCCTGCAGCAGCTGGACGCGGTGCTCGCCGAGAACGTGGAACTCGTTCTGCTGGACAACTTTCCGCTGTGGCAGACGCAGGCCGCCGTGCAACGCCGCAATGCCGTCGCGCCCGGGACGAAACTCGAATCCTCCGGCGGGCTCACCCTCGACTCCGCCGCCGACTACGCCGGCACCGGCGTCGACTACCTCGCCGTGGGCGCCCTGACCCACTCGGTGCGGGTGCTGGACCTCGGCCTGGACATGTAGCTAGTCGTCGACGTCCACCCCGTAGACCCGGGCCAGCGCGGCGAGATCGGTGGGGTAGCCCTGCCCCACCGCACGCAGGCGCCAGTTGTCGTTGCGCAGATACAGTTCCGCCAGCACCAGCGTGCGTTCCTCGGTGGCCGCGTCCAACGTCGCGCGGGCGACCACGGACGCGTCGGCTCCCGGCGCGATCTCCAGTTCGAGGGCGCCGACATCGCCGAAGGTGACACCGGCGCCGTCCAGCGACGCGGCCAGCACGATCCGGCGGCAGTGTCCCGGCAATCCGTCCAGCCGCACGGCCATGGACTGTTCCGCGGGTCCGTCGATGGTCAATCGCGCGCCGGGCGACTCGGGTTGGTTGTAGAAGACGAAGTCGCTGTCACTCGCGACCGATTCGTCGCCGTCGACCAGGAACGCGACCAGATCGACTGCCCACTCGCCGTGCTGTACCCACGATGCCCGGATGGTCCAGGTCGTCCCGTGTTCGGCGACCGGCAGGTCGATCACTTGACCTCGGGCGAGCGAAACCGGGTCCGGAATCGCCGGGACCGGCGTCGGCGCGGATTCGAGCGGGGCCACCGCCTCCAGCAATCCGTTGCCGTGGATCGGAATCCCCATCTCGGCGGCCTTTTCGCAACGCCGGTCGAGAGTGCCGCCGGGCAGGGCCAGCACATCGGTGACCCCGGCGGACATGTTCACCGCCGCCGAGCCGCCGAGTTCGACAATACGTGCGCGCGCGTTTGCGGCCTGATCGTGCGTACCGCCGACGACCAGCACCCGCCGCCCCGCGAGCGGTCCGGTGCGCGGCACCGGTCGGCTCGCCGCGCGCACCTGAGTCGCCGCGACCGGTGCCTGCTCGCCTTTGCGCCTGCCGGGCGCGACACTGTCGAGCATTCGCAGGAAGCTGTCCTCGGACACGACGGGGGTGCCGACCTCGGCGGCCTTGCGCGCCTTGCCCGTCGGCCCGTCGGGCCTATTGGTGACCAGCAGGCTTGTGCGGCCGCTCACCGCGCCGGTGACTTCGAGCCCGGCCGCCTCGGCGCGCGAAATCAACTCGGGACGATCGGTCGCTGTGTCGCCGGTGAACGCGACCTTCATGCCCTGCACCAGGACGCCGCCGGGTTCGCACCGGCCCGGATACACGAACACGCAGGGCGGCTTCGGGCCGGTGCGCCCGGCCGGCAGGCCCCGCGCGCTCTGATAGGTTTCCTTCGGCGGGCAGTCCAACAGGGGCGGCGCGACGCCGAGCCGCGCGGCGTCGGCGACGAGTGCACGCAGCACACCGGCCAGCACCCGGGTGTCGTCCAGCGCGTCGTGGGCTTTGGCGCGCGGCACACCGTAGTAGGTGGCGAGGGTGTCGAGTGTGCAGTTCGGCGTGGGTGGCGCGACCCGCCGCGCGAGGGCAAGGGTGCAGAGCCGACGGCTCACCGGAAGCTCGAGGCCGCTCCGGCCGAACTCGTTGGCCAGGAATCCGTAGTCGAATTGCGCGTTGTGCGCGACCATCACCCGCCCGGCCAGCAGCCCCGACAGTGCTTCGTGGACATGCTCGAATCGCGGTGAGCCGCGCAGGATCTCGGCGGTCAGCCCGTGGATGTGCACCGGCCCGGGATCGCATCCCGGATCCAGGAGCGTGTGGAACTCACTGGCCACCCGGCCGTCCGCGTCCAAGGTCAGTGCGGCCACCGACAGGACTCGATGCTCGGCGGCCCGGAGCCCGGACGTCTCCACGTCGACGATGGTGTAGGCGCTGAAACCCGCCTCGAAGGTTTCCGGAAGCGCAGTCGTATTTGCTCGCACGGCCAGGTGATCGGCGGGGAGTCGGCGAATGTTGCAGCAACTCCAACAGGTGTCAATTCCGTCCGACCGGTCGGTAAATCATTCGGGCGCAACGCTGTTCGTGCCGGACGGGTTTCATGCGGTGAGTTCGCGCTCCAGCGGAGTGCGGAAGCGGGGGATGGCGCGAACGTCACCGAACCACCCGGTGGTGCGGACGACTTCGGCTTCGATGAGAGCGTGCGCGTCGGAGCCGACGTCTTCCAGGAGACGGTAGACGATTTCGCCGTCTTTGCGCTGAGCCCACCCGCCGGCGATGCGACCGTCGAGCCAGATGGTCGGGCCGATGTTGCCGTTGCGGTCGAACAGGGCGGGGGCGTGCGGGCCGAGGTACCAGTCGCGGGACTGCCAGCCCATGGGGGTGGGGTCGAGGGCGGGCAGGAAAGCGGCCCAGGGCGTGGGGGCGGGGACCGGGTCGAGATCGTCGGCCAGCATGATGCCGGTGCCGCCGTCGAGGTCGACTTCGGCGATGTCCAACTGGGCCAGTGTCTTTCGCACGTCACCGAGGTTCCAGCCGGTCCACCACTTGAGATCGGTGACGGGGGCGGGGCCGAAAGTGTGCAGCCACTTGCGGACCAGTTCGGCGCGGGCGAGCTCGATCGGCAGCTCGGGAACGCCCGCGGGCAGCCAGGATTCGATCGGCGCCCAGGTGTATTGGCTGCTGGCCCAGCTGCCGTTGGGGCGGCCGCGCACGATCCGGCCCTCCGCGCCGAGGGTCACCAGCACCCAGGTGGTGATGTTGGTCGGCTTGGAGTACGACTTCTCCGGGGTGAGGTGCACCTGGGTGCGCAGGCGGGGCACCGCCTTGCCGAGTTGTGCGCCGGTGGCCGCGCCGGCGGCGAGCACCGCCCGGTGGGTCTCCTCCTCGACCTCGGCGAGCCAGGCGCCGACATCGCCGTCGATGGCGCCGGCCTCCGCGAGGTACTTGCCGTAGGTGCGGCGCTGCTTGTGGGCGAGTGCGTCGGCGCACGAAGCCTGCAGGGCGGGAACGAGTTCCGTGGGTGCGACGAACATCGTGCGGCGCATGGCGAGCATGCGCAGCAGGGAGCGCTCCTCGTAGAGCGCCCGTTCCACGTCGGCGGGCGTCAGCTCGAAGCTCCGCGCGCCGGCCGACAAGTACACCGTGGCCGGGTCGGTGGCGTGCAGCACCACCATGGACCGGGCGATCGCGGCCACCTCGTTGCTCCGGTGCGCGTAGGCCAGTCGGTGCCGTACGCCCAGCCGGGCCCGCCGCTGCGCGGTATCAATCGAACGCATAGGCGAAACAGTAGCGGTTACAGTCCGAACCGTGCCGGGTCGAGGCGCAGTGTCTGGCAGGCCTCGCGCACCGCCGCCACCTCGGCCGCGTCGAAATTGCCGTCCGCGTTGCCGATCATGATGCCGATCTGCACGACCGCCTCCGCCTCGGTCGGCTTGCCCGCGGCCTTGGCGATCTGCTGCAGCACGTGCGCGCGCCCGAAGGCCGGGTCGGCGGTGATGCGCTGGCAGTTGTCGTCGAACAGCGCGCGCAGATCGTCGGCGGGGAAGTTCTGCAGCACCGGATCGCTGCCCAGCAACCCGGCCACCCGCATCCGCTCGTTCTGGTCGATGCTTCCGTCGGCCGCGGACACGAGCGCGCACATGCCCATGGCGGCGTCACGGAACGAACCGCCGCGCAAATCGTTCTTCTTGGCCAGCAACTGCTTGCGCCACTGCGGCGCCTTATCCACCACATCCATCAGCCGGCTGAACGTGTGCGCATTGGAAATGATCTTGTTCAAGAAGGCCATGGCAGCAGCTCCCCGGTTGGTCGACGTCCGCACGCTAGCAGACCGCGGCCGAGTTGTGCGTGCCCGCAATCGAATTGGGACCCGCCGCCGTTCCCGGCCGGGTTTTACGGTGATGACCTGGCATTATTCGGGGCATGCGACATGCGATCGGCTTGCTGCTGGCGGCGGCCCTGCTCGGGTTCGGGCCGGTCGCGCCGAGCGCGGCGCAACCCGCGTGCCCGGTGCGCGTCGAGATCGTCCCGGTCGGTGTGACGGTGGACGGCGAGCACGCGACCGGGCGGGTCTATCAGCCGTATCGCTGTGCGCCCGGTGACCTGGCGCCGCGCGATCTGGTGGTGGCGGTGCACGGGCACGGTGGTTCGGCGGCGGACTTCGCGGACTATCTGAGTTCGATCGCCCGCCGGACGGCGACGCCGTTGCTGGCCATGGATCTGCGCAACGCCACCGGTGCGTGGAAGACCGGCGAATGGAATCTGTGGGCGGGCTGGCGCGACGTCGTGGCCGCCACCGAGTGGTATCGCACGCGGTATCGGATCGAGCGCACCGTGCTGTGGGGGTGGAGTCAGGGCGGCATCACCAGCGGGCTGGCCATCGCGCACGGACCGCGCGGCCTGTTCGACTACTGGGTCGACAATTACGGTCCCGCAGACGATTTCACGATGTGGCTGGACGCGCCGAAGATCGCACCGCACCTGCGCCGCCAGATCGAGCGCGACGCGGGCGGCTGCTCACCGATCGTTTGCCCGCAGGCCTACTACGAGCGTTCACCGGCATTGCTGGCCGAGCGCCTGGACGTGCGGCGGGCCTTCCTGGTGCACGGGACCGCGGATGCCGTGATCCCGTTCGGGGCCAGTACCGAACTGCGCGACGCGCTGCGGCGGGCGGGCACGCCGGTCTCGATGTACACCGTGGTGTCCGGCCGGGATCTCGACGGGCGGGTGGCGCCGGGCGATCACAGCATCGGCCCGGCGTTCTTCGAAGGCGGCTGTGTCGTGGAACGGCTGCTGACCACGACCGAACCGGTGTCCGGCCCGGACCAGGACTACGTCATCGATATCGCCCAGGGCGTGCACAGCGCCCCCGTGGCACCACCCGACGCCAAATGCGCCGCGTGAGGAACAGTTCCCCGGCCACCGGGGTTGTCAGGTTCGACCGACCGACCGACGAAGCGAGGTAGCAGTGCCGAAGCCGACCGACCCGTCCTACCACTGGGCGGGCGCAGAACTGGATCTGGACGCCTACCTCGCGCGCATCGGATTCGACGGTGACCGCGCGCCCACCGTGCACACCCTGCACCGGCTGGTCGAACGGCACACCACCTCGATCCCGTTCGAGAACCTGGAGATCATCCTGGGGCGCGGCATCCCGCTCGACCTGGAGACCCTGCAGGACAAGCTGATCCGCCGGCGGCGCGGCGGCTACTGCTACGAGAACGTAATACTGTTCGCGGCGGCGCTGGAACGCCTCGGCTTCGGGTTCACGGGGCTCAGCGGCCGGGTCACGATGGGAGCCGAGGGGCTACGCCCGGCCACGCACGCGCTGCTGCGGGTCACCACCGCCGAGGACGATCGAGTCTGGCTCGTCGACGTCGGCTTCGGCGCCGGGCCGCTGCGCGCGCTCGAACTGATCGACAGCCCCGCCGAATTCAGCGCCGGGCACTGGCGATTCCGCCTGGAACGCACCCGCGGCGAACTGGGTGACGAACTGTGGGTGCTGCACCAGTTCGGGCGGGACGGCTGGGTGGATCGGTACACCTTCACCCTCGATCCGCAGTACCGCATCGACTACCGGGTGGGCAATCATTTCGTCTCGACCTCCCCGAACTCGCCGTTCACCGCGCGGCCGTTCGTTCAGCGCTTCCACCCCGACGCGCACCACGTGATCGACGGCACCACCCTGATCACCGAACGCCCGGACGGCAGCAGCGAGGTGCGGGAGCTGGAACCCGCCGAACTGACCGAGGTGCTCGCCGAGGTGTTCGACATCGAGTTGGACGCGGCCGACGCCGCGCTGCTGTCCGAGGCCCGTTGGCGGCGCTGAACTCTCGCGTCGCGCTTGACCAGCGTCGTCGAAACCGGCGGTTACAGTCGCGAGGGTGCGCACTCACAAGATCACCGTCTGGTCCGCGGCCCTGGCGCTCGCGCTAGCCGGGTGCAGTTCCGCGCCCGACCAGCCCGACACGGTCGCCGGTCAGCTCGTCGATGCCCTCAACAGTGACGACGTCGCCGCGGCCGCCGCGCTCACCGACGATCCGGCCAAGGCCGCCGCGACGCTGAACCAGCTCTACGACGGTCTCGGCAAAGAGGTGAAATACCAGGTCGAATCGGTCGAGGAGAACGCTTTCACGTTGCGCGCGACCTGGACGTTCGGCAAGAACGAGTGGACGTACACCACCAAGGGCACCGCCTCGGACAACGACGGCTGGAAGATCGCCTGGGATCCGGCGACCCTCGCACCTGGCCTGACCGCCGGTCCGCTGAGCTACTCCAGCGTCGCGGCCAAGCCTGCCCGGGTGCTCGACTCCACCGGCGGTGACCTGATGACCCAGCAGATCGTCACGGTCGTCGGGGTCGCCCCGGGCGCCGACACGGCGGCGATCGCGGCGGCGCTCGCGCCGACGAACTCGGGCATCACCGCGGCCTCGCTGGATTCCGAACTGGCCGCCGCGCAAGGCAAACCGATCACCGCGATCACCCTGCGGTCGGCCGACATCGACCCGATTCGCGCCGTGCTCGCCGCGGCCCGCGGCGTGTCGCTCTCCGATCAGACTCGGCTGCTGACGGTCGACAAGGCCCAGGCCGCGCCCACCCTGGCCGGACTGGCCGAGCTGTGGCAGCAGGACGCCGAGGCCGCCCAGGGCTGGGCGGTGCGCGCCAAGACGCCCACCGGCACCGAACGCCTTGCCGGTCCCGACGCGAAACCCACTCCGGACCTGCGCACCACCCTGGACATCGATCTGCAGAACGCCGCCGAGGACGCGCTGCGGCCGTTGCCCACCCCGGCCGCGATCGTCGCGTTGCAGCCGTCCACCGGCAACGTGCTGGCCGTGGCGCAGAACGCGGCGGGGGACGGGCAGGGCCCGATCGCGCTCACCGGCCTCTACCCGCCGGGCTCCACCTTCAAGACGGTCACGGTCTCCGCCGCGCTGCAGGCGGGCGACGTCACGCCCGATTCGGTGCTGCCCTGCCCCGGCTCGGCAAACATCGAGGGTCGCCGCATTCCCAACGACGAGAACTTCGACCTCGGCCAGGTGCCGCTGCACACCGCCTTCGCCCGGTCCTGCAACACCACCATGGGGGCGCTCGGGGTGAAACTGGGGCCGAACGGCCTCACCGACGCGGCCGCCGAGCTCGGCCTCGGTGTGGATTACGTCACACCCGGACTGACCACCGTGACCGGAAAGGTGCCGCCCGCGGCCTCGCCCGCGCAGCGCGTGGAAGCCGGCATCGGCCAGGGTGAGGTGACGGCGTCGCCGTTCGGCATGGCGCTGGTGGCGGCCTCGATCGCGCGCGGCTCGGTGCCCAATCCCGTTCTGGTCCAAGGCAAGCCGGGTGTGGCAGACAAGACCCCGCCGGCCCTGCCCGGGCCGATCCCGGACCAGATCAAAGCGATGATGCGCGAAACCGTCGCCGCCGGAACCGCCACCCAGCTGCGCGATATCCGAGGTCTGCTGGGCAAAACGGGCACCGCCGAGTACGGCGACAACACCCATGCGCACGGCTGGTTCGTCGGCATCGACGGCGATCTCGCCTTCGCCGTGTTCGTCGCCGACGCGGACAGTTCGGGCCCGGCGGTCGACGCCGCGGGCCGGATGTTGCGCGCGCGAGGTTAGGTCCACCTGCGGCGACGGGATTCGGCCCGATCTGGGCGGAATTTATTCCTATCCTGAGGCGGAGCAATCATCGGGCTCCCGCTACACTCGTCGGCGGAACGCATGCCTGGTCAATATGCGGCATGTCACGATTTCGAGAAGGTTCGGAGTAGGCGCCATCGATACCGGTCAGTTGATCGCGGAGCATTACCGCCTGGTCGAGCGGATTGGTAGCGGCGGCACAGGCGTGGTTTGGCGTGCCGTCGACGAACGCCTCCAGCGCTCGGTGGCGGTCAAGCAGATCCACATCAAGCCGAGCCTGCCCGAGGCCGAGCGGGATGTGGTGCGCCAGCGTGCCTTCCGCGAAGCCCGCAACGCCGCCAGGTTCCAGCACCCCAACGCCATCGTGGTGTTCGACATCACCGAGCACAACGGCGATCCGTGCCTGGTCATGGAATACATGAAGTCCAACAGCCTGGCCGCGGTCATCGCCGCGCAGGGCCCGCTGCCGTTGCAGCAGGTGGCCCGCGTCGGCGAGCAGGTCGCCTCGGCGCTGATCGCCGCGCACCAGGCCGGCATCGTGCACCGCGACGTGAAGCCGGGCAACGTGCTGCTCGACGACCACGGCACGGTGAAGATCACCGACTTCGGCATCTCCCGCGCCGCCGGCGACGCCACGCTCACCGAGACCGGCCTGATCTGCGGCACCGCCGCCTATCTCGCGCCGGAGATGGCGCGCGGCGCCGACCCGACGCCCGCCTCCGACGTCTTCGCCCTGGGCGCCACGCTGTTCCACGCGCTCGAGGCCGAACCGCCCTACGGCGCCAACGCCAATCCGCTAGCAGTGCTCTACGCGGCCGCCAACGGCCAGGTCAGCGAACCGCGCAACGCGGGCCCCGCGACCGATCTGCTGCTCGATCTGCTCAGCCCCGACCCGCGCGACCGGCCGACCATGCGCGAGGCGTACGACGAACTGGCCGCGCTCGCCGACAACGGGTCGAACCAGGCGCCCGCCGGATTCGTCCCCGCCAGTGAGGCTTACGCGCGCCGCCAGGTGGGCGCGGACGACACCGCCGCGACCCGATCGCTGCGCCCCGCCGGTCCGCCGCCCCCGCACCGGACCGAACGGCACGCGCGTCCGCTGCCGCCGCCTCCGCGCAACAGCCACCCCGACACCGCGGCGCACCCGCGGACGGCGGCCCATCAGCGCCCCGCCCCGCGCGGCAAGTCCGGCGCGAAGCGGCGCGCGGTCCTGATCGGCGCGGCCATCGGCGCCGTCATCGCGGTGATCGGCATCTCCTTCAGCGCGTTCAACTCCTCGGACGGGAACACGCCCTCGGCGCAGGCGAAGTCGCCGACCACCAGCACCCGCGCGGGCACCACGTCCGCGGCGGTGCCGGAGGCCGGCAAGACGCCGAGCTCGGGCAAGGTCGACATCGTGGCCGCCGGAGCCATGCTGGAGAACTTCTACGACAATCCGGGCGGCTCCTGGTCGCTGCTGACCCCGGCCGCGCAGAAGCTCTACGGCGGCGAGCAGGCCTTCAGGCAGTACTGGAGCAGCCGAGTCGTGCAGTCCTTCGCGGATATCAAGGGTGAGGGCTCCAACTACCCGGACGGCTCGGTGGACATGCGGATCGCGCGCGTCACCGTGAACGGGGAGACCAGCCCGGTGGTCGTGCACGTCGTCTCGAGCGGCGGTCGGCTGCTCATCGACGGGGAGACCCGCACCGACGTCTGATTCTCGAAATACCCGTCGGCGGTTACTGTTCCGGCATGGGTATGCGGGAACTGCTGGCGTCGGAGCGCCTGGAACTGGTCACGCTGCTACGCACGCTGACCGAGGCGGAGTGGGAATCGCCCTCGTTGTGTGCGGGCTGGCGCGTGCGTGACGTGGTCGGGCATCTGCTGTGGGACGACATCGGGCCGCTGACCTACGGAGCGGTCCTGGCCCGCAACGGATTCTCCGTCGACAAGGTGAACGGGTATCTGGTGCGCAAGGCGCGCGCGCTCACAACCGAGCAACTGGTGGACAAACTCGAGGCGGGCAGTGCGCTCTCGCGCTACAGCCCCGTCCTGGCGCTCGCCGACACGCTGGTGCACCAGCAGGACATCCGGCGCCCGCTGGGCCGCCCCCGCACCATCCCGGCGGAACGGCTGACACTGGTGCTCGACAATCCGGATCCGTTCGCGTTCCCCTGGAAACGCACCCACGGCTTGCGGTTCGTCGCCACCGATCTGGACTGGGCGCGGGGCCGCGGCCCGGAGGTCCGGGGACCGGGCGAGGCCTTGGTCCTGGCCGTCGGCGGGCGCCCGGTCGTCCTCGGCGAACTCGACGGCGACGGCGTGGCCGAACTGCGCCGCCGCTGTTCCTGACGCGTCAGGAACCCATCGCGAAGCGCAGCAGCGCCTGCTTGTCGCCCTGCTTGATCTTGCCCTTGCGGTTCAGCACTTCCAGCTGCCAGGTGTTGCCGTTGCGGAAGGTGCGGGCCACGGCGTTGGCGTTGTCGGTGCCCAGCAGCGACGGCCAGATGTCGGCGACCTGCTGGCTGCTGCCGCCGCTGGCGTCGTAGACCTTGAACGAGATGTTGTTGGCCTTCTCGAAGGAGGTGCCCTTCTTGAAGGCCGCCGCGACGAAGATGATCGCGTCGATGCCGCCGGGCACATCGGAGAAGGTCACGTGCACGGTCTCGTCGTCGCCCGCGGCCGCGCCGGTCTGCTCGTCGCCGGAGTGCTGCACGGCGCCGTTGCCCAGCGGGTCGAGTGAATCCAGGCCCGCGAAACGCACCGGCTCGCTGCCCTGCATGAGGATGGCGATCAAGTCCAGGTCGACGCCGCGCTTGCGCTTGGCCAGACCCAGGATGCCGCCGCTGCTGCCGGCGGAGGGATCCCAGCTCACTCCGACACTGAGTTTGGTGATTCCGGCGAGATCCGCAGCGCCGTCTTCTTTCTTGAGCGTGATCATGCGTTCAGACTAGCGGGATTTCGGAAACCGAAAAGAGCGTGCTGTTTTCATTACCGCCCGTTCACCTGCGCGCCGAACACCGGTCCAGCGCTGGCGAATCACCGAACCGCGCGCCGCCGCGGCCGATGTTCGTGTGTCGGAGGCGATCTCCGCCGACAATGGAGCCATGGCACCGAATGCTGCGCTGGAACCGCTCAATGTCCTGGCCGGAGAGTGGGAGCTCGACAGCCCCCAGTTTCCCGGCCCCAAAGGTCACACCTCCATCACCTGGCTCGAGGAGGGCGGCTATCTGATGCTCCGCGACACCGTGCCCGAGCCGGGCCCCAGCGGCACCTGGATCATCGGCGTCGACGAGGACGATCTGGTGCTCACGGTGCTGCACCACGATGTGCGCGGCGTCTCACGCGTCTATCGGATGACGTTCGACGCCGCCGGCTCCTGGCGGGTCTGGCGCGAGGCGCCCGGTTTCCATCAGCGCTTCCACGCGGTCGTGCAGCCGGATGGCAAGCAGATCCAGGGCACGTGGGAGAAGTCCGAGGACGGCGTGGAGTGGGAACACGACTTCGATCTGGTCTACACCCGGGTCGGCTGAGAGCCTGAGACGCAGGTCACAGCCGCGGTGCCACCCGTGGTGCCGCGGCTGACCGGTGCGGATATCCGGTGGTGCGGCCCATTAGGCTGGTGGGCGACCGAGAAAGTTTCCCGAGCCACCGGACAGGACAGCACACCGATATGACATCCCGCATCGAGCTCGCCCGCGTCGATCTGCGCGGTCGCACTCCTTCCGCTGCCGAGCTGCGCACCGCGCTGCCGCGCGGAGGAGTCGACGTCGACTCGGTGCTGCATCATGTGCGGCCGGTGGTGGAGGCGATCCGCGACCGGGGTGTCGAGGCGGCACAGGAGTACAGCCAGAAGTTCGACGGCGTGGCCCCCGCGTCGGTGCGGGTCCCGGCCGCCGAGCTGGAGCGGGCGCTCACCGAGCTGGATCCGGCCGTGCGCACCGCGCTGGAAGTCGCGATCGAGCGCACCCGCAAGGTGCACGCCGATCAGCGCCGCGCCGACAAGACCACGCAGGTGGTGCCCGGCGGCACCGTCACCGAGCGCTGGGTGCCGGTCGAGCGGGTCGGGCTGTATGTGCCGGGTGGCAATGCCGTCTACCCGTCGAGCGTCGTCATGAATGTGGTGCCCGCGCAGGCCGCCGGGGTCGAATCCCTGGTCGTCGCCTCGCCGCCGCAGGCCCAGTTCGGCGGGCTGCCGCACCCGACCATCCTCGCCGCGGCGCGGCTGCTCGGCGTCGAGGAGGTGTGGGCGGTCGGCGGTGCGCAGGCCGTCGCGCTGCTGTCCTACGGCGGCGTCGACACCGACGGCGCGCAGCTCGAGCCGGTCGACATGATCACCGGCCCCGGCAATATCTATGTCACCGCCGCCAAGCGGCTCTGCCGCGGGCTGGTCGGCATCGATGCCGAAGCGGGCCCCACCGAGATCGCGATCCTCGCCGACGCCACCGCCGACCCGGTGCACGTCGCGGCCGATCTGATCAGCCAGGCCGAGCACGACGTGCTCGCCGCCAGCGTGCTGGTCACCGACAGCGCCGCCCTGGCCGACGCGGTCGACGCCGCGCTGACGGCACAGCTCGCGGTGGTCAAGCACGCCGAGCGGGTGCGCGAGGCGCTGTCCGGCAAGCAGTCCGGCACGGTGCTCGTCGACGACATCACCCAGGGCCTGCGCGTGGTCGACGCCTACGCCGCCGAGCACCTGGAGATCCAGACCGCCGACGCCGCGGCCGTCGCGGCGCGCGTGCGCTCCGCGGGCGCGATCTTCGTCGGCGCGTACGCGCCGGTCAGCCTGGGCGATTACTGCGCGGGCTCCAATCACGTGCTCCCGACCGCCGGCTGCGCCCGGCACTCCTCGGGCCTGAGCGTGCAGACCTTCCTGCGCGGCATCCACGTCGTCGAGTACACCGAGGCGGCGCTGCGCGATGTCGCCGGGCACGTGGTCGCGCTGGCCGAGGCCGAAGATCTGCCCGCCCACGGCCAAGCCGTCACGGCGCGTTTCGAGGCGCTGTCATGAGCGCGGGCATCGTCGCGCCCGGCTCCGCCGCGAGCCTGGCGGATCTACCGCTGCGCGCCAACCTGCGCGGCAAGAAGCCTTACGGCGCACCGCAATTGACCGTCCCCGTGCAGCTCAACACCAACGAGAACCCGCACCCGCCGAGCCGGGCCCTGGTCGACGACGTCGCCGAAGCCGTGCGCGCGGCCGCCGCCGACCTGCACCGCTACCCCGACCGCGACGCGGTCGCGCTGCGCGCGGATCTGGCCGCCTACCTCACCCGGCAGACGGAGGTCACGCTCGACGTCGCGAACGTGTGGGCGGCCAACGGCTCCAACGAGATCCTGCAGCAGCTGCTGCAAGCCTTCGGCGGGCCCGGCCGCAGCGCACTCGGGTTCGTGCCGTCGTATTCGATGCACCCGATCATCTCGGAGAGCATCGACACCGAATGGGTCGAGGCCGAGCGCAGCGCCGACTTCTCGCTCGACGTCGACTACGCGGTCGCCCAGATCGCCGAGCGCCGGCCCGACGTGGTCTTCGTGACCAGCCCCAACAATCCGACCGGGCACAGCATCCCGCTCGCCGATCTCGAGCGCCTCCTCGAGGCCGCACCGGGCATCGTGGTGGTGGACGAGGCCTACGCCGAGTTCTCCGACGTGCCGAGCGCGATCACCCTCATCGATCGCTACCCGGCCAAGATCGTGGTCACGCGCACGATGTCGAAGGCCTTCGCCTTCGCGGGCGGGCGCCTGGGCTACCTGGCCGCGGCACCCGCGGTGATCGACGCGTTGTTGCTGGTCCGGCTGCCGTATCACCTGTCGGTTGTCACCCAGGCCGCCGCGCGTGCCGCACTGCGGCACGCCGACGAAACCCTGGGCAGCGTCGCCGAACTCGCCGCTCAGCGCGACCGGGTCGCGGCGGCCCTGCGCGAACTGGGCTACGAGGTGGTGCCGAGCGACGCCAACTTCATCCTGTTCGGCCGCTTCGCCGACGCCCCCCGCGCCTGGCAGCGCTTCCTCGACGAAGGCGTGCTCATCCGCGATGTCGGCATCCCCGGCTACCTGCGCACCACCATCGGGCTGGCCGCCGAGAACGACGAACTGTTGCGCGTCAGCGCGAAGCTGGTATCCGAGGAGTTGACCGCGCCATGACCACGGAAGCGAGAATGGACCGAATCGCACGGGTGGAACGCACCACCCGGGAATCCAGCATCGTCGTCGAGTTGAACCTCGACGGCAGCGGCAAGACCGACATCTCCACCGGCGTGCCGTTCTACGACCACATGCTCACCGCGTTCGGCCAGCACGGCAGCTTCGATCTGACCGTGCAGGCCAAGGGTGATATCGAGATCGAGGCGCACCACACCGTCGAGGACACCGCGATCGTCATCGGGCAGGCACTCGCGCAGGCCCTCGGCGACAAGAAGGGCATCCGCCGCTTCGGTGATTCCTACATCCCGATGGACGAGACGCTGGCCCAGGCGGTCGTGGACGTCTCCGGGCGGCCCTACTGCGTGCACACGGGGGAGCCCGAGCACATGCTGCACGCGATCATCCCGAGTCTCGGTGCGGGAGCGTCGTATTCGACGGTGATCAACCGGCACGTCTTCGAGTCGATCGCGTTGAACGCGCGGATCGCGCTGCACGTGCGCGTGCTCTACGGCCGCGATCAGCACCACATCACCGAGGCCGAGTTCAAGGCGGTGGCGCGGGCGTTGCGCGCGGCCGTGGAATACGACCCGCGGGTGAGCGGCGTCCCGTCCACCAAGGGGACGCTGTGAAGTCGGTCGCGCTGCTGGATTACGGCTCCGGCAATCTGCACTCCGCCGAGCGCGCACTGGTCCGCGCGGGCGCGCGGGTCGAGGTCACCCATGATCCGGAAATCGCTTTGGCCGCTGATGGTTTGGTGGTTCCCGGGGTCGGCGCGTTCGAGGCGTGCATGGCCGGCCTGCGCGCGGTGCGCGGTGAACGCATCATCGGTCAGCGGCTGGCCGGCGGTCGGCCGGTGCTCGGCATCTGCGTCGGAATGCAGATCCTGTTCGAGCGCGGCGTCGAGTTCGGTGTGGAGACGGAGGGGTGTGCCGAGTGGCCGGGGGTCGTGGAGCGGTTGTCGGCTCCGGTGCTGCCGCACATGGGCTGGAACACGGTGTCGGCGCCCGCCGGCAGTGTGCTGTTCGAGGGCATGGACGCCGGTACCCGGTTCTACTTCGTGCACAGCTACGCCGCGCAGACCTGGGATCTCCCGGCGAGCGAGCACTTCGCCGCACCGAAACTGACCTGGGCCGAGCACGGGGTGCCGTTCCTCGCCGCGGTCGAGAACGGTCCGTTGTCGGCGACGCAGTTCCATCCGGAGAAATCCGGTGATGCGGGCGCGCAGTTGCTCCGGAACTGGATCAATTCTCTGTAAAATCGCTCTGGCCAGGCGATTTGACAATTTTCTCTCGGCTACGTAACTTTATTCGAGTCAGAGCGACACGGACACCGACCCGGAGCCTAACGGCCTGGGAAACGAGGTAGGACGAGGAGCGCCTGACCATCCGGTTGGTTCGCAAAGTCCGATTTTGTTATCGCGGCTGGATCAGCTAAGCTTTGAACCCTGCCTCACAGAAGCCCCCGAGTTAATCGCGGTCGGATGTGTGTGCGTGTGTTCTTTGAGAACTCAATAGTGTGTCGATGAATGTCAGTGCCAATAATTTATTGGTGCCAGCCATTTCATACCCCCCGGTTGGGAT
>NZ_JBFAJW010000024.1:0-9205 GCF_040655395.1 Nocardia sp. NPDC050435
CCTCGGCGGTCTGGTCGAGCGCTCGATTACCGCCGATCGGCTTATCGACGAGCTTGACCGTCTCGCCGTCGACCGCGGCTATCCAGCCGTGCTGCGCTGCGACAACGGACCCGAGCTCGCGGCGGCAGTGATGGCCGACAGGGCCGGTGAACGAGTCGGTCTGGCGTTCATCCCGCCTGGTCAGCCCCTGGCGCAACGGCTACATCGAATCGTTCAACGGCCGCTTGCGCGACGAATGCCTCAACATCAACAGCTTCTGGTCCCTGACCCAAGCCCGTGTGGTGATCACGGACTGGAAAGGCGAATACAACCACCGCCGAGGACATTCCGCGCTGGGCTACCTGACCCCCGCCGGATACGCTGCAATCTGCATCCACCGATAACTGGCTCTCACACGCGGCGGACCGATCTCCGGGGTCCCCTCACAGCGTCGCCGGGCACCAAGTGAGCGGTGACGGAGTATTATCTGCCACGGGTACACAGCCGAAGATGGGGCTGTCCGCCTGAATGTTTCCTATGTATTAGGCGCACTGACGACGGGCGGGTCCAGCCGTCACGAGGAGACGAACTGCCGTGCGGCTGCGATGCGTTGTTCGGTGACGCCGAGCCATTGACAAGTTTTCTCGGCGTATCGCCCAACCACGGCATTGTCGGATGCGGCCAGTATCCACAGGCTGTCGGGTACTACTGCAGCCATGTAGTCGGGGCAGGAACCCAAGCCCTCGCCGTCGATCGCGTCGGTGCGTAGCAGGGTCTCGAAAGTCTCGAACTTGTCGATTACCGTGCGCACCGAGGTATTCGCCTGCGCGGCAAGCACCAGCGCGCCGAATCGTCCGAACCGACCCCTGTTGGCCGCAGCCTGCGCGCCAACGGCGCAGTAGAATGACACGTCCGAGTAGACGGGGATGAGGTCGCCGCAAAATCTCCGGGCCACCTCCAACTGCGAAATGCATTCCTCCTGGTCCAGATTCAACAACCATGCCGCCCAGGTTGAGACGTTGTCGATGATGTAGCCGATGGAGTTTTCCTGCTCCTGCGCGGCCCGGCAGATGGCCATGCCCATGGGCTCCCTGGCCAGCCGGCGTGCAAGTCCCACGTCGGATTTCCCTGGAACAAACGAATCGAGTCCGGCCGGCAACGGCCCGCAACCGGATAAGACGCCAAGGGGAGCGAGCCCATCCAATGCCTCGACCACCGCGCCTAGCGGCAAATGTTCCGCAGCTGCTACGGTCATGACATGCTGGGGAGGGATCGGAATCACGATCGGCTTCTTGTCTCGCCTATCCGGGAAGTTTCCGAACGCTCCGAGCGAATGGTCCTCCGTGGTCAGCAATTCCATCTCGAGGTCGGTAAACTGATGTGCATCCAAGGTTGCCGCATCGCATTCGGGGAGCCTCACTCCCAGATATTCGAAGTGACGCAACCGTTCGAATGTGAAATCCAGCGTGACATTCTCACCCTGCGCGGCAAGTTTGAGTTCGAGCGGTGAGAATCTTCTGCGCACCAATGAGCGCTGCCCCAGGCCGTCGAGGATTTTGTCCTGGTATCGACTGTTGTCTCCGACTCTGCTGCGCATCAGCTTGACATCCAATTCCGTTGGAACGATTGATGGAATGGACAGGTCGTCGATGCTCCGCTGCTCATCAGTCAGCCCAGGGAACGAGACGATGGCGCGCGTGGCCGCCTCCAGTTCCTTCTCCTCGAGTACAGCGAAGAACAGTGCGTGGCCCAGCAATTCGTCTCTGGTGGAGGGACTGTCAGAAATGAAGCCGCGCCGAAAGACCTCCTCGTCGATCCAGGGCTGGCGTTCGTCGAAATTGGCTGACCAGCCTTTCAGCATCATCTCGTCGGAGGTGCCGAGATCGACCGACTCCAGCGACCGGAGGTATCTGTCCATTCCGAGAGGTGCGTATCGGGCGATCGTCTTGACGATCTCGATTGGCCCCATATCCGCACGCCCCGCAGCTCGCATGAGCGCGGCGCGGGTACCACGCCCATAGCGAAGCTCCCAGCCGTGGTCATACTCGTCGAACCCGAAGAAGCGCACTTCCCGCGCGGATGGAACATGCTTCGAGCTCGATCCCAGCGTTTGGGAGACCTTGGGCGGGTCGGCGCCGAGCCGTGCCAGTAGCCTCTCCAAGGCTTCGCACGCCTCGGCGAGCGAAAGGCTGAGTTCCTGACTCACTGGTACTAAGCCGAGAAAATCCTCGACTGAAACGGTCCGGTCGATACTCCACGCCTCGCCGAGTGCGGTGACGAGCTGGCAATCCCGCTGGTCGGGAATGTAGTCCAGCGAATCGGGCGCGATAGCGGGCAGGCGTAACAAGGCGAATCGAGTGAATTTCGCGAGACGCTGCACGCATTCGCCGAGCGGCGTCTGGGTTCTCGCCGCTCCGTGTATCAAGGCGACGACATCGACCATGGTGCTTGAGCCTGCACCGGAATCCCACAGCAACGATGTATTCAGGATGCTCGGTTGCGAGGCGAGTAATACGGCGTCGACGGGATCTGGATTCGGGATTCCCTGCAGAGTCTCCGGCTCCCACACCGGGAAGCGGTACTCTTCGGGCGTTTCGATGGTTTCGACCAGCGCTCGCCCGACGTCGTCGTTGCTCTGCGTCCACCCTTCGAACAGTTCAGGTAGGCATTCGAGCCATACTCGCCGCCGCCAAGGGCGCAGACAGGCAGGGAACCGGACATGCGGGCCCCAATACGAGTCATGTTTCCGGCGGACCTCGGGCACCAAAAATTCCGGATATCGAGTTTTGACGTTGTCCCCGAGCCCACTGACGAGGTACTTGTCTCCGGGGAAGCAACCGACCTTCCGGATATCGACATCCCGGCCCCAGTACTTGCTCTGGCCGAGCGGAATTATCGGTCGAATTTCCTCAATACGTTCGAAGAGTGCCTTCCCATACCTGGGGTAGGCCTCAGAGAAGCTCCATAGCCAGCGGAGTGACAGACCATCCCAGTTCGCCAGCGATTCCGCAGCCCCGGCGGTCCTGTCGAGTACCCAGTCCACATCCCAGTGCACGACATCGTTTCTGTCTACGCGAAGCATGGGTTTGTGGTCACCGTGCAGGGTCGCCATTGTGCCGAACAGCACGGCCGGGGTCAGCAGTCCGTCGGCTAGCACCGGTGCCTCGTACGAGGCCCACCAAGCCTTCGACTCGCCGTCGACCCATGCCGCCGTATGGGAACTCGGCGATTCGGGTGACAGCTCACCTGCCGCACGCACGACGTTTTCGGTGCCCTCAGATATCTCCAATTGCATGGGCGCGAAGACGACGAATTCATCGATGAAGTTGCGCAGCTGCAGCCGGCTTACGCTGCGATATTCCGGACGCAGATGCAGTCGTACGGCGGTGCCGCCTTCGGGCAGCAAGTTAGGGATGGAATCGTCGGCGAATACCCGAGCCACACCGGAACCCGCATTGATGAGCAGGCGCAGTCCGTCTCCGAACGAACCGTCCGGAGCCTGGGGCCTGGTCAGCACCTCCACAGCGTCCGCCAGCATGAAATAACTGAACGCGCCGATGCCGAACGTACTGTTGGGCGTAAGGCGTAGGGTCGGGTCTTGCTCCAGCCAGCTGGCTTGTTCATCAATGAACGTGGCCGTCTCGACGAATCGTGTTCCCGCGTTCAGGAAACAGTTCTCCAGCACTGCTTCCCGCATGCCAACGCCATTGTCGATGCAGTCCAGGCGCAGCAATGACCCACTGTCAGAGTAGATCGACTCGAACTTCACGGCTGGTGTCCACTGCGACAGCGGGACACCGCGCTGGCTCAAGTAGGTATGTCGCAGTTCCCGGTAGCGACATGCGTCGAGCGCGTTCTGATACATTTCGCGCATGGCGAGGCGTGGCTCCCCGTACAGCTCCTCGCCCATGAGCAGTTGCCGGATTTTGCCGCTGTTCATTGTCAGCCTGGTGATCGGGCGCCGGTATGCGGGACGGCCCTCGACCAGACGCGGACCCACGCCGTCGGCGAGGGCCTCCAAGAGCACGAATCTGCGCAGGCATTCGGCCGTCCGGGTGTTGGGCAGTTTGTCCCTCGTTCGACGGAACTCCTCCACGTAGGAGCGCAGCGCCTCCTCGACCGCTGGGTCGAAGCAATTAGCTACCAGTACGAGATCGCCGTTCTCGGCCAGTGCCCAGCGTGCGTTCTGCAGATCCCGCTTCAGCGGCTCCACCTCGAACTGGGCCACGATCCCTAGTTGCTCGACCAGTTCTCGGCCGTAGCGGTAGACATCAAAATGCATTTCCCGGAGTACGGTGCCGAGCTCGTAGACCATGTGCCAGCGCAGGTATTCCACTCGCCCCGAGTGGATGGAGGTGTACGCCAGGGAATCGGTCAGGGCGCTGGTGGGGTAGATCGATCGCTGAATTCGCTCGGCCTCCACCAGGAGTCGTGCGGCAAGATGCTCTCGGTCCCCAAGGTTTCGAGTGAGTAGATCGGCGAATCGCGACGCGGTGGCGACGACCTCCGGATCCTGCCACCCCGTTGTGGTTGTCGACAGTGCATGGCCCGCTATCCACTGGCTCACCGCGGCACGGATGGGCTCGCGACTGTGTGGGTCGACCGACCGCTCGACGAGACGTTCGGTCGCGGCGTGCGCAGCAATGAACTCCCTTGGCCAACTATTGTTCTCGCGCATAGTGGCGATGCTGGGCAGAGCCTGGATCGCGCGGTCCAGTCGAACCTGGGTCAAGAGCAGCGCGGCGTAGGCAACCGCGATCTCATCCGGCGACGGGTTTACTTCGTCGATGGTTGCCGTCAGGATCGTAGCGACGTTCTCAGCGAATCGCTCTGGGTTGACGTCGATCTGCCATTGTGCGGGTGCGCCACCAACCTCCTCGGCGAATCGCACGGCGGCGGAAATCTTTTCGAGTGTGCCGACGTTAAGGCCGCGGCGTTGGGCTGCGGCCGCCGTCGGTGCCGGCACCTCCCGCTGACGCATACCCGCTTCGGAAACGTTGTGGCACAGAGGCAGTTTGCCCGCCATCCCCGTGGCAAGAATCTGCGGTTCCGGTGCCTGGATGGCGCGCATCCGGCGGGTGCACTCCGCAAAGATCTGATCGACATCGAGAGTCGGCCCGGCCTCGGCTATACCCGACTCGATCGTGGACAGCAGGCAATCGGTGAAGGTTGTGCGCCGCGCATTCGAAGGAGCCAGGGCGATGCTGTTCTTGGGGCTTGCGGTGAGCACGACGCTTCCCGATATCTCAAGCTGTGCGAGCACTGTTGTTGCGTCGGCCCCCATGCCGATCGCCTGACCGCTGAAACAGCAATCGAGAATGACGATCTTTAGTTTGGCATGGCTTTTCAGCACACAAGATTTGAGCGCCTCCCATCGAGTCGAGTTCCGGGCGGCATGGTGGTAGGTGCTCTGAGGACCGGTCAGCAGGAGTTCGCCGTTGTCGGCGAGTAGTCCGTGGCCAGCGTAATAAACGATGAGCGTTTCGGTGGCGTCGGCCGCTATATCGGCGATCCGCTCCAAAATTATGTGCGGCGGCTCTTCATCCAGGATGCGGTGGATCTTCTCGATGCCGATACCGACGTAACGCTCGTCGGAGAGTAGGCGTTCGAGGTCCACGACATTGGCTACGACACCGCGTAGCTCCGGAAGGGAGTCGGTGTCTCTGGGAAACCTGCTTGCGCCCATCAAAACCACGGAGGCTTTGAGTACCTCGTCAAGCGGACTCTGGCTCATCATCCACCAATCTCGCTATGGCCTTGACGATTTCGTGATCGTCGTCAAGGTTCTCGGCCGAGAGGCGGACCTTAGTTCCGTCGGGTGTCTCCACAGACACGGTGACCTGAGGTCGGCGGTAGCGGATCCAACTCCCAAGGCACGTAACCAGACCTCCAGCACCAGCAGAGGCCAATGCGATCTCCAGGTACTCGGCGAAGCCCATAGAGTCCGGATCGGCGACGGGAACTCGTTCGGGATGTAGGTTCGGGTCCTGTTCGTTTGTCATCCAACGGAGGAGATCGACCAGGTCTTCGGATACAGATGGATTGATCGTGATCTTTAGCTGACGCATTCGGCCGAGCCTCCTTGGATCTGGAATCCATGCTCGACAGGAGCGGACCCCTTGCGACGCATTCGATTGACGATCATACGCCGAAGTTCCCAGGAGTGGCCCTCTGCGAAAAATGAAGACAGTACGGCCGTCCAGCGTGAAACATACTGACCACTAGGTTTTGGTTCGCCGACTGCGGACCGGCGGGAATAGTAGAACGCGTTTTACTCTATGGGGACATTGATTACATAGGCTCACCAGTTGCGCGATCATGGACAGAGGCGGACGTGCTAGAGGCGTTGGCGGCCGACCCGGTCCGAGGCCGGCCGGCGTCCGCTCGATCGTGCGCTCCGTGGCTGAGGTTCGCTGAGGGAAGGGGTTCGTGCACGAGCAACCACGGGTTCCCGCCGGGGAGTTCTTGATCGTCAACCAGGAGGGATGGGTTGGGACCGAAGACCCCGGTAGTGCTGATTGGGAGTTCGGTTGCCGGGTGGCCGGCCGGGCGACCGATCGGACGGTTTGCGCAGGTGAAAATTGTGTGTTCGTGATCATTACCGAACTGGTGTGCATGCCTCAAGTCTCGGCGGGAAGGGTTCTGCGGCTGTGCCGGATCGTGCGAATACTGCGCTTCGCGGACGAAAGATGTTTGGCTCGTGTACCTTCCGATCGTGCTGATGTGGGAAGGTGCCATACAGGTCATCCGGGCGAGTGCGTCGGTGCCCACATCGCTGGACCTGCAGTCGAGACGATTTCACTTTTCCGGTCGGCTGCCCGTCGTGATCACCGGTAATGCCGGGTCCGGGAAGACCCGACTGTGGTCCACACTGACCCTCGAGAACGCGCAATCGGTGATGAGTGTGGCACGCGATAACGGCTACATGGTCAGCACGATTAACAACACCAAGCGGTCGCTGGCTTTGACGACGATTCCGGGGCAGGCGGCACGACCGCGCGCGATCGCCATGCGGATGATGTTCGGAGAGGAGACTCGTGTCGCTGGGGTGGTGTTCATGGCAAGTGCAGGCTTCGACCACATTTGGCCCACCTCCTCTGATGTGGTCGCCTACGACCTGCGCAGGGATTCGAAATTCGATCTGGATGGCATGATCGAGCGCAACCAGATGGCGGAGGAGCAGAACTTCTCCGAGGTGTGCAGGGAGATTCGCGCGAAGGTTGCACTGACAGAACGCACTCCAGAGATGGCTCCACGGTGGCTGCTCGTGCTGGTCAACAAGGCCGACTTGTACTGGCCTCGCCTTCCGATTGTGGAAGGCTACTATCTGCCCGGCTCAGACAGTCGATTCGACCGTCACGCGAAGCGGCTGCTGGATGATGTGGGCCACAGCCGCCTTCAGTATTACGTTCTGCCTGTCGCGACCGAAATCGCTCCGTACAGTTTTCAGTCTTCGCATGGATCGATCACCGCGCCGTCGGCACTGAACGATAATCAGAGGGATGCGTCGATCAGGAACCTCATCGAGAACCTCGGAGAACTCTACGATGTCTAGTTCACGTACGCCGCGCGATGAGGGCGACGAGCGGGAGGTTCAGCGGCTGCGAGAGTGGCAGATGGCCGATGGTCACGATGTCGAAAACGCGCTGCAAGCAGCGGAGCGGATGCTCGGTGAGGCCGACGAGCGACACCGGCACGAGGAGAACAGAACTTTCACGATCTTGTCGTTGATCGTGGGTGTGGGACTCTCGCTCGCGGCGTCGCTGGTGGTTACGGTTCGCTCGCTCTCGACGTTGACGTTCGCAGTGGTTCCGATTGTGATTTCGGTCGCGATCTTGTTCGCTCTCATCAGGGCGTTGTTGGGGCAGATGCGGCGTCGTAAAAACGACTTCACTTTGCTGCTTGCCGCGGAGCTCGCGTCGATCGTCGGTGAGTCGTATGTCGGTATCGCAGAACGGGAGCATTGGAGCGAACTACGGCGGCAATCGACCCGGCTTCGCCTGCATGCGTTCCCACAATATGATCCGATCAGGCGAAGGGTATCGAGCGGTGAGTGGTAGCTCGGACAGTCGTCGACCTGTCGACAGCTTTCTGCTGGTGTTGGGTACCACTGCCGATGCGCTCAGCATCCTCACGTTCGTCGGCATCCCGACCAGTCAATACGCGCTGCGGTTCGGTGTCGTTCTCGCACTCAGCGTCGTAGGAACAGTCTTGGTGGCGTCCAGCCTGTTTACCGCGGTGAGGCGTCTGGTGGTGTTCGACGGCAGCTACTACACGGTAAAGTTTCACCGAAACCAGATCGTCAAATCCGTTGTCACACTAGTGGGTAGCGTGGTTCTGGCAGTTTTCTTGCTGCTCAACATCCCGCACAATCAGCCGGCGAACCCCCCTCCACAGCCGTCGTCTTCGACGCCCCCTCTTCCGGGGGCGTCGTGATCGTGTTGCTTGTCCGGGCGCGTGCTACACAAATATCGACCCCGGAGAGCATGAGTGGAGCTACACCGATAAGCTGCGCGCCTATTTAACGCAACTCCAGGACGTGACCCAGACACGGGCATCATGCCGTTGATTGCGTGGATCCACACCACAGACTCGCCTTCGGGGCGTCACACCCACCCGTCCCGCGCCGCAGATTCAAGGACTTCATGCCCGAACTGGCCTAGCAGGCTGTAGTGAGCATCGACCGGAAAGATAGTCTGTCCCTGCGGAAACGGCGCTGGGCCATCGTAGGTGAGTGAACCAGTGATGCCAATGGGAGGAACCCCCGACAGCAAGGCCTCATAAAATTCCTCGAGCTCTTCATCAACGTGACGGGACCCCGGGCTTCGGTCCAGCGGGTGTGAGAGCCGGTTATCGATGGATGCAGGTTGCAGCGTATCCGGCCGGGGTCTGGTAGCCCAGCGCGGAATGTCTTCGGTGGTGGTTGTATTCGTCTTTCCAGTCGGTGATCACGGCGCGGGCTTGGGTCAACGACTAGAAGCTGTTGATGTTGAGGCATTCGTCGCGCAGGCGCCCATTGAACGATTCGATGTAGCCATTGCGCCAAGGCTGACCGGGCGGGATGAACGCCAAACCGACCCCAGCCCACTCTGCCATCACCGCAGCCGCCAGCTCAGGGCCGTTGTCACAGCGCAGGACCGCCGGATAGCCGCGATAGATGGCGATGCGGTCGAGCTCGTCGATAAGCCGGTCGGCGGTAATCGAGCGCTCGACCAGACCGCCGAGA
>NZ_JBFAJW010000025.1:0-1268 GCF_040655395.1 Nocardia sp. NPDC050435
GATGTTCCGGCGGTGTCCTACTCTCCCACACCCTGTCGAGTGCAGTACCATCGGCGCAGGTGGCCTTAGCTTCCGGGTTCGGAATGGGACCGGGCGTTTCCCCACCGCTATAGCCGCCGTAACACTATGAAACTATCCACTCCGGAACCAACCCCAACACCCCCACAAGGGAGCCTCAGGAGGTTCTGAAACGGCGTGTGTTGTTTCAGATACCGCACAGTGGACGCGTAGCCTCTTCGTTAATAAGCCCTCGGCCTATTAGTACCAGTCACCTACACCCGTTACCGGGCTTCCAGTTCTGGCCTATCAACCCCATGGTCTGTAGGGGGCCTTAACCCATCAAGTGGGAGAGAAACCTCATCTTGGAACAGGCTTCCCGCTTAGATGCTTTCAGCGGTTATCCCTTCCGAACGTAGCCAACCAGCAGTGCCCTTGGCAGAACAACTGGCACACCAGAGGTTCGTCCGTCCCGGTCCTCTCGTACTAGGGACAGCCTTCCTCAAGTTTCTTAACGCGCGCGGCGGATAGAGACCGAACTGTCTCACGACGTTCTAAACCCAGCTCGCGTGCCGCTTTAATGGGCGAACAGCCCAACCCTTGGGACCTACTCCAGCCCCAGGATGCGACGAGCCGACATCGAGGTGCCAAACCATCCCGTCGATATGGACTCTTGGGGAAGATCAGCCTGTTATCCCCGGGGTACCTTTTATCCGTTGAGCGACACCGCTTCCACTTGCCGGTGCCGGATCACTAGTCCCGACTTTCGTCCCTGCTCGAGCTGTCGCTCTCACAGTCAAGCTCCCTTGTGCACTTGCACTCGACACCTGATTGCCAACCAGGCTGAGGGAACCTTTGGGCGCCTCCGTTACATTTTGGGAGGCAACCGCCCCAGTTAAACTACCCACCAGGCACTGTCCCTGAACCAGATCATGGTCCGAGGTTAGAAGTCCAATACGATCAGAGTGGTATTTCAACGACGACTCCCCAGAAACTGGCGTCCCTGGATCAAAGTCTCCCACCTATCCTACACAAACCGTACCGAACACCAATACCAAGCTATAGTGAAGGTCCCGGGGTCTTTTCGTCCTGCCGCGCGTAACGAGCATCTTTACTCGTAATGCAATTTCGCCGAGTCTGTGGTTGAGACAGCAGAGAAGTCGTTACGCCATTCGTGCAGGTCGGAACTTACCCGACAAGGAATTTCGCTACCTTAGGATGGTTATAGTTACCACCGCCGTTTACCGGGGCTTAAATTCTCAGCTTCGCGC
>NZ_JBFAJW010000025.1:1364-3864 GCF_040655395.1 Nocardia sp. NPDC050435
GCGCTAACCGGTCCTCTTAACCTTCCGGCACCGGGCAGGCGTCAGTCCGTATACATCGTCTTACGACTTCGCACGGACCTGTGTTTTTAGTAAACAGTCGCTTCTCTCTGGTCTCTGCGACCCAGACCAGCTCCCACCGTAAAGGTGTTCACCAGGCCGGGTCCCCCTTCTCCCGAAGTTACGGGGGCATTTTGCCGAGTTCCTTAACCACAGTTCTCTCGATCGCCTTAGTATTCTCTACCTGACCACCTGTGTCGGTTTGGGGTACGGGCCGTGTACCAACTCACTAGAGGCTTTTCTCGGCAGCATAGGATCACTGAATTCGCCTCAATCGGCTACGCATCACCTCTCAGGCTATATGCAACACGGATTTGCCTATGTTGCGCCCTACAGGCTTACACCAGTACAACCACTGACTGGCCCAGCTACCTTCCTGCGTCACCCCATCGCTTACCTACTACAGCCAGGGTCATATGCAGCCCCCAACTCGAGACCCGAAGGTCTTCTCGTGGGATTTGGATACTTAGCACAACTGATTCAGTATTTGGCGCGGATACACGGGTACGGGAATATCAACCCGTTGTCCATCGACTACGCCTGTCGGCCTCGCCTTAGGTCCCGACTCACCCTGGGCGGATTAACCTGGCCCAGGAACCCTTGGTCATTCGGCGGACGAGTTTCTCACTCGTCTTTCGCTACTCATGCCTGCATTCTCACTCGCATGGCCTCCACGGCTGGATCACTCCGCCGCTTCCATGGCCACACGACGCTCCCCTACCCATCCACACCACTGGACAATCCCCCGCAGGAGAAAATCGGTGTCATGTGTGAATGCCGCGGCTTCGGCGGTGTACTTGAGCCCCGCTACATTGTCGGCGCAGGATCACTTGACCAGTGAGCTATTACGCACTCTTTCAAGGGTGGCTGCTTCTAAGCCAACCTCCTGGTTGTCTTCGCGACCCCACATCCTTTTCCACTTAGTACACGCTTAGGGGCCTTAGCCGGCGATCTGGGCTGTTTCCCTCTCGACTACGAAGCTTATCCCCCGCAGTCTCACTGCCGCGCTCTCACACACCGGCATTCGGAGTTTGGCTGATTTCGGTAAGCTTGTGGGCCCCCTAGACCATCCAGTAGCTCTACCTCCGGTGTGAAACACGCGACGCTGCACCTAAATGCATTTCGGGGAGAACCAGCTATCACGGAGTTTGATTGGCCTTTCACCCCTACCCACAGCTCATCCCCTCAGTTTTCAACCTAAGTGGGTTCGGGCCTCCACGACGTCTTACCGTCGCTTCACCCTGGCCATGGGTAGATCACTCCGCTTCGGGTCTAGAACATGCGACTCGATCGCCCTATTCGGACTCGCTTTCGCTACGGCTACCCCACACGGGTTAACCTCGCCACATGCCACTAACTCGCAGGCTCATTCTTCAAAAGGCACGCCATCACCCCCGACAGACTGAACTGTCCAAAGGCTCTGACGGATTGTAAGCGCACGGTTTCAGGTACTATTTCACTCCCCTCCCGGGGTACTTTTCACCTTTCCCTCACGGTACTAGTCCGCTATCGGTCACCAGGGAGTATTCAGGCTTACCGGGTGGTCCCGGCAGATTCACAGCAGATTTCACGGGCCCGCTGCTACTCGGGTACTCACTACAACAGAGCAATCGTTTTCGCTTACCGGGCTATCACCGTCTATGGCAGGCCGTTCCAGACCACTTCAACTAACGAGAACTTTTCTGACTGTTGCTCGACTCGGCAGAATCGAGAAAATGAGCCCCACTACCCCGCATGGACAACGCCTGCCGGCTATCACATCCACACGGTTTAGCCTCATCCGCTTTCGCTCGCCACTACTCACGGAATCACGGTTGTTTTCTCTTCCTGTGGGTACTGAGATGTTTCACTTCCCCACGTTCCCTCCACACACCCTATATATTCAGATGCGGGTAACACGACATCACTCGTGCTGGGTTTCCCCATTCGGAAATCCTCGGATCTCAGCTCGTTTGACAGCTCCCCGAGGCTTATCGCAGCCTACTACGTCCTTCATCGGCTCCTGGTGCCAAGGCATCCACCGTACGCTCTTAAACACTTACTAACAAAGATGCTCGCGTCCACTGTGCAGTTCTCAAACAACACACCCACTCGAACGTTGTCCCGAAGCCGGCCAGAGCGAAACTCTGCGGTACTAACCGAAGATCCGAGTGGATCGTATTTTTGCCTAGAAAGAACGCGTGTTCTTTCAGGACCCAACAGTGTGTCGACTACATCCGGCCCTAAGCCGGCACATGTCAATGTTCCACCCATGAGCTGCCGCCGGACCACATTCGGGTCCGAAACGGTCTCTGACGCAACATCATCCGACTATTCGAAGAGTTACGTAGAAGTGCTCCTTAGAAAGGAGGTGATCCAGCCGCACCTTCCGGTACGGCTACCTTGTTACGACTTCGTCCCAATCGCCGATCCCACCTTCGACGGCTCCCTCCACAAGGGTTGG
>NZ_JBFAJW010000026.1:0-3418 GCF_040655395.1 Nocardia sp. NPDC050435
GGCCGGCACACATCGGCGATGTCCTTGCCCTCGCCCAGCAGCCGATCGGCCTCGCCCAGCTTGCGCACGACCTGCTCCGGGGTGTGCCTCTTGCGCGCCCGAGCTGCGCGGGCTGCGCGGTCGCCGACGCCTGTCGCGGCAGCTGCCATCTGCCCAGCTTCTTCACCTCCAAAGCCACGACGCTGCTCGGGATTCCCGCTGTCGGCGCGGATAGGATCTGACGATGCCACCTTCGGCCGAACCCCACACCCAGCCCACCAGCCCCGTCTCGATGCAGGAAGCGATCCTTCGACTGCAGAGCTTCTGGTCGCAGCGAGGTTGCGTGTTGGGTCAGCCGTTCAACACCGAAGTCGGCGCGGGCACCATGAATCCCGCCACCCTGCTCTCGGTCCTCGGGCCCGAGCGCTGGAACGTCGCCTACGTCGAACCTTCAGTGCGCCCGGATGATTCACGCTATGGCCAGAACCCGAACCGGCTCCAAACCCACACCCAGTTCCAGGTCATCCTCAAGCCCGAACCCGGCAACCCCCAAGAGCTCTATCTTGCCTCCCTGCAAGCCCTCGGCATCGATCTCGACGCCCATGATGTCCGCTTCGTCGAAGACAACTGGGCCCAGCCCGCGATCGGTGCTTGGGGCCTGGGCTGGGAAGTCTGGCTCGACGGCATGGAAATCACCCAGTTCACCTACTTTCAGCAAGTCGCAAGCCAGAACCTGGACCCGATCCCGGTCGAGATCACCTACGGCCTCGAACGCATCCTCATGGCCCTGCAAGGTGTCACGCACTTCAAAGACATCGTCTACGCGCCCGACGTCTCCTATGGCGAAGTATTCGGTCAATCCGAATACGAGATGTCGCGCTACTACCTCGACGACGCCGACGTCGGAACCACCCGCACGCTGCTCGACGCCTACTCCAGCGAGGCCGCCCGCATGATCGAGCGTGAGTTGCCGGTGCCTGCTCACGTGCACGTGCTCAAGTCCAGCCACGCCTTCAATATCCTCGATTCGCGCGGAGCCGTCTCGACCGCGGAGCGCGCGAAATGGTTCGCGGTGATGCGCGCCCAATCCCGCGAGATCGCGGCGCTGTGGACCCGGCTGCGCGAGCAGGCCGGGCACCCTCGCGGTATCGCTACCCCGCCCACTTTGGCCGTGCCTACGGTAGATCCGGCCGAGATCGTCTCTCGAGCGGGGGCGCGGTTGCTGCTCGAAGTCGGCACCGAGGAACTTCCCCCGCACGTGGTCGAGGCCGTCGTCCCGGCTGTTGCGTCGACGCTGGGTGAGCTGCTGGGCAAAACAGCGCTGCCGCACGGCCGGATTCGCGTCCAAGCAACGCCGCGCCGCATCGTCGCTGTGATCGATGACATCGCAGCTGCCGAGCCCGACAGCGTCCAGATCCGGCGAGGCCCCAAGCGTGCCGCAGCCTACGAGGTCACCGGAGAACCCACACCCGCACTCAGCGGGTTCCTCCGTGGACAAGACGCCAGCGTCGAAGACCTCACCGTGGTCGAACATCAAGGCGTCGAGCACGTAGCACTCGAGCGCGAGCACGTCGGCCGCATCGCCGCGGTCGTCCTCACCGACGTGTGCTCCCAGCTTGTCACTGGTCTGCGTGCCGACAAGAACATGCGCTGGCGCGACCCAGCATTGAGCTTTTCGCGCCCGATCCGCTGGCTGGTGGCCCTGCTCGATGAGGCCGTGCTCCCGGTGACTGCGGGCACCCTCACCGCGGGCCGCACCAGCCGCCTGCACCGCCAGGCCGAATCTCCGACCGTCGAGATCGCCAGCGCTGACGACTACACGCGAGAGTTGGCCGCGGCTGGCATTGTGCTCGACCCGGCGGCCCGCCGCGAAGCAGTTACCGCCGCTGCCACGGAGCTTGCGAGTGCACACGGGGGGCGGATCGATCTCGAGGGCGAAGCCGCGCTGATCGAGGAGATCACCAACCTGGTCGAGGCGCCCGTGGGCGTGCTCGGGGAATTCGACGTGGCGTCGCTGGTGCTGCCCGAGCAGATCATCACCACGGTGATGCGTAAGCATCAGCGCTATCTCCCCGTACGCGGTGATGACGGCATGCTGTTGCCGATGTTCGTCACCGTGGCCAACGGCGCCTGTGACGCCAAGACCGTCCGTGCTGGTAACGAGACTGTGTTGCGTGCTCGATTGGCTGATGCGGCGTTCTTCTATGACGCCGACCTCAAGACCACCCCCGCCGAGTTCCGACGTCGGTTGCCGTCGCTGGTGTTCCACGAAAAGCTCGGATCGATGGCTCAGCGCGCCGATCGGATCGGCGACCTCGCGCATCGCTTCGCTGAGCACCTCACGCTCACCGAACACGAGCGAGCAACCCTGCAGAGCGCTGGGAAGCTTCTGAAGTTCGACCTCGCCACCCAGATGGTGGTGGAGATGACTTCCCTCGCCGGCACTATGGCACGGGTCTATGCGACCGAGGCCGGCGAGCCCGCCGAGGTCGCGGAAGCACTTTGGGAAGCCGAGCTGCCCCGCTACGGCGGAGACCAGCTTCCACGCACAACGTCCGGAGCCCTGCTGGCGTTGGCGGACCGCTTCGATCTGATCATCGGCATGCTCGCCTCCGGCGCGAAACTGACCGGAACGAGCGATCCGTACGGCCTGCGGCGCGCTGCCTCCGGCGTCGTCGCGATCCTGCGCGCCCACCCTGGGCTGACACCGATCACCATCCCGGTCGGCCTGCACTGCGCGGGCGCTCGGCTGGAACAGCAAGGAGTGATCGTCGAGAACTCCATAGAAGAGGCGGCCGCTGAACTGATCGGAGTTCGCCTCGATCAGCGGCTGCGGGAAGAAGGCGTCGAGCAAGCGTTGCGTGACGCTGTGCGCTCAGCAGCATCGGCTCCGCACACCGTCGATCAGCTGGTCGAGCAAATACGGTCGGCTAGCACCGTGGCGGAGTTCCCGAGGCTGGTGGAGAGCTTGCAACGCGTGATGCGGATTGTGCCTGCGAACACTGAGCCCAGCTACGATCCGGCTCGGTTGAACGGAGAGGCCGAGCGGTTGGTGATCAGTGCTCTGACGACGGTGCCAAGTTTCGAGGGCGACTTGGCGTCCTGGATCGGCGCCGCGAACGCTCTTGTCGATCCGCTGGAGCGCTTCTTTGATGATGTGCTGGTGATGGCCGAGGATCCGCAGGACCGAGAGGCTCGACTCGGCCTGCTCGCCAGCGTAATCGCAGCAGCACCAAGCCAAATCGACTGGCGCGCGGTTCATCGTTTGCGAAGCTGACGACACGAAGACCTACCGCAGCGAAGGGAGCTGCGATAGCAACGGTGGTTGTGGGGGGGGGGGGGGGGGGCGGCCCCCCCACCACAAACGAAAAGGGATAGCGGGGGGGGGGGTTTGGCCCCCCCCCCAGGGGCCCCGCAGACCCAACCCCCGCCCGAAAAA
>NZ_JBFAJW010000027.1:0-3263 GCF_040655395.1 Nocardia sp. NPDC050435
ACGGCCGCGATCCGCAGCAGCGAGGTGGCGAATCCGCGCACGACCGCGGTTTGCCCGGCGTTGAGGTGTTCGCGGGGGTGGCTGTCGTTGTAGGCATGGATCGCCTCGGTGATCGCCTCGGCGGGAATCCGGCGCCCGCCGGGCTGCACGGCGAGGTCGATCAGCTGCTGAGTGGTGGCCAAAACGGTGGTGGAGGTGTAGACCTGCGACCCGGCACGCACATGCACGCTGGACCCGTCGCGGCGGGTGAACGCTTCAGGTGGGGTGCGCAGTTCGGGCTCGGCCGCTAGGTCGGGATCCTCCCGTGCGAGCACTTCCGGGGGCACCAACGCCGCCGCGACGACCGCCTCGGCCAAGCGTTGGTGATCGCGCAGATGGATCTGCCCGCGGATCTGGCGTTCGGTTTCGGAACGAATATGGTGCGCCCGCCAGGTCGAACGTTCCCCGGAAACGATCGCCACGACCGTGGCGGCGGTGCGCGCGATCCACGCCGCATCGGTTACCGGGCGCACGCGCCGCACCGGGTTCATCGCCGTGGAGATCATGCGCGCCAACGCGTCACGGCCACCGAGCACCGTGATCGCCTCGCCGCGCCAGTCGGCGCGCTGCTGGGCGCGTGAGCGCGAGGATTGCTTGCCGGGCCGGGTATCCAGCGTGGCGCGCTCGGCCAGATCGAAGACCTCCGCCGGTGCCGGCTCGCGGCCGTGGCGGCGCTGGAACTCCATCGTGAGCTGCCCGAGCCGCTGGGTGATCGCCGAATCACGCTGCGACCAATGCTTGTTCAACTCCGCGGAGATGCCGACGATCTCCCGGATCGGTCGCTTGGAAGGATCCTGATCGGGGCGTTCGTCGAACTCGACACCGGCCATCTCAGTCGCGAAGAGCTCCAAGGCGGTGTTGTAGATCTCGGCGGCGGTGACCACTACCTCGTACACGCGCGCGCCATCAATGGTGCGCCACAACCCATCCAGAGTCCGGACCCGGTTGGCGATGAAGACATGTTCGTGCAGATCCGGATCCCCGGCGCGGCTCTCCCGATGCCCGAACCGCGCGGCGATCAAACCCTCGACATCGACCTGGCGGACCGCGCTACGACCCAGCCTCGTATAGATCGCGTTGGCCTCGATCCAGGCGACCGCGACATCGACCGCGGCGAGGTGGGCGGCCTCGAGCCGCTGCGCGAGAGCACGCGGCGCCACCGCCCACAACGTCGAAAAGCTCTTCACCGGTGAGAAAGTGATGTCGAAACCGGCGACCGCGGTGGTTTGCGGGCGTGAGTTCCGGGCGATCCAGCTCGAGAGTTCGCGACTGTCCAGGGGCGGGCGATCGTATTGTTCGGTGAACATTTCGGTTGCGATTTCGGTGCGGATCCGCGCCTTGATCGCCTCGGGCAGATCGTCATCCGCGCCACCGCCGGCTGCAAGACTGTAGAGGGCGTAGGCGCGTCCGCATCGTTTCCGGTAGGCGGTGACATCGGAGTAGACGCGAAAAGGTGCACCGAGCCGGGTGGCTTTGTCGGCGGCGCGGATCGCGTCTTTGGGTTTGGCGCCCTTGCCGATCTCCTCGGCGATGATCCGTGCCTCGATCTCCTCGGCGTTAGGGTGGCGGCCCAGCCCGTAGAGCGACTTCATCTGCGCTTCGGTGACTTCATCACCTTCGGTGATGCCGAGTGAGGCGAGTCCTTTGCCGTACCAGCGTCCGGGTGCTTCGCCGTGGACGGAGTAGTAGTCGGCCAGGCTGTCTCGCCCGCGCGACGACGTATCGTTGGCGGCGACTTTGCGCAGGTAGTACTGGTATCCGTTGCCTGCGACGACTTTATGCAGTGTCGCGGTCACACTTCCAGCAGACAATCAGTCGCGCGATTTGGGAAGCATTCTGAGTGACAACATCTTTGACACTTCGCGCAAACATGCTGGTCGTTACTGAATCGTAATCCTGATTGCAAGCGGTCTGCTTTATGTGTGGTGGTGTGAGGAGGTGTGGGGTGGGGGTTTATGAGTGATTTGGGGGGTGTGGGTATTTATGAGTGTGGATTGTGTGAGGTGGTTATGTGAGGGTGCGTGGTTATGGGTTGTATTGATGGGTTGTGCGGGCAGTAGTGGGAGTTACAGCAGTATGCGAACTTTCGGAGCCGTGGTTGGGCGCGGTGGCGGCACAGGATGCCAGCCGACGGGTCCGCAGGCGTAGTGGCTGGAACCCAGCGCCACGACATCACCGACCGACAGCGACCGGCGGCGCGCGCGATACCAGCGGCGAGTCAGTGGTTCGTCGCCGTGATCGGGCATGTCGTTGAGAGCGGCGAAGATTCGTCCCAGGACTACCTCGTGGTCGAAACTGGCATCGACGATCCGTTGCAGGACATCGAAGTCGGCCTCACGAACTGAACAGTCGAGCGCGAATCGGTAGACGCGCCGGATCGGGGTCGAGGGGGTGTAGCCCTCGGCGAAGGCGCGTGGATCGGTGGCGAGGTAGACGGTGACCCAGCGCAGGCGGGCGCGTCGGGTCTGGCGGCGCACGAACGCGCGACGGGCACGGGCATGACGAGCACGATGAAACATCGAATCCTCTTTCCGGAACGGGGGAAGGCGGGAGCGGCCCGGCGGCGCGGGCGCTCACGGGTGACCGAAGAGGCGAGTGGGGATGCCCGCGGCGCGGGCGAGAGCGGCGGTGTGGCTGGCACCACGCGAGTTATCGCGGATGAACGCCAGGCACACCTCCGCGCCGAGGGCGACCATCGCCTGGTTACGCACGAACCCGGCGGCGCGGCCGTGGGCGCGCCAGTCGGCGGGGTGGCGTTCGACGCGGCCACCCCAGTGCGCCCAGCACGCCTCACACAGTGCGTCCGCGCCGCGCGGGCACGCCCCGGAAACGAGAATCGCCTCCGGGGACCAGACCTCGGCGAGGGCGGCGCGGATGATCGGCCGGTCGGCCCACGTGCGTGAGCCGGTGATGAGGATGCGTCGAGCGCGCATGATGCCCCACAGGAGTGCGGGCAGCAGACGTGGAAGACAGGTCCGCCGCGGGGATGGACACCGCGACGGACCTGAGAACACAGCGGGCGGGCCACCGGGATGTGGTGACCCGCCCGGAGGGACGGTCGAGCTGGCTCAGGCCGCGCGGTGTTGACGCGGTGCGGGCGTGTCGAGTTCGAGCCAGACCCGGCATGGGGTGCAGTAGCCGTCGACCCGGTGGACGGGTTTGATCTCGGTGCAGCCCTCGCAGCGGCCCTGGAACATCCCCTCGGGCAGCTCCGGTTCGCCACG
>NZ_JBFAJW010000028.1:0-1437 GCF_040655395.1 Nocardia sp. NPDC050435
GAGTCGACGGCGGGTTCGGGCGCGCCGGGCAGGTCGGGGTGCGCGGCGAGGAAGCCGTCGATGACCCCGCGCAGCCAGCGCGGCGCGCGGCGACGCGCCTCGGCCAGCAGCGCGCGCGTGGCGGCCGGGTAGTGCTCGGCGTAGAACAAGCAGTAGGTGCTGGCCAGGGTGATGCCGGTGATCCGGCCCGCCAGCGGTGGCAGCCCGGGGCGGTTGGCGTCGCGGCAGCAGTCGCAGAGTCCGTCGTCGCTGCGCACCTGTCCGTTATGGCGGTGGACGCGAGACCGGTCGGCGGTGGGGCGTTCGATGAAGCAGGACACGCACCGCCACCCGGTGACCTCGATCGTCGCGCCGTCGAAGTCCTCGAGCGGGTTGCCCGCGAACGGTGTCTGCTCATGCCGCCGGTCGGCCGACCCGGTGAGCTGGGTGCGGGCCTCGGCCCAGTCAAGGGCGTCCTCGGTCGGCAGAGCCTCGCCTCCGGCGAGCGCGCGGTCGTGGTTGTGCTGGTCGGCGACGTAGGCGCAGTAGAGGTGTTCCCAGCGCTGGCGCGCGAGTTCGGCGGGCAGCGGCGGCAACTCGCCCGGATACCGCGGGATCCAGCCCTTGCGGGCGCTGGTCTCGCTGATCAGCCCACGCTCGATCAGCTCGGCCACGCGCTCGCGCGCCTTGGCTTCCTCGCGCGCCTGGGTGTCGACGAACAACGCGTCGGTGATGTAGTTCGACACCCGGGACGGCTCGACCACGGCGGGGCGGCGGTTACCGCGCGCGGCCAGGCGGGCGCGGATCTGCTCGGGCCGCATCCGGGCACGGTCGATACGGCGGGTCGGCGCGAGCGCGTAGCGCGGGCGCGGGTTACGCCAGCTGCGGATCGATTGGCGCGGCATCTCGGTGACAGCCAGGCTGGCGTGCAGTTTGGCGTACTCGTCCTCGACGGTGGTGCCGTTGCGGCGCGCGCGGGACTCGGCGAGGAACACCGTATCGAAGCGATCGCGTTGGTAGAGGCCGGGATCGCTGTCGGGCACCAGCGCCAGCAACCGCGCCTTGGCCACCTTGTCACCGAGACGGTCGGCTTCGCGCCAGCGTGCCTCCAAGCAGCGCAGCACCGACTCGCGCGGATACAACGTAAACAGCTCGACGAGTTCGTCGAGGAAGGCGCGGTCCTCGTCGGTGGCCAGGGCCATGGCGTCGGGGAACAACTCGACGGCGGTGCGGCGGTCGAGGGTGAACATCTCGTGCAGGTCGTCGATGGCGGAGAGGAAGGATCGGGTGTCGGACACGGTGAAGCTCCTGTCTGTGAAGAGAGCTGTGCCTGCGGCACCCGGGCGGGCTGGAAGCCGATGCTTTTCTCCAGACGCGGGGTGCCGGGCTGGGGTGGGCCCAGCCGAGGGCGACCCGGCCAGGACAGCGCCCGACACGACGGCGGGAACGCGCCGAAGC
>NZ_JBFAJW010000029.1:0-1093 GCF_040655395.1 Nocardia sp. NPDC050435
TGTACTGACCCGAGAGGTTAGGAACGCGGCTGGCTGGTGGGTGACCGCCCAGTGCGGTGTGGCCGCGGTGGTGATTGTAGGTGTGTAGCCAAGCGGGGAAGCTGGAGCAGCGTTCGGTGTCACTGCGGTAGGGGCGGGCATAAGCCCACTCATCGGCCATGGTTCGGTGCCATCGCTCCACTTTCCCGTTGGTTTGAGGCCGGTAGGGCCTGGTCCGCTTGTGCTTGATATCGGCCCCGAGTGCTTCGGCGAAAGCGTGTGAGCGGTAACAGGATCCGTTGTCGGTGAGGACTCTGGTCACGGTGATGCCCTGTTCGGTGAACCAGGCTCGGGCGCGGTGCCAGAACGCTGCAGCGGTGTCCTTGGTCTCGTCGGTCAGCAATTCGCTGTAGGCGAGGCGGGAGTGGTCGTCCAGGGCCGTGTGCAGGAAGTGGTAGCCGCGTACGGGATTGCCGTGAACGCTGGTGATTCCGCTGCTCTTGTCGGCTTGCTTGTTGCGGCGACCGGCTGGGCGGCCGAGCATGCGCCAGCCGCCGCCGTCGGGGATCTTGCCCAGTTTCTTGACGTCGATATGGATCAGGTCGCCGGGTGCGTGGTGTTCGTAGCGCCGCACAGGTGCGGCGGTGGCGCGGTCGAGCCACCGCAGCCGGGCCAGCCGGTATCGGGTCAGGACACGGTGCACTGTCGAGGGCTGTAGTCCCAGCAGGTAGGCGATACGTGCTGGTCCCCACCGGCGTTGGAGGCGGATCTTGATGATGCGGCGTTCGGTGCGGGTGGGTGTGCGGTGGGGGCTGCGATGCGGTCGGCTGGATCGGTCGCTCATCGCCGCGGTGCCGGCGCTGCGGTAGCGGTCGGCCCATCGTTTCGCGGTGGTGGCCGAGACTTGGAACCGTTCGGCTGCTCGGCGTAGTGGCCAGCCGTCGTCGACAATGCAGCGGGCCAGCCGCAATCGGCCCAGTTCCGATAGCGGGGCGTTAGGGTGGGACACGAAGACCTCCGAGAGTGGATGCGTTCCTAGACAGCTCGCACTTCACTCGGAGGTCTTCGTCATGTCCAGCTCGCCACGCCGTCACCAACGTCCATGGTCAGTACA